>JACJGO010000007.1 GCA_014163555.1 Flavisolibacter longurius
CCACATTGCCACACACTGAGGTCTGCGCAAATAAATTGTTACCACCGAGGATCAGGCTCGTGAAAAGCATGCTGCTTTTGAGAGCGGAGTAGAGTTTTACCATAATCGTTGTTTGTTTTTAAAGTGTTCTTCGAATTTGATAGTTTACTTGTCTTCGTTTTTTCAGGATACAGAACGATTATGATTCTTCGAAGGATTAGGAGAGATTATCGCAAAACAGGTTTTCACCTGCAAACAATACAAGGTCGTTTGAGCTTTCCAAAAGGACGGAGATTTTACAATAAATTGTGAAGGATAATGGGTACGTTACTCAAAAAGAACCGTTGTTAGAGGTTTGAAAACTGAGTAATGTGAATTAGATGGATCAAAGAAAACTATAGTTTTTTAAATATGCAAGTTCATAAGGGGTAAAAATTGAAATTTTTTTCCACATCGCGTAAAAACCCGCGTATATAAATTAGAAATAAATCTGGAATAGGAGGTACTAACACCCATCGCTAGCCTAAAAATAAATCACTTGCAGGCAACCAAAATTTATGCCTTGGCGAGAGTGATTAAAAAACAAATGGGTTTCATAAATTAGAACCCATTTGTTTTGTATTTTTCCAATGTAGTGTTATTGTACCTCCAGGCTGAACGGTGTCCATTTTTCATTGCTTTGACTGCTCCGGACCACGCTTTCTACAAAGGCCATTCCCCGGATGCCTTCTGTAACCGAAGGAAATTCTACCACAGCCGTGTCCACCGAGGCGCCCATTTTCCGGGCCACAGCGGTAAAAGCAAAGTTGCGGTAGATGTTGCCAAACGCTTCGAGGTAACCTTCGGGATGTCCGCCGGGTGTGCGGCAATTGTGACGGGCTATGTCGGTTAGATAAGGCTGGCCGGCCCGCAGAATTTCCGTAGGCTTATCGGCCCACTTCAGCAGCAGCGTATTCGGTTCCTGCTGGTGCCATTCCAGGCCGCCGTTTTCGCCATATACTTTAATCGTCAGGTTGTTTTCTTCACCGGCAGCTACCTGGGTGGCGGCCAATACCCCCCGGGCACCATTTGAGAATTTCAGCAACACGCTGCCGTCATCATCCAACTGGCGGCCCTCCACCATTGTATTCAGATCGGCGCAAACATCGGAAACCTGAAGCCCGCTGATGTATTCAGCCAGGTTGAAAGCATGGGTTCCGATATCGCCCATCACGGCACTCTTGCCGCCTTTTTTGGGATCTGTTCGCCAGGCAGCCCCCTGGTTGCCTTCCCGCTCCAGCAGTTTGCTCAGCCAACCCTGGCGATATTCGACAAATACTTTTTTAATGGTACCCAGTGTTCCATTCTTAATGAGTTCCCTGGCTTGTTTTACCATGGGATAGCCGGTGTAAGTATGCGTAAGACAAAGAATCCGACCGGTTGCTTCCACTTTATCCCTAAGTTGCAAGGCTTCGTCCAGCGAGAGGGTGATTGGTTTTTCCACCACCACATCAAAGCCTTTTTCCAGCGCCATCATGGCCGGTGCAAAATGTGCAAAGTTGGGAGTGACGATGGTAACAAAATCCATCCGAACGCCTTCGGGTAACTTGCTTTCAGCTTCCAGCATTTCTTCCCATGAAGTATAAATCCTGTCTTCCGGTAAAAAAAGAGTGCGGCCGCTGTCAATGGCTATTTCCTTATTGATGCTGAGCGACCCGCAAACCAATTCTACCAATCCATCCATATTGGCGGCAATGCGGTGAATGGCGCCAATAAAGGCATCCTTGCCACCACCGATCATGCCCATGCGCAGTTTTCTGTTCATGATGAGTCTTTAGTTTATAAGTGAAGATATTTCCAAATGTACTTCATACCGCATAGATGAAACTCACTTACTTTGGAAGGATTTAGGGACGGAGTAGCGATGGGTTGGTGAAGAGCTTTGATTGCCACCGGATACCGTAATTTTTTTACCCCGGTTACAGGGAGTAACTTGCGGGCAAAAGAAAGCATATGAAATACTTCGTCTTTTTTTTGGCCTCCACTTTGTTAATGGCAGCTTGCTCCAACAGCACCACTACAACCAAAGAAACCAGCGATACTACCAACAGCATAACCACTGATACAACCAGGAATACCAACACTGATGTAGTGACACCGCCGGCCAGTAACGGTCAGTTTTAAAAGCTGCGGCAGAGTTTGAAATTTCTAATTTTTTCCG
This sequence comes from Flavisolibacter longurius, assembly GCA_014163555.1. Lineage (GTDB taxonomy): Bacteria > Bacteroidota > Bacteroidia > Chitinophagales > Chitinophagaceae > Flavisolibacter. Next base: position 2,180 of record JACJGO010000007.1, read on the forward strand.
CTTAGTAATTTCTGATATTATTGGAAAAAGAAATGATCCACACCAAGGATTGCCGGTAGGACTTACGCATTTTGTCGTTTGATCCACCAGAGACCTTTTACATCGGTGTGCCATTGCGGAAGAAGTAAGACAAGCAGGATTTCTTCCACCAGGCCAAGAATGGTTACGGTGGCTGCCGCATAAAATACAAATTCCGGTTCTTCCGGCAGAAAGAAAAACAGCACCAGAAATATCGCTTGCAGGACGGCTGCTGACTTGGCCAGGTAGGTATGAAAACTGGTTAACCGATGATAGCGGATCAAGGCCAGGGCCAGTTGCACTAGGTAAAGCCCAAGCATAACAAATACGAGAAGACGCTGTTCACGAAAAAATTCCGGTTTAAAAACAAAAATGGCGACAACGGCCATCAGCACCGTCAGATCATCGGCTATAGAATCGAGCCGGGAGCCGGATACGGTAACCACTTTTAGTTTCCGGGCCAGCATACCGTCCAGCGCATCCGTAAGAAAACTGATCGCCAACATCCATTTAAAAACCTGTAATTGCTGGGTAAGAATTAAGTATAGGAGAACAAAGGCTGCCAACAGCCGGTACACCGTTATAGAGGTTACGATATAATACCCTGTTCGTTGCATGGCTTTATCGATTTCAATAACCTTTACTGCCGAAAAAAATTTTCTCGTATACTTAAAATTACCATATAAGCGAAAACAATAGCTTTCGATAAAATATAAAAATGCTGCGCTGAACGCAGTTTTTCCGTACCCGCTTCCTAAGCCAGAGCTTGAAATGCATCAACAGCAATCAGGTATGGAAGACTGTTCCCTTTTATAAAGATTTTACTGGAAAACAACAGATTATTGATTACAAGCGCAGGTTTCTCTCGATCACTGTTAGTAAGAATACGGGGTAAAACGGCGGAACAGCTTTGCTATTCAGTTTCCAATGCCGACGACTCAGTTGGAGAAAGCTGCAACCCAATCAGGTTGGCATTTTCCTGCACCAAAATCGGCATCATCTTGCCCTAAAAAATCATGAAGATGAAAACGTTTTTTTTCGGCATTCTTCTCTTATTAATTACCATTTTCGATACTGCCCATGCACAACAGGCACTTGGCAATTCGGACCAATTCACCTTAAACGCAAAGACCAACGGGCAGGCATATGAAATCTTTGTCTCCTTGCCCCAAGGCTACTCTCCACATGATACGACAAAATATCCGGTGCTCTATGTGCTCGACGGGAATTTTATGTTCCCGGTAATGCAGCAGATGCACCGCCTATTACAGGAAACGAGAGAAGTGGAAGAATTAATTATAGTCGGAATCGGCTACCAAACAAACAGCATATTGGGTAGCACCGTTTTCAGAACGCCGGACTACACACCAACCAGAGATACGGCCTTTGAAAACATGCTGGCTGCAGATGTAAAAATGAATGTGAAAACAGGTGGCGCTAACGAATTTTTGAATGTGTTGAAAAGGGAGATCTTTCCACTGATTCAAAGCCGGTACAAAACCGCCGGGAGAGGCCTGGCCGGGCATTCCTTCGGTGGATTGTTTGGTGCATGGGTTGTCCTTACCGAACCGGAACAATTTGATACCTATCTGCTCAGCAGTGTTTCATTTTTCTGGGACAATAAGTGTTTAATAAAACAGGAAGAACAGGTTTACCGGAGCGGAGACCATTCTATTCCGGCAAAGATTTTTATCTCCGTTGGCGCACAGGAAAGTTTTATGGGAATGATTCCCCTGATGCAGCAGTTTACAGCCGCACTGAAAAGCCGTTCCTATAAAAATCTGATGATAGAAGAGCGGATCCTGCCCAACGAATCACATGCTTCCGCCTTTCTGACTTCCTTTAACCAGGGATTACGGGTGTTGTACAAAAAAAGATAGATCAAAAGGCTGCGGCCACCGGCACTGCCTGTGCTTCTTTCTGCAATACAAATGTTTCCTCTTCCAGCTCATTCACGTTCCTGAAAAAAGAAACCATGGCGCCGTATGATGCCGCGGGAATGACATGGTCCTTCAAGACTAGTGTACTGATGACGGTTAGCCGGTGGTTTGCTTTGTCGTAGCTACAGCTTCGTTTGTAGGTACTAAAGGGAGTGACTATTTCCTTATTGGCCGGAAGTGTTTCAACTGTATGGTTTGCCGGTAACTGAAAGACGGTTGTATCGGACTTGGTGTATGGAAAATGAAACAAAAAATCCATGGTGCGCTGGAAAGGCTTCATCTTTTCGGTAGCCAGTTTGTTGATGCAGGCCGGGTAGAAATATTTGTTGCCGGTTTTAAAAAGAAACAGTTTGTTGTACGTGCGGTTGATTTGAAAAAGAGCCCCCTCATTTTCCGCAGGCGTAGTCACGGTGAGTGCCTCAGGGTTTTTATAAAGAAGAAACTGTACCAGCGCTTCTTTTTGTTCGCCATCAGTTAGCTGGCTCACATACTGGAAAAAAGAAGCGGCGTCTCCGGCGCTTCGGATGCTGTTTTCAATGGTGGCTGTGCCTTCGGCTGTGATGGTGACGCTATTGCTGGAGAACACCGTATTTTTTGCAAATGCGCTGCGTGGCGTATTGACCAGAATACCACCGGCTTCGGTCAGCAACAGCGCTTTTTTGTTTTCGCTAGAAGCACCCAATTCGTCCACTTTGTTGTTGGTGCTGGTACATTCCAGCCAGGTGGTATCTTTTGCGCCAGGAATACAGAGGATTACATGGTTAAACGGATCGGAAGGAAACGCTGGATCCGCCGGTATTTTGTTGTAGCCGGCATTGATGAGGGCCGGATAGGAAGGAATGTCGGCGGCTTTCAGCAGGTACCGCATGTAGTTAGTAAGCGCCTTGCAATCACCATATTTTTTGTTGTCAACAAAATTGACGGCAAACGGTTTGAATCCGCCAATGCCTAATTGGATGCTGACATACCGCATGTTTTTTTGCAGGTACTGGTAAAGCACACGGATCTTTTCTTCCCGTGTTTTTGTATCTGCTATCAGGGCTTTTATTTCGGCTACCCGATGGGGTGAAAACGCTTCTTTTTCTTCATACAAGGCATAATTCCATGAACCGAAATCTTTCCAGCTGCGAAAGCTTCCCTTGTAACCATCGTACGAAAATTCGTTAGGCGCCACTTCCACTTGCGGCAGGTAACGGGCTGGTTCAAACCCTTCACTTTCAAACTTTTTAGCAGGAATATTCCTGGCTTCCCAGGTATATTGTTTCAGGTTGCCAACTGTTTCCATTTTCGGCGTAATGGAAAAATTCAGGGTGCGGTGGCGAACATCCAGCGCAGCAGGCACATTGACTTCGTAGCGGAAAATTTCCGTGGACGCATCATGGAAATTGATATACCAGTTTGGCAGCTCAATATAACCGGTGTTTTTCCGTTTGTACTGCACATCGATGGTGCAGGGATACCCGGGTGCAGGCGTGTACAACTCCATTACTTTGTCGTCGTTTACCAGCGAAATGCCATCGATAGCAGCTTCCACCGCGAAATCTTTTTTGCCGTACTTTTTTACGAGGGCTCCCTGTGCATTGTAGATGCTAATCTCCACAAAATCAACCTTGTTGAATTTGTCGATGCCAATGCGATGGCGAAGATGGTGGGCACCTTCCGCATCCAGCAAGGTTACCACCTGCCGTACACGCAGGCTGTATTCTGATGGGGATACGACATCAAGCGTTGCTTCGTCGAGACGAAAAACGGCGTTTGCGTCTTTTTTCAGATCAGCGGGGATAGCATCTGCTGTAAACGATATTGCCGTTGCCTGGCTAAAGGCAGGAGAAACTGCGAGGATCAGCAAAACAAAGGCGCAAAATTTCCGTATCATGATCATTTTGCTTTTAGGAGGACAGGTTCATTTACCAGGTCCACGATTTCTTTAAAAAAGCCTTTTACCACTTCATACTCATCTGCATAAAATTTTTCGCGGTTGATCTCCATATTGATGCGAACCTGAAGTGTTTCCTCCGCTTTTTCAATGTACCGGCTGGCCGACATCGTTCTGTCTGCAGAAACAATGCGTTTATTGGCAGGAAGGGTTTCTGTTGTCAGGGAAGGGGGCAGGGAAAAGCTTCCCACCAGCACAAGATTGTACTTTGAGCCGAAGTCAATATCGGTGAACCGGTATTGGGTAATAAACGGGTTTTCCAGCAGACCGGTAAAAAAGTTGTAATCCAGCAAGTAGTAGCCGCCGGTCTTTTTCAGGTTCATGGCAAACGTCAGATCCTGCTCCAGCGCAGCCGAATCATTGGCAAACCCAGATACGGCAAACGAATCTACTTTCAAGGTGGGATGTTCTTTTACAATCGCTTCGAGATAGCGGGCTTTTTCCGACCGGTAGCGTTGCACTTTTCCCAGTTTGGCATAATCAGCAAGGGTGATCCGGCTATGCGTTTGAAGGGTGCCATCTTCTTGCACACTGCCTGCAACGGTTATCAGTTCACGCTGTCTGTGCGGAAGATCGTTGAAATACACAAACCGTTTTTTCTTTTTGTCCACCAGGAAGGCCGTGGTATTTAAAATGTCCGGCGGCACCAGAAAGAAAGGCGTTAATTTGTCGGTACCGTCCAGTACATACTGCTTGCCGTCGGCATAGGCAATGGCTACCACTTTATTGAATTGATCCAAAAATGAATAGGCCGTATCCACCAGGCCAAAATCCCGTTCGCACACCAGCAGGGGATAGGCCTCCACACCGGCACTTTTTAATAAACTAACCAGCAGCAGGTTGATCTCACCGGTATTGCCTTTCTTTTTTTCGAGTGTGGATTTTGAACCTTGCTCACTGTATTTTGAATTGATCTCGTCCCAGGTAATGTTCGACCGCACAAAATCATATACCGCCTTCAGCTTTTCTGTCGCTGACAACGAAGGGGAAAGACTTTTAATGAAAGGCGTGCCGGAGAAATCTCTATTCGCCTGGGAACCGAATTCTCTTTCCTGCATGAGTTCATTGGCCAGTGTTTGCCAGGTATTGGTGTAATTGGTTTTGCCCATATACGTGGTATGACTGGCAAACTGGAAGTTGACACGCTGCAAAAAGCTTCGGGTGGTAGCAGAATACACTTCATCCCGCAAGCCCGGAACATTTTTCATGATGAACTTCACCTTGCCTTCTTTATCATTGGGAATAATATCAATGGGCAGGGTAGGTGCTTTGTATACCGAGTAGGCAAATTCGGAATTGGGGATTGGCGACAGTTCGTAATAACTGGTGACCACAGGAATCTCTTTCTGAAATTCCCAGCGTTTCAGGCCACCATAGCTTTTCATGATGCTTTGGTACTTGTAATCAATTATACTACCCACCTGCACATTGGGCATGGCAAAGCTTTGCAGGGAATAAAGGCTATTGATTTGCTGGTTAAAGATGTTTTTCCGTTCCAGCGCCGTGGTGTTGAAACTGCCATTGCCGGTTGGTGTTATGACGGCACCTTCAATGCTGCGGATCACTTCAAATCCATCGCCGCTGTAATACGGAATCCGGATATTACCTCTTTCAATGCCTCGCTCTTTCAGGATTTTTAACCGGATCCTTCGTTCCGTGATCAGGTTGTACTGATCGTTGAAATAGGCCACGGCATGATCCAGCAATACAACGGCATCGGCGCTTTTGTCAAAGGCACATTCTTTCATTTCCAGTTCTTCACGGGAGGCCTGTCCGAACTCGATCTGGTTGTATTGCGCTTGCACGGCAAATGCAGGAAGGATAAAGGCCAAAACCGTAAACGGTTTGGATAGGGTTCTACGAAACATAGGACAGTTAGTTTAGAAGTAATCCGCTCAAAACTGAGCAGAATGGGTGTTAATCAAAGCCCAAGTTTAGCAGTTAAGATTGGATTAACAAAATCCCGTATTCAGATTGCAAAAACTTGTCATGAATGATGAATTGCTTTTCATTCTAATAGGATGGCAGGAAAACAAGCAAACCTGTTTAACAGCGCCTTTACAGTTTTCTTCAGAATCGCTTCAGAAGTGCATGGTAAGATTGCAGAAAGCAATAAATAAAATACCTGACCATGACAGTAAAACAAACACTAACAACCGGATTTATTGTAGCTGCTACGGCCATTGGCAGTATCTGGGGCTACAACCAATTACAACCGCGAAATGAAGCGAACTTATTAGGCGATGACGGCCTTTTTAAAACAGCCAGCTATGTGGAGAGCCCGTTGATTGACCCAGGTGTGGATTTTGAAAAAGCGGCCACCAAAGCCGTACCGGCGGTGGTGCATATCAAAACCGTTTCCAAAGCCCGGCAGGTAGCAGCGCCCCGGGCGCAGAACAATCCTTTCCGTGAGTTTTTCGGCGATGGCTTTGAAGATATGTTTGGCGGAGGACAGTCCGCACCACAGTTGAAACGAGGCTCCGGTTCCGGGGTGATCATCACCGGTGACGGTTATATTGTTACCAACAACCACGTGGTGGACGGCGCTGAGGAACTTATGGTAACGCTGAGCAACAACAAAAGCTACAAAGGAAAAGTGGTGGGAACAGATCCCAGCAGTGACCTGGCCGTGGTAAAGATCGAAGCCGCCAGCCTTCCTTACCTGACCTTTGCCAACTCGGATGATGTGCGCCTTGGGCAATGGGTGCTGGCCATCGGCTACCCCCTGAATCTTGATGCCACTGTAACCTCCGGTATTGTGAGTGCCAAAGCCAGGAGCATTGGCATTAACAGCCGCCAGAGCAAAACGCCGCTGGAAGCCTTTATCCAAACCGATGCAGCCATCAACCCCGGTAACAGCGGCGGTGCCCTCGTAAACACCAATGGTGACCTGATTGGCATCAACAGTGCCATTGCTTCGCCAACCGGATCCTATGCCGGCTATGGCTATGCGATTCCATCGAACATGGTAAATAAAATTGCTGCTGACATTATCAAATATGGCAGTACAAAAAGAGCCTACCTCGGTGTGATGTTTGGCAACGGACAAAGCGAAGAAGAGCAGGCAATCACAAAAACAGTTGACGGTGTGTACATCGTTGAGGTATCGAAAGGCAGTGCCGCAGACGAAGCGGGATTGAAGAAAGGAGATGTGATCACCAGGTTGAATGGCGCCAAGATTTCGACAGGAACACAGATCATCGAAAAAATTGCGGCCATGCGTCCGGGTGATAAGGTTTCGGTTAGCTATAACCGTGATGGCAGCGAAAAAACTGTAAATCTTACCCTGAAAGGCGACGCCGGAACCTATGCCAGCCTGAAGGCAGGAACAGCAGAACAACTGGGGGCAACCTTTGAAAGCCTGCCCAAAGAAAAAGCGGCCCAGCTCGGACTGACCGGCGGTGTACAGATCAAGAGCCTGAAACCCGGTATCCTAAGTGAACAAACCCGTATCCGTGAAGGCTTTGTGGTGACAAAAGTAGCTGGTAAAAAAGTTAGCTCGGTAGAAGAACTCACCACTGCCCTGCAGTCGGCCGGTAGCAGCGCCATCATCAGTGGTGTGTATCCTGCCCAGCCGCAACGCGAATACCAATATGCATTGAATGACCTCCGGTAATGAAAAGCCAGTTTTGATTGTTGGTTTTGGTTATTGAGAATGTCCCGCCCTGATGCGGGGCATTTCTTTTACGGGAAATGGGAGAAGTCTGACGTGAAACGGCAGAATCATTCGCAGTTAAAATTGTATTGAGATTGTAGGTTGCAAATTTCCAGCTCGTGTACAAGTAAACTCATAAACTCCTTCCCGTTTCACGTTTGACGTCTGACGTTTCACATTTCCCGTCCCCGTAATTTTAAGCAATGAAAGTGCTGGTCATAGAAGATGAACCTCATTTGCGGGAATCCATTCAAACCTACCTGGAACAGCAGGGTTTTGTGTGCGAAGCTGTTGCTGATTTTCGTGCAGGGATGGAGAAGGTCCGCTTATATGCTTACGATTGTGTGGTGGTGGACATTGGTCTTCCCTTTGGCAGCGGCCTGGATATTGTTCACGAACTAAAAGAGCTGGAAGCCCGTGCCGGGATCATCATCATTTCGGCAAAAGCTTCGCTCGAAGATAAGCTTACCGGTCTTGAACTGGGGTCCGATGATTATCTCACTAAGCCTTTCCATCTCTCGGAACTCAATGCACGCATTCATGCCATCTTGCGGCGGCGAAATTTTGGCGGCAGCAAGGCCATTATTTTTCATGAAATAAGACTGGAGCCGGAATCGCAGGTGGTTACGGTAGAGGGCAAAAATGTAGAGCTGACGGACAAAGAATACCAGTTGCTGGAATATTTTATTGCCAACCAGCGGCGTGTACTCACAAAGGCGGCCATCGCCACACACATCTGGGGCGATGAATACGAGCAAGTAAGCAATTACGATTTTATTTATACACACATAAAAAATTTGCGCAAAAAACTGGTAGATGCCGGCAGTGGTGATTATATTAAAACTGTATATGGAACAGGATACCGGTTTACTGACATCTAGTGAATAGTGGTACGTTTATTCGTTACTGACTACTATCCACTCGCCCCTTACTAAAATGACAGGCATGAAACTGCTCACCCGCACCACACTTTATTTTTTAGCCGCAATGGTTCCCTTGCTGGCGGTGGGAGGGTACCTGTTGTTTTACCAGTTCAGTAACGAGATCAACAAACGGGTGGACCGCGAACTGGTCTCCGAAGAAGTGCAATGGATACGCTACCTGCAAACGGCAACGGCCGGGGATACCCGCTTTATTTTACGTTCGCCCGACATTATTATTTATCCCGTCAGGGAAAGGCCTACCCTTTATCCCCAAATCACCAGCACAGTGGATAAACGGGAAAACGATACCCGCCAGGTTGCATTCCGCCAGCTCCGGCATGTGGTGTCGGTACAGGGTGTCCCATACCAGATTGTCATTCGCAAATCGCAGGAGCAGAAATCAGCGCTGGTGGCCAATGTCACCTGGATTATGCTGCTGGTTTTCGGCGGATTGTTTGCCGCCATGATGCTTTTCAATTGGCTGATCAGCAAAAAGGTCTGGCAACCTTTCCGCGAAACGCTGCAAAAGATCCGGACCATGGAGCTGGGAAAAATGCCTGTTACCCGCTTTGAAGAAACAAAAACGCAGGAATTTGCCGAGCTGAATGCATCGCTGAACACCATGACCCAAAAAATTTACAGCGATTACCGGTCAATGAAAGAGTTTACAGAAAATGCGGCGCACGAAATGCAAACCCCGCTGGCGGTGGCGCAAACCAAACTGGAACTGTTGCTGCAGGAAGAGAATCTGAACGAACCGCAACTGGAAAAAATAGCACAGGCCAGTTCGGCGCTTAGTCGCTTGGGCAAATTAAACCAGTCCTTGCTGCTGCTGGCCAAAATCGAAAACAACCAGTTTGTGGCCGCGGAACCCTTGAGCATGGCAGAAATCACCCGCAAATATTTGCGGTTATTTGAAGAGATCATTCAGGACAAAGGCATCCACGTACATACCGAGTTCTGGGCCAATTTTTTTGTTTGGATTCATCCCTTCCTGGCCGATACGCTGGTGAGCAACCTTTTGGGCAATGCCATTAAATACAATTATGCCGGTGGGGAACTCCAGATCAGCATTACCGAAAAAGAATTCTGCATTTCCAATACCAGTCAACTGCCCGCCATTGACCCGCAGCAGTTGTACAAGCGTTTTCATTCAGCGGGCAATGCCGGTGAACCCTCAACGGGCCTGGGACTTGCCATCGTAAAAAAGATAGCCGAAAATAACAACCTGCTGGTAGAATACGGGAAAGACGGCAGTACACACCGCTTCTGCCTCAAAAAGGCGGGGGAAAACGAGGTGCTGCCATTCACATGATTTTACACATTGCTAACAAATGAGTGCAGGTCTAAATGAATCTGCCTCATTACTTACTATTCACCATTCAGCTTTCTTTACCATTCCAAACATTCCGTTACCTAGGCAACACAGAATTCCGTACTTTGGCCGCGCATGAGAAACATTCCCTTTATTAATTTTTAGGACGGGATGATGCAAGTCGTGGGACCGAACGGACCTTTCATTATAATCAGGAACGGAAAGGGCCCACACCATTACATTTGCAAAAATTATCGCGATTTCAACCATATGTCCGAACCATTTCACCAGTTGGCTGCTATTCTTTTTGTCGATATTGTCGGCTATTCGGCCATGATGCAGGAAGATGAAAAAGAAGCCGTGAAAAAGATCAACCATTTCCGCGAGGTGCTGGAGATCATTGCCGGTGAACTGGAAGGAAAAATCATTCAATACTACGGCGACGGCTGCCTGATTCTTTTTAACAGCGCTACCGATTCGGCCGAATTTGCCAAGCTTTTACAGGCCGATCTGCACGAAGAGCCGGTGGTGCCGGCCAGAATCGGCATTCACATGGGCGATGTGCTGCTCCACGGCGGTAACGTATTTGGCGATGTTGTCAACATTGCTTCCCGCCTTCAGGCACAGGCTCCCGCCGGTGGCATTTACGTGTCGGAGATGGTGTACCGCAACATTGTGAACAAGCAGGGGCTCGACTGTGTTTTTATCAAGGAAGAAAAGCTGAAAAACATAAAAGAAACGGTTCGCATTTATGAGCTGCTGACCCCTTACAGCGAGCCGGCACCGGTTTCCCTGCCCGAAAGACCCCACAAGCAAAAATCCAAAACAAGCCTTGCTGTTCTGCCGTTCTTTAACATGAGCAACGACCAGGACCAGGAATATTTCAGTGATGGCCTTACCGAAGACATTATCACCCAGCTTTCCAAGATCAAAGCCCTGAAGGTGGTTTCCCGTACATCGGTGATGCAGTATAAAAAAGCACCGAAGCATGTAAAGGAGATCGGCCGCGAACTTGGTGTTTCCGTTATTCTGGAAGGCAGTGTGCAGCGTTCGCAGGACCAGGTACGCATCACCGCCCAGTTGATTGATGCGGCCACCGACGAGCACCTCTGGGCCGATTCGTACGACCGCAACGTAAAAGATATTTTTTCCATTCAGCGGGAAGTGGCACTGGCCATTGCCGACGTGTTGAATGCAAAGCTCTCGCAACAGGAAACAAAACAGCTCGATCAAAACCCCACCCACAACCTGGAAGCCTACGACCTATACCTGCGTGGAAAATACCTGGTGGAAAAGCGTACAAAAGAAGAGTTGCTGGGAGCAAGGGACCTTTTTGAGCAGTCGGTGGCAAGGGACAGCAATTTTGCGAACGCCTATTCGGGCCTGGCAGTAACCTACCTGCTGGCTTCCTACCGTGGGTACGAAGACCCGGTGCGGATGCTGTGGATGGCAAAAAAATACATCGACCTCGCCCTTGCCCTGGACCCGCAATCGGAAGAAAGCCAGGCAGCGCTGGGCTACTGGTATCACCAGAAATTTGACTGGCATGCGGCGGAAATTACCTACCGTCGGGCCATTGACCTGAATCCAAACCAGTCGAATGTTTATTTATGGCTTGGGTTGTTGCTGGAAGGCAAAGGCGAAACGGATGCGGCACTGAAGATCTATGAAACCGGCTGCCAGATCAACCCGGGATGGGATTACCTCACGGTGAACCAGGTTCGTTGCCTGGCCAATGCCGGCAAAAAAGAGGAAGCCATAGATCTACAGAAAAAGCTGGTGGACAGAAACCTGGACAGTGCCGATGACTGGAAAGAATTCAACAACGAACTGGCCAGGCTGTACTGGCATGTGGGTGAAACGGAAAATGCCATCGACGCCGCAGAAAAAAGCGGTGACCAGGGATTGCTGCAGCTTTTCCGGGAGGGCGACAATACCGATCTTGTATTGGCAGTAGACAAGAAGTATGAACGCATGAAAGGGGACAGCGAACACATATCGCAACTGTGGATGGGCATAGATTATGCACGGGCTGGTGCCCGTGACAAGGCACTCGATTGCTTTAACAATGCCATTGCCTTAAAAGATGTGGCCATTACCTACCTGCTGGTAGGGCATTATGACTTTATCAATATCAAATACCTTAACATGGCGCTCATTACGCGGAAGCTGCGTATGCTGGTCAATTTTTAATGCGTTTCGGCTCCCGCTAATGTGTTTCCATTCACGGAATTAGAGCAACCAAACTTCGCTGAAATTGGTATATTGCGGTTTCCAAAGCAAAGACCATACAACGAAGCTTCTGACATGTTTATGAGAAAACAACTCTTATCCCTTTTATTCCTTGCGGTTTCCCACCCGCTATTTTCTCAATCCGATTCTGTATTGTTTGCAGCTGCAATGCAATCCAAACAGGCGGCCAATGCCGGCGATCCGCTTTATTATGGCCGGCAATACGTGGGCTACCCGTTTGCTGCCAAAGGCATTCCGTTTTATGGTTCGGAAGACTGGCAAAAAGGAGATATCATTTACCGGGATGTTGCGTACAGTGGCATCCTGCTGAAATACGACCTGGTGAAAGATGAAGTCATCGCCCTGCATCCGAACGGGTTTACGCCGGTTGTGTTGTTTTCCCCGCGGATACAGGCGTTTACCCTTGGCGAAAGCCGCTTTATTTACCTGACAGAGGTGGAAACGGCTCCTCACAAAGCCGGCATCTACGAAGTGCTCAGCACCGGTCCACTGACCCTGTATGCCAAACGAACCATGCTGCTCAATGAAAGCATCGTCTCCAATGTGCTGGAACGTGAATTTGTCAGGGACTATTCCTTTTATGTACAAATGGATGGAAAACTTCATCCCATCAAAAATGAAAAAGCCATTCTGCAGTTGGTAGATGACAAAAAGAAAGAAAGCAAAGCTGCACTGAAGGCCGCCGGCATCAAGTACCGGAAAACACCGGAAGCAGCCCTGCGTACCATAGTAGATTTTTATAACCAGACCAGCCGTTAGTATGCGAAATAAATTGCTCCTTTTTGTTTTTTTAATCCTGGCGGCGGCTGCAAAAGGACAATCGCCTGCGCAGGTGTCCGGCCATTTTGTAAACCTGCCCGCTAAAAAATTTTTCCAGCAGGTAGAAGCGCAAACCCCGTATTTTTTCTTTTACGACAGCACGCAGGTTGACAGCCTTGTGGTGAACATCCTCGTGCAGGAACAGCCTCTTCCCGAGGTGTTGCAAAAAGTGTTTCGGGGCACCGACCTGCAATTTGCCATCGATGACCAAAACCGGGTATTCATTACAAAAAAAGTAACGCTGCTGGCTACTTTGCCGCCTAATTTTTTCCAGCCGGCAAAGGCACAACAGAAAACAGATCATACCCAATCCCTTTCCATCACCAGTACAGCTGAAAGCCGCCGCCAAACAGTTTCTGAAAACAAGATTTATGAAGTAGGCATTAAAACCAACACCATCAAACAGGGTAATGTGGTGGTGAGTGGTTATGTGCGCAGCGACCGGTCTGGTGAGCCCATCACCAATGCTTCTTTATTTGTAGATAGCTTGAATCGCAATGTTATAACCAACCAGGAAGGCTATTTTACGCTAACGCTGCCGGCAGGAAGCCATAACCTGTATGTGCAAAGCCTGGGTATGCAGGATGCAAAATTCAGGGTGGTGATTTACAGCGATGGTACGCTGAACCTGGAACTAAAAGAACACGTAGCGCTTTTGAAAGAAGTGGTGGTATCGGCGCAAAAACTGGCCAACGTCAACAGGGTGCAGCTTGGCGTGGAGCGACTCAACATTGAGGCCATCAAAAAAGTGCCGGCCGTATTTGGCGAAGCTGATATCCTGCGGGCCGTACTGACGCTGCCGGGTGTGAAAACCGTGGGCGAAGCCAGTACCGGTTTAAATGTCCGGGGTGGATCGGCCGACCAGAATCTTGTGCTGATGAACGGCGCCACCATCTACAATCCTTCACATTTCTTTGGCATGTTTGCCGCCTTCAACCCCGAAATTGTAAAAGACGTTGAACTGTACAAAAGCAGCATTCCTGCCAAGCATGGCGGCCGCTTGTCATCTGTGCTCGACATCGGCTTGCGGGAAGGAAATAAAAAAGAGATTACCGGTTCGGCCGGTATCGGCATCGTTACCAGCCGATTTAATATCGAAGGGCCGCTGGTAAAAGATAAAACTTCGTTTATCCTGGGCGGCCGCACTACCTATGCCAACTGGCTGATGAAGCTCCTGCCCGATGAATACAAGGATTCGAAAGCGTCGTTTTATGATGTGAACCTTGGCATCAGCCATCGCATCAACGCAAAGAACGACCTGTATTTTACCGGCTATGTCAGCAACGACCGATTCAACCTGGCAACCGATACATCCTACGGGTACAGCAACCGCAATATCAACCTGCGCTGGCGGCACCAGTTCAGTACCAAAATGATGGCGAATTTTTCTGCGGGCACCGATTATTACGAGTACTCCGTGAAAAGTACCCGCAACAAGGTGAATGCCTATTCGCTTGGCTTCGACATTAACCAGGTAAACCTGCGGGGTGATTTTTCTTATGTGGCCAGTCCAAGCCATACCCTGGAATTTGGCGCCAGCTCCATCCGTTACAAGCTGCATCCCGGAACCTATCTTCCCAACAGCAACGAATCGCTGGTAACGCCGGATGTGGTGGCACCCGAACAGGCCATGGAGTCAGCTATTTACCTTTCCGACCGTTATACCATTTCTTCTAAGTTCTCCATCAGCGGGGGCATTCGCTTTTCCCTGTTCCAGTACATGGGAGGCCGTGATGTGAACTATTATGCACCGGGTGTTCCCCGTGACGAAAGCACCGTTATTGTACGAAAATCCTTTGGCTCCGGAAATGTGATCAATACCTACCAGGGACCGGAATACCGGGCTTCGGCACGGTATGCTTTTTCGCCCAGCTTCTCTATTAAAGCCGGGTATAATTCGCAGCGCCAGTACATACACATGCTGTCAAATACAACGGTGATGGCACCAACCGATGTGTGGAAGCTGAGCGATCCGAATATCAAACCCCAAAGAGGCGACCAGGTTTCTTTAGGCTTGTACAAAAACTTCAAGTCAAACACCGTTGAAACATCTGCCGAAGTGTATTACAAAAAGATCAGGGACTACCTGGATTATAAACCCGGCGCAACCCTGATCCTGAATCACCACATTGAAACGGATGTCATCAACACAAGAGGAAAGGCTTACGGCGCCGAACTGATGATCAAAAAAAACAGTGGAAAGCTGAATGGCTGGGTGAGTTATACCTATTCCCGCATCTTGTTGCAGGTAGATGATCCTACGGTATCGCTGCCGGTGAACAATGGAAAATGGTATCCGGCCAACTACGACAAGCCACACGATGTAACGGCTATCGGAAACTTTAAAGTAAATCACCGCTTCAGCCTGTCGCTGAACATGACCTACAGCACCGGGCGACCCATTACCCTGCCCATCGGCCGTTATTTTTACGCCGGCTCGCAGCGGGTATTGTATGCCGAAAGAAATTCGTACCGCATTCCGGATTATTTCCGTACCGACTTCTCCATGAACATTGATGGCAACCATAAGGTAAAACAGCGCACCCACAACTCCTGGACCATCGGTGTTTACAACCTGACGGGAAGGCGCAATCCTTTCTCCGTGTATTATGTTTCCGAAGCCGGACAGGTGCAGGGGTACAAACTTTCCATTTTCGGCAATGCCATTCCGTTTATAAACTTTAATATCAAGTTTTAATGAAACGAATAAATTTTTGGTTCTTATTGCTGGTTGTTTTCGCCGGTTGCCGCGACCGCTACGAACTGCCCCTGCGTGACAATGATGTGTCGATGCTGGTGGTGGAAGGGGTGTTGACGGTTGGTGGTCCCACCAACATAAACCTGTCACGTACACTAAAAGTGAACGATGACCTGAACTACAAACCGGAACTGAATGCGCAGCTATCGGTGGAAGATAAAGCCGGCAACAGTTTTCCATTAACGACAATGGGGGCAGGGCAATACAGTCATGCGCAACTACCCATGGTGGTAGGACAGGATTACCGCCTGCGCATCCGTACGGCCAACAATAAAGAATACCTTTCTGATTACGTTAAAGCGGTCATTACACCGGACATTGATTCCATTTCCTGGAAGAAAGAAAATGACGGCGTACGGGTTTTTGCCAATTCGCATGACCCCAGTAACAATACACGCTATTACAAATGGAATTACGACGAGACCTGGGAGATTCGCAGCTATTACCCGGCCGAATACAAATGGATCGGGGATGCCAATATCGTCTATTTTGGTCCGCATAACTTCCAGTGCTGGAAATACGAAAGTTCGTCCAATATACTGATCGGCACAACGGCACAATTGCAGTCCGATGTATTAAAAGAATCCTCCCTCACATATATAAACCCGGGCTCCGAAAAACTAAGTGTTCGCTACAGCATTTTGGTTCGGCAACAAACTATAACAAAACCCGCTTACGAATACTTTACGCTGATGAAAAAGAATACCGAGTCGTTGGGCACTATTTTCGATCCGCAGCCTTCGGAACTGCGGGGAAATATATTGTGCGTTTCGGACCCGGAGGAAACAGTGATTGGCTTTTTAACGGCCTCCAGCTTTACAGAAAAAAGAATTTTCATTTCAGCCAGTGAAACCCAGTGGCGGTATTTTCAGAATTGCGAAAGTTTTGAGGTCCTCAATCATCCGGATTCCATCCGGTTGTGGGTACCCGGCTATCTACCTTACAGTGCCAATATGGACGGCCTTATCGTCAAATCGTATAACATGTCGGTGGCACGCTGTGTTGACTGTACGGCCCGTGGAGGCAATCTTAACCGACCCAGCTACTGGTAAAATCACCCGGTAAATCATGAAGAAGCTTAACAAACGAATTGTCTACGGTATATCGCTCCTCCTTATGGGGAAAGCAGCCTTTGCACAAAATGTATTGACGGATGTGCAGGCCAGTCTGACCACTTATGTGAAGGCCTATACGCCGGAAAAACTTTACCTCCATACGGATAAAGCCTATTATACGGCCGGAGAGATTTTGTGGATGAAAGTTTATGCCGTGGATGGCGTATTCAATCGCCCCCTGCCTGCAAGTAAGGTAGCGTATGTAGAGATCCTGAGCGAAGGCAATGTTCCGGTAGCGCAGGCCAAGATTGCGCTTGCCGAAAGGGGGGGCGATGGTTCCATTCAATTGCCCTTTACACTGAACAGTGGTCATTATACCCTGCGGGCTTATACTGCCTGGATGAAAAATGCCGGTGTTGGCCATTTTTTTGAAAAAGGAATAAGCATCATTAATACGCTGAAAAGCCTGGAAGCCCAGGACGAAACCGTGATACCCGCTTCCAGCCTGCAGCTTTTTCCGGAAGGAGGAAACCTGGTGAATGGCTTGCCCTCCCGGGTGGCATTTCGTCTGGCCGGCAATAACGGAAAAGGAACAGAAGGCAACGGCTTCCTGCTAAACGAAAAAGCGGATACCCTGGCTTCGTTTACACCCTTTCAGTTTGGGATGGGGCATTTTAACCTGACCCCGCAAAAAGGCAGCAGCTACAAAGTGATATTTCAATTGGCCGATGGCAAAACTGTTTCCCGTGAATTGCCCGGTGCCTACGATTACGGTTATACCTTACAGGTAGAAGAAGCCGGCAACGATCAACTCAGGCTGCAGGTAAATGCAAAGGGTGGCAATGCAGAAGTATTCCTTTTAGCCCAAACCCGTCAGCAGGTAAAGGCAGCGCAGCGGGCCATTACAAACAATGGCCAGGCTACATTCACCATTGATAAAAAAGCACTGGGAGAGGGAGTTTCGCAATTCACCATCTTTAATGCCGAGAAAAAACCGGTCTGTGAGCGACTCTATTTTATCCCACCGGCCAAACAGGAATTCCGCCTGCAAGCTGCAAAAAACAGTTTTGGTACCCGTGAGAAAGTTGATCTGTTGTTAGATAGTGCCGGCGGTAATGGCAACAATCTTTCCCTTGCCGTTTTCCAGTTGGATGAATGGCAGAGCGGAGAGGCCACAAACATCGACCAGTACATTTGGCTGACTTCGGAGTTGAGCGGCCCGGTGGAAAATCCAGCCTATTATTTTGGTGCTGCCAGTGAAGAACGAAAAAAGACCACGGACTACCTGATGATGACGCAGGGCTGGCGCCGTTTCCGTTGGGAACAGGCAGAGAAAGAAACAGTTTTGCCCTATCAGCGGGAACGATCCGGTCAAAGGGTCACCGGCCGGGTAACGGATACCCGAACCGGTGCGCCAGCGAAAGACGTGCAGGTTTTCCTTTCCGTTCCTTCATCACCGTATAAATTGTTTACAGCCATCAGCGACAGCACAGGGATGGTTCGGTTTGAGGTAAGCGGATTTTATGGTGCCGGTGAAATGATCATTCAAACCAGTATTCCGCAGAACACCAACCATAAGGTTGAAATCCTGAGTCCTTTTGCTGAAACCTACCGCGAACGGGGAGCCTACCCGCTGGCCTTGAACCCTGCCTGGCAAAAAGCACTTGTCAATCGCAGTATAGGAATGCAGGCGCAGCATATTTATCACCACGAAAATATCCGTCGGTTTTACCCGCCTTTGCTGAAGGATACATTGCCGTTTTATGGCCAGTCAATTTATTCGTATGACCTGGATGATTATGTGCGGTTCAATACCCTGGAAGAAGTGCTGCGGGAATATGTGCGGGAAGTAAACGTTGGTGTAAAAGGAAGCGGCGAATCGCTGCGACTGAAACTTTTCAACGATACGGAACGCCGCCTTTACCAGGATGACATCCTGGTGCTGGTGGATGGCATTCCGCAACTGAATCCAAACAAGGTTTTTGATTTGAATCCCCTGAAAATAAAAAGGCTGGATATCATCCCGAGGAATTTTGTGCTTGGGCATATCAACTACCAGAGTATGGCCAATTTCATTAGTTATACGGGCCAGTATGAAGGGTTGGTATTGGATCCGCAGGCCATTACAATCGATTATGAAGGCCTGCAGTTGCAACGAGAATTTTACGCACCGGAATATGCAACTGAAGGTCAGCGTAACAGCCGCCTGCCCGATTTGCGTACAACGCTTTACTGGCAGCCCAATGTTGACAGTAAGCTATTGAGCTTTTATACCGGTGACAACAAAGGCCGTTTCCTGGCTGTTTTGCAGGGCTTCGACGGGCAAGGCCGTACCATAAGTACGTCTGTCCCGTTTGAAGTAAAATAACAAAGTGTAATTCTTTGCGATCCTTGGTAACCAGAATACAAACACAGCAAGAATGCCAAGATTGGAACTTTAGTGCTTTTTGTTTATCGCCACGAATGTTTTGTGTATAGGGAAGGCCGTTCAAAACGGCTTTCCACCAACTTTCCACAGACACTTGCAGTTTTGGTTTGGTTCTATTACATTTGTTTTACTCTCTCCTGTGAATAGCCTCCCATCCTTTTTCCTCTGAACGACCTCCCTAAAACACTTAACCTATGCTATTCATCAAACTTTACTTTTATTTTTTTTACACGTTTGTGTACACGCTGGTAGGTATTTGCGAGGCCATTGGATATTTGAACCGGATGCAGTTTAGCTGGCCCAAAAGAAGACAGGCACGTTTTCGCGATTGGGCGGCCATGCTTCACCTCGATTTCGGAAAGGTTCATTAAGAGTGCGACAGTATACAGCGCATTGCGACAAGATTTTTTCAACGTAAAATAACTTACCTGTTTTCATGGACACCGAAAGACAGAATTATAAGAATTATTCACTTCTGAAGTTCCTGGTCATCTTGTTTACAATTTTTTCGTACCTGATGCTCAAATTTTTGGGCTACCTGGATCAATGGGGACTGTAACGGTGTCTTTTGAGAATTCGTTTTGCTCGTGGAAAGTTGCGCGGTTCAATAAGCGCAATCGTAATCCATCTTGGTTGAAAAAAAGGAAGTAATTGCCTGCCTAAGAGTTGTCGAGTTACAGACGAAAAAGAAAGCAGCGCTGTCGTTAGCATTTTGGGTTAGTAGACAAAATAAAAAAGGGTTTCAATTTGTATTGAAACCCTTTGTTTTTTGCGTGGGAGCTCTTAGCTTAATCGCACGATTTTTCCCCTTGATGTTTAATAGGAGAGCTAGAAGTGTCGAGAATTAATTATTCAACATCTTGTCAAGATAATCTTTTTGTTCCGGGCTATTCAGCGAACGTGCTTGTAACACATTATTGTTTAATTCTAAATGTGTACTACATAATTTTCCTGATGAATGAGCAAGTGATTTTGCAATTAATTTGTTGCAGGCCCAAGCACGGTATCAGCAACAATACAGAGTATTCATACCTTCATTGATTGAGGGTTGGTTTCAGTTCTTTACCCTTCCTCGCTCAACACTCCGTACAACAAACAAATGGTACTTCCACTAACGGCGATGTTCGCAGAATTCGGTATTTGCCCAACTCGTTGCTGAGCGGCCTGTCCCCGTTTTCTTTTGGCTGTGCCCCCATGCCTCTTCGTACCATAGATGTAATTTTCTGTTCATGCTCCTTCCCATATTCTAAGGTCAGGCCCTGAACTATTTTTTGCTGCGCCTGGTCAAAGTTGTTGATGTGTTCTTTTATGTTGGTGATGTGGCCAAAGGTTTCCACGCACAACACACTCAGGGAGGAATCTTCCGGCAATCCATAGAGCTCCAGAATCTCGCTGATCTCGCCATTGGCCCATTGTGTTTCGCCATAGCGGACAGCATCAATATGCAAGGCCTGGTGCATGTGCAGTGCCGTTGCCAGTTCAAGGGTAGAGGTGATACCCTTTTCTTTAAATTCCCTGACTGTTTTTTCCCGAAGGGTGCTTAATGAAGGCTGCTGCAACCGTTTTTCGTCAAGCAACACATTACGGTAATCCGATCCGTCGGCTTGTTTTACCTGTGCATACAAAAGGCACCAAAGTGATGTCCGTGGCGGATTGGAGGTAACATTTTTACCATCAAAGACAGTCATAGCGTAGGGTGCATTTACGGATACTTTTTTTTCATCCCGGTTTACTGTACAAAACAGGTTAGGAGCGGGGTGTTGTAATCCTGTTACCCGCAGTGCCCTGCCAAAACGGCCCTGTGCGGTACTCCACAACTGGTCGCTGTGACCAAACCGAAACTCGTAAGTAAAGAATCCAAACAGTTCTGCACTTTCACCATGCAAGCCAGGCGGCAGGGGCAGCAGGTAAAAATGGCGATCCGTGTCGGTTGATTTTTCCATTTTCTGCATAGCGTTCAAACCAGCATGGTGCTGAGCCGAATCCGGTGTAAATACACGGATGTATTCCGGGTCAACAGGCAGCGGCGGTTCTTCCGAAATTTCATAAAGGGAGGGATGGTTATTACTCAGCAACTGGTCCGGCGCATAGGCCAGAACACGGGCAAACAAAGCATCACGGCTATCATCCGGAAGTTTTTCAAACTCCAGCCACAAATAACGGCGACGGGGCTCTGTTGCGGAATAGTTTTTATTGCGAACGTAAGGTGAAAGCGCAATGCCGGCACCAATCAGCTGGGGAATGGAATGCGGATTAACAGTTGTCGGCAGGTTCAGGATCGGTGTGGTGAAATCATCATCCTGCAACGGCAGGGTGTTGTCTTCCTTTTTACGCAATTGTGGCCGGATGGTATACTGAACGGCCAACGTATCCGGCAAGTGGCCACCAAACGGTTTGGGGTCCACGGCATCAATAAAAATTAGCTTGGTTTCTTCCCGGTGAATGGTGCCATCATCACCTTCTTGGATCGCCTGGAAAGGAGCCGTTCGGCGAAGTTCAATATCGCCAACGTCTTCTGCTGTAATTGCATTCCATGCTTTTGTTTCAAAATCAAATTTGCGTTTGCGTTGCACCAGAAAGCTCAGGTCATCCAGTCCATCCCAGGTCCAGTCGCGGCCAATATTCAGGTAGGTGCAAAGAAGCCAGCGGTGCTGCAATTCGTTGTTGTTGGCAAAAGTGATGCTGCTGTTATCCGGGGCCATGGTATGCCGTATCAGGTTGCTGCACCCAAATTGCAAACGCTGTCCCTTTTTCGCTAACAAGGTAAGGCCGTTACATTCCACATCCAGTTGTTTGGCCAGGCGCTGTACAATGTCCGGCATTTTGTCTGCGTTATACTTCGTAACAGTTAATTTGTTGGTGTACTGCTTTGGCGGGTCAGGCTGCAGGTAAATGCCTTGCAGTAACTGGGGGTCGGCTAAATTATTGAACAGGCCCTGTTCGTTTGAAGAAGCCCGCCTTACTCGCAGCTGGGTGGTTTTGCCATAGCGGCTGTTCAGGTCAGGGTTTGGGCTGTTGTGGCCCCAGTATGTATTGTTTGCCTGGCAAACAGCCCGCAGAGTAATGCGAAGATTACGGGCTGTGGGTAGAATAATATCCCCGGCGGTTGCCGTGATAAAATCATTGTCGGCGGCCTGTACATATGGCTGGGTGGTATTTCCCAGTTGCAGCACCGGCATGTCTTTGTACTGAATGCCGACATTGATGGCAGCATCAAAATTGGCGACATCAAAATCTCGGTAGGTTTTAAAGAGTGTTATATAATTTTCACGGCCGGTATCACTTAGCAGGTTATCCATCTTCAGGGTTTCCACTTCCACCTTTATTTCTACCTGTGCCACATCCGGATCAGCAATGCCAAACGCTCCTTTGCCCACCATGGCGTTGGAAGCTGCTTGCAGGTCAGCAATCGGGTCAGGGTATTGGCCGGTGTAAACTACAGCCGGGTAACCGAGCAGCGGTCGTTGAAAGGTTAACCTGTTACCGCTGAAGTTTTCATCGTCAGTGGAATGGTTGATGGTAGTATCGCCAGTGATGCGCAGGGTATTCGGGGCGATGTAGCGCTTAAAGCTGATACCGGCAATGCCACTGGGTGTAACGGATAGAGGATCGGGTGCTGCCGGCGCAGGCCCACCACCGCTGATATCGGCCATGCGTACCCGGAAATTATACTGCTTGCCGTACCGCAGCCGAATGGTATTGGAAACAGGCGTGTAGGTGTCGCTGATGGTGACTCTTTTTTCTAGTGTATTGTCTTTGTCATTTTGATAGAGCAGGGCCGCTGTTTTATCGGGTATCACCAGCGAATGATCATTCCAGTTGGCAAAATACATGGGCAGCCAGTAATCATCACCGGTAAGGCTGTATAGCTTAGTAGGATATACCTGAAAGGGCAATTCGCCACTGAACCCCCCAATGTTGATGTCTTCCAAAAGCATGTCACCGTTGCTCCGCACAGCCGTCAGGCTTTCCCATCCGGCCCCTGTGTTGTCAGCATCCTGCACGTCTACATGAAAGCCCACAACACCCAGGGGTGCATCGAGCCTTTCATTGCCCGTTACAGTTTCATCTTTTGCCAGTTGACGCAGGTACCAGATCAGGATTTGCTCATCTTCCCAGCCCAGACGAACGCCCATTTCTTTTTGCGGGTGGAAGCCGTCCTGTTCTTCCTGTAAAATGTGCTGGCTTACCGGTTGGTTGGCATGTGTGATGGTAGCAAATCCATCATCAAACCGCGCTGCTTCCACGTATAGGTCATCAAAATTGCCAACAACATTTTCTCCCGCGTTCAACACCGGGAATAAAACGGCCGCAAAAAGGCTGCGTGGTTCGCCATTTTTCAGGGCCGGAATGCGTGCTGCATAGCGTTTGATAAAAAGTTCCCCGGCCGTGAGGGAATCTTTTTGTTCCTGGCTGTAGGCAGTGCCATCTTTGATGCGTACATAGAGCCAGCCACCGTTTTTGTAATCCTGCGGATTGATGGTAACGCTGGTTTTGTAAATCAATCCTGCTTTTTCTGCCATCAGCGGCTGACGAAGCAGGTAGGCATACACTTTCCCCCAGCTTACTTTGTCGTCTTTTACAAGTGCTGGAGGTTTTGTCTGGTCACGCAAGGCACAGCGGTAACTGTCATCCGTTTTGGCATTGGGTAGGCGGGGTGAGGTAAAGTTGAAGGCCGTACGATAACTTACCGGCAGGTATTTGCGTAAGGCACTCTCTTTATCAACCGGCTTGGGCGCCCGCTGGGCGGTAGGCTTATCAGCGCTTCGGTTTTCATCAATGTCAAAATACTTTGGCCGGGCATCCGGCGTTTGGGCGTTTTTTAAGGTTTCATAAAGCTTCCGGGTGTTATCGGGCCAAGTAAGAGAGGAGGGGATGAGCGGAACTTCATTCGCCGGAATCTTGCCCGGAAATTCATTCGGGTCTTGGACCACAACCACTTCAAACTCCGGTTTTACATCGGCAAATGGTGTAAGAGAACCGGTGGTGGCATAGGGCACTTGCACTTTTTCCAGCGGACTGATATTGCGGGGAATAAATACAATGTTTACAGTAAGGACCCCGGTGCCATCGAAGTGTTGCGGAAAGGCCATCAGGGTAAAGCGTGTATGATTGGGATTTGCCATGTTTTGTAGTTGAAGTGGTTCGAATGGGTTTATGCAATCTGTCGTTGTTCTTCCCAGCTTTCGCTGAAGGAAATATCAATAACCATGAAGATGGAAATGTCAAGGGCAAACGTCACTTGTGCCTTGCAGTTCGTTGGCGAATCTTTACCGCTTTTTTCAATAGACCCTCTTGCTTCAATGGTGATGGTCACACCCACAAGACCGCCCAGGATTTCGGCATGGCCGCGGAACAGCAAAATGGCCGTGGCCACTACTTTCTGGCTGGAGTCGGCATAGATTTCCACGCCTACCATAAAGAGCACACTCACAGTGGCAATCACCGGCAGACCCACGCCAATCTGCGCTCCAAAGCCAAACTTCATGGTGAGTGAAATCAGCGGACTGGTATCTGCCGCCAGCTTTAGATCCACATGGCCAACGGCGTAAATGGTGCCAACCCCTACCGATACACACATCACCTGCAGCCCGCCATGAAACTGGAAGAAAGCGCCGGCTGTTGGCAGCAGTTGTTTGGGGTCCGTGGTAATTTTCAGAGCGGCATTAAAATAAACACCCAGGGCCATGCTGGCTTCCAGCTTCAGGGGCGTTTGTGGTGCTTCGTATGCGGGCCCTGGTGGGAAGCGTACCAGCGGAATGTCTTTTGTGGCTTCAAACTTATATTCCCAAATATTGGCGCTGTTGCTCATGGCCACTTTCAGGCCTTTCTTCAACGCATTGGCATAATTACCCTGGCTGAGTTGAGCAAGAATTTCCAGTATTTGGATCACAGGTTCTACGGCATCACTGAATTTGATTTCCGGAGTCGGCAGCGTAAAGCCTTCGTTATCGCCCGGGTCTTTACTGCCTAAATCTGTTTCCTTTCCTTTTTGCGAATTAAAATTGCCCTGGATGGTCATCAGCCTTTTCAATGGACCCAAATCAATCACCATGGCCATGTTGTGCATGCGGCCCTTCCATGTTTTGGCCATGTCCGAGGCAAATGAGTCGACGTTGAAATCAAACTTGCCGACATAGTCTTTTTTGGGAAGTTGCTCGTTGTTGGTGCTGGCCTTGTACTCGATATAAATCTTTAAGGTGTCTTTCAATTCTACCAGCGGGTATTCAAACGAAGGCAGGTCAAACTTAAAGGCTTCGTTGGCCAGGTCATTGGCTTTGTCCTTGACAAGTTTATACCCCTGGTCAAGCAGTTTCTGGCCTTCTTCTTTTGCTTTTATTTCCAGTAGCTGCAATGCCTTTTTGCCGCCATCCAACAGCCCCGAATCGGCAAAGGCTTCTTTCGGGTTGAACGCATCATCTACGCCTTTCAACAATTGAATGGCGGTTCCGAAATCAACGCCTTCTGCCGTACCAATGTTGGGGAAAATACCTTTTGAATTCAGCAGGCGATAACTGTCGGCCAACAGCGGAGGTGTTTTGCTCAGTAAGTATTGCTGCGCCGAACTAAAGGCAGGTGTAAGAAACAAAACTTTCTGCGTGGGTAAATTCTGCAAAAAGCCAAAGTTGATGGTATCCGGAACCGGAAGGCGAACCAGGTCCTGTGGATGTGCTATGCGTTGCAATTGCGAGGCAATATCCGCAGGGTTTACCACTTTGTCCTTTACCCACTGTCCCATGCGAACCAGTGGCACAGAAAGGCTTTCCGGCAGGGGACTAACGTCGCCGCTGCCACGACTGTGCATCACCAAACTCCAGCTACCGTCTTTGGGTAGAATCACTGAGCCCCTGGCTGCACCCACAAATAGAGGTGCTGCGGCTTCGTTCACTGAGTTGTTTACGTCAAATCGGTTCAACTGCATGCGCTGGGCTGTACCCGCTACTTTAATGGTACAGTTGATAGGCCCACCGATGGTGCCGTTCTGCGATTCCAGCAGCTCTTTGAACGATTGCACGGTGATGGGTACACCGCGGGGCGATAACTGCACAAAGCCAAGGATACCTTTTGACGGAACCAAACTTGTCAGCGTATCCCCCTGAATTTTTACGCCGCCTTCGGTGACGTTTTCCAGTCTTACATCGGCATCAAAGGTGAGGCCGCGCAGCTCTTCAAAGACCGGCGGATCGGCTGCAGGAATAGGAATTAAATTGTTGGCATTGTCGTATTCGTAGGTATAGGTATTGACCTGGAAGCTGGATTTGAAGGTGGTTTCAATTTCACGGATATTACGGATGTTGTACAAACCGTGGTTGGTGCCGGGATGGATGATGTAAGGATTGTTGAGCGCAAACTTTTTCTTTTGCGCCGGGTCATTGCCGGTTCCCTGTTTGAAGGCCTGTACCGTGTAGCTGAAATCAAATTTTCCTTCACTCTCTGCTTTCCAGCCGCTGTCCACGCGGCCTACATAGCCATTACTCAGGCGGAAGATGGTAATGGTTCGCACCACCCGGATACCCCAGGGATAAATCATACTGACCACCTGGATCACTTCGTGCCCGGTGCGGCCTACCGTTACGTTAAAAAGCGCCTGGCTGGTTTGTGCAAATGCTGCTTCTTTGTTGATCCAGTTGGAAAACATACTGGCGCCATAGCCACTTAATCCAATCCGTTTGACTGGCACAGCCGAACGGCTTTGGGTTTCAAACGAAGTAATGCTCGGCGTAAAGAATTCACCATTGAAAATTTGCGTGACACTGTCTCCCAGCGTACTGGTGTTGGTTGGATTGCCGGCTGCATCTGCCACATTTTCCAATTGCAGGGTAAAACCTTCAAACAAGTTGTCTTCGCCAATATTGTTGGAAGAACCTGCCGTTAGTTCCAGCTGAATGCCTCCGTTGATGTAGTTATGAAAAACCGGTTGTACGCTTTCAATGTCTGCTTTCTTTAGCTGGGTCGATTGCTGGTTCAGGATAGAAAAAGCAATCATCCCAAACGGCAGGTTGAAAATGGCATAGGTGCGGTTGTCGTTTTTGCTTTGATAGGTTTGCACCAGGTATTTCGAAAGCGGGATAGGGGAAAGCGTAATGGGTTCATTGCTCAAATTACCGATACGGGTAGCGATACCATCGTTGGGGTAATAATTGAAACCATAAGGTGGGTCTTTGGCAATAGCAGGCGCTGTAAAATTGTACAGGGGTTCCCAGGCAATTTGCGGAAGGGCAAAGGCTCTCACATTTCTACCGGCGCTTACCACGTCCATGCCCTGCACCTGAATAGGAAAGACACTTGCGGCCGTGCCGGCGGCGTTTGTGTTGACCATAAAATTTGTCTCGCCCCGCAGCTGCTGTCCGTACACCGAAAAGCTGACACCCATCTGGTTGGCTTTGCTGCTCACGTCAAGCAGGGTAAACATGTCCTGCGACATCATGGTCAGTATCTGCACTTTTTCAGCCGGTAAGTTGGTAGCCAACCTTGCGGTTGTACCCATGTTGGCACTCAATTCCTCGGAAGCCAGTATAGCAGAAGGAAAGTCCGGACGGCCTTCAAGTCTGCCGGGCGGCTGCAAAATCGGGTGCGGATTGGCGACCACAGGTTTTTCCGGATTCTCCTTTTCCTCTTCCTCTATTTTGCCAATCTGCACGGCCTGTTGCAACGGAGCAAAATGAAATGACACACCAACTTTATCCGGTTCTTTTTCCCTTTCCATCCATTTGATTCTTCCAATCAGCCAAAGCCAGACAACGCTTGTCTTTTTTCCTGCTGTAATGCGGGAACCCGTTCTATGTTCAAACTGCCGGCGCAATTCTCCCAGGTTAGCGGTGTAAGGATCGGGTAGGGTGGGGAGGTAACTAAACAAGCCAAAGGTTAAAAAGAGGCTGCCCTGATTTATTTGTTTAAACTGCGCATCACACTCGCCAAAAAGCGCTGCCCCATTGGGCGGGGTTACCGTGAACAAAGCATTGTGCAGAGCCAAAGCAAAGGGCTTAACCATCGGAATTTTATCGTTCGGCAGTTTGTTATCCCAGAGGATGTTGTCGTCATACAGGTAAACTGAATGTTTCAGTTTGGTGGCACCCAGGAAAAGCAGGCTGCTTTTTGATTGTACGGCAATCGCTTCACCATTCACTTTAACCGGGCGGTCGATTTTAAAGTCTGCATTGGCAAGCGCCATTAGAGCCTCATCGCCTTTGGAAAGCGTGTTGAAAATAAAGGATGATTGTTTGGTGTAAAACAGGTCAACAGATGTACCAAAAGCATTCACCTCATCTTTCCACAAACTAAACCGTTGCAACGCACCGCTGCCATTGCTTTGCTGATCGGTAACATCAATCCGGCCCGGTTCACCCATAATGAATGGGTTGCCAAGAGCAAAAACATTATTCTCCAACGAAGTCCACTGCGCCTGCAGGCCGGTGGCACATTCCACAATCAACGCTCCGTTGCCACCTGCTTCCAGCGGGTTAGCCACATCAAGTTTGGCTGTCGGTAAGGCCCACCAGGCAGCCTTAACGGCGGCGCGGCCGCTTAGTTGCATAAACGGAGATTTACAATCCCTGATGGTAATCTGAGGTGCATCGCAGGTAACAGGGATGGCTAACCGGTTTATAAAGGTATTGAAGACGGTATTTTGAGCGCCATTGTACGTAAATGCAGCCGGCTGGCCGTATACGGTCCATTTTGACGGAGCAACTGTTTGGATGGTTTTTGTCGTTGCTGTAAAGCGAAAATCAAATGTATCCGGTAAATGAAATTCTGCGGCCCTTGCATCTTCACCATAGGGACTTGTCGCATCTTCACCGGCTGACGATGTTTGCTCCAGTTCCAGGTGAACAGCCACCTGGCTGGTGTGAGCAATCACCAGTTGATTGTTGATAAACTGCGGCGCCGCTGTCAGTTGAATAGTGCCGCCTTTTACCCGCAAGCCGCAATAAAAATCAACCGGAGCGGATGGATTCAGCAGCCGTGCATTGATCCATACAGAGGTAGGAATAACCGTATACCTGTTTGTTAGTTCAACCCGTATTCCGTTCGGCAGCAAAATTGTTCCCCGCCTGAATTGTGCATTGAATAGAATGGCCGGCAAGGTTTGCCCATGAAAGTAGAGTGCAATACTTTTTTCTACCTTAAAAAAATCAATGAAAATGGTGCGGCCATCTGCACTGCGAACCGGCCCGATCGTATTGACGACACGGGCACCGGCTGCAAAAATCGGCGTACTTCCTGCCAGTTGTGTTGTGCGAACCGGAATATCGCGGACAAAAAGCCGTTGGTCCACATCCTTTTTTGCTTGCCGTGCGTCGGCTACAACCTTTTCCAGTTTTTTCAACCGGTTTTCGGGCAGGTTGCGTTCCCCTGAGAACAGGTCGGATCTGGAAAAGGTAAAGTCGCGATTGGTGACCGATGCGGGCTCCTGCTGCATCAGCACGCCTGCAATTGATTTCTCTACTTCTTCTACTGCAGATTCTTCCGTTTTATTAGCAGGGTGCAGTTGTCCTGTAACAGAAGCCAGAAAGGCTGTCAGTTGCTGTTGGTTCATGCGGATTGATTTGCGTGGTTATGGCAGTTGTTACAGGGCGGGAGAAAATAGATTCAGTGAGGGATTAAGATAGGTGCATCACAAACAAGAACTTTATCGCGTAGCTAAGATATTGATTCAATATAATATATTCAACACATTAAATGATTCAATAAGTGAATTCCTTTAATCGCTTTCGTTATTCATTTTAATATTTAGTGAAAAGAGTTAAATAAAGGGTCACTTGAAGAACACTTATTTTGTATTGTTACATGGGTTACGAAATTACATGCGTTTCTATTCATCGGTAACGGATTAACATTGGAGCCAATACAGTGGCGACTACATGTGCTGGTAGCCTTTAAATGTGTCAAGGATAGGAGTGCCCACATAATAGTACGCGTAGACAACGGACCGGAATTCACCTCCAAAGATTTTGAACTATAGACAAAAAATAGCGGCATTACCATCCAGTACATGCAACCTGGAAGACCGATCCAGAATGGCTCTATAGAACGCTTTAACCAGCTGTATCGTGAGGCTTTTCTGGATGCTTACCTGTTCTTTGACATATACCAGGTAAAGCGGTAAACCTTTAAATAAATGGAAGAACAAAGCCTGAGAAGACCCCATGAAGCATTGAATAACCAGATTCCTTTAAAATGGAAAAACAATATCGTTAATAATCAAAATCCACTAAAATCTACCTCTGAAAAAAGGGGTATTTACATTCTCACTGAAAACTTTAGTGTCATAACATGGTACAGGCAAAATTAACAACTGAACTGGCAGTACTTTATTTGCAGGAGGGCAGGGTATATTACTAATTTTCAGGCAAAACAGATATTTCTCCAGTAAAGGGAAAATTGTTTCAATCGTATAACAGGAAAGGCCAGCTATAAATTTATCTGCAGTTAACAGGTAAAAGAATTAACCTATAAGTGGATTGTATAGGAAATACCTGACAAATAGGGTTTAATCGTCAACAAACTGGTACCTTTTCTCCACATTAATATTCTAATTTAAAGTGCCCTACCTTAAAAGTAGATGCGTATTAAAGGCACGATGCTTGGCCTTTTCACACTTGAAACAATCTTTAAGGTTATGGAGGTTACAGCAGTAGTGCTACACCGAGGAGCTCTGGCACATTATACTGTGACACTAGAGGGGAAGGATAAATTTGTTGCCCGATTGCTCATTTATAATGGTGACCCGGCAAGCACACCTCCTGAGCAAGTACAGGTAGAAAGACAAGGTAGGCATTGTATAGGTAATATAGAAGATGAAGCTCTCTTAGATGAACTTTACTATGCTGCCAGAGAGAAATTAAGATAAGCGCCTTAATCTATATTAGACTTTCTTTAACAATCTTTTTGTCTGTTGGCCAGTCAATACAACTCTTTCTAAGGTGTGAATTAGTATAAGGGATAAGCTAGGGGTAGCTTATCCCTTTTTTATTCACTGTAACGAAAATTGCTACTTATCTTAATTTAATTTGAGAAGTTGACATGGCCCACATATAGCACTATGGAAATAGGTAAATTGCTATATATGGATCTGCTTATAACTGTTACTTACTAAAGAAAGCTGTTGTTAAGCCCTTACTATTTCTTCCTTCTTTGCAGCAATAATTAATACACCAGATGCCTGTCTTTTTTGTTGATAGAAACCCTCGGATCTGAACCCTACCAGTTGTTGGGAAGATGTATAATATTGGTGCATTTTGATTGTATATTTTTATGCGATACGAAGAATGCGCCTAGCGAAGAAAAGATATAAAAAAAACCTCAAATGTAGGAGGGAACTACACTTGAGGCTTCTGTGGGAGCACTCGGATTCGAACCAAGGACCCTCTGCTTGTAAGGCAGATGCTCTGAACCAGCTGAGCTATGCTCCCGATTGATTTTTAACTGTTTAAAGAACGTTACCGTTGTCGTTGGGAGTGCAAAAATAAGGGGAACTGTTTTAATCAAAAAAATATTTTTCTATTTTGGGGCAAAATATTTTTAGTTCAGTTGAACGGCCGGCAACCGGTACAACTGTCCGTCCCATACCATCAATTCATTAACGGCAATGCGGAAATGTTTGTAAAAAGGCGATGGCGACAGCAAGGACTTTGCTTCCCGTTTGGTCTTTGCATTCAATGTAATCCAAACGGTCTGAATTTCCATGCTGACCACGTAATGCTCTATCACCTGTTCATCAATTAACTGGTTGATGTGCCGACGGTGCTCCTGCACTAGGTCCATCATTTCTTCATTCCATTGGAATGTGGCAGTTATCAGGTATTTTTTCATCTTGGTTATTAAAGGGTCCAATCCACCAATTTGTTTGCCCATTCGGTCCGATAGGGTGTGGTAACACGAATATAATTGTCAGTATACCCTTCCATCATTCCGTTTTTATCAAAGCCTTCAAACAGCACTTTGCGCTGTTGCCCCTGGTGCTGGCTGGTAAAATACTGCATTTTCATATAGCTAAGGTTACGAAGCGCCTTATTTCTTTCGTGGCGTTCGAGCATCGGCACCACGGGTTTTATCTCAAGTGCTTTTGTGTTGTCCCGTTCCGAATACGTAAACACATGCAGGTACGAAACCGGGAGGTTGTGCAAAAAGGCAAACGTTTCTTTAAAGTGTGCATCGCTTTCCGAGGGAAACCCAACAATCACATCCACACCAATAGCGCAATGAGGCATCAGTGACTTGATCATCTCTACCCGTTCGGCATACAGTTCCTTTTTGTAACGGCGTCGCATCGCTCCTAAAATTTCATTGCTACCGCTTTGCAACGGGATGTGAAAATGCGGCATGAACTTTTTGCTTCCGGCCACAAACCGGATAATTTCTTCCGTAAGCAGGTTGGGTTCGATGGAAGAGATACGGTAGCGCTCAATACCTTCCACATATTCTAATTGTTGAATCAGCTCATAAAAGCTCTCTTCACTTTTTTTGTTGCCATCGGGTCCTTTGCCAAAATCACCCAGATTTACACCGGTGAGAACAATTTCCTTCACGCCATCTTGCGCCAGCTTTTCCGCATTGCGAACGACATTTTGAATAATGTCGCTGCGGCTTTTTCCGCGGGCCATTGGAATGGTACAAAACGAACAGGTATAATCGCAGCCATCCTGCACTTTTAAAAATGTGCGGGTGCGGTCGTTAACGGAAAAGGAAGCCGTAAAACCGGAAACAGCCTCAATATCACAACTGCTGATTTTACCCGAATCATTTTTGGTAAGTTCTTTCAGGTGTGTGGCAAGGTTGAATTTCTCCGCAGCACCCAGCACCAGGTTCACACCAGGGATTTCAGAAATTTCTTTGGGCTTCAACTGGGCATAGCAACCCGTGATCACCACGAGACTTTCCGGTGCCTTGCGCTGAATGCGACGCACCAGTTGGCGACATTCTTTGTCGGCGTTTTCGGTAACCGAGCAGGTGTTGATAACGTACACATCGGCTACATCATCAAAGGCTTTTTTCTGGAAACCTTCGCCTTCCATCATCCGCGAAAGGGTGGAAGTTTCCGAAAAGTTTAGCTTGCAGCCAAGGGTATGAAAGGCTACGCTACGCTGTTTTTCCATGACGGGCAAAGGTAGCGAAAGGGATGGGAGTAGGGAAGGGAGGTTTAGTAATTAGGAAAATGTTAAGTATGGTCAGGGGCGAGTAGCTAGTAGCTAGAAGCAAGTAACCTATGGCTACAAGCATTATTCACCACTGACCATTCACCATCAGATCACAAAATTCATGATCATATTCCGCCCGTGTTTTCCCCAGTTCTTCAGCACATTGTCAAGCGCCGAAATCATTTTCCTGCGATCCACTTTGGTTCCTTTGGTGGCGGGAAGGATCTTGCTGGTGGGAACGCCATTGGTCTCTACTTTGGTTGCGAACCAGGTTGTATGGAGACGGGGAATTCCCATGCCCAGGATCATGCCAGGCAAGCCATGAATACCTTCGGGCCCGCCACTCACAAGGATCTCGTCCGTATAAAACGCAAATACCGCCATGGTATCATGGATAAAACCAATGGCTTTGCGGCAGTCGTAACCTGCAATTGTACGGGTGTCGGCCGTCAGTTTCCAACTGATGTTGAGAAGGCTGTCATCCACCAAAAATGTTTCTTCAAACACCGGTTTTTGCGTAATTGTGCGACCGGTGGTAAAATCATTGTACACAACATTTTTATCCGCCAGGGGCTGGTACCAGCTCCGGGGATTAAGCTGCGCTTCCTTGCTTTCCTGGAACAACGATTTTTCGGTTGTGCCAACAAACTCGTAATAACTCACCACCTGGTCGGGGATCATGCCTTTAAACTGCTCGTACCATTCCTGGTAAAGTTCCATGTAAAGCTGTTTTGAGTAAACTACTTTTTCAAATTCAATTTTTACCGCCGGGTGAAAATTCGTCTGCCCAAAGGATTGTATGGTCACAATCAGCAGCAGGCTAAAAAATATTTTTTTCATATTCTTTTTCATGTTTAACTGTAAACTGTAAACTGTGAACGCGAACTGCTTCCTACTCACCGCCTCCCATCTTATTAAAGCTCCATTCCAGCTTCAGCATAACATACTGGCCTATGCGTTGAAAACGCTCTTCCGAAATAAAGTTGGAATTGATGATTCGGTTAAAGCCTCGGTTCTGGTCAAGGATGTCGCGGGCCAGCAGAGAAATAATTCCCGACTTGTTTTTAAACACGGTTTTGCGCAGTTCCGCATTCCAAAGAATTATGTTGGGATTGGCATTAAAGGCCGACAGCTTTTGCTGCAGGTTCAGCTCAACATCCGATTGCAACTCGAAATTGCCCGGGAGTTTCAACCGTCCCTGGCTTTCGCCTCCATAGGTAAGGAAGGAGGTCTTCGCCGCTTTGTTGAGAGAAGAAAGCGACTGGCTGTAGCCTATCTTCGGTCGAATGTGCAGGCTCCATTTTTCCTCCACTTCGTAACGAAGGCCATACCCAAAATTCAGATTATAGAACGTGGTGCGGTTGGCAAAGGCATTGATGAAATTATTGTTGGTTCCGCCGCTTGCCTGAATGCCGGCAGTGTGGATCAGTTTTTTCGAACCTTCCCCCTTGTTCCACTCGGCCCACATATTCCAGCTTTTGTTGGCATCCACATTCACCGGCATGCTAGTGCGTACGCCGCGGGCATCAATGGTGGTGCGATTGGCAATTGCGTTTTCGGTTACGTTGTAGTTTACCGATGCCCATATGCCGGTTTGCTTCAGCACTTTGTAGTTGTTATACGAGAGGTAAATGTTGTGACGGAAGCCTACCTCCAGGTCCGGGTTGCCCAGCACCAGGTTCAGGGGGTCGATATTGTTGCGAAGCGGTTGCAACTGTTCGATGTTGGGTTGCAGGGTTCCGCCGCGGTAATTCAAACGGATGGTGTTATTGGGCTTGATCGTGTAGGCGATGGATGATTGTGGGGTTAGGTTCAGGAAATTATACACCCGTTTCGAAGCATCATCGAGGTTCAGTAGATTTAACTGCACCGACGAAACACCGGAACCAGCAGAGATCTGCAGTTTTTTGGTGGCATACCGGCTTATTAGTGTACCGGTGTGCGACTGTGCATTAAAATCAAAATTGTTGCTGAATTGCGGAACATATTTTTCATACTTTCCGTTTGACGTAAGCTCGTATGTATTGCGTTTGGAAACGGCATTGTTCTGATTGTAGCTGTATTCCATGATCAGCGAAACCTTATCGCTGAACGGTTCGGCAAATGTGATTTTCCCGCCTAAAGTTTCCGAATGATTGTTGTTGATCTTTTGCTGGCTGGCACCGGCTACGGAATCCAGCACATTGTTGCGGTAAAACCGGTTGGTAAAATCAAGGTAGCCCGTACCTGCATCATCTACGACGTTGAAACGCAGGTTGGCAATCAACTGTCGGCCTTTCTTTTTAAACAGACGTTTATATTGCAGGGCATTGTCGGCCTGTGTTTTTGTATTGATGCCTTCATTCTCTTTGTCGCCGGTATTCACAAATTCCCGTTCTTCCGATAAGGCTTCCGACCTTGTGTAGTTAAAATAATTGGTGGTTTTGCGGGTCAGGGCCGAAGTAAACCGCAAGGTGCTGAGCGAATCCATTTTCCATTCCCACCGGCCATTAAAAGCATGTTGCTCATTCTGGCTCCGTGTCTGTGCGTATTGGTTCGTATAAAACAAGGTATCAGGCAGGATGTTCTGCATCAGCGTAGAGCTTTGGTTTCTTGTACCCAACCGGTTGTACCGATAAGAGCCGTTAACACTCTGCCTGTCGTCGTTAAATTTATTGGAATACAAACCGCCGGCCGTATAGGCATCCGGCAGGCCCCGCAGGTTCCAGCTATCAAAGGTCTCGTCATAATTTCCCGAAAACATAAAATAGCCAGAGATCTCATCAAATTCAAAATCGTTCATGCCCAGGCGACGCTCATCCTCCCAGTTCAGGCTGCCGGTGCTGGTGTTGCTTTTGGTGGCATAAACCGATAGTTTCTTTTTCCCCACAAAGCGGTTATACAACAGGCCTACATCTGTATAGTTCCTGAAATTGGTGGCCACCGAATACCGGCCAAAGCCGCCCTTTTTCTGGTCCTCTTTTAGTTTGATGTTCACCGTTTTTCCTTCGGTGCCCGTACTGATCCCCGTGAGTTGCTGCTGATCGGTTTTGGTATCAAACACCTGCACCTTGTCAACTGCCTTGGCCGAAATGTTTTTCGTGGCCATGGTTGGGTCATCGCCAAAAAATTCTTCACCGTCAACCAGTACTTTTTGTACACGCTGGCCCTGCGCTGTGATCTCACCCTTGCTGTTGACTTGGAAGCCCGGAAGCTTTTTGATCAGTTCTTCAACAGTGGCGCCTTCCCGCACCCGGAAACTGTCAGCTACAAACTCGGTGGTGTCCCCTTTAATGCGGATGGCTCCGGCGCTGCGGATGATGACGGCCTGCAGCAACTGCGCTTGCTGGGTGAGAGGAATCTTGCCCACATCCGTCGTTTCGTTCTGCACAGTGACCCCATCGGCATAATCGGCAAATTTTGGGAACGTTACCATCATCAGGTAAGCACCTTGCGGAACACTGTTGAGCTGAAAAGCCCCGGATTTATCAGTACGGGTGAATTTGTACAGCGTGGAATCTTTTTTGTAGATAAGGGAAACAACTGCGTTTTGAAGGGGTTTGTTTTCTGCAGTATCAATAACGGCGCCCCTGACGATTGACGTTTGTGCAGATAGTGTGTATGTGCAAAGGAGCACAAAAGCACACAGGAGGAGTTTTCTCATGCGTTGGTGTGATTGGTAAAACAATTTAGGAAGCAAAAACTAATTGACTTGTTAACTTTACTTGAACGGCAAAACCTTATTATGATGCGGGACGAACGAATTTCCACAAAAGGAGCGACAGAGCGGTACGAGGATAAGAATTTCGTTGATACCAGCGGTCCCGTCTGGAACTACTCCATCCTTTACGACGATGACATTGCCACTTTTCAACAGGGTACGCATTACCGTATCTACGAAAAATTTGGTTCCAAGCCCCTGACCGTTCTGGGCAAAGCAGGCTATTATTTCTGCGTGTGGGCACCCAATGCTACCCAGGTTTCGGTCATTGGCAATTTCAACGACTGGAATGCGGAGACCCATCAGCTAACGCCCCGGTGGGACAAAAGCGGTGTTTGGGAAGGATTTATTCCCGGTATAAAAAAGGGAGAGCTTTACAAGTATCACATCACCGGCTACCAGGGACGAATAACCGTAAAAGGCGACCCGCTGGCCAACTTTTGGGAGAAGCGTCCGCAAACCTCCACCATCACCTGGGAGTTTGACTACCAGTGGGACGATGCCGAGTGGATGAAGACCCGCGCCAAAAAAAATGCCCTGGATGCACCCTGGAGTGTGTATGAAGTGCACCTGGCAAGTTGGATGCGACCCGATCCCGCCGATGAAGAGGTGTACAACTCCTACGAGTACATTACCGAACGCCTGGTGAGCTATGTAAAAGAAATGGGTTTTACGCATGTGGAACTGATGCCTGTCATGGAGCACCCTTTCGACGGAAGCTGGGGCTACCAGTGCACCGGTTATTTTGCGCCTACATCACGGTTTGGCCCACCCGAAGGATTGATGCACATGATCGACCAGTTGCACCAGGCTGGTATCGGTGTCATTCTCGACTGGGTGCCCTCGCATTTTCCTTACGATGCACACGGCCTGTTCATGTTCGATGGGACGCATACCTACGAATACGCCGACATGCGCAAAGGCTTTCATCCCGACTGGAACTCGTATATTTTTAATTACAAAAGGGGAGAGGTAAAATCCTTCCTTATCAGCAGTGCCCGTTTCTGGTTTGAATATTTTCATATCGATGGCATAAGGGTAGATGCGGTTTCGTCCATCCTGCGTCTGGATTATTCCCGCACAGAAGGCCAATGGGAACCGAATGAATTTGGCGGCAATGGAAACCTGGAAGCCATCTCTTTTATCAAGGATCTGAATGAAACCATCTTCCGCGATTTTCCGGATGTGCAAACCATTGCGGAAGAAGCAACCGACTGGCCTGGCATTTCAAAACCCACATTTATGGGCGGACTCGGTTTCGGCATGAAATGGATGATGGGCTGGATGCACGATACGCTGGATTATTTTAAGATCGATCCCTATTACCGGTCGCACCACCAGAATAAATTTTCGTTTAGCATGATGTATTTCTACGACGAAAATTTTATGATGCCCCTGAGTCATGATGAGGTGGTTCACGGCAAAAGTCCTATGCTTTACAAAATGCCCGGCGATGAATGGCAGAAGTTTGCCAACCTGCGAACGCTTTATACTTACATGTGGACGCATCCCGGTGCAAGGCTACTCTTTATGGGCAATGAATTTGGACAAACCGGTGAATGGAATTACAAGTCGGAATTGCAATGGTACCTGCTGCAGTTTGATCCGCATAAAAAGCTGCAGGAATGCGTAAAGGCCCTGAACCATTTGCTGACATCAGAACCGGCCCTTTATGCCAACCAGTTTTCTCCCGAGGGTTTTCAATGGGTGGACTTAAATCACCGCAACGACTGCGTGGTGGTTTACAGGCGGATGGGCAAAACAGAGGAAGATGATATTCTGGTGGTGTTGAACCTGAACCCTGTGCCCAAGGAAGGTTGGCAAACAGAGGTTTCCCGTCCTTATAAACAAGAAATCTTTAATAGTGATAGCACGGCTTTCTGGGGAACTGGCAATTATATGAACCCTGACCTTCGTTGCGAAGTGCTGGACGAAGAAGAAGCGAGATACAACCTTGTTGTCAATCTGCCGCCACTGGGAGCTGTTTTAGTAAAATAGCAAACAGCCGATGCTGCTTGTTTCGTTATAAGTGAATTGAAAGTATTCGAGAGATCGATTTCCCGTCTTATTTTTGAAATGCCTGTTTCTGAACAGGCATTTTTATTCTAATCAGATCCGCATGAAAAGCGTTTATACAATCGGTCTTCTTGTTATCTCAAACATATTTATGACCCTTGCCTGGTACGGTCACCTGAAAATGAAAGACTGGGGCTGGATGGCCAAAAGCGGGTTATTTGCCATCATTCTGTTGAGTTGGGGTCTTGCTTTTTTTGAATATTGCTTCCAGGTGCCGGCCAATAAAATTGGTTTTAGGGGCAACGGCGGACCGTTCTCGCTTTTCCAGTTGAAAGTGATCCAGGAAGTGATAACGCTGATCGTTTTTGTGCTTTTCGTCCGCATTTTTTTCAGCGGAGAACAACTGACTTATAATCATGCGATCGCCGGTTGTTTGCTGATTGGTGCCGTTTATTTTGCGTTTCGCTAAGTAATGCAGAAAGAAACTTCAATTTGAAAAGTTGCTCTGATTCATAGGGTACTAACACAGCATTCACTACTCACCACTCACCATCCTACTGCACTTCTTTGTAGCCCGAAAATGCCTGGCGGCTGAAAACATCCGGGGCGGCATGACTGCCTTCTTCGAAATCGATCCGAACATAATTGATGCCCTGCACTGCGGTAAGGTTGAGCACAACCTGGGCAATGTAGGCCTCCGAACCGGCGCTACCCATTTGGTTGGTCAGGAAGGCGGCATTTTTTATTTCGGTGTACAACGTATCATGCCCTACACTTTTTTTCTCCAGCAGGATCTGCGGATAACGTTCATTCAAACCCATGATCAGCGTGTCTACACTGTAATAACTGGGATGAAGGGCAGGATTTTTTTTGATCGTTTTGCTGTCGCTGTCTACCTGATAGATAAAAAACTGCTCTTTATCAGCCGGCGCTTCGCCCAATTCGTTTCCCTCCCAGCTACTGCTGTCTGCTGTGGATGTATCGTTGTCAGTGATCTTGTCACCGGCATTGTTGGAACAGGAAAGCAGAAAGGAGAGGAGAAGGAGTGCGGTAAGTTGTTTCATGCCTCAAAATAAAGATTGTAAAATCAGAATTCTTTTTTCAGGACGTCGTTTGCGCATTTTTAACGTTCCGCTGCACCACAATCAGCAGGTTATGAAAAGGATCATTAAGTTTTACCTGCAGGGCATTTTCATCATAAAACGGAACTTCAATCCCCGGCCGGTTGTACTTGTATTCCTTTTGCAAAAGTTCCCGATGAAAGCTCGCCAGGTCAGGGAAATCATCTATAAAGACATGGGTGCCCGGCGACCCGTCGCCGCTATGTTCGGAAAGATGCAACACAATATCACCTCGGGAAACCTGCAGGTAAACCGGCATACCCTCTTCAAACCGGTGCTCCCAGTCGATGGTAAAGCCAAGCCAGTAAACATAAAAATCAAGCGCTTTCTGGTAATCGAAAATGCGCAGTACCGGTTTTACTGTTGCCATGGCAAAACATATAAGAGGGTTGAAAAATCAAATTCCAAATTCTCGATATCCTAATATCCAATATCAAATATCAAATATCCACTCTCACCCTACATTCTCTCCGGCACCCGGATACCCAACAACTGCATACCGCTTTTTATGGTATTGGCGGTAAGTTGACAAATCTGCAGCCGCAGTTGTTTTTTCGTTTCCGTCTCTGCCCGCATCACGCTGTGTACTGAATAAAACGAGTTGAACATTTTCGCCACGGCATACACGTAATTGGCAAGGGCCGAAGGGTTGTGTTCCTGCGCGGCCTGTTGCACCACATCGTTGTACTGTTCCAACAGGAGCAGCAATTCTTTTTCCAGCGGCGACAGGGGTTCTTTATCAACTGCAGATTGCCCGCTTGCAGTTGCCTCCACTTTGCGAAGGATTGATTTCAACCGGGCATGTGTGTACTGGATAAACGGTCCGGTAAAACCCTGGAAGTCGATCGATTCTTCCGGGTTGAACACCATCTTCTTTTTCGGATCTACTTTCAGGAGGAAAAACTTCAGTGCACCGAGGGCAATGGTTTCATACAATTCTTTCAGTTCCGCTTCACTGAATTCTTCTGTATTGCTTTTTTCTGCCGTAACGGTTGCAGCTTGTTGCACCATTTCATCCACAAGGTCGTCGGCGTCAACCACGGTGCCTTCGCGGCTTTTCATCCGACCGGTTGGCAGTTCCACCATACCATAGCTCAGGTGGTAAATGCCATCGGCATACGGCATGCCCAGTTTTTTCAGGATCAGTTGCAGCACCTTCATGTGATAGTTCTGCTCATCGGCAATTACATAAAAACTTTGTTCATACGGAAAGTCTTCATATTTCTGTTGAGCCAGTCCCAGGTCCTGTGTAATGTAAACCGAGGTGCCGTCTTTGCGCAGGAGTAGTTTTTCATCCAGTCCTTCCGCTGTCAGGTCGATCCAAACGCTGCCATCGTCTTTGCGGTACAACACACCTTTTTCCAGCCCTTCGTCCACAAACTTTTTTCCCAGCAGGTAAGTTTCACTTTCGTAATAGGTTTTATCAAAATCAGAACCGATTCGCTGGTAGGTCGCATCAAAGCCTTCATATACCCAGCCGTTCATTTTTTTCCAGAGGTCGATCACCTCCGGTTTGCCTGCTTCCCAGTCACGCAACATGGCCTGCGCTTTTTTCATGATAGGCGTGTTGGCCCGGATGATCTCTTTCCGGTCTTCGGCAATCTTCTTTAATTTTTCTTTGTCCTTATCCGTTGTGCCGGTAATGGCTTTTGTCCCTTCGGCTAATGTTGACAGCTTTTTTGCGTCCGTTTCCGAAAAATCATCGTACTGGCCGGCTTCCACTTTTTGAGCCAAAACGGCCGCTTCGGCCTTGATGCCGTTTTCGCATTTTACATAATAATCACCCACAAAATGGTCGCCCTTGATGCCGGTGCTTTGCGGTGTTTCGCCATTGCCAAACAGTTCCCAGGCAATCATGCTTTTGCAGATATGAATGCCGCGGTCGTTCACTATACAGGCCTTCATCACCTCGTTACCCGTTGCTTTTAAAATTTCGGCCACACTCCAGCCCAGGAAATTGTTGCGCAGGTGACCCAGGTGCAGGGGTTTATTGGTGTTGGGTGAGGAGTATTCAACGATCACCTTCTTTCCGCCGGTCTGGCGACCCAGGTTTTCAGCCGCATAATTTTCCTGCAGAAA
Organism: Flavisolibacter longurius; assembly: GCA_014163555.1. Taxonomy (GTDB): domain Bacteria; phylum Bacteroidota; class Bacteroidia; order Chitinophagales; family Chitinophagaceae; genus Flavisolibacter. The sequence goes on from JACJGO010000007.1 coordinate 44,334, forward strand.
TTGGGTAAAGCTGGCATCCGCCACCGTCAGGTTTAAAAAGCCTTTGATCACATTGTAGGCGGTAAAGAATGCTGGTTTGGAAGCCACCAGGTGGGCACCCAGTTCTTCACCCAGTTGCTCCGGTGCTTTGCGTAGTTGTTTAACCAGGGTAAACAAAACAATGGTATAATCGCCTTCAAACTCGGGTTTAGTTTGATTGATGGTAATTTCTTTGGGGGTAAGATTTACGCCGAATTTCTCGGCTATCGCTTTTACTGCAGCTTCTTTGATCGTAGCAACCAGGCTCATTCTTTTTTGCTTTTGGGCTGCAATTTAGGTAAACTGTTTTTTTGGCCTTTTTTTTAACCCGCCTTAACGACTTTCTGACATTCTTTAAACGGAAAGGCCCGTAAATTCGCTCTCTCATGCGTAAGGTTCATAACAGGGTAAGGGAAGCCATTTTTTCCGTACTGGATATTTTTTATCCGCTGTTTAAACGCTTTATGCCTATTCAAACCTACCACTACGCAGCCTGTGGCGGAAGCAATACGCTGTTCAATATTTTCCTCTACCACATGTTTTACAATTTTGTGCTGCACAAACAAGTGGTGCATGTAGGACTGCTGGCCTTCAAGCCGCACGTAGCTGCGTTTATCATGGCCTTTTTTATTACGTTTCCCATTGGCTTTTACCTGAGCATGTATGTGGTGTTCCAGGGATCCTACCTGCGGCGGCGCATCCAGTTGATACGATACTTCCTGGTAGCCATGGCCTGCGTGGGACTCAATTATGTTCTCCTCAAATTCTTTATTGAAACCCTGGGCTGGCACGAACACCCGACGCTTTCACTTATCGCAACCGCTGTAATCGTAGTGCTGTTCAGCTATTTTTCCCAGCGCTTTTTCTCCTTCCGTTCTACTGGAAAGGTTGCTTTGAAAGAAGAGGTAGTTCCGGCTCCGGTACCGCTGGAACGCTCAGCGTTGAAAGCTTAAGTCCATCTCCGTAACCGCTACGCTTAAATTTCCCGTGCAGACCGTTCGCAGAAAAAGATGTTGCAGCAGGGCTTGTGCCTGTACCAGCTGAAGTTCATTTATCGATCCCGACCCCTTGATTCCCTTCGCCCATTCTCGATTTAGGTACTGGTTTAATTGCTGCCGGGCTGTGTCAAAATAAGATCCCAACGGAATGCTGGATGCTTTTTTCAGCTCGGTTTCAATCTTGCTGGCAAAAAGCCATTTGGCGCCTTTCAACAGTAGATTTTTCGTTTGCAGGTCATAATCCAGGTCCTGCACTTCCAGGGTTTGGGTGGCTGTGTTGTAGGTTGGTTTTCCATTGAAGAAAGCCGTTCCATTGAACGAACCGGAAAAGTCAACTTTGATCAGCAAATTGCCTTCGGTATTGCCGGCCATTGTTACTTCTTTCACCACAATGTGTTTGGCAAACAACCCCTCCGAGACGTCAAAGCGTTTTCCTGCCATGTACCCGTTCACCACCCGGCTGAGTGAATCATATTGCAAGGCAGCATCCAGATAAACCGAAAAGCCGCCGGCGCTGTTGGAAGGGGTAAGGTTGGGGACGGGAATGGCGGCACCGCTTGCTTTTTCGAAACTCACTATTGGTGTTGCTGTGATGCCGATGGTTATATTGAGAAGATCGTTGTTGGCCGAAAGGTTTTGCATGTGTAAGCGTTTTGGATTAAGTGAAAAGGTACCGATTCCGGGAACAGGAAAGGGCTCACGAAGCCGGTTCCAGGCCTGTTGCAGGTAGGGGCGCAGGTTGAAGCTGCCGAAAGAATCTTCCATGGCTTTGCGGGAAATATCCAGCTCCTTTTTCAGACCGTCGAGTACTTCAGCCGTAATGTCCTGACCCCAAAAACAAACTTCGCATTTGTCATGCGCCACCGGTTCTTTCCGGGAAATTTTTGTTTGTAAAATATAATCTGGCCGCAGGTTGAACTGACTGGTAAACCCAATGCTCACCCGGCGTTCGGGTTCATCAACGCCGCACCGACAGGCCGGTGTCCAGGGCGACAAAACCGTGCTGCCGCGGCACAAGCGGGTAGAACCGGCAATCTGGTACAGCCCTGTAAAGGACAGATCCATGGTGGTACCGGCCATGCGCATACGTAACGGCGTCCGGCGAAACCGGTATTTGAACCTTGTCGCACAATCGGCCTGCACCCAGCCATCGGGATATCCGGGTGAAGTAAACACCGTATCCACATTTCTTTCGGCCAGGGCATAGACGGGTTTCAGGTTGATCTGGATCGGGATGTCAATGCGGGAAAGCGGCAGGGTGTCGGTTACCGCTTTTTGCGAATAACCGCCAACGCTGAAGAGAACCATTAAAAAGAAAAAGCCCGTTTTCAAAAGCAGCATGCATTGCATTTGTGTTCAAGATAACGCCAATTCAAAAGCAAGACGGATGGAAAAAACGTTAAACATTTCATGTTGCCGATTTGTCGCTTCATACAGGCTACTTATTAAAACACCCTGATTTGTTCTATGTTTACATTACCAAGACAACGCAATGAAGACCTTTAACCTAACCGTAATTTCCTTGTTCTGTTTTGTTCTATCTGTGCGTTCGCAGGAGGGAGCCCTTTTCACTCTTTACGGAACAAAACTAGTGAACGATTCTGCTCTGCAGATGTTTAGTTTCAACCCTGCTGTGGACCGCCCCCAGGCCTCGGTACATCGTTTTATGGTGGGAAAAACAGCCGGCAAATTCACCTTGTTCACAACCAAAAAAGGAAAGCCGCTAGACGTTTATTTTTTCCCGGGACAAAGCGATAAAAAAGCCCTGGTGATCGGGGGCATGCATGGGTCCGAACTGTCTTCCATAGAAGTGGCCCGCCAACTGATTAAAAAATTATCGAGTGGCACAAAACCCTATTATAGTGTCATCATTCTGCCCTTGCTCTTTCCCGACAATGCCGAGGAAGCCATCCTGGATAAAAAGAACCGGCTTCTGAACAATACAGGCCGGTACACTGACGAACATGCAGCTGACCCCAACCGGCAGATGCCGCCATTGGGCAAACCGTTTCGGGAAGAATCACCGGTGGATGCGATGAGCCGCGACATTGAAGGTGAGAATGTAACACTTTTACACCTGCTGCAAACGTTTAAGCCTGACCGTTTGATCAGCGTGCATGCCATCAAAGACAAAAACAGGGCAGGGGTGTTTGCCGATCCCCGCACCGATTGCAGCGGCTATGCACTGGGGTACGATTCCGACAAGGCCCTGGCCCTCCTGATGGCACAACGTATCCAGGAACTGGGCGGTATATGTCCGGGAAACAACCTCCAGGCAGAACCCACGGCGTTGTACTACCTCGATCCGCCGGTAGCGGCCGAAGGACAAAAACAGGAGCGGAGTTTTGACGGGTCGAAAGGAACGGGAAGAGGCATTGGCGTTTCGCTGGGAAGTTGGAGTAGCACAGCCGTTTGTGACAATGAGGAGGCACTAACGCGGAAGGCTATCCGAACCTTTACCATGGAATTTCCCGGTTACCTGCTCCCGGCCGAATACAAAACCGAAGCTGATCGCAAACAGGCAGAAAAGTGGGTAGAAGTGTACGCTGCTTCCATTCATGATCTTTTCCTGCAAGCGTATTTTGTAGAAGAGGAAACGGAAAATAGTCTTCGCTTTGTTTCAAAAAATTAATTGAAATACTTCTTTTCAGTAAAGAAAGTTCCTACGTCAATAGGCTACACGGCAATTCGGTTTTCCAGGTCCATCAATTTTAAATGCCTTCTGTTCTACTACTCAGGTTACACTTGTTTATTGCCAATTGCCTGTTGCCAATTGAACCTACCGGTTTGCCGGGTTCTTCCATCCTTTTCCCAACCGAACGATGGTTTCTTTTACTCTCGTGATTCTTGTTTCTTCCCGCTTGGCAGAAACCACCCATTCCACGTATTCTTTTTTGTTGGTAAACGACAGGGATTCAAAAAATGCTTTTTCAGCCGGGGCCTTCTGAAAGGCGGCTGACAGGTCGTCCGGGAGTGTCACCGTCTTCGTGCGGGCATCTGCATACGATGCGATCGGTCGTTCTTTGGGTGCCGCTGATTTTTTATCGTCAGCAGCGGTTTTTAGCCGCAGGGCAAAGGCAGACCAGGTTTTATTAAACGATACAAGGGACAACCATTGAAGCTTGCTGTTAGTTGTCAGATCTCCCCAACCCCGGTCGCGGGTCAGATCGGTCTGGATGGTAGAGCTGCCCTTGGGAAAATAGGTCCAGAGCGTAACACCCTCCTTCAACAGCGATAAGACCTTTTCCTGTTCTTTTTCCCGCTGTGCTTTGTTTTGTACAAACCAGTGAATCTGGTTGAAGGTTTTTGCCTTGTCAGATAGAATTACACCTGCTGGCAACTTTCCCAATTCTGTACGAAAGTTCGCCGGTGCACCAATGGTTAGCAGGGAATAACCTTCTTTGATCTTAAGCTTTTGGGCGGTTGTGGCTGGCATGTAAATGGCGTTTTGCGGAAGCCAAAATACTACAGTTTGCGGCTGCATGGAAAAGGAGAAAAATAAATATTCCTGTCACTTGAATTCATCCGGTTTTATGATGAACTTTTCTCTGACACGTATCTTCGCCGCATGAGCGAAACCGTTTTTTCGTATAGCCAGCTTTCCCAGTTTACCCGTTCCGTCTTTTTAGCCATGGGGTGCAGCACCGAAGATGCCGAATTGGCTACCAACGTTTTATTGTCTGCCGATGTTCGCGGCATCGATTCGCACGGCATTGCCCGCCTGAGTGGTTATGTACGCCTGTGGGAGGCGAAACGTGTGAACGCAACGCCGGCGGTTACTATTCTGCACCAAACGCCGTCCACTGCCACTGTGGATGGCGACAGCGGTCTTGGATTGGTTGTTGCTCCCAAGGCCATGCAGATCGCCATCGACAAAGCAAAAGCAGTGGGCACCGGATGGGTGAGTGTGCAGGGAAGCAACCATTTCGGTATTGCAGGCTATCATGCAATGATGGCCCTGGAAGAGGATATGATCGGTATTTGTATGACCAATGCCAGTCCGCTGGTAGCGCCAACTTTTTCCATTGAACGCTTGTTAGGAACCAACCCGATTTGTGTGGCCATTCCGGCCGGTGATGAACCGCCATTTGTTGCGGACTTGGCCACGACCACGGCTGCCAATGGCAAGCTGGAAATCTTGCAACGAAAAAATGCCGAAGCACCAACCGGATGGATTCAGGACAAAGAAGGATTTTCCTCAGTAAATCCGCATGAATTGAAAACTGGAGGTGCCCTGTTGCCGCTGGGCGGCGACCGCGAACACGGTAGTCACAAAGGCTATGCGTTGGGTGCGGTAGTGGATATTTTTTCTGCGGTTTTAAGCGGTGCCAATTATGGGCCCTGGGTGCCGCCTTTTCCGGCCTACGTTCCCATGCCCACCGGCATGCCGGGCAAAGGCATCGGTCATTTTTTTGGAGCAATGCGGGTGGATGCATTTCGTCCGGCGGAAGAATTTAAGCAGCACATGGACAACTGGATCCGGCGTTTCCGGTCGGCAAAAACGGCTGGTGACCATGAAAAAGTGCTGATCCCCGGCGACCCAGAACGGGAGATGGAAAGCCTTCGCATGACGGCCGGTATTCCGTTGCTGGCGCCTGTTGTCAACGACCTGGAAGCGTTGTCGCAAAAACTGGGCTTGCCGGCATTGGGATCGCTTCAGGCAATGGAATAAGTGTTGGCCATCGTACCAAACAGGTAAAAGCAGGATGCGAATTCGGCTGTTCAATCCTTACATTCGCCCGGCAAAAAATAAATTTAAAACGCACCGGTAAGCATATGCAAGACGCAAACGTGAACCAACAAAAGAATACACCGCAAAGCGGATCGATCAAGGTTATGAAATTTGGTGGCACTTCCGTAGGGAAACCCCACCGCATGCACGAAGTGGCTGGCCTGATTACAAAAGACAGGGAAAAAAAGATTGTGGTGCTTAGCGCCGTTTCCGGCACCACCAACAGCCTGGTGGAAATCGGTAACCGCCTGGCCGCAGGCGACAAGACCGGCGCCAGGGAAAAGATCGATGCCCTCGAAGCGCAATACCAGGCCTTCATCAAGGAACTGGTGACAACGCCAGAGGCCTTGCAAAAAGCAGGTGACGTGTTGCGGGAACATTTTGAGTTCCTGACCATCATCCTGCGCATCTCCTACAACGAAGCCCTCAACAAAGACATACTGGCGCAGGGTGAATTGCTTTCCACAAAACTGTTCAGCATTTACCTGGCCGAAAAAGGTATCGACCACGCCTTGTTGCCGGCACTGGATTTTATGAGCATCGATCAGAACGACGAACCGCAGGTGGAAACCATTCGCGAAAAGCTGTCGGCGATCCTGGCACAGCAAGGTGGCAAAACATTGTTTATTACGCAGGGTTATATCTGTCGCAATGCAAAAGGAGAGGTGGACAACCTGAAACGGGGTGGCAGCGACTACAGTGCCTCCCTGATAGCGGCGGCAGCCCAGGCTTCGGTTTGCGAAATCTGGACAGACATCAGCGGTATGCACAACAACGATCCCCGCATTGTAAACAAAACGATTCCGATCGACCAATTGAGTTTCGATGAAGCAGCGGAACTGGCTTATTTCGGTGCCAAGATCCTGCACCCCGCTTCCATCTGGCCGGCCCAGCAATACAAAATTCCGGTGAAGCTGCTGAACACCATGGAGCCGGATGCCAAAGGCACCAGCATTGTGGAAGAAGCGGCATCAGTAGGTGTAAAGGCGGTGGCTGCAAAAGACGGTATCACGGCCATCAACATCAAGAGCAGCCGTATGTTGCTGGCGTATGGTTTTCTGCGCAAAGTGTTTGAAGTGTTTGAAAAATACCGCACACCCATTGACATGATCACGACATCGGAGGTAGCCGTTTCGGTAACCATCGACAACGATGCGGCGCTGGCCAGTATCATCCGTGAGTTGGAAAGCTTCAGCAGTGTGAGTGTGGACAGGGAGCAGACCATCGTATCCATTGTAGGCAACCGGATTGCTGATCAGCACAGCACATTAAAAAATGTTTTTGAAAGCTTGCAGACGATTGATGTGCGGATGGTTTCTTACGGTGGCAGTGCCCATAATATTTCCTTGCTGGTGAATGCTACTGATAAAACAAATGTATTGCAGAAATTGAATGCAGGGTTGTTTGGGTTATAACCGACCATTCCTGTAGAGCATGACAACTATATAGGCTCATACAATTGCTTTCTAAGATTTACGCCTCTGTCAGATTGCTGACAGAGGCTTTTTTGTATTGGATATTGTTTTTGTTTGGAAGAGAAAATGGATGATGAGGGATGTTAATAGGAAATTGGTTGATTGAAATTTTCGATTATTAGAATTGCAGATTCAATAAGAATTCAAACTGGCTGTAACTGCAGTGGATCTTTCTCGTCATCTCAGGGAAGGAGGAATCTATTGATGGTATTATAAGTCGCCTTTATTTGCACGCATGTCTTTCTTTAGGATGTTTTCCACCTTTTCTCTTGGTAAGAAAAGGTGGAGCCAAAAGTTCAAAGCAAATCCAAAGGCTCCGCCGATTTGCTACGGCCCTCGCACAACAGGCATTCGTCACACAGTGCATGTTACATTGTGTAAGCAGTCTTTCTCTTCAACTTTACTCTTCACTACAGGTTGTATAAGGCTATTCTTTTTTACTTGCTGATAAAGCAAGAACCTGAAGGCGCTGTATTGCGCTATTCCTTCTTTAAAGCAAAGAGAAACGTTAGCCAATGCGCAATAAGGCGCTGAACCCGTGGGTAAAGGGTAAGTAATAATGGAAAGTTTCCCTCTTTGAGAATTGATCATTGAGCATTGAACATTGCTCATTATGGGTCAAAAACAAAAAGCCTCTATCAAATGGCTGACAGAGGCTAAAAATATATTGTGCAAAAGCGAGGTCTGTGCGTTGGCTGTTCCTCCCCCGTTGGGGGAGGTAAGGTGGGGGCCGGGGTCCTATATCACTAGCAACGCATCACCATAGCTAAAGAACCGGTACTTGTCCTTGATAGCTTTTTTATACGCTTCCATTGTCAGTTCATAACCGGCGAATGCGCAGGTCATGATCAGCAGGCTGGTTTTCGGCAGGTGAAAATTCGTCACCAGTGAATCGGCAATACTGAAATCGTAAGGTGGGTGAATAAAAATATTTGTCCAGCCTTCGGAGGGTTTCAGCAAACCCTGTGCAGTCACTGAGCTTTCCAGGGCACGCATGGTAGTGGTGCCGATCGAACAAATGCGGCGTCCGCCTTCTTTGGCCTTGTTCACAACCCGTGAAGAGCCATCATCGATCCGGTAGTATTCCGCATCCATCTTGTGCTTGCTCAGGTCTTCCACTTCAATTGGACGGAAGGTGCCAAGACCAGTATGCAGCGTAACTTCTGAAAAACGAATGCCCTTGATCTCGCAACGCTTGATCAGCTCGCGGCTAAAGTGCAGACCGGCCGTTGGTGCCGCCACCGCACCTTCGTGCTTGGCATAAACGGTCTGGTAACGTTCGCGGTCCTCGTCATCGGGTTTGCGCTTGATGTATTTGGGAAGAGGCGTTTCACCGTATTTGTCCAGCACCTGGCGGAACTCTTCATCAGTTCCTTCGAACAGGAACTTGATGGTACGGCCACGGCTGGTGGTATTGTCAATCACTTCTGCAACCAATTCTTCCGTATCACCAAAATATAATTTATTGCCAACGCGAATCTTTCTTGCGGGATCAACGATCACATCCCAAAGGCGGTGTTCTTTGTTCAGTTCACGCAAGAGGAAAACTTCGATCTTGGCACCGGTCTTTTCCTTGCGGCCGTACATGCGGGCGGCAAAAACACGGGTATTGTTTACAACAAAAACATCCTTGTCGTCAAAGTAGTCGAGAATATCACGGAAGTGGCGGTTTTCCATTTCACCCGTTTTGCGGTTGACAACCATCATTCGGGCATCTTCACGTTTTTTAGCAGGATGTTGGGCGATCAGGTTGAGTGGCAGGTCGAACTTAAACTGTGAAAGCTTCATGGGCTTATTTTCATAAATTTTAGGCCAACTGACACAATCCGGAGAGCGGAGGGAATGGTTTGGATCCAATCCCGGTCTTACGGCACCGAGGTTGGTCAATTCGCATATAAAAGCCGCAAAAGTAAGGGGATTTTCATTTCCTTTGCATAATTTTTTCAGTCCTCGCTTTGTAACGACAGGCTTTGTCCTATCTTCATGGGGTGAATTTTCAAGTAACCTGTTTATGAAGAACCTGCTTTGTGCCTGTGTTTTCGCCTTCCTTACCCTCGCTTCAGCTTCGCAACCCACCCAGTTAAAAGCAGATAAATACCCAAGTCTTCTCTGGGAGATCAGCGGCAAAGGCCTGAAAAAGCCATCCTATCTTTTTGGCACCATGCACGTCAGCAACAAGATGGTGTTTCATCTTTCCGATTCGTTTTACCTCGGGATTAAAAATGCACAGGTGGTGGCACTGGAAACAGATCCCGGCAACTGGCAGGAAGATTTTTCCAAATACGACCTCGAAGGGGAAACCATGCGGTACAACCTTGGCCGCTATTTCAGCAAAGGTTACAGCAACACTCCACAGGATTATTTAACCATCAACAGCCTGCAGTTGCACCCGTTTGAAAAATGGCTGGAGGTGGCGCTGTACAGCAACCCGGCCATAATCAACAGCTTTTTATACCGGAACAATACGGAAAGCGGAAGTGATTTTGAAGAAGACACCTACCTCGACCTGCACATTTACCAGGCCGGTCGCAAACTGGGTAAAAAAGTGTGCGGTGTGGAAGATTTTCACGGCAGCATGAAGCTGGTGCGGGAGGCGTATGCCGATGCGGCCAAAGAAAAAAAGCGGTCACGCAACTTCGACCATGACGATGAATTTTCCTATGCCCGGATGGAGGAAGCCTATCGCACCGGCAACCTCGACCTGCTGGATACGATCAACAAAGTAAACAGCCAGTCGGCTGCCTTCGATGAAAAATTCCTGTACAAGCGAAACGATATACAGGCTGCTTCTATCGATTCCATTCTGAAAACCGGTGCCACGCTTTTTGCCGGGGTGGGTGCTGCTCACCTGCCAGGAGAACGCGGTGTTATTGAAATCTTGCGAAAGGAGGGTTACACCCTGCGGCCGATCCGGATGAAGGAACGCGACAGCCAGCACAAAGAAAGCATTGAACGTATGCGGGTACCCGTGCAGTTTGCCAGGCAAGCTGCTGAAGATGGTTTTTATTCCGTTAAGGTGCCGGGCAAACTATACAGCTTTGGCAGCGGTGGCGGCGCCCTGGACATGAAGCAGTATGCGGACATGACCAACGGGAGTTATTACATGGTGACTCGCATTGTAACCAATGCCGCTATGCTTGGCATTTCGGAAGCAGAAGTGCAGCGAAAACTCGACAGCATTCTTTATGTTAATATTCCCGGGAAGATTCTTTCCAAAAAAAGTATTCTCCGGAATGGTTACCAGGGTTACGATATCGCCAACCGCACCCGCCGTGGCGATCACCAGCGCTACAACATTTTTATCACACCGTTTGAGGTGCTGGTGTTCAAGATGAGCGGCAACGGTGAGTATGTGCGCCTGGGCACAGAGGCCGAACAGTTTTTCAGCTCCATCCAGCTAAGCGAACAAAAGCCGGACTGGAGGCCCTGGAGCCCTTCGTATGGCGGCTTCGAGGCTCTATTTCCGCATCGGCCCATGGTGCTGATGAACGGCAACCGGATCTATGCGGCCTATGACCAGGGCAGCGGAACGACTGTAGAGGTGGTTTGTACCGATGTGCACAATTATGATTTTGCAGAAGAAGATTCATTTGACCTGCAGTTGATGGAAGAAAGCTTTGCCGCTTCGGAAAGCATTGCCCGAAATCTTTCCAAAAAATGGACAAACGTGGGCGGCTACAAAGCCCTGGATGCTGCTTACCGGTACAAGGATAGTTCCGTGGCAAGGGTACGTTTCCTGGTGCGGGGACCCCACTATTATAGCGTGATGGCCCACGCCAAAAAAGAAAATCGATTGATGTCGGAGTTCATCGGTTCGTTCGCCGTCAAACCTTTTGTTTACGGGGAGGCAAGACCGTTAACCGACACCTTGTTGAAATACAGTGTGACTTCACCTTTTGCCCTGGAAAAAGAACGAAAGCTTGTGATGTATCCCGAAGAAGCGTATTATACCGGGTCGGCCGATGACAGTTTGGTAGACAACGGAACCTTTCTGAGCCGGATCATTGAAAATGATTCCACCGGTGAAAAGGTTTATGTTTCCTATTACAAGCATTCGCCTTATTATTTCAAAAAAGAAGACAGCAAGAAAGAAGAGGCGGACCTGATTGGAAAGGACTGGATCGTTCGCTGGCAGAAAAAGGACAGCCTGGCCAACGGGCTGATAGTTCGGGAGTATGAATTGGGACAAAAGGGGAGTAGCCGGGTGTTGCGTGGAAAAGAGATCGGAAGGGATGCCATGGGTTATAAACTTTTGACGCAGGGGGATACCCTGTCGGCGCCCAGTAGTTTCCTGACCAATTTCTTTTCAAGTTTCAGCCCGCAGGAAACCTTTCGCGACCTGGATATCCGCCGGAAAAAAACAGGGCTGTTTTTTGAGCAATTCTTTAGTGCGGATACAGTAGCGCACAAAAAAGCCATCATGAATGTTCTTTCCGTGAAGATGGATGCTTCGGATTTTCCGCAGTTGAAAAAAAGCATCGAATCGCTCAACTGGAATGAAAAGGCTTACCTGGAAACGAAAAAAACCTTTATCGGCAAGCTGGCCTCCCTGCGTTCGGACGAAGCGGCTGATTATCTTAAGACCCTTTATTTCACTGCCGGCGATACGGTGGAACTGCAGTTTACGGCCCTGGAAACCCTGCTGCGGCAGCGGACAAGCTATGCTTACAACCTGTTCGGGCAGATCATGCAAAACGACCCGCCGGTGCTCACCGTTTCCAACAACAATTCGGGTAATCGTAACTACGACTGGGGCAACGGTGAAGATGATGAGGAGGACCTGGCTAACGGGGCCTTTATCGATAATTTGTATGATAGCTTGGAACTGACTGCAAGCATCTTCCCGGCCCTGCTGCCGCTGATCAATATTGATGATTATGAACGGCCGGTTATGGCCCTGATGGGCCGACTGGTGGACAGCAGCCTGCTGGTTCCTGCTGCCTACGAAGCCTACCTGCCAAAATTTTTGCTGGAAGCCAAACAGGACCTGAAAAAACAGATGATCCGTGAAAAAAGCAGGGCCATTGAAAAACTGAAAAAAGAAGAGGATGCAGAGATTGAAAGCCGATACGATCGGGAGGAAGATGATTTCGGAAACAGCAAGCTCAGTTTATATGCCACGCTGATCCTGCCGTTCAGGGAGCAGTCGCCACAGGTGGCGCCCATCCTGCAGGGGCTTTTGCAAAGCAGCGACAAAAAGCTGAAGTACAACACAACGGTTTTACTGCTGCGCAACAACATTAAAGTACCTGATTCGTTGCTGACCTATTTTGCGTCGCGGGATGAGTTCCGGTCACGCCTTTATGATGACCTGGCAAAAATGGGCCAAACCGATAAATTCCCTTTACTATACAAAACCCAGCAACTGCATGCCCAAAGCAAGCTGGTGGCCTACAAGACCTATGGCCGGCCGGACACACTTGTTTACCTCGATAAACTTCCAATGCAGGACAAAGACCTGGATGGCCTGCTTTATTTCTTTAAATACAAGGAGAAAAAAGACGACAATGCCTGGAAGCTAGCAATCGCCGGTTTGTACCCAAAAGACAGCACAGTGCTGGTTTTGCCGATGGAAGGGGATGAAGACGAGGCTGAAACAGATTTTACCCGTCTTACCGGGACAAAACTTTCAGCCGATACCCCACTTCGGGAGCAACTGGAAAAGATGGTGAAAAAGCTCCTGTACAGTCGCCGGAACAGTGCTTCCCAGTTTTATGAAGAAAACGGCTATGATGATATGGATGTAACCACTGTACGGTATCGCTAGGAACGGTTAGATTAAACAACCATCATCACTACTGTTGTCGCATAGAAATCAAAGCTATAACGGTGATGAACAGGTTGGGAATGCAATGACTACTTAGAAGTCTCCATTCTGTGTGTGGAAATAGTCAGGCTGATAATTGTAGAATTGGTTATTCCGACAGACACTTTCGTTAACCAGGATTTCAACAGAACCTACACCTTATAACTTAGCACTTAAAACCCCAAACCTTACACCTCCCTACATCTTCGGTACGGCTGCCAGTAACGACCTTGTATATTCGTTTTGGGGCCGATGGTAGATAGCATCGGCCGTTCCGCTTTCTACAATCTCACCGGACTTCATTACAAGGATCCGGTCACACATATAATGTACTACAGAAAGGTCGTGGGAGATAAAAAGCAGGGTAAGACCCAGGTCACCTTTAAGGTCATTCAGCAGGTTGAGCACCTGGGCCTGTACACTCACGTCCAGTGCCGATACCGATTCGTCGCAGACCAGGAAATTGGGTTCCAGCGAAAGGGCGCGGGCTATAACGATCCGCTGGCGCTGGCCACCGGAGAACTGGTGCGGATAGCGGTCCATCACGGCGGGGGAGAGACTCACTTTATCGAGCAGCCCGGCCACTTTTTTTCGCCGGGCTGCCGCGGATCGTTCTACTCCGGCCACCAGCATCGGTTCGGCAATCGCATCGCCGATGGTGAGCCTGGGGTTAAGGGAAGAATAGGGATCCTGGAAGATCAGTTGCACATCCTTGCGCAGGCTTTTGACTGCTGCCTTTGGAAGTTGGGTGATATCGGTTCCCTTGTATAGGATCTGTCCGAAACTCGGTTCGATGAGGCGCAGCAAGGTTCGTCCCAGGGTAGTTTTCCCGCAGCCGCTTTCTCCCACCAGGCCCAGGGTTTCGTTTTGGTAGATGGAAAAATTGACCTTGTTTACGGCCGTTACAAAACTTTTCGGTTTACCGAACAAGGTGGTCTGTGCCGGGAACTTTACCGAGAGATCGTTGACAACAATAACAGCATTTTCATTCACCTGAGGAAGAATCCTTTTCTCCCCTGGCAATTCTTTACTGACTGCCGGCTGCTGAGTGTCTGCTGCCGATTGCATATAATCCGCCACCGTGGGCAGTCTTTCTCCTTTAGGATGGAGGGCCGGCCGGCAGGCAATCAGGGCCTGAGTATAGGGATGGACTGCTTCGCGGAAGATCGTCTGTACCGGACCTTCTTCCACCAGGGCGCCCTTGTACATGATCGCCACGCGGTCTGCAATTTCGGCTACCACGCCTAAGTCGTGGGTAATAAAAATCACCCCCATGTCCTGTTCCCGTTGCAGGTCTTTGATCAGTTCAAGGATCGTCTTTTGCACGGTGACATCCAGAGCTGTTGTCGGTTCGTCACAGATCAGCAGCAGGGGTTCGCAGCACATGGCCATGGCAATCATCACCCTTTGCTTTTGTCCGCCGCTAAGTTGGTGCGGATAGCGGCTGAGCATTTTTTCCGGGTGGGGCAATTTCACCTTTTCGAACCAGGCCAGGGTCCTTTGCCTTGCTTCCTCTTTTGTCATGTTCCGATGAACCCGCAGGGCCTCCATGACCTGCTGGCCGCAGGTAATTACCGGGTTTAAGGATGTCATGGGTTCCTGGAAGATCATGGCGATGCGGGACCCGCGCAGCCGCTGCAGTTGCCTGTGCGAAAGACGCAGCAGGTCAAGGCTTTCGTTTAGGGAAGGCTGGAAAAGAACCCGACCGGAAGTGTACCGGGCCGGCGGCTGGGGCAGCAACTGCAGGAGCGACAGGGAGGTCACCGATTTGCCCGAACCGCTTTCGCCCACCAGGGCCACAATCTCTCCCCGGTAAACCGTCAGCGAAAGGTTGTTCACGGCACGGGTGTCGCCCGATTCGGCCAGGAAATCAACCGTAAGGTTTTCGATCTGCAGGAGGGGCTTCATGGTTAACGACAGGGTTTTTCCAGCACTTTAATCGACAGCGCCTTTTCCGGCTTTGGATAATAAGCCATGCACACAGCACATTGGCTATCTTTGGGCGCCAGCGTAAAATAAAATTCCTGTCCTTCCTGAATGGAGTCGGGAAAGCTGCAGGGACTTCCCAGCGCAAATACATTCCGATAGGTTTTTCCCGTGCTTTCATCGGTCCAGGAGGGAGCGATCTGCGAGCTGTCAAGGGCCCCTTCCATGAGGGCTATGGTATAATTGGCGCAAAGCGCTTTGATCACGAGTTTTCCTTTATAGCAGCTGGAGGCAGCTGGTTTGGGGCTGCACTGTTGCAGCAGGCCCGCCGCGATAATGAATATTAAAATAGTCTTCATACGGAAGGTTTTTTTATCTGCAATTGATAGAAATTTATTTGGTAAACGCATCGGTATAATGTCATTTTCCACTTCGGGGCTCGCCGGTATGGATCCGGTTAACAACCGTATCATTGAAAATGCGATTGTATCCCGAACGCCAACGCACATGACCCTTCGACAAGCTCAGGGTGACAACGTATTGGCAAGCACAGGTTGACTCCTTCAGCAGGCTCAGGATGACAATGCATTGATATCCTATTGAAACGATTCACATCTCCCCTTAAAAACGCAGGTGCCTCACCGTTAGCCCGTTGTTGATCAGTTGTTTCAGCGAGTCGATGCCGATCTTGAGGTGGCGTTCTACGTATTGTTCGGTCACTTTCCGGTCGCTTTCCTCCGTTTTTACCCCTTCAGGTGTCATGGGCTGATCACTTACCAGCAGCAGGGCACCGGTGGGAATCTTATTGGCAAAGCCCACGGTAAAGATGGTAGCCGTTTCCATATCAATGGCATAGGCTCTTACTTTTTGCAGGTAGGCTTTGAACTCTTCATCGTGTTCCCACACCCGGCGGTTCGTGGTATACACGGTACCGGTCCAGTAGTCCACTTCGTAATCGCGGATGGTGGTGGAGATGGCCTTCTGCAGGGCAAAGGCCGGCATGGCCGGAACTTCCGGCGGAAAATAATCGTCGGAGGTACCCTCCCCGCGGATGGCCGCAATCGGCAGGATAAGATCGCCGATCTTGTTCCGTCTTTTCAGGCCGCCGCATTTACCCAGGAATAACACGGCCTCGGGTTCAATGGCGGAGAGGAGGTCCATCACCGTGGCGGCAGTAGGACTGCCCATTCCAAAATTGATAATGGTGATGCCATCGGCGGTTGCGCATTGCATGGGCTTGTCCAGGCCACCTACTTCAACGTTGTTTGCTTCGGCAAACATGCGTACGTAGTTGCTAAAATTCGTCAACAGGATGTACTTCCCAAAACTGTTCAGCGGTTGCCCGGTATAGCGCGGCAACCAATTCTTTACAATTTCATCTTTCGTCTTCATGGACGCGAATTTACTCTAATTCGGGAAGGGTGGGAGGGGAATTGGAAAATGTGATAATGTGATAATGTGATAATGTGATAATGGGAGTAAGAGTGGAAGTGGTCGGTGGTGAGTGAGAGAAAGGGTTGGCATAAATTAATTGGCTAGGTTTGGCGGATGATCAGTATAAGCTTTCCAACGCCTGCTTTCAAGATCGAAAAGAGGGGGGGACGGAATTTTGTTTACGATGGCATCCGCCGCCAATGGATCCTGCTGACGGAGGAGGAATGGGTGCGGCAAAATTTCGTAGCCTACCTGCTCCAGGTTTTAAAGTACCCAAAGGAGGCCGTTGTCCTGGAAAAGGCGATCCTTGTCAACGGGCTGAAAAAGCGGTTTGATATTCTTGTGTTTGACCATGAACAAAAGCCTTGGATGCTGATCGAATGCAAGGCCCCCCTAGTGGGGCTGAGCGAGGCCGTGCTGCAACAGGTTTTGCGTTATCACCTGGCCGTGCCGGTGCCGTGGTTGCTGATTACGAATGGGGTGGTGACGACAGGTTGGCGGAAGGAAGGAAGCGAGCTTGTGATGGTTGCGGAGTTGCCGAAGTGGGAAAGCAATAGGCAATAGGCAATGGGCAAGAGGCTGGGATCGGATTGTTGTCAGGGGCTAGCAAAGGGTATTTCTGGTAAATGGCTGGTATCGATGACGGATGACAGATGAGAGATGATTGAAATGGGACTAGAAGGGGAGAAATCTTTCAAGGAGTAAGGTTAGAAGTGTGATAGTGCACCGTGAATTTCATTCACTCTTCATACACTCACTATGCCTTTACTATGCTTGGGCTATGGCTCTGGGCCGTAATAGGCAAGCCGGGTGCCGGGTTAGGTCTGAATCGGGCTTTGGAGGGGGGTAGACAAGGGGTTGCTAGTGCTTTGTCCCGAAGGCAGGAGGAAAGATGAAGGAAGGGCGGAGGGAGGAAGGAGGTTGAGGGTGAGGTTAAGGTTGAGGATGAGGATTAGGCAGAGAGGTTATTGAGATATTATGTTATTATGTTATTGGGGTGGATGGGAGAATAAGATTCTGGTGTGAATCATGGGAGGATTTATTGGGCGATCAATCACGGCAAGGCTTTTTAAAATTGACAGGAAAGGGTTTCTCTCATCGCCGGTTTCTCGTTTTAGTCGCCATTTGCCGGAGCAGGCTTGAATTTGACTCTCCAACCGGACGGCAAAAAATGGCTGTTGACAGCTTTTATACCCGGTTTAAACTCCACTAAGTGGTTTTTCTTAGTTTTTTTAAGGGGAACTCTATGAATATTGGAAAACCCCTATTACATTTGTCGTGTCCTTAATACCCTAAAGAAAAAACGCTGAATCCGTACTATGAAAAGACTTTTACTTTTCTCCCTGGTCCTGTGGACCCATGGCCTCAATGCGCAAAAAACCGCGCAGTTTATTTCCCTCTCCGAAAATGGCTGGGTAACCGCAGCCAACTGGTCAACTTTCTCCCGTCCGGGTGCTACTGATATTGCCTCTTTTGGCCTGTTGCCCAGCGGAAGTGGTTCCAACAATGGTTGTGTTATCAACTTTAATGACCCTTCCTTCGCTGCAAAAGAATTGGCCGTCGGCGCCATCCGGGTGTTACCTGTCCGCTTACAGGATATGAATATCGGTAACGCTTCGCCCAACAGCGATGGCACTCTGGTCTTAAACGGGCTAACCATCAATAATATACCTGGCGTAGTGGTAGATAACCAGATGCCACTGAACGCTCTAAACCTGAAGGAAGGGATCGTTGGAAACAACCGCTTATTAAATATTGCCCTTGGACAAGAAGCTGTGTTTCTCGGGGTACCGGGAAGCACTACCGAAATCAGCGCCAAGGTTTCCGTCGCCGGTAACGTAACCGTGAACGGCGGAACGCTGAAACTGGCCCGCACCAGTGGTTTTACGTTCCCGGAGACCACCAATTTTAAGGTAGCCAGCGGCACTTTACGCATCAGCACCAACCAGGTTATCAATGACCTGGACCTGGCCCCGGGATCTATCCTTCAGATCGATGACAATGCCACCCTTACGGTAACCGGAAACTTTTACCAGCGGGGCGCCACCATCCTAAAAACAGGAACGGGCAAAGTGGATTATACTGCTTCCGGAACCTTGGAATACGTAGGTCTTTTGCCCCAGACCGTCAGCAGCATCGAATGGCCGGTAAAAGGCGGCCCCAAAGATGTGCTCATTGAAAACAAGATGGGGGTGATCCTGTCCGGTGACCGTACCGTCAGCGGCTCTATCTCCGTAAACGGGTTATTGGTAACCGGTACCCATAAAGCCGCAGCAGGCACGGTAACCGTCAATAGTGGCGGCATGATAAAGGTAGGTTCCACCAGTTCGCAAGGTGCTTTTGAAGGCGCTTTCGGATCGGCAAAAATTACGTTGAAAGAAGGATCCTGGGTGGAATACAACGGTGCCGGCCGTCAATATCTTTCCGGCCTGGAATACCAGAACCTGTTTATCGACAATCACGGTTTTGGATTAACGTTAGCCGGTGATGCCACGGTAAAAGGTGAATTGAAAGTGGATGGATTGCTGGAGTTGCCCGGTGCCACCAAAATCGATCTTGCCGGAAAGGCGCTGACCCTGGGGGGTACCGTCAACGGTTTGATATCGTACAGAGGTTCTGCTGAATCGGGATTGAATATCGCCACCAAACAGGGGATTGGCACTCTGCATTTTGACCAGGATGCTGACGGTACTTCCAATGCCTTGTCGCAGTTGTCCATTTCTTCGGGCGCAGCCGTTCTGGGTGGAAAACTTCACCTGTTTACCAGATTGAACGTAGCCGGGGGCAGTATTGACTTAGACAACAAAAACCTGGTGCTAAAATCAACGGCTCAAAAAACGGCCTATGTGGCCGAGATCAAAGGCACCCTGAAAGGGGAGACCAATGTAACCGTGGAGCGTTTTTCCCCGGCCTGGTCGGGCCGCCGCTACCGCCTGATGACAGCCCCTGTACTGAATACAACCATCAATGATGCTTGGCAGGAAGGGGACAAATGGAATGGAAACGGTAGTGCCGGTGGAAATGGATATGGTACTCTCATTACCGGTCAATCGCAGGGATCGGCTGCGAACGCGAACAAAAACGGGTTTGATTTCTGGAGCGCCATTGCCGGCGGGCAGGCCTCTGTACGCGTATATGTACCGTCTTCGTCGGCCAGCGGTGCCACCTGGCAGGGCATCACGTCGACGCTAACCCCCAATGCGTTTGACAACCATGAAGCCTACCTGGTATTTATCCGCGGCGACCGTTCGGTAGCCACGGGTACAACAGCGGGTGCCGCCACCTTGCGTGGAAACGGGAAATTGAAAAGAGGAAGCTTTACCATCCCGGTACCGGCAAAACAAAGCCATACCCTGGTGGGCAATCCGTATGCCGCGCCGCTGGACTTTAAACTGGTTTATGATGGCAACAACACAAAGATTCAGCCCCATTTCTGGGCCTGGCAGGCAGGCTTGGGAACAGGAACAGGAGGCTACGTCCTGGTTCGGCCGGTATCGCCGGGGAGTAGCCTATACGAAGCGATTCCTGGCGACGGTTCCAAATCGGTTTCCAACCGCCTGATCCACTCGGGTGAAGGTGTTTTTCTTCTCCCGGCAAAAGACGCATCCACCACCAATGCCATCACCATTCAGGAAGCGCACAAAGCCACCGGTACGCCGACAATTTCAATTTTCCGCCAAATGGGAACGGACGAACCGGCCAAGATTTATGTGAACATGTTAACGACGATAGATGGCAATAAAGCCTTGCTGGATGGGATTATGGCAGAATACAGTGCAACAGGAAGCAGCACCGGCGTGGGCAAATCCGCCAATGCCACGGAAAACCTTTCGATCCTGCGCAACAGCAGCGACATGATTGTAACCGGCGGTCCGCTGCCGGCCATTACCGATACGTTGAAATTACGGTTATGGAACACCGTGACCAAAGACTACCAGCTCGCGATCCGGACAGATAATTTTACAGGCACGGGGTTGGCGCCGGTACTGGTTGACCGTTACCTGCAAACGGAAACACCGGTAAGCACCGGCAGTGATATAACCTATCATAATTTCCAGGTAACGGCCGATGCGGGCTCCCGGAACCAACAGCGTTTTTACATTAGCTTTCAAAAAAACATTACGCTTCCGTTGGTGATAACCTCTATCCATGCGGAAGTCAAACCGGCCGGCAATGTGGCGGTTAACTGGCGGGCTGCCGATGAAACGGGCATCACCTCGTACCAGGTTGAGCGTTCCTTCGACGGGAATAACTTTACAACGCTGGCAACCCTCGCGGCTCGTGTGGGTTCGGGTGACCAGTCGTATGCTTACCTCGATTCGCAGGCTTCGTTACTGAATTATTACCGGGTTCGCATGACGGGTACAGCTGGGGAAGTGAAGTATTCAAGTATTGTAAAAACCATGCTCCCAAAAAATAGTGAAAGCTTTACGCTTTATCCCAACCCGGTCAGGGGTTCAAACTTTAACCTGCAGTTTTTAAACAAACAAAAGGGGACGTATACACTGAACCTTTATACCATCACGGGCCAGGTGGTGATGACAACAACGATTCTACACCGCGGAGGAACGGCAACCGAGTTGGTGACCCTGGCTGAAAGTGTACGGCCGGGAAACTATAAACTGGAGGTAAAAAGCGAGACTGGGTTAAAAGAATTTCTGACTGTCAGTTTACTAAAATAAACACCAAAAAACAATTTTTTCTCAATTAAATATGATAAGAGGAGTTACAAATATTCAATTTTGTAGCTCCTTTTTCTTTTAGCCCTGTTATTAACAATGCGGATATTTTTCTGCTATATTTGAGTTTAATTTTGGTGTATGTGGATTGATCGGAAATTCCTTATTGTATTTTTTCTTCTACTGGGATCTTTTTCCTTGGGAATACAAAAGGCTTCTGCACAATTTGGTGACCCACCTTCTGATGATGATCCGCCTACGGGCGATTGTTATGTAATTTGTAATCCCGATACCGGCGAGTGTCCTCCGTTACCACCGCATTGCATTCCGATAGATGGCGGCTTGGCTTTATTACTGGCTGCCGGTGCTGGATATGGTTTTTTACGAAATCGCCCATCGAATCGAAGAGACCAGAGTGATACCCCAAAACACGACTGCAAATATTAATTCTATTCTATTCAAGACACGGAAGCAAACGTCATGAAATGAAATTGATTCGATTCTAATCCGTCAATTTACTTTCAGCTCATGTTATAATTTACGAAAAGAACATTTCGCTTCCTTTTTACGATAGTTATAAAAGTAATGTACATCGTAACGCCAGACAGTCTTCCATTCAGTTTTCAATATTTGATGTATTGGAAGATAGGTTGGCAGTAAGAATAAATTTTTATAAATTATTATAAAAATTTATATTTGTTTTCGTGTGCCTGCCTTGCTGCTTTCTGCTCGAACGCAACCAATATCAGAACAGACCTCTTGCTGACCTTTTCACGGATAGAATAGCCAGGACCTAGTTAAACAGGTCCACAGATTCTGGCAATCGATTGTTTCCTATGGATGCCTTAAGCGTACCGATTAGGACAACAAAACCAACTGCAATATGAATCATCCTGCTGCCTCTATTCTTCTTGTGGCTTGTTCAGCTGTGCCTTTACTGCATACCATAGCACAACAAACCATTTCTGTCGTCAACACACCAATTGTGCAAAACTTTAACACCCTGCCCGGCACCGGTGCTGACTTGCCTGCAATGGGCAGCATCTTCACGGAAGGATGGTCCTTTCTGGAAAACGGCACGGCCAAAAATGCACTTTTTGGGACCGGCAATGGCAGCAGCAATACAGGTGACACTTATAGTTTTGGTACCACAGCCAGCATAGAAAGAGCCTTTGGTATGCTGCAATCCGGCAGTGTAACCACCATCATCGGCTATAAATTCATGAACAATACAGGCCAAACCATTTCCTCGATCCGGATCGGGTTTGCAGGAGAACTGTGGCGGTTTAGTGCTTCGGCCGATGCCTTGGCCTTTTCTTACCAGGTGGGTAATGTCGCACTGGATGCCGGAACGGGTTGGAACCTTGTATCTGCACTTTTGTTTTCCACGCCGGCTACGGGAACTGGTATGGTGGATGGAAACAGCTCCACCTATCGAACGGCCCTCTCCCCGGTAACAATTACGGGATTGACGATAGCGCCGGGTGCGGTAGTAACCTTCCGCTGGGTCGATGCCACCGCTACAAATTCAGCCGGCATGGCCATCGATGATTTTAGCCTGACGCTTTTTCCGGCTTTTACCGGTTATTTCAGGAGCCGCGGAAGTGGCGATTGGAATGACGCCAACGCCTGGGAGATCAGCAACGATAACCTTTCGTGGTCACCAACAGCCACGGTGGTGCCGTCAAGCCTCGCAGCAGGTATCATGGTCCAGACGAACCATACCCTGGCCATAACCAACAACACCTCTGTCAATAAACTATCCGTTCAACCAGGTGGGAAACTGGTCTGGTTAGCTGGAACCTTAACGGTAGCAGATGGGCCGGGAGAGGACTTTGTCATACAGGGTGCGGGCAGCGAATGGGAAGTGGCTACCAATGCAAGTCCTGTACTTATAGGGGCAGCCTCTGTTCGGGTAGGGTCGGGCGCCATACTAAAACTGAACGGCACCAATAATGTTTTAGCCTATCACGGCAATGCGTACACGTATGGCGACAAAGCCGTCTTTGAATACAGTAACACGGCTTCGCCAAACATCACCGGTACATTTTTTAGCCTGCAGGATGCCGGTGCCATTCCCGTTTTCCGGTACAATTCACCCGTACTAACTTCTCTCGGCGGAAGCGGGGCGACCGTGGTGAATGGAAGGGTAGAGATAGTAACGGGGAGAACGCTTAACCTGAATGGGGTAACAGGAGCCCTGGTTCTGCGAAACGGAATAACCGGCGATGGGAACATCAGTTCACTGACCAACATGCAACTAACAGGTTCTACCGCTATTCTCGGAGGTACAGGCACGATAAACTCTCACCTGACCATTCAGCCGGGTTGCACTGCCACTGTTCTTGCCGATAAGGTTTTTTCAGCGGGCCGAAACATAACGGTAAACGGGGTTCTGGATTTCGAAATACGTCAGTTTCGAACGGTTTCCGGAACGGCTACGCTTGTTAACAATGCAACAGGCGTTCTCAAAACGGCAAGTCCTTTTGGTTTACTTTCCGAAAACGGTTCCCTGAAAACGGGTGCCTTCACCCTGAATTTTTCAGCCGGTTCTACGGTTGAATATACCGCAGCAGCTAACCAGCAGGTTTCCATCCTCAATGTACCGGCCTACCAAAATCTTCTTCTTTCCGGTATGGGTACAAAATCAGTGCAAAGTGGCGGAAACCTGGTTATACAGTCCGCCTGCACGATACAACCGGGTTCTATTCTGGCATTAACCGGTAACGCTGCTGAAAATGTATACCTGAACAACAATGCATTGCTGGATGTCAAAGCGGGGGCCACCTTCGACAACGGTGGTGAAAGCAGCATCACCGCCTCCGCAGGAACGCCTTCTGTTCTGATTGCGGGAACTTTCCGCACAAGGGATGCGCAGGGCTTTACCGGGTCCGGTGCGGCTATCCCTTCCATCATTCCGGTGCTCTCCAATGGGTCCACCATCGAATACGGTCGGTCTGGCGATCAGGACATCCAGGCAACCCTGACCTACCATCACCTGGCCTGCAGTGGAGCCGGTATCAAAACGCCTTCAAACGCTGTTACGCTGAACGGTACGGTAACGGTTAGTGAATCAGCGGTGTTGAATGGCGCTTTCCACACAATCGGTGGCCCTCTCAATAACCTGGTCATGACAGGAACAAGCCGCCTGGTTGTCGGTGTTACGGGAACCCAGCCGGCTATGGGAGGAAATTATTCACTTTCATCCGGAACGACCATCGAATTTGCCAACAATAACAATACGACGGCAACCATCCGGCAGGGCGGTAGTCCTGTTATTTCGTATGCAAACATCGAGATAACCGGAAGCAACATAACGGCGCCGCACAGTGGCATCACGCTGCAAGCGGGTGCAACCTTCAGCGTGAAAAACGGCGGCACGCTGAAGCTGACGTCCGTTAACGGCCTGCATGCCGCTTCCGGTGCGGCGGTTCTCACCAGCAATTCGCCGGCACTTGTTTTGGAACCCGGGTCTACCATCGAATACGGTGGCGGGGCGCAATCCATCACCAGTCTGGCGTACCATCATCTCATTATCTCCGGCACGGGGGCTAAAACGGCTTCAACCCCGTTTTCGGTTTCGCAAACCTTTACCCGGAGTGGTGATGCCACCTTGCTCGGAAACAGCCCGGTGTATGGCGCGGGAGCCACCCTTGCGTATGTTGACGGTGCCGCGGGGCGTACCTACACGCAGGTGTTGGAGTGGCCGGTGGTTTATCCACCGCAAAACATACGGGTAAATTTAACCGGTTCTGGCCTGCCAGCCTTGCGGTTAAATAGGAACCAGGCAATTCCGGGAGACGTCACCCTGGTAGCCGGTTCCCTGCAGCTGGACGGCTATCACCTCGAAATCAGCGGAAGTCTGTCCGGCGGCGGAACACTAACAGGGAGCCCTGTTTCTGCATTGACGTTTCAGGACGGCAACAGTACGGTAAGGTTTACCCAGTCGGTAGACGGAACCTCCAATGCGTTGGCTTCGCTGGCAGTCAGGAAAGGGGCCATTCGGCTGGGGAATAGGCTTCAGGTTTACGAAGTTTTGGACCTTGCAGGTGGCAGCCTGGATCTGAATCATCAATCACTCGTGTTGAAATCCGGCCCGGTACAAACCGCACGGGTAGCGGAACGCAAAGGAGCGTTAGTGAACGCAACAAACGTAACGGTGGAACGCTATATAGCGGGTACGTATCCGCGTCGGTGGCGGCTGCTCACGGCTCCTGTCACCGGAGGCTCTGTCCAGGCAGCCTGGCAGGAGGGGCGAACCTGGAACGGTGGTGCCAGTGATAATGCTTCGCCGGGCTATGGAACACTGATCACCGGGCAGCAACAAGGCACGGCCGTTGTGGCCAATGCAGCGGGTTTTGATTTCTGGACCCAGGTCGCCGGTGCCCAGGCATCCATCCGGCGGTACCAGGGTAGTTCGTCATCTTCGGCCGCTTCCTGGCAACCGTTGTCCTCAACACATGCCTACAATTTTACCAACGGGGAGGCTTATTTGCTTTTTGTTCGCGGCGACCGTTCCGTTTCGGTTTCTGGTGGCGGAAGTACCGTGCTAAGAGCCACAGGTGGGCTGAAAGAATTCTCCACCATAACCGTTCCGGTAAATACGACAAATAGCCATACGCTGGTAGGCAACCCCTATGCGTCACCGTTGCATTTCCGTAAACTCCACCAGGATAATGCAGGCGTCATAAAGCCTTATTTCTGGATCTGGCAGGCAGCCTTGTCCGCTACCGGCGGCTATGCCCTGGTAAAACCGGTTACTGAAGGAAGTGCGTTTTACGAAGTAATCCCCTCCGGAAGCAATGTGGGTACACCCGTGGAGCCGGTTATTCATTCGGGGCAAGGTTTCTTTGTGGTTCCCGCAGTGGCGCCAACGTCTTCGAATCTGGTGATTCAGCAGGCACACAAAACGGCGGATAATCCTACGGTCTCCGTCTTGCGGGAAACAGGTGGGGAACCTGCGAAACTATACATAAATTTTTTTGCATCCGGCAGTAACGAGGAGACCTTGCTTGATGGCGTTTTGTTGCAGTGGGAAAAGGATGCCAATCGCCTTCCGCTGGAAAGTATTGGCAAAGCCATAAACAGTGGCGAAAATCTCTCTATTCATCAACCGGGCAAAGACTGGCTGGTAAAGCAGGAGCCAATGCCGGACAGGGATGGTGAAATTCAGTTGCGGATCTGGAACACAACGCCGCGTACCTATAAATTTCAGATAAGCTGTCAAAATCTGGGTGGGCAGGGCCAACGGCTCTGGTTATTGGATCGTTACCGGGAGAAAGAAATACCGCTGATTCCGGGCAACTCGAGCCATGCATACGAGTTTACCATCAACAGCGAGGAGGCTTCCCGTGACCCGCTTCGGTTTAAAATCATTTACAGGGTTTCGGTGACACTTCCGCTACCGGTGCAACTGACCAACCTGAAAGTGGTAGAGAAAGAAAACGGTGTGCAGGTAGCCTGGGAGGGAAGGGGCGAAGAGCGGAAAGGGTCGTATACGATCGAACGGTCACCGGATGGGCAGCATTTCTTACCGTTAGGCAAACTGCCTGCGAAAGGAGGCGCAGGCCCCAACGCGTATGCCTTCCCGGACCTTCAGCCATTGCCTCTAAATTTTTACCGGGTAAAGTGCGAAGAAGCAGATGGATCCTACCACTATTCCGCCGTGGTAAAATGGGCCAAAGGGACGGTTAGGGAAGGTGTTGTGATTTTTCCCAATCCTGTAACAGGCGGCAAGATGCAGGTGCAGCTGCGGGCAAAGCCCAAAGGTCGGTATAAGTTTCTTGTGTATACGCTGGATGGCAAGGCGGTCTGGCAGCATCCTTTTGACCATGTCGGCGGTACGGCGACCCTTGTTTTGGACACCGGTAGAAACTGGCCGGCTGGCATTTACACAATGGAGATCAGGTGTGTAGGAGGGAAGCCAGAGCGTCTGGCTATTTTTTATTGGCCGTAACGGGTGAGGAGAACATTCCATTTGCATCGGTGCCTGTTTTCTCAGCCTGGATATGAAAGAAAGGCAAGTGGCTTGCCCGTGTTGCCCCTTTTCTTCCTTCCGGCTTGCCACTGGTCATTATACGCCAGGGCGAAGCGGCGGACTTTCGTGCCCACCTTTTCAAAAAGCGGAGGCACAGCAAATGTACCGCCTTGGCCCTTCGTAAGAGAGAGGGGATCGATAGGCGTCCTGGATACAGGCCGGCTGCAGTAAGAAGCCACCCTTTCTATCCCTTCTTTGTCATCGTGAGGAGCGATTGTGCTCCGAGCCTGATATAGAACCCTGAAAAACAGGCAGATGGCAATCATCTGCCCGGCTAAGGAAAAACTTTGATGGGTATCTATGAATTTCTTATTATATTAATTATCTTGCAGCCGATTCCAACCTGCCGAAAAACTGCTTCCGGTTCCTTTGAAATTAACCCCTTTCCAATTTTCTTCGAAAGCCCTATTGAAAACTGTCGCCGATCCGCATGCTAGGAGTAGCCCGGAAGGTTGTGGTTTTCCCATTTCCTGGAAGAACTACTCATCTTAACAATGACTATTCATGCAACCCGGGTTATGAAGAATGCATTCTTTTTAATGGATTTTTACGCTGCGCCACATACATGTGTGCAAGCCTCGCTGCCATTTTTACGTACAAGTATTTCACATATTCTCTACACTGCTGTTCATTATGCTTCAACCACTAACCATGCTTTATGAAAAAATCTTTACCCTTCACTAAACTCCTTTTATTTGCTACATTATTCATCGGTACATGGCTGACCACAGCCACGTATGGGCAAACCAGCCAAACCTTTAACGCAAATGGAACCTTCACAGTGCCAGCCAATGTGAATGTAATCATCGTTGAAGCGTGGGGTGGGGGAGCCGGTGGGCGAACTGCAAATAGCAGACCTGCTAATGGCGGTGGTGGTGGTGCTTATGCCAGAAGTGTCTTAACCGTGACACCGGGAGCTAATATACCGTATACGATCGGTGCCGGTGGTGTTATCGATGGTCCTGGTGGAAATTCAGTATTTGGTGCCAACTTGGTTGTGGCTGCGGGTGCAGCAAATCAAAATGGTGGTCTGGCTTCAGCGAGCACTGGACAGGTGCGGTTTAGCGGCGGTATTGGAGGGAACAATTCAGGTAATAGTAATAACAGTGCAGGTGGTGGTGGGGGCAGTTCGGCCTCTTTTAACGCGGACGGTGTTCCAGGAGCGGATGGCTCAGGATCTGTTGGGGGTGCGGGAGGCAACGGACCTGATGGAGACGGTGGTAGGGGAGGAGATGGTGGGTCCACTAACATTCATGGTCAGCCCGGGACAGCACCCGGAGGTGGCGGTGGTGGAAAAGGAGCCAACGGAAACTCCGCTCCAGGCGCTGCCGGACGAATTGTTGTACACTATTATTTAATCAACAGTGCATCGGCTTCTTCTGCTGCCTGTCCTGGTAATTCTTCAACAATCACCCTTTCGTCGGCTTCTCTTCTTGCCGGAAAAACATACACAATAACGTATACCCTAAGTGGTGCGAATACCGGTTCTGGTACAGCTACCATGGTTGTCAGTACTGACGGTACCGGAACGTTTACAACTTCGGCATTAGCCAATGCTGGCAATACAACTCTAACGATTACCAATATTTCAACGGGATTTATTTCCATGGCGCCTTCGGGAACCACAACGGCTTCTATCACGGTGGCACCGTTGCCGCAATCGGGTACGGTAACAAAGGCGGCGGCTGTGAATGTGGCGGCTGTCTGTAGCGGCATTGCGGTATCGGCAACGGCCACTCCGGGTTCGGGTGGTGCGGGGACGACCGCGGATTTGCTGCTGTACCGTTATGACGGCACGGGCAACTGGACGACCTATGTCGCCGGTACGGAGATTCCCACCACCGGCCATACCAAGGTGGAAATTCAGACCTACCGAACGGCCAACGGTACAGGGTGTACCCAGTCATCCCCGGTGATTGTGGCATGGACCATCAACCCCCGGCCAACGGTAGGGCTGACGATCAATGAAAACCCGCTGGTTGGGGCCCAGGATGCCACCATTTGTACCGGCGGCGAGGTGACACTGACCGGTAACGGCGGTGGCTCTTTGGCGCCCTACACCTATGCCTGGGTAACGGGTGCGACTACCTTTGCCACTACCCAGTCAGTAACAGTGGACCCTACCGCCAATACCGACTACCTGGTAACGGTGACGGATGCCAACGGCTGTACCAATACCCGGACGCAGACGGTGACCGTTAACGCATTGCCTACGGTAAGCATCGGCATTAACGAGAGTCCACTGGTTGGGGCCCAGGATGCCACCATTTGTACCGGCGGCGGTGTGACACTGACGGCCAGCGCTGGTTCATCGTATGCGTGGAGCGGCGGCAGCACAGCGACCTCACAAAACATTACGGTCAACCCGGGTGCTACCACCACCTATACGGTAACCGTAACCAACGCCAACGGTTGTAAGGGCACGGCCAGTCAGACCGTGACAGTGAACCCCTTGCCGGTGGTGAGCTTTACGGCCGCACCCAGTGCACCGGTTTGTGCTGGCAGCGAGGTTACCTACACCACCCAGGCCGGCCAGTCCAATTATACCTGGACCTTGCCTGCGCCGGCTTCTGATTATACCATCACCGGTGGCAGCACCACCAGCAATACCCTTACCCTGCGTTGGAACAGCGGCGGTGCCAAAATCGTACGGGTGAACTATACCAACAGCGATGGCTGTACCGCTACCACACCCGCCACCACCACCACCACCGTCAACGCCCTGCCAACATTCGGAAGCGTTTCTTCCAGTACAACAGAACTTTGTTCCGGCGGAAGTGCTACCATCACGCTGAGCGGTTTGTTACCGGATAAAACGCAAACCATCACTTACACGATTGGCGGACAGTCGCAGTCGGTTACCGTAACCTCAAACTCTTCAGGTACTGCTACGTTTACTACCATTGCGCTGAGTTCAGCCAACAGCGCACAACCTCTGATCATAACCGGCATTACCCGGACAGATGTATCCCCAAATTGCAGTGTATTGAGTCCCGCCAATGCTCAGACCACGCTCCCCAAGGTTACCGATACGGACCTTATTGCTCCGACCATTGCCAAGCCGGCTGCAATCAATGTTGCTGCAGTGTGTGCCGGACAGCAACTGACGGTGATAAAAACGGCCGATGGTAGCGGTGGTGTGGCCAACCAGCAGGACCAATACCGCTTTTCGACTAACGGCGGTACCACCTGGTCGAACTGGAGTACAACCATACCGAGCTTTGCAGCTGTAGCTCCCAGCCGAAATCTTATTCAGTCCAGAAGATGGGCAACAGGGGGAGTTTGCGATGCATCCGGAACAAACACCCAATTCTGGGACGTAACGGCGATGGCTACTGTATCTGCCCCTTCGCCAGCCGTACAAAATCTTTGTTTGGGAGCAGCCGTAACCTCCTTAAGTGTTACCGTCACCGGAGGGAACGGGGCCTTTACCTACCAGTGGTATTCCAATACAAACAACCAGAATAGCGGAGGAACAGAAATTGCTGGCGCCACCGATCCGACCTATACCCCTTCTGCTAGTGCGCCGGGTACAACGTATTATTATTGTATTGTGACACAGGCCGGTGTTGGCTGCGGTTCTGTGACTTCTGCCACGGCTTCTATCACGGTGGCACCGTTGCCGCAATCGGGTACGGTAACAAAGGCGGCGGCTGTGAATGTGGCGGCTGTCTGTAGCGGCATTGCGGTATCGGCAACGGCCACTCCGGGTTCGGGTGGTGCGGGGACGACCGCGGATTTGCTGCTGTACCGTTATGACGGCACGGGCAACTGGACGACCTATGTCGCCGGTACGGAGATTCCCACCACCGGCCATACCAAGGTGGAAATTCAGACCTACCGAACGGCCAACGGTACAGGGTGTACCCAGTCATCCCCGGTGATTGTGGCATGGACCATCAACCCCCGGCCAACGGTAGGGCTGACGATCAATGAAAACCCGCTGGTTGGGGCCCAGGATGCCACCATTTGTACCGGCGGCGAGGTGACACTGACCGGTAACGGCGGTGGCTCTTTGGCGCCCTACACCTATGCCTGGGTAACGGGTGCGACTACCTTTGCCACTACCCAGTCAGTAACAGTGGACCCTACCGCCAATACCGACTACCTGGTAACGGTGACGGATGCCAACGGCTGTACCAATACCCGGACGCAGACGGTGACCGTTAACGCATTGCCTACGGTAAGCATCGGCATTAACGAGAGTCCACTGGTTGGGGCCCAGGATGCCACCATTTGTACCGGCGGCGGTGTGACACTGACGGCCAGCGCTGGTTCATCGTATGCGTGGAGCGGCGGCAGCACAGCGACCTCACAAAACATTACGGTCAACCCGGGTGCTACCACCACCTATACGGTAACCGTAACCAACGCCAACGGTTGTAAGGGCACGGCCAGTCAGACCGTGACAGTGAACCCCTTGCCGGTGGTGAGCTTTACGGCCGCACCCAGTGCACCGGTTTGTGCTGGCAGCGAGGTTACCTACACCACCCAGGCCGGCCAGTCCAATTATACCTGGACCTTGCCTGCGCCGGCTTCTGATTATACCATCACCGGTGGCAGCACCACCAGCAATACCCTTACCCTGCGTTGGAACAGCGGCGGTGCCAAAATCGTACGGGTGAACTATACCAACAGCGATGGCTGTACCGCTACCACACCCGCCACCACCACCACCACCGTCAACGCCCTGCCAACGATTTCGGGCGTATCTACCGTTACGGCAGTGTGTGGAAGGAATGTCGATCAAATCACATCATTAAGTTATTCCTCTACGTCAAACAGCCCAACTTCTTACAGCATTGACTGGAGTGATGCTGCCAATGCAGCCGGACTGGTTGACCAAGCCAATGCAGCTTACGTCTTTGCTTCTGGCGCCGGTACAATCAATACGATCCGTATTCCAGCCGGTACGCTTGAGGGGATCTATAGCGGGGTACTTACCATTACCAATAACAACGGTTGTACCAGTTCCCAGCCTATTTCAGTTAATGTAAGTCCTTACCCTTTTTTAACCATGGAAGCAGCGGCCAAGCCGGTTTGCTTTAGTGCGACCGCCCAGTCTACAACCCTGGTATACAGCTTTGCCTATGCTACACCAACAACCTACAGTATCACATGGAGCGGGACCCCTACCAATAGTTTTGCACCTGTCAGCAATGCAACCTTACCAGCAAGCCCGATAGCCATCGCTGTTCCTGCAGGAACAGCAGCGGGTACCTATACGGGAACCCTGACCGTGAAAAATGCCGCCGGTTGCGAAAGTGCGCCGGTCAACTTCACTGTGACGGTGAATGCCCTGCCAGCGATCGCCAGCATTACGCCGGCCACCCCGGCTGTTTGTGTAGGCAGTACGATTACACTTGCCAATGCGAATGCGGGTGGTAGCTGGTCCAGCCTGAATACGGCGCAGGCAACAGTGGTCAGTGCGACGGGAGTGGTGTCGGGGCTAACAGCCGGAATCGCAACCATTCAATACACTTCCCCTGCCGATGCCAACGGCTGTACCAATAGCACGACCACTACCGTAACAGTTAACCCGTTGCCAACGGCCACCATCAGCGGCACAACGGCGGTTTGTAAGGATGCCACTACGGCACCACTGGTGACCTTCACCGGCGCCGGCGGTACCGCCCCTTATACCTTTACCTACAAGATCAATAACGGAGCAGATCTCGTGGTGACCTCCGCCAATGGCACCAGCACGGCAACGGTAACGGCACCGACCAACGTTGTGGGCACCTTTAGCTATACGCTGGTAAGTGTACAGGATGCCACCTCCACCCAGTGCTCCCGTACGATAACCGCCACACCGGTTGTGGTGACGATCAATCCGTTGCCAACGGCCACCATCAGTGGCACAACGGCGGTTTGTAAGGATGCCACTACGGCACCACTGGTGACCTTCACCGGCGCCGGCGGTACCGCCCCTTATACCTTTACCTACAAGATCAATAACGGAGCAGATCTCGTGGTGACCTCCGCCAATGGCACCAGCACGGCAACGGTAACGGCACCGACCAACGTTGTGGGCACCTTTAGCTATACGCTGGTAAGTGTACAGGATGCTTCTTCAACAAAGTGTATCGCTGCCGTTACAGGCGAAAGTTTAACCGTGACTGTCAATGCCATGCCAACCGCCAATGCGATCACTAACCAAACGGTTTGCAACAGCAGCCCAACGACCGTCATCAACATATCCGGCAGCAACGCCACATCCTACAACTGGACAAACAATACGCCGTCGATCGGTCTGGCAGGAAGCGGTACCATCACCGGCAGCAGTGGCAGCATTCCTTCGTTTACTGCCATCAACACCGGAAACGCACCGGTGATTGCAACCATAATCGTTACACCGGTGAATACAGCAAACGGGATCTCGTGTGCAGGAGCACCGGTGACATTTACTCTCACGATCAATCCGACCAATACGGTTACCGCAGCCTCTTCTGCCCCCACCGTATGTATCAATACACCACTGACCGCGATTACACATACCACCACCTGGGCTACCGGCATTGCCAACAACAATGTGGCCGGCGCCAATGGATTGCCACCGGGTGTCAGGGCAAGCTTTGCTTCCAATACCATCACCATTTCCGGTACGCCCACACAAGCGGGTAGCTTTGCCTATAGCATTTCGCTGACTGGCGGTTGCGGTTCGATCAACGCCACCGGCACAATCACGGTCACTCCGGTTTCGGTAGGCGGAAGCATTACACCTGCTGCCGTCTCCCTTTGTTCCACCGAACCCGGTGGCGACCTGACGGTCAGCGGTTACACAGGGGACATCAAAATGTGGCAATACTCAACCGACGGCGGGGCGAACTGGATAAACATTACCAATACATCCAATACACAGCCGTATACGTCTGCTAGAACAACACTCTACCGGGCTGTTATACAAAACGGTCCCTGCAGCGTTGCTTATTCCAGTACAACCCTGATCAGTGTTATCGGGCCGGTCCCTCCGGTAGTCAGTGCCTCGCCGGCCACCATCTGCCTGGGGGAAACCTCGACACTCACCGCCCTAACGCCCGGCTTCCTTACTGCTGGAGATGTAGACGGTACATTTAACCAGGCAAACCCCGACGGGTGGCGGGTAACTGACAACGGAAAGGAAATCAAGTTTCCTGCCGATGCGAACAATGCCAGTACCTTCCCCTGGAGTGAAACCAATGGTCCCAAAACGCCGTTCAACGGTGGCACCACCTACGATAACCTGCAAACAGACGGGAAATTTGCAATTGCTTCGGGCACCGGTACCACCACCCTGGAATCGCCTGTTTTCAGTACGGTAGGCATGACATCGGCTGCCTTTGAATTATACCAGGCCCTTGTGTTTGCAGCAGGAGCCAGCGGCACAATTGAGCTCTCGACTGATGGTGGTGTCAACTACACCACGACCTTAGCACAATACACGGGGCCATTGTCCATTGGTACCCCTGCCAGCAGCTGGGAGAAGCTAAGTCTCGACTTATCCGCTTTCCTGGGCCAGACCAGTCTCCGGATCCGTTTTACCTATAAGGGTGCCAACAACAGCAACTGGGCGATCGACGGAATGAAGATCCCTGGCCCGGGCCCCAACGTACATTATGCCTGGGTACCCACCAACGGTTTACCGCCTTCTGAAGGTAAAACAGTAACGGTTTCACCAACGTCTACAACTACCTACAACTTATCAACCACCATCAGCGGCTGTCCGGGTGGCATGACGCCGGTAACCGTGAACGTTAGACCCTTACCAACGGCTACCATGACGGTGAGCTCCACGGACGTTTGCGAGGGCGGCCCTGCGCCTTCATTGACCTTTACCGGCGCCACCGGCACAGCTCCCTATACGTTTACCTATACCGTAAATGGGGCTACGCAAACCATCAAGACTTCCTCAGGTAACAGCGTTACCATTACCCTGCCCACCACCACAGCAGGCACCTTTACGTATAACCTGGTAAGCGTAAGCGAAAGTTCGTCCACAACGTGTTCGCAGGCACAAAGTACGACACGTGTCATTAAGGTAAATCCAAGGCCTACGGCCACCATCAGCGGCGGCGCTGCCGTTTGCCAGAATGCTACCGCCCCGTCAGTTACCTTCACCGGTACCAATGGAACAGCCCCCTATACATTTACCTACACGGATCCAACGGGTGCAACAAAAACGATCACCTCGCAGGGTACGAGTAACAGCGTTACATTGCCGCAATCCACTGCAACGGCAGGTACTTACACCTATACACTGGTGAGTGTACAGGATGCTTCATCAACCACCTGCGCACGGACCATCACAGGACAAACGGCATCCATCATCGTTGACCCTGAAACAGTCATTTCGGGCACCATCACCGGAACAAGAAACTACTGTCTGACCAATAGTGCAACACCGTTAACAGTTAACGCTTTCGGTAAGGGACTATCTTACCAGTGGTATACAATGGCAGGCCAGGTTCCTGCTCCGGCTACCGATCCGAAAGTCGGAAATAACAGCAATTCCTTCACACCGCCGATAGCGGAAGGCACGACCAGCTATTATGTTGTTATTACGGGTGCTTGCGGGATGGCAACAAGTGAGATTGTACCGGTAACCGTAATTCCGCCACTGACCCTCACACAGCAGGCGCCGGTAACGCCATGTTACCAGACCGAAGTAAAAATGACCGTTTTGGCTTCTGTGCCATCGAGGGTAATAAAATACCAGTGGTTCAAAATGGTAGGGTCCACCCGTAACCCAGCCGCCGATACAAAAATTGGTACCAACAGCCCGACGTTTACAATCGCTTCCGTTACGGCTGCCGATAACGGGAACTATTACCTGGAAGTAACCGGCAATGCACCCTGTAGTGAGGTGCTGTATTCTGATCCGATTACGATCAACAGCTCCACAACAGATGTCACCACCTGGGTCTCTTCTACGGAAGACCCTACCGAATGGCACCTGGAAAAAAACTGGACCTGTGGTATCCCTAACCTATACCGGGATGCGATTGTGCCCATTTCCTTTAATAATCAGTATCCCTACATCAACAACGATCCCGCTTTGCCTGGTCAAACAAGAGACCTTCGCATTGATGCAGGTGGGCCCAAAGTAACACTGGATGGTCTTCTCCAAATGGCGGGGAATGTAACCAATAACGGTAACCTGGATGCTTATCTGACGGGGACTACCAGTACGGGTACTCTTGAATTTGTCTCCAATATTAATTTTGGTTCTTATCCTTCCAATGACCCTGCTTCTGAACTGAAGACGCTGGCCGGCACGGGTTCGAC
Organism: Flavisolibacter longurius; assembly: GCA_014163555.1. Classification (GTDB taxonomy): domain Bacteria; phylum Bacteroidota; class Bacteroidia; order Chitinophagales; family Chitinophagaceae; genus Flavisolibacter. The sequence continues at coordinate 80,703 of JACJGO010000007.1, forward strand.
ACAAACCCAACATCTCCGGATCAGCCGAAATGTTTCGTTCGCGAAGGCTGTTGATGTTTACGGAAAAGTTATGTTCGGGGGCAGCAACAGAACCTTAGCGACGGGTGATATACTCACATTAAAATCTGTTTCATCGCTGGTGAGTGCCATGGTCACCGACCGGACCAATAACGGAACGGTATCGAACAATGCAATCAATGGACAGGTCACCGTAGAGCGTTTTATCGATGGCGCTCTGGGCCGCAAATTCCGGGTAGTAACAGCTCCGGTAAAAGACGTTACCATCAACAAAGCCTGGCAGGAGGGCATGACGATGAACAACGGAAGCCATGTTTTATTGGGCACCAACACACCGGTTACGCCGCCAACGGGTTTTGGCACCCTGATCACAGGAGGAGGGGCTCTCTATCCAACTGCCAGCGCAGCCAATGCTGCCGGATTTGATTTCTGGGATGCCATTGCTGGTGGAACAGCATCGATTAATACGTATACCGGCAATCCCGATTGGCGTCAGGCACGGTGGACACCTGTGACAACGACAAAAACAACGGGTTATAACGATCACCAGGCGTACCTGATTTATATTCGCGGCGACCGCTTCAAGGATATTGGGACTGCCAGCAATCACACCGTTTTGCGGCCGAAGGGTTCCTTGAAAGAAGAACTGGAACACCAGTTTACAGTCCACGCAACCAATTCCCATACGCTCGTTGGCAACCCGTACGCCTCGCCGCTCGATTTCCGCAAAATTTACAAGGCCAATATTCCCTCTATACAGCCTTATTATTGGATCTGGCAGGCAGTGCTAACCGCTTCCTGGGGTGGGTATGCCGTAATAAGGCCACAAGCTGCGGGAAGCGACGAGTACGAAATGATTCCTTATGAGTCCACGACAGCCACAAAAGTGGAACCAATCATCAGCTCCGGGCAGGGCTTCTTTGTGATCCGTGCCACCAGTCCAACCAGCCCGACCATGACCATCCATCAAACCCACAAATCGGATGGCAACTCTAAAATTTCCGTTTTCCGTGAAACCGGTGAGAAGCCTAAGAAGCTTTTTGTAAATGTCTACACGCCGGCAAGCATTGGAGGAGAAGCCGTGTTGCTGGATGGGGTACTGGCTGAATTTACCAGTGAGGATAAAAAAACAGGGATCAGTAAAATGTTACAATCCGGCGAGAACCTGTCGGTTTGGAAAAATAGCCGTGATCTGATCGTATCGGTGGATGCACTTCCGCAGGTAGGAGATAAGGTGCAGTTGAAACTCTGGAATACCAGTGTTAAAGGGTACCGTTTGGGCATTAAGAGCGCCAATTTTAGCGTTCCGGGTGTGGCGGCCTACCTCGAAGACAAGTTTCTGGGTACCGAAACCCTGATCACACCGGGTGATGCCATCACCACCTACGACTTCCAGGTAACGGGGCAGGCGGCATCCAGAGATCCTCAGCGGTTCGCCATTGTATTCAAAGTGGCACCGCTGCCGGTAGTAACCCTAGAAGGCATTGAAAACAGAAATGGTGTCAAACTGCAATGGCAGGCTGCCGAAGACCTCACCGTTGCGTATTATGAACTGGAAAAATCAATCGATGGTGCTGCCTTTACAACGATTAACAAGACGGCTTCCCGCCGCCGTGCCGAAACCCAGCAATACGATCATCTCGACGGGCAGGCGGCCATGCAGGCACGGTACCGGGTGAAAATGACGGGTGTCACAGGAGCTGTTGGCTATTCCAATATAGTAACGGTGGAATTGAAACAAGCCTCCGGTCTCACCATTTACCCCAACCCGGTTACGGGTCAGACCGCCAGCCTGCAGTTCACCGCCAAGCCAAGGGGCCGGTACAATATAATCGTGTATGCACCCACAGGGCAGCAGGTGGCCAGCCAGGTGGTTGAGCACAACGGTGGCATGGGAATCTATGAGATTTCGGTGGGCAATTTGGCAAGTGGTTCCTACACCCTGGAAGTGTGGCATCCCGATAACCGGAAAGAAAAAATCCGGTTGGTGATTACGCATTAAGGAGCGGAGAATTACGTAAGGGCCGGGCAGCAAACCAAAACCGGAAAATAATTTCAGGTGGTTTGTTGTCCGGCCTTTTTTGGCCAAAACAATAAAAAGAAGCCCAATTCACACAACATTAGACAGGAAAGAGAAGGTGGGCAATTCAAGGAAAGACAATCGTTACATTTTGTCAATCAATATTATATAAGGGAAAAGAATCCGTCCTTTCCAGATCCGGCCTGCATATATTTCTTGGTAGGTTTTTCATTCAGTGCCTGCCAATGCGTCTTTCACACACCGGTTTTTCCAAGGAAATAGAAAGTATAACTACGAATGAAAAACCACAAGAGTCAAATCACAACCGCACATTTTCATCCGAACCTGTCAATGCTAATTTCCGGCTTCACCGGTCCGCTAAGGGTTTTCACCGAATAACTCCTAGGGGTACTTGTACGTAGGAAAAATCCGTTTTATCTTGCACGCGGTTTCAAGCCTAACAGTATACCGGACCGTATTTTCCGAAGTATTATCCAACCTCCGACGAAACGCCTGACCAAACAGTCGCTGTCCTGCTGAGCGGTATACCGACTGAATCGATTAACGCCACTTCCTCTGTAAGACCACCCAATTGAAAACTGCACCCACGGTGCCTATCTAAACCTTATGAAGAAATTTTACATGCCTTCTGCTTGTGCAAACGGTATTGTTTTTAGTCCCGTTTTCTTTCTTATCTGTACAGGCAATTTTTTCCGAAAAGCAGCAGGCTTCCTGGCCTTTGCCCTTTTTTCATTTTTCTTTTCCAACGGACAAAACGCTACGGCTACCTGGTCCCTGACCAGCACATCCAATGTGGCGATCACTGGAAACCTGTTAACCAACAGTACCAATATGGCAAAGGGTTCCGGGCTTGTTTTCACCAATTATACAGGCAATGCTTACGGTGTGAGAGACGGGGTCACAAGCAGCCTGTCTGCCGCAAAGGCGGCTGATGACTACCTTCAGTTCAGCGTAGCTCCTGCTGCCGGCTTTACCTTCACGCTGGGTAGCATCAGCAGCACCCTCAGTGTCTCGGATGTAGCCCCCACCAACAACGCGAGGTACCAGGTTCAGTATTCTACGTCGTCTACCTTTAGTAACAACGTGGTGAACCTTGGCAATACCGAAGCATTGACGATGGGAAGTGTTAGCTTTACCCTCAATGCGAACATTTTGGTTGGTGCCGGCCAATCCCTATATTTTCGGATCTATTTATGGGGTTTACAGAATACAAATACCACCTTCCGCATCAATAATTTTAGAATTCAGGGCAACGCCTGCCCGGCCGTTGAAATCAGCTATCCAAAAGCTGCGTTCTGCAAAGACCCGGGAGCTACAGCAACGCCTACCCGCACGGGCACAGCAGGCGGCACCTATTCCGCACCGGCCGGCCTCGTGATGAACAGCAGTACGGGAGTGGTCGATCTGGCGGCCAGTACAGCCGGTACATATACGGTTACCTATACCGCTGCGACAGGAATTGCCGGTTGCGCCACCGTATCAGCTACCACCAATGTAACTGTAAACGATCTTCCTACTGCCTTTACACTGACGGGTCCCGACGGCGCTACCGGTTCTTTTTGTACCAATGGTACACCGGCTACTTTCACCTTAAGTGGCTCGCAGGAGGGTGTTACTTATACCTTTAATGCCATCAACCCGGGCGGCAATACTCCTCCCGGACAAAACTTCACGGTAGAAGGGGTGGGTGGAACCCTTGAATTTGTACAGACACCCGATGGAAAATGGAGCTATAAAGTTACCGGTCAGGATGATGTAACCGGATGTACCAATACCATGCAGGGGTTACTGACAGCAGTAGACGGTCCGAAAGTCACCAGCCAGCCGGAAGCCACTCGTACCGTTTGTTCCGGTTCTACAGTAACGTTGACGGTAGGTGTCAGCAACGCAACGTCTCTTGCCTGGGAGGTGAGCCCCAATGGCATGACAAGCTGGACCTCATTGGCGGCAGGTGGTCAATATTCCATTTCAAAAAACGGGACCAGCTCCACCACGCTGACCATCAGCAATGTCTCGGTTGGGCTGAATGGCTACCGTTACCGGGCGGTGTTTGGCGGGCCTTCAGCCTGCCCGATCAATTACAGCGGGGGCACCATGCTGGCTGTTTCCGCTCAGCCGGTGATAGCGACGCAACCGGCTTCTAAATCCATATGTATCAATAGTAATTTTCAACTGGCCGTTTCAGCACTGTATGGGACTTCTTATCAATGGTATAAGAACGGGGTGCTGCTGACCGGTGAAACCGGGACAACCCTAACACGCAGTTTTACCTCTGCCTCAGAAGCCGGCACCTACTACGTAATGGTTACCGGGAGCTGCGGGTCTGTTCGGTCAAATGATGCAATAATGAGTGCGAATACAACACCGACATCTACCACCTGGCAAGGCCCCGTCCCGGGAGCAAACACCGGCAATGGCACAGCCTGGGAAGTGTCGGCGAACTGGAGCTGTGGTGTGCCTACCCGCACCATCGATGCCATCATTCCAGCTGATATCATGGATGGTTTTCCTACCATCAAGCCGGCGGTTAGCGGAGAAGTGCGGAACCTTACCATCCAGGCGGGGGCCCTTGGCGGTTTCCTTACCGTAGATGGCAGGTTACAAATTTTCGGTGCCGTTAGCAACAGTGGGGTGTTCACGGCCGACAACGGAACCATTGAATACAGCGGCAGTACAGCGCAGACCATTGCAGCCAATACGTTTGCTAACAACACCGTAAAGAATCTGGTAATTAGCAACAACGTAAGTCTGAACGGCCCACTCAATCTTACCGGAACACTTTCCTTCGGTGAAGTAAACAATAGAATTTTTACAACCAATCATCACCTGACGCTGGCCTCATCGGCCTCCGTTACGGCCAGAATAGCGGATATCACAAACAATGGTGTAAATGCGGGTAATGCAATTACCGGCAATGTTGTGGTAGAACGGTTTATTCCGCAGCACAGCAGCCGCCGTTACCGGCTGGTTACGGCGCCCGTTAAAGGCGTTAGCATTAACCAGGCCTGGCAGGAAGGCCGCACCTGGAATGGTGTTACGACCGAAACAAGCGGCAATGGTACCCTGATTACCGGTCAGCAGCAAGGGACAGCCACTAATGCCGCTTCAAAAGGGTTTGATTTTTGGCCGGCAATCGCCGGGGGCGGCGCTTCTGTACGCAAATATGTGGGTTCATCTTCCGCCTCCAGCAATATCGACGCTACCTTTGCGCCGGTAGACAATACCGTTACCGCTGGTTTTTCCAGCCACGAAGCCTACCTCGTGTATATACGGGGCGACCGCTCGGTCTCTACCGGTACCGCGGCAGGCAGTGCCCTTCTTCGCGCCAAAGGGCCCCTGAAGCAGGAAACGGCTTATACCATTCCGGTTTCCAATACGCAAAGCCATACCCTGATCGGCAACCCTTATGCTTCTCCCATCAATTTCCAGAAACTATACGCTGATAACAGCACAAAGATTCAACCGTGGTACTGGACCTGGCAGGCAAGCCTCGGCAGCAATATGGGCGGTTATGTACTGATGCTTCCCGATGGAGAAGGTGGCTATGAGCCCGTACCATCCGTCAGTGGCAGTTCTACCCAACCAGTTATTGGTTCTGGTGAAGGGTTTTTTGTGGTGCCGGCCCCAGGTGCGGCTGCCGGCAATGCAATCCTGCTGAAAGAAATGCACAAGGATAATAATCGTCCGACATTAGCTCTTTTCCGCCAGGCAGGCCCTACGGCCGCAAAGGTCCGGGTCAATCTTTTTGCCCAGCTCAATGGCGAAAAAACCCTGTTGGATGGTGTGTCCGCTCGGTTTGGGGAAGGTCAAAACATTAACCTTAACAAAGCTGTCAATACAGGGGAGAACCTGACAATTTGGAAGGGTGGAAAAGACATGATTGTTGCCAGCAGCAGCCTGGCCCAGGCCGGGGATTCCATCCAGCTTCGTTTCTGGAACCTGGCGGCCCGGTCGTACACCCTTGAACTGGGCAACAACCGCCTGCCCCAGGGTGTGCAGGCCGTACTCTTCGACCGGTACCGGGGTACAGAAACAGCCCTGGGAGCAGGTCCTGAAACCGTTTATTCTTTCGAGGTCAATGCCGATGCCGGAAGCAAGGCACCTCTTCGGTTTGTCATCCGTTTTAAAAAACATCAGGTGCTCCCGGTAAAGCTTGTTTCGTTTACAGCGCAGCAGGGAACGAAAGCCGTGAGCCTGGAATGGAAAGTAGAAGAAGAGGGGGCCGTACGGGATTACACAGTAGAAAGAAAAGGCGAGATGGGTGAATTTACACCGGTGCTGACACAGGCGGCCCGTGGTGCAGTTGGCGCTCAGGTCTATGGGGAAAGCGACAGGAACCCCATCGCGATGGCCTATTACCGGCTCAAAATCCGGGAGCATTCGGGTGCCTTTCATTACTCTGATATTGTGAGGGTGCAAAGCGGGCAACCTGCAGGAACCGTTTCTCTTTATCCAAACCCGGTTCAGGGCAAAACAGTAAATCTGCAGATGGGTGCGAAACCAAAAGCTGTGTATACACTGACCATGTATTCACCCGCTGGCCAGGTGGTGGCAATCAGGGACATACAACACGCGGGGAACAGTGCCGTTTACCCCGTTTCCGTACAGGCATTGGCCAGCGGAACCTACCTGCTGGAACTCACCGATGCTGGCGGCAAAAAGGAGAGAATGCAATTGGTGGTAGCAAAGTAAAGGGGAAGGATCGGCAGTGAACGGTGAGGAAATGTCGTCAGGGAAAGCATAAAGGTATTCTTCAGAAAACGGTGAAATTGAATTTTAGCAGCAGAAAGACCAAAATGCTTTTGCTGTTATGCCGCGGAAGACAAAGGCTGTCTATTAATAGGATAACCGAAGCCCTGAACCACAGATCGCAATGGCAAACCCTAACGTTTTCCAACCCGTCCTGCCAGCTTTAAAGACAAACTGTTGGAACTGACCGACTCTTGGCAGCTTTTTATAAAATTTTAATTTTGCTGTTAGGTAAACAATACTAATTTTAAAAACCCGTTTTTAAGTGTAAACCCTAAAAAAATCGGGTCCAGACGAAATACCTATGTTAAAAGCCTGGCCACTACTACCTGCTTTTCTGCTGTGCATGGCTGCACTGAATGGCCTGTTGGGCTGCCAGCCGGTGAAAAACACGGCTTACTTTCAAACCCTCTCAAAGGATACAGTTCTACGCAATACGACAACACGCAATTTTGACCTGGCCATAAAGCCCGGTGATATCCTTTCCATCGCCATCGCCAGTGCTTCGTCCGAACTTTCCGCCTCCTTCAATACAGCACCGGCCGGGGAAGGTAGCAACGGGGGTTATCTGGTTGACAAACTGGGAAACATCGAACTCTATAAATTGGGATCGATAAAAGTCGCCGGTATGAACAAGGCTGCTTTACAGGATAAGTTACGGCAGGAGCTAACGCCTTATTTAAAAGACCCGGTTGTCACGGTGCGTTTTGCCAACCACCGGGCGACGGTTTTAGGTGCAGTTGGCAATCCGGGCGTAATTCCGCTTTCGGCCGAAGGGGTGACGGTACTGGAAGCCATCGGGCAGAGCGGTGACCTGGCTGAAAACAGCAAACGGGACAAGGTCCTGGTGATCAGGCAAACAGACGAGGGCAAGGTGTTTCACTTCCTGAATCTTCTCGATCATTCAGTATTCACCTCGCCCTATTTCTACCTGCAAAATGAAGATGTGGTTTATGTGGAACCGGAGACGAAAAAAGAAAAGATAGGCCCCACGCAGGTGTTCTCTTATATAATTTCAGGTATCTCTATTTTATCACTGATCATCAGCCGCATACGCTAACCTAACCATGAACGAGCAGATCCAGAATAATCAGAGCGACCAGTTCTTCAAGGAACGCACGGAGACCAACATGATCATCCAGTTGATCCACCGCTACCTGCCCTTCTGGCCCCTGTTTCTTATCACGGTGAGCATGTCTATGTGTGTTGCTTATGTTTACCTCCGGGCCCAGCCGCGGATTTACATGGCCTACGGCCGGGTTTTGCTCAAAGATCCCAATCGCGGCGGCTCGGAATCCAAAGTGCTGGACGCCCTGAACATCTTCGGCGAAAAAAAGATTGTTGAGAATGAGATCGTGGTGCTTCGTTCCTCCAGCGTCATGCAGGAAGTGGTGCGGCGGCTGAACATTTATGCCAGCATTTACAGCCAGGGACGGGTACGCACAGAGGAACTGTATGCCGCCAACGCACCGGTCAGTTTTGTTGCGCTGAACGAAGATTCTATTACATGGGGTGGCCGGTACTCCTTTGATGTGGACTGGGAAAGAGGGGGGATTGTCCTGAATGAAAAGCTTTATCGCTTCGACAGCACCCTGACGATCGCCGGTACTGTTTACCGGATCGTGCCCACAAAGGGATACAATCGTACGGCGATCAACGGGAAAAACTTTTTTGTGGAATTCCGCAACGTGGAAGGTGCCGCCGGGGGATTGATCGGCGCGGTAAGTGCAGCACCTATTTCCACCCAGTCAACGGTACTGGATGTAAAAATGCAGACCCAGGTACCCGAAAAAGGGCGGGACGTGCTGAATATGCTCTTTACGGTTTATAACGAATACACCATTGAAGACAAAAACCAGATGGCGGCCAAAACCCTGGCCTTTATTGAAGACCGCCTGGCGATGGTGATCGGCCAGCTCGACAGCGTGGAGCGGGACGTAAGGGATTACAAAACATCCAACAATATTTATGACCTGGGCTCTCAGGCACAGACCTATCTTGGGAATGTACAGAGCTTCGATCTGAGAAAAGGAGAGATCGATGTCCAGCTGGAAGTACTGGCTTCTGTCTCGGATTACATCAGCAGCCGGGGTGGCAAAAAAAGCACCCTGCCTTCCCTGCTCCTCGTAAATGATCCGACACTGGCAGGTCTGCTTCCCCGGCTATACGAAGCCGAGGCAGTGCTGGAAAAAGCCTTGCTGGCCGGTGGGGTGCAGAGCGACCCGGTGGTAACGGCCGAAGAAACCGTACGGCGGTTAAAGGAAACCATCCGCGACAACATCGCTACCATCCGCACCAACCTGCTGACCGCCCGTTCGGCCATCAATAACCGTATCAACGAAAGCAACAGCCTGCTGAAGGCTGTACCCCAAAAAGAGATCGGCCTGGTGAACATCAGCCGGCAGCAGTCCATTAAGAATAACATTTTTACCTACCTCCTCCAGAAACGCGAGGAAACCGCCCTGAACTCGGCTTCCACGATCGCTGATCTGCGGGTGATTGAAAAGGCCTCGGTCGGAGGACCCATCAGTCCTATCCCCAAAAATTATTATATCACCGGTTTGTTGGTTGGCCTCCTGCTGGCCGCCGGCTTTATTGCCACGCGGGAACAGCTCAACCGCAAAGTACTGTTCCGGCAGGAGATCGAAGCCAGGGTGAGCATCCCCGTGATTGCCGAGCTTCTCCAATTGCACAATTCCGCTCCGGTGGTAGTGCGTGACGGCAAACGCTCAGCGATTGCAGAGCAGTTCCGCTCCCTGCGCACCAACCTGGCCTTTATGGGGGTTTCCGAAGAGACCAATGCCGTTCTGCTGACGTCCAGTGTTTCCGGCGAAGGAAAAAGTTTTACAGCCATCAACCTGGCCATTTCCTTTACCCTCACCGGAAAGCGAGTGGCCTTGATGGAGATCGACCTGCGCAAACCCAAGATCAGCAAGCACCTGGGGGTGGAACGCTCTCCCGGTATCACCAATTATGTGATCGGGCAGGCGACCCTGGAAGAAATCGCCAGGCCCACCGAGTTTGCCAACCTCTTTGTCATCCCGGCGGGCACCATCCCGCCCAACCCATCGGAGTTGTTGCTGCGGGAACGGTTTGCCGACCTGATGAAGGAGGTAAAAGCAGAATTTGATTACGTGATCATCGATACAGCGCCAATCGGGCCGGTAACGGATGCTTTCCTGCTGAAGGATTTTGCCGATGTGACCATTTATATGATCCGCCACGATGTAACCCCCAAGGTTTACCTCAAGCTGATCAACGATATGTACAAACAGGACAAGTTCAACAACCTGACGATTGTATTCAACGGGCTGAAGCGCCGGGGCTTTGCCTACTATGGTAGCGGCTATGGCGACGATGGCTATAACTACGGCTACGGCTATGGTTACGGCTATGGGTATGGCTACGGCTATGGCTACGGCAACAGCGGCTACTACCTGGATGATAAACCAAAGAAAAAGGATGGTATCCGGGCCATCCCGCGGCGCATTGCGAGGAAGATCCGGTCGCTTAAGGTTTGGTAATGTAAGAATGAGGTTGAGGTTAAGGTTAAGGATGGGGAGAAGGAGTTATTGAGTTATTAGGTTGTTGGGTGGCCCCCCTCGATCCCCCCAACGGGGGGAGGAGTGGCTCCGTAGCAGGTGTTCGGTTGGATAAAAGGGTAGGGGAAAAGGGTATGTGAATGAGGAAGTGTATAATCCTGAGCCTGTCGAATGGTGCCGAAGGGTTGCAGAAGACCTTGTCAGTCGGAGCCTGCCGAAGACAAAGAAAAGAAGAAGGGAAACGGGTTAAAAACCCGGTTATAGGTAATACAAAACAGGTCGGGTCCATTTAGGTGGCCGGAACCTATTTCACGTCTCACGTTTGTCGTTTGACGTTCAAAACCCACCTTCAGCCACACAATCGGGTGTGACTGAGGGACAGCGAAGCTTTGCCATGTCAGAACAGGATCACCACTGGTACGCCGTCTACACCCGCCCCCGCTGGGAAAAAAAGATCGCCCAAAAGCTGGAAGCAAAGGGCTACGAAGCCTATTGCCCCCTGAACCGCGTTGTGCGGCAGTGGAGCGACAGGAAAAAAACCGTACACGAACCCCTGTTTAAAGGCTATGTTTTTGTGCAGGTGGCGGAGGAAGACAAATGGAAGATCCGCGAGATCGATGGGATCCTGAACTATGTCTACTGGAATGGTAAACCCGGTGTCATCCAGCACAGCGAAATTGAAACCATCAAACGCTTTTTGAACCAGTTTACCGATGTGACGGTTACGGAATACAAACTGGCACTGGAAACCCGGGTAAAGATCAAAGCGGGTATCCTCATGAACTATGAAGGCACGGTGGTGGAACTCCAGGGCAACCGGGCCGTCGTAAAGATCGAGTCCATGGGCATCCAGCTCTCCGCCGTTTTTGAAAAAAAGAACCTGGAACCGATAGAAGAGAAGGCTGAGAGGCATAAAGGCAACGAGGCAACAAGGCAACAAGGAAGAACGAAATGACACCTGGTAACAGTTATCGGGATTTACTGGTTTGGCAGAAGGCAATGCGCTTTGTTACAGATGTGTATACGATTTCGCGGTTTTCCCGTCCACTGAGATATATGGACTCACCAGCCAGATGCGCCGGTGTGCTGTTTCCATACCAAGCAATATTGCTGAAGGCTATGGGCGGCATTCAACGGCAGACTATAAACGATTTTTACAAATCGCCGTCGGCTCATTATTTGAGCTGCAGACACAAATTGAAATAGCATTCCGCCTGAATTACATTCAGAAAGAACAATTCGACACATTCTTTGAAAAAACGAATGAACTGGACAAAATGCTTTATTCCCTGATTGCAAAAATCAAGTGATGAAATAAGCAGGTGGGCAAAAAAAAAAATTCTCTTTGCCTCTTACCTCCCTGCCTCTTGCCTAATTAAAAAAAATGTGTAGAATCGCCGGCATAGTATCCCGCCACCTTTCCCAGGAAGAACGCCAACAAACCGTTCGGGCCATGTGCTATGCCCTGCAGCATGGCGGGCCGGATAGTGAAGGCATCTACGAAGACCCTGATCACCACCTGGTGTTGGGCCACCGGCGCCTGGCCCTGCTCGACCTTGAAGCGACCGGCCACCAGCCCATGCACTACCTGAACAGGCGATACACCATCACCTACAACGGCGAACTGTATAACTACAGGGAGTTAAAAGAAGAACTGGAAGAAAAGGGCTTGCCTTTCCGCTCGACCAGCGATACGGAAGTGATCCTGGCGGCATATGCTGCCTGGGGAACGGCGGCATTTGGCCGGTTCAACGGTATGTTTGCCTTTACCCTTTTTGACCGGCAGGAGGCCCGTGTTTTCCTGGTGCGGGACGGCATGGGCATCAAGCCCCTTTATTACCGCCTGAACAGGGGAGGGCTTGTGTTTGCGTCCGAGGTGAGAGCGTTTTACCAGCTCCCGGAAGCCCCGGCGGAAAACCCGCATTGGCCCGTTTACCTGATGGCCTACGGGCACCTGCCCGAACCGGTGACGACCTTGAAAGGGGTTCGGCCCCTGCCCAAAGGAAGCTTTCTTTCCTACAACACCCAGAATGGCACCGTTCAAACGGCAATCTTTGATGCCCGCAATTTTGTGGAAAAAGAAGAAAACCGTCGTGACGTCCTGCAACAGGTGGGCAGCGGCCTGCGGGAAGCGGTAACCCGGCACCTCCTGGCCGATGCACCGATCGGGGTCCTGCTGAGCGGCGGCGTCGATTCTTCTATCATCGCCCTGCTGGCAGGGGAAACCAAAGGCCCGGCCCTGAACACCCTTTCCATCGATTTTACCGAAAAAGCTTATTCGGAACGGGCCTTCCAGGACCGGGTGCAACAAAAACTCGGTTCAACGCACCACCAGTACCGGCTGACAAAAGAAGAATTTCATTACCACCTGCCCGACGTACTGGAAGCCATGGACCTTCCCGGTTCGGACGGCATCAATACCTGGTTTATTTCCCGCTTTGCACGACAGATCGGCCTGAAGGCTGTGTTGTCAGGCGTTGGAGGCGACGAGCTGTTTGGCGGCTACCCTTCCTTCCGCCGCATCCGCACGGCTTCCTGGCTTCAGCAAACGGCCGGGTCGGCCCTAAAAAGCTTCCGCTATGCAACGGATAAAAAACTGCGTCGGCTGGCCTACCTGGGCATCCCGGGACTGGCCGGGCAATACCTTTTTTTACGGGGCTTTTTCAGCCCGCTGACCATTGCCCGCTACCTCGACCTGGCGGAAGAAGAGGTTTGGGACCGGCTGGAAACCGAACCGGCCCTGCCCGATTTGACCCACCTGACAGCGGAAAACAGGGCCAGCTGGATGGAGCTGAACCTCTACATGCAAAACCAGCTGCTTCGCGATACCGATGTCATGAGCATGGCGCATGGGGTGGAAGTCAGGGTGCCTCTTCTCGACCGGGACTTCATGAAGCTCGCCATGCGCATCCGCTCCTCTTTAAAATACGGGGGACCCCAGACCAAACAGTTGCTCGTGGATGCCTTTCGCACTACCCTGCCCCGCGAGGTTTGGGACCGCAAAAAAATGGGCTTTTCCTTTCCTTTTGCCGAATGGCTGAAGGAAGACGAATGGGTCCGTTCCCGGGTGGCCGGGGGCAGCCGCTCTTCCGTGCAGCTCATGCAGCAGTTCGACCGGGGCGGCCTCCATTGGTCGGGACTCATGTGCATCCTTATTTTACGAACCCACCAGTATGCCAAACCGCATTCTTTTCTTAACGCTTAAGGTGTTTTCTGCCACGGGCGGCATCGAAAAGGTCTCCCGCATGGCGGGCAAAGCCCTCTATGATGAAGCCGGGGAAAAGGGGGCTGCCCTCCGGGTGTTTTCCCTTCACGATAGGGATGGAGAGGTACAGGAAAAATATTTTCCCGCCCCCGTGTTCAGGGGCTTTGGGGGCCGCCGCGTGGCCTTTGTGCTCCGGAGCATCCGCGAGGGCCGGGGCGCCGCCTTGGTGCTGCTCAGCCACGTAAACCTGCTGTCGGTGGGCTATGCCATCAAAAAGACCTCTCCGGGCACAAAGCTCGTTCTCCTGGGCCATGGCATCGAGGTCTGGGACCCGGTACCCGCCTGGAAGCGGCGCATGCTCCGGTCCTGCGACCAGGTGCTGCCTGTCAGTGAATTTACCAGCCGGAAAATGCAGGAGCTTTATGGCCTGGAGGAGGAGAAGATGCGGGTGCTGAACAACGGCCTGGATCCCCACCTGCCACCGCCGGTAGCAAAAGGCTCGGTGCGCCTGCGGGAGAAATACGGCCTGGCGACGGACGCCCGGGTGCTGCTCACCCTCACCCGTCTTTCCGAAAAAGACTGGTACAAAGGCTATGACGATGTGATCATGGCTCTGCGGTCGCTGAAAAAAGGGGGCCCTTCCCTTCGCTACCTCTTGCTGGGCAAATACGATGAGGATGAAAAGGCCCGCCTCGACCGCCTTATCGCCCAGCAGGGCCTGCAGGGAGAAGTGATCTTCACCGGCTTTGTCCCGGACGAAGAGCTGGCCGAACATTTTTCCATTGCCGACATTTACGTAATGCCCAGCCGCAAGGAAGGTTTTGGGATCGTATTCATCGAAGCCCTTTATTACGGCCTCCCGGTGATTGCCGGGCGGGTGGATGGCTCCGTGGATGCCCTCGATGGCGGAAAGCTGGGCGCCCTCGTGAACCCCGATGATCCCGGCGAGATCCGGGAAGCTCTACGGTTGGCCCTTCGCAAAGGGAAGGCTGCCGTGCCGGGCCTCGAGACCGTCCTGGGCCGCTTTGGTTTCCCGGTTTACAAAAGGGCCCTCTGGAAGGCGATCGAACCTTTTCTGCAACCGGGTGAAAAGAAAAAGCAAGTCCCATGGACACGAAGGCAGGAACTGGTAGAAAAAGTAGTAGAAAAAAATGGTTTTTAACCCTCCATGATTGGGTGCCTACTTGGTTTCGTATAAAAAAACAATTCACGACAAAGCCCCACAAACCGACCTGCGGCGACAATCTCCTCCCCGGAGGGGAGCAATGGCGGAAAGACAAAGAATAAAGGACCGAGGGGTGGGTTCACCCCAATAAACCACTGATCAACTTGAACACAACCACCGAAATAGCAAAACTGCCTGAATCCAAAGGCCTGAAGTCCATTCCGGAGCCAACCTTGCCGCAAACGCCGGAACCCGAAGACTGGGACCTCGTGATCGAACCCAAAGGGGGTCTATTTTCCTTGAATCTGAAAGAGGTCTGGCAATACCGCGACCTGCTCTTGCTTTTTGTAAAGCGGGACCTCACAGCCCAGTACAAGCAAACGATCCTTGGACCCCTTTGGCATTTTATCCAGCCGGTCTTCACCACGGCTGTCTTCCTGGTGCTTTTTAAGGCCATGGCCAATTTCCCAACAGACGGGATACAACCCGTGCTTTTTTATATGAGCGGCATTACCATCTGGAATTACTTCAGTGCCTGCTTTCTGGCTACCAGTAATACTTTTTTGTCCAACTCAGGCATCTTTGGAAAAGTATATTTTCCTCGCCTGATTATGCCTTTAAGCATCGTGTTGGGCAACATGGCTCGGTTTGGAATCCAGTTACTTCTCTTAATTGGAGTAATCATTGCCTTTGCCATCCAAGGGGATAATTTTCATTTCGGCTGGAGTTGGCTACTCATCCCTGTTCTTGTTCTCATGATGGCAGGGATGGGGCTTGGCCTGGGTATCATCATATCGTCATTAACTACAAAATACCGTGATATGCAAGTGCTCATTGGTTTTGCAGTACAATTGATGATGTATATGACGCCCATCGCTTATCCACTTTCCTTCCTGAAAACAAAAACCTTTGCAGCCTGGATCGCATGGAACCCACTTTCCCCGGTGGTGGAAGGCTTTCGTTATGCTTTATTTGCATCAAAAGACTTTCAGCTTGCTTCCTTAGGATATAGTATTGCCGTTATGTTCGTACTACTTATTACCGGTATTCTCCTTTTCAACAAGGTAGAAAGAACCTTTATGGATACTGTGTAAGAAAATCAGGCTTTTCAAGAGCCATTACTACTGAAACTCTTTTATCAAACAATTGGACACAATCCGAGAACCTGTATGATCAGATCCGTATTTCCATCTGCTTTTAAAAAAAAGGTCCGGCAATTCGTAAAAGGCTCCCTGCATTTCAGAGAATACAGTGATTTCCTGCAGGAAGAAAGGGCTGAAAGAGCGGCGGTTGATGGCCGTATTCCGCGGTACAACCTGGAACAGCGGCACATCAGGAACCTGGAGGTGCTCACCGATCGCGAAGCCTTATTGCATCGAATGACCAAAGACGGGACTGTTTCCGAACTGGGCGTGAACCGGGGTGGATTTTCGCAACGAATTATAGACATCGCAGAACCGGCAAAGTTGCACCTTATTGATGCTTGGGGAAACCCGGAACGTTATCACGATGGTTTAAAATTAGAGGTAGCGGAAAAATTCGGAGCAGAGATAGAAGGCGGCCGGATTGAGGTAAATGTTGGTTATTCAACTGAAGTATTAAAGCAGTTCCCCGATCATTATTTTGATTGGGTATACCTGGATACCGATCATTCTTATATTGTAACGGCAGCCGAACTGGCTATTTTAAAATTGAAAGTTAAACCGTATGGCATCATTGCTGGCCACGATTACAGTATAGGTAACTGGGTGGGCAATGTGCGGTATGGGGTCATTGAAGCGGTACACGAATTCTGTGTCAAAGAAGACTGGGAGTTGGTGTATGTTACCATCAATGTGGCCGAAAGCCCCAGCTTTGCCATCCGGAAGATCAAAAAAGAAGAAGAATAGCAAAACAATTCAAGGCGAGCAAACAGCAATAAAATTCGTTGCCAATGGCCAAAACTGTAATAAAGGTTGACAATCTTTCCAAGCAATACCGGCTGGGGGCTGTTAGCTCCGGCTCTATCAACCATGACCTGAACCGGTGGTGGCACAAGGTGCGTGGCAAAGAAGACCCTTACCTGAAAATTGGCGAAACAAACGACCGCACAAAGAGAGGGGTCAGCGAGTACATATGGGCCCTGCAGGACGTTAATTTCGAAGTAAAACAAGGCGAAGTTTTGGGCATTATCGGGCGGAATGGTGCCGGGAAAAGCACCCTGTTGAAAATCCTGAGCCGTACAACGGCACCAACCACAGGAAAGCTGCGGATGAAGGGTAGAATTGCGAGTCTTCTGGAGGTAGGAACCGGCTTTCACCCGGAACTAACAGGACGGGAAAACGTTTACCTGAACGGCGCCATCCTTGGAATGTCAAGAGCGGAGATCAACAGGAAGTTTGATGAGATCGTGGACTTTGCAGGTGTTGAACGTTACATCGATACGCCTGTGAAGCGATATAGTAGTGGTATGTACGTGAGGCTGGCCTTTGCAGTGGCAGCTTTTTTAGAGCCGGAAATTTTAATAGTGGATGAAGTGCTAGCCGTTGGAGATATTGAATTTCAAAAGAAATGTCTCGGACGAATGCAAGACGTAAGTGTTAACGACGGACGAACAATTTTATTTGTGAGTCACAATTTAAATGCAATACAAAAGTTGTGTTTAAAATGTATTTACTTGGAACAGGGAAAACTGATTGTTCAAGATCAAACAGAAAAAGTTCTAAAAACATACTTATCAAAGGCAAAGAAACTTGAATATTTTGCTACTGACCTTAAACTTAATAATGATGTATTTGTAAAACAAGCTAGCGTTGACAATAGAATAACATTGGAGAACGGGCTTGTTTATTTTGACCTAATTGTAGTTAGCAAAAGCACTTGCAAAGTTTCAATCGATTTGCGCATTAGTTCTACAATTTCTATACCTGTTGCTTTTTCTTCAATAGGCACCTTAAATTATGAAGATTTGGTGCATTTGAAAGTAGGTGAAAATCGCATCTCATTTTTTTTGGATGCCAAGTTGTTGGCAGTTGGAGAATATAACGTTAGCATTGACGTTACAGTTCCTAACGTTAAGTATTTTGATAGATGTGACGATTGCCTAAGTTTTGAGGTGCTAAATTCGGAAGATGACGATCGTAAGTTGAACCAGATGTGGAATTTAGGATATGTTCAATTACCAATAGAGCAATATGCGATTCAATAAATTTTTTTTTCGACCTCGAGAAAACAAATTCTTAAAAGAAAATACAGACATTTTCTCCGATTCGAGATTGAATTTTTCATCTTTTACAACTGTGTTTGATATTGGTGCACATCATGGTAATACAATTTCAAAGATTTTACAGTTGACACCAAATGCTAGTATTCATGCGTTCGAGCCTTTCCCTAAGTCGTTTGAGATACTAAAACAAAAGTATTCGAGTTCAGAGCAGATAAAGCTAAATAATATGGCTTTGTCAAATTTTCCTGGCACCTCTGAGTTTTTTTTTAATTATAATGAGGAGACGAACTCTTTACATAAAAGTGTTATAGTTGGAGATAAAAGTCTAGATCATTTAACAAAGAATATTGGATATATCAAAGTATTTGTAAGTACGTTAGACCAATATGTTTTTAGTAAGAAAATATCATCAATAGATTTTTTAAAGATTGATGCTCAAGGAAATACGTTTGAAATTTTAGAAGGTGCGAAGTCAATTCTTAATGCAAAAATTCCAAAAAGAATTTATGCTGAAACGGAGTTTGTTGAAATTTACGAAAATGAGAAACGATTTTCAGAAATTGAGATTCTCATGAGAAGCTTTGGATACAAATTGGTTAAATTTTACAATATGAACTACACTTCCTCAGGACTATTAGCTTGGGCAGATGCATTGTTTATCGCATAATAAGAAAATGTGAAACATAGTTAGATTTCTATTTGAAATTTTAATACACCAAGTTGATACAATAATACCTCTTAGCAAAGGCAATCAACCAAAATAATAAAAAGATAGGATCAACACTTTAATATAAAAGCCAACTTTAGATAAAAATGATCTTTAAACGGAAAGATGGAAATGTAAAGAGAAAGCAAGAGATTTTAAGTAGATCAAAATCGTCTTTTTCTCAATGTGGTGAAGATCTAATTGTAGAATACATTTTTAGATTGAGAGGAATTGAACTGCCATCTTATATTGACATCGGTGCAAATGATCCCTTTTATTTAAACAACACTGCTCTGTTTTATGAAAAAGGATGCAGGGGAATAAATATTGAGGCAAATCCCAAACTAATAAATGCATTGAACAAATACCGTCCCGAAGATAAAAATCTGAATCTTGGTATTGGTTCAACTGAAGAAGAGCTTATATTTTATATAGTTAATGATCACACCTTGAGTTCATTTTCAAAAAAAGAAATTGAAGTAATTACTTCAACCGGAAAATATAAGGTTGAAGAAGTTATCAAAATAAAAGTTCTGACTGTTGAACATGTGTTGTCTAAATATTGGAAAGATGATTTTCCAGACTTTTTAACATTGGATGCCGAAGGAATGGATTTAGAAATTTTGAAATCAATTAGATTTTCAATTCATCGGCCCAAAGTGATGTGTGTGGAAGCAGCTGAATATTCCAAAATTGGTGCTGGTAAAAGAAGAAGAGATTTGATCGATTATATAACAAGTCAAAATTATTACGAATATGCAAATACGAATCTAAATGCAATCTTGGTTGATAAAGATTTTTGGTTCATTTGATATGGAAAGAATTTTAGTCTCTATAGTAATTCCCACTTATAATTCGGCGGAATGTTTAGAAAGATGCCTAAATAGCATTAAAATACAGTCATTTACCAATTTCGAAGTTATCGTTATTGATAATGTTTCAAATGACAAAACTCTTGACATAGTCAACAGATTTTCGAAAGGTGGCTTGATGATCAATTGCATTTCGAGAAAAGATTCTGGTGTTTACGACGCGATGAATAATGGTATAAAAGAAGCGAATGGTGAGTGGATATATTTCTTAGGAAGTGATGACTACTTATTAGACAATTATGTTCTCCTTAAGTTCAGTGAATATATTTCTGACTCTAAAATGAAGGCACATTTAATGTATGGAAACGTAAACTCTCATTTTTATGGCGACAAATATGCAGGTGAGTTTGATGTTCATAAGATAATGACTAAGAATATTTGTCATCAGGCAATATTCTACAATAGAAAGATTTTTGATCTAGTTGGGCTTTTCAATTTAAAATACAAGATTCTGGCAGATTACGATTTCAACTTACGTTGCTTTTTTTCTCATCGCGTCAAAGTCAAATATATTGACATGACAGTTGCATATTTCTCTGACGGTGGGATAAGTAATACTATAGTGGATGATATTTTCTATTCAGATTATTCAAACAAAGCGGAAATTGTAAAAAAAGTCGGTTATAAAAAATTAACAATAAAAGAATTACGACCTTATTATGATTCGTCAACTGAATTATTACTAGTGATAATTAAGAAATATTTGAATAGATTATTTACGCATTAGAAAATATTGCTTTTTATAATTATTTGGATTGTAAGTTTTATACACTTCTATGAAATTGGCTAGGCTTGATAACATTTTGTGTATTTCAGTTTAGTCTATTTTCAAATTTTAACTTGATAAATTGTATCGGTACAAAACTTAAAATGTTCCTACTAAAATATCTAGTTCGCAATTATTAATAGTTATGAGCAAGATAAGGCCAATAGCAATTTATCTGCCTCAATTTCACCCAATTCCTGAAAACGATGAATGGTGGGGTAAGGGATTTACTGAATGGAAAAATGTGGTTAATGCAAAACCACTTTTTAAGGGTCATAATCAACCGCATTTACCTTCTGATTTAGGTTTTTATGATTTAAGGCTAATCGAAACGATGCAAGCTCAGGCAGAGATTGCAAAAGAATATGGATTGACGGGGTTCTGTTATTATCATTATTGGTTTAACGGAAAGAGACTTCTTAATACTCCTCTTGATAATATGCTCCAACACAATAAGCCTGACTTTCCCTATATGCTTTGTTGGGCAAATGAAAATTGGACAAGGCGATGGGATGGAAGAGAAAATGAGGTTTTAATAAAACAAGAATACAGCAACGAAGACCACTATAAGCATGCAACCTTTTTGTGTCAGTCCTTTTTCAAAGACGAGCGATACATTAAGGTAGGAAACAAACCTGTATTTGTTATTTACAAGGCAAGTTTGATCCCAGATTTGAGAAATGCATTGGAAATATGGAATAAAACTGTTTCTTCTTTTGGCTTTAATGGGCTCTATCTTCTTTGTATGGATAATTTTATAGGTAATCCAGCTGAAGATTATGGATTTGAAGGTGCAATACATTTCCATCCGGACTTCCGATATTTCAACCGAGTTAAACCTAGTTTTGCCGCAAGATTTTTGAAGAAAACTGGACTTAAAGAATCTGTATTATTCAGGCATCATGTCGAAGACTATAAAAGCTATTATAAAGCCATAGAAAATCAACGTAAGCTTATCTCAAAAAAAGTTTTTCCAGGGATCACACCAATGTGGGATAATACAGCTAGAGTCCAAAGAAATGGAATAATTTTTAAAAACAGTTCTCCTTTATTATACTTTGAAGCAATTACAAAAGCACTAAATAAGTTTGAGCCATTTAGTTCAGATGAAAATTTTTTCTTTATAAACGCGTGGAATGAATGGGCTGAGGGAAATCATCTGGAGCCATGTCAAAAATATGGACACGACTACTTAAAGATGACCAAGAAAGCAATTGACTTGAGAAACAATATCTAAGCGAAATTGATGGAGATCGTTTTTACAATTTGTTCGAACAATTATTTAGCGCAAGCCAATGTTTTAGGTTGTTCTGTTGGTAAGTATGAGCCCGCTAGTAAGTTTATTGTAATTATTGCTGATAAGAAGTCTAATGAAATAAACTATGAGGATCTTCCTTTTGATTATTTATTTATAGAGTCAATTTTTTCTGATCCTCAATCATTGGTAGAAAGGTTTGGTGTCATTGGGTTAAATACAAACATCAAGCCTATTGCTTTTCAATATCTGCTAAAGCAGTATGATTTGGAAACTGCGACATATTTAGATCCTGATGTTAAGTTGTTTGGCAGTTTGGCACTTGTCAAACAGGGATTGAGAGAACATGATATAATCTTAACTCCGCATATATACACGCCGATCGATATGGATGGCAAATCGCCTTCCGAAAATACTTTTCTAAATTTTGGACTTTATAATTTGGGATTTATTGGATTAAAGAATAATGCTAATGCTTTACACTTTTTGAAATGGTGGCAGATGCAAACGCTGACGGTGGGATTTATTGATGTTGCAAATGGATATTTTGTTGATCAGTTATGCATCAATCATGTTCCTATCTTTTTTAAAAATGTTTTAATTATCGATCATGTTGGGTACAATATGGCGCCATGGAATTTACATGAGCGTTATCTAACAAAAGATGGCAATCACTATTTAGTTAATAAAGAAGTTCAATTGATATTTTACCATTTCAGTTCTTTCAACTTTGAAACCATTGAACTTCCCCTTCATAAATTTAATCGGTTTACCTTGAAAGAACGCAATGATTTATTAGACATGTATCAACGTTATAGAGACGAACTGCAAAAAGCTAATTTCACGTTTTATAGAAAGATTAAATGTGCTTACATCGTACCGCGCCTTGAGCCTGTAGAAGAACCTAATTTATGGACAAGGTTAGCAATAAGAATTTCTCAGTTGATTCCAGAAACTATCCTAAACAGGATGAGTTTTATTATTTCTAGATCTACTCAAAAGTGAAACTCGTTTTTGTCGTCGTAGTTCGAAGCTAATTAAATTGCTAATGTTGCTCAATAAACTGCATAAGATCGATAGTTTCGACTCCAAGCAATTATATACTACATAAAATGCTGCCAAAAATTTCAATAGTTACGCCATCTTATAATCAAGGGGTATATATTGAGGAAACGATATTATCGATAATTAACCAGGGTTACTCAAACTTGGAATTAATTATAATCGATGGTGGCAGCAAAGACGATACAGTTGATATCATTAAAAAGTATCAGGATAAAATTGCCTATTGGGTGAGCGAGCCTGATAATGGGCAAGCGCATGCCATCAATAAAGGTTTACAGTTGGCAACCGGCGAGGTCTTTAACTGGATCAATAGTGACGATATTTTGGAAAAAGATGCACTGAAAACGGTAGGTGATTTCTTTCAAAAGAACAATGATAAGAATGTTTTGTGTGGCTTAACGCGTTGTTTCTGGCAGGATACGAACGAAACAAGCCATGAATACAGGATGGGCCTGAAAGGCTCCGTTCTGGAAACCATTACCGGGATAGAAATGAACCAGCCCGGCACGTTTTACCGTACCAGTGCCGTAACAACACTTGGCGGGGTGAATGAAAGTCTTTGCTATGTGTTTGATGATGAGTTGTGGTTGCGCTATTTATGCGCCTATGGCTTGTCCGGAATTGGCCTTACGGAAAAGCGGCTGGCGCAGTTCAGGCTTCACCGAAACTCAAAATCTGTCAGTGAGGGTTCTGCTCCTTTCCGAAAAGAAAGGCATAGCCTTTACATCGATATCGCCCGGTCGGCGGGTGCATTTGAATGGCTGATTGAAAAAATGTGTACAGAAGCACACGCAGAGACATATACATCCAAAAAGCCCTGGAATTTGCAGGAACTGGATACTGAAAAATACAAGGCGCAGTTTGCTGCCAACTATCTGCACACGCTTTACCTGGAAGGCAGGAAAAAGGAGGCAAAAGAAGCGTTGAAGCTGATTGTGAATAATGATTGT
Source organism: Flavisolibacter longurius (assembly GCA_014163555.1). GTDB lineage: Bacteria > Bacteroidota > Bacteroidia > Chitinophagales > Chitinophagaceae > Flavisolibacter. Next base: position 104,242 of record JACJGO010000007.1, read on the forward strand.
TTCGTCTGGAACCGAATTTTTACAAGCCTCAGGGTTAAACTGATGTTTTCATAATTTCCATGGGATTACAATACAGATTGAAAGCCAGTTTTGCCGAAAATGTAAACGTTCCATTCCGGATCCAAACCAAGTTATTTCACATTTTCAAGCGAACCCATTCTGTAAAGAACATACCCATCTTCATTAATAATTATAACCGGCTGGACTATCTGCAAAGACAAATCGACTGGTTAAGGCGCAGCGGGCACAATAATATTCACGTGATTGACAATTGCTCTACCTATGCACCCCTGCTAAACTATTATAAAAAAATACCGGCGACTGTTTACCGACTCGACCGGAATATGGGGCATGAGGCATTTTGGCGAACCCATATTTTCCTGCGATACAATAAGTCATTTTATGTTTTAACGGATCCTGATGTGGTGCCGGGCGATGACGTGCCCCCGGATTTTATGCAATACTTTATTGATGTGTTAAACCGCTATCCAGCTTTTAAAAAAGTTGGTTTTGGATTGCGCACCGATAACCTGCCGGATCATTATCCCAAAAAACAGGAGGTTATTCGATGGGAGGAGCAGTTTTATGAAATTGAGATTGAAAAGGGCCTGTTCAAATCCAAGATTGATACCACGTTTGCCTTGTACAGGCCAGGGTCAAAGTTTCAGTGCTGGAATGAAACCATTCGAACAGGGTCTCCTTATATGTTAATGCACCTGCCATGGTACGAGGATCCATCAATGATCACGGCAGAAACGGCCTATTATTTAGAAAGTTGTAATGCATCCAGTTCATGGTACCAGGCAATTAGTGGGAGGAACAAGCGCTATGAATTGCGGTAAATTATATGCTATTGAAAAATCAAAAACTGCACATGCGTACTAATGTTTCCGTAATTCAAGCCGAAACAGGAGGGAAGGTCCAAAGAAATGAAATCATGGTTAGCGTTTGCATGATCACCTATAACCACGAAAACTTTATCCGCCGGGCAATTGAGGGTGTGCTGGCGCAGGAGGTAAATTTCCCCTTTGAGCTCCTGATCTTTAATGATGCATCTACCGACAATACGGACGGTGTTATTCGCAACCTGATGCAAACGCATCCAAAGGCAGGCCTGATCAAATATGGGGTTCATGAAAAAAACATCGGCCTGCCGGCGAACTATGCCTGGTCAATCAATAACTGTAAGGGTAACTTTATTGCCATCTGTGAAGGGGATGATTATTGGATTGATCCCAAAAAATTACAAAAACAGGTAGACTTGCTGGAACAAAACCCTGCCTGCAGTTTTTGTTTTCACCAGGCATTACGGATTGACACCGTTACCAATCAGTACAGTGTATACCCCGTGAATGATCGAACCATTTTTGATGCGGCCAGCTTTTTTCAAATGACCACCATCCCCATGGCCAGTGTTGTTTTTCGTAATTCGGTTCCCCGGCATTTTGTCAATGGGCATATGCAGCTTGATTTTGCCTTGTTGTGCAACCTGCTTTCGCACGGCACGGCCTATTTCCTGCCGGAGGTGATGTCGGTTTACCGGGTACATCCCAATGCCTTTACCGCCAATAAAGGGCTGCTTTCCTATATGCAAAAAATGATATCAGATATACGGGAGGCGTCCGGACTGCAACAGTACAGTAAACCCGTTCGCAGACAGGTGGCCCGGGTTTATATGCTTCACGTTCTGCGCCTGATTGAAGCGCATGGAAACAAAATTTCAAGAGGGCAAAGAGTCCGGTACCTGCTGCAATTTTTAAAGACGGGCAGGCCCTCGCGGCTGTACCTGCCACTTTACCGCAGCCTCCTTGCATCAGTTGTAAAGTAAACGGATCACTTTTCGCCTCTTTTTCAACGGGATAATAAAGCTGCAGGTCAACGCAGCGTTCAAACAAAAACAAGGAGAAAACCGCTTGACCATTCCAAAAATTTTTAAACAGGCGTTTCACCGACTGACACTCGGTGGGTTCCGGAACCAGGTCCTGGCCGAGCAGAAAGCAGCCCGGGCCCGTATGGACCAGTTATACGACCAGTTGTTTCTGAATAATCCTGTTTTGCTCCTGCCAGGTGTCAAGATCTTCCTGCCCCTGTTTTACGTTGATCACATTCAAAAGAGCATTTACGAGACCAGGAATTTCTATGAAATTGATACCCTGGAATTTCTTCGTCTCCATTACCGGCATTTCGGTTCTATCGCTGAAGTAGGGGCCAACATCGGAAACCACGTGTTGTACTACTGCAGCCAGCTCTCAGCAGAAAAAGTATATTGTTTTGAACCGGGAAAGTTTTCTCTGGAGACCCTGAAACAAAACATAGCCATCAATTACCTCGAAGACCGGGTGACGGTTTATCCCATCGCCCTGGGTTCTAAAAACGGCAATGGGCAGCAAACAGGTTTCCGGTTGGCAAACACGGGCATGAACCGGGTGCATGCTACGGAAGGGGAAAGCGGTGGTACGGCGGTGGAAATACGGACGTTGGATTCTTTTGCGTTTGACAAGCTTGATTTTTTGAAGATTGATGTGGAAGGTGCGGAAAGGGATGTACTGGAAGGTGCCACTGAAACCATAGCCCGGTGCAAGCCGGTAATCCTTGTGGAAGTGTTTGATGAAAACCTTCAGCACATCCGCCAGTGGATGGAAGACAGGGGTTATCAAAAACTAATACAACTGGGACTTCATAACCAGTTATTTGTGCCGGTGTAAAATACAGGGTAAATAGGCCATTTATGCACATTGCTTTTTTTGTTTCCTCCTTCCCGGTTTTATCCGAAACATTTATCGTGAACCAGATTGTTGGGTTGAAACGGTGCGGCCACAAGGTGCATATCTATGCGCAGACAGGATCAGCAGAAGAGCAAGTGCAACCGGCTGTACTGGATTTTGATTTGTTATCGGATACTATTTTTCTTGACAGGCTTCCCAAAAAGAGGGCAGCAAGGATCTTGAAGCTACTGGCCTGTTTGGTGCGGATACGAACACTGACGGATCTGCGATTGTTCACTTCTTTTTTAAGAAGAGCAAGAAGCGAAAACCTGTCGGTTTATGAGTCTGTTTTTTATACAGGCAAGCCGCACTATGATGTCGTACATGCGCATTTTGGTGTAAATGGTAATTACGTTGCCAAACTAAAACGCCTGGGCCTTTTCTCCCAAAGCCGGTTTGTAACCACTTTCCATGGCTACGATCTGGAAGCATCGAAGGCCAGTTATACGAACCTGTTCCGGGTTGGCGATGTATTTGCCACAAACTCAGACTATTCGGTTCAGAAGCTTGTGGCGCTGGGTTGTCCGGTCCAGAAATTAAAAAAGATTCCCGTCGGACTGGATGTAACATATTTCAACAATGGCCTGTCCGCGCAAAAGGATGATAAATGTTTTACCATTCTATATGTCGGCCGTTTGGTTCCATTCAAAGGCCCGGACATGGTGATTCGTATTTGTGATTGCCTCCGGCAGCTAGGACTTTCCTTTCAGGCAAACATCGTGGGGGAGGGAGAAATGAGGAAGGATCTGCAAGCAATGATTACGGAATACGGTCTTGAAAGGAATGTAAGGCTGTTGGGGGCTAAAACGCAAGTTGAGGTACGTACGTTAATGTCCCTTGCGGATGTTTTTCTGCTGCCTGGACGAACAGTGAACGGTAGAGCGGAAAACCAGGGACTCGTGATCCAGGAGGCACAGGCAATGGGGTTGCCGGTTATCGTATCAAATGCCGGGGGGATGAAAGAAGGAATAACAGATGGTGAAACAGGATTTGTTGTGGCTGAAGATGACATCGTTGCCTTTGCTAACAAAATTGAAAGTTTGGCTACCAACGAAGACCGAAGGAAAACACTGGGTAATGCCGGCAGAGAACTAGTCATCAGGAAATTTGATATGACATTGTTAACAGGAAAATTGCTGGAAATCTATGCAAACTGAAAAGGCAGGAAGCCAGGGCCGCAAACCTATTTTTTCAGTATTGGTTGCGAACTACAACAACGGTACATTTTTTAAGGATTGTTACCAATCCTTGTGCAACCAGACGTACAAGGATTTTGAAGTGGTTATCGTGGATGATTGTTCAACTGATGATTCGGTTCAATTGATTCAGGATACGATAAAAGGAGATGCCCGTTGCCGATTGTTTTTAAATGATCAGAACAGGGGTTGTGGTTTCACAAAAAGCAGGTGTGTTGAACTTGCCCTTGGAACGATCTGCGGATTTGTAGACCCGGATGATGCCATACGGGCAGATGCCATACAAACCCTGGTGATGGCTCACGAGGCAAATCCGGATGTGGCACTTGTTTATTCGACCTTCACATTTTGCAACAAAGACCTGCAGCCATTGGAGGTTTATGCCACAGCAGGGCCAGTCACTGTTACACCTTCATTTACCAATCTCGATGGAAAGGTTAACCATTTTGCCACCTTCAAGCGATCTTTTTACAATAAAACTTCCGGTATTGATACGGGGTTGCGGCGGGCAGTTGACCAGGACTTATATCTAAAGCTTTCTGAGACAGGAAAGTTTCATTTCGTGAATCAAGCACTTTATAATTACAGGATCCATGACAGCGGAATTGCCACGGCAAATGTTGACAAGGCATTTTACTGGTTTTTAAAAGTGATTGCGAAGGCTGAGGAGCGGAGGAATATAAACCTTGAAAGTGAAGTTGGCGTTTTTTTAAACCGTACAAATCCGAAGAATCTTACGCAAAACCTGTCCAATCCACGCTACCTGTTGGTGAAGCTGCGTGACGCATTCAAAGCAAAGCCCACACGGTTTATTAAGCGATTGTTAGTAGGTTAAATTTTTTTTGCAAAAGTTGCCAGTTATATCCGTTATCGTTCCAACCTATAATCATGGTTGCTTTCTGGAAGAGGCCATAAACTCCGTAGCGGCGCAAACGTTCAGTGATTGGGAATGCCTGATCATAGATGACGGCTCAACAGACAATACAGAGGAAATTGCCATGCGTTTATGTCGTACCGACAACAGGGTACACTACATAAAAAAGGAAAACGGGGGATTAAGCTCGGCAAGAAACAGGGGACTTGATTTGGCGAAGGGACTATTTATCCAGTTCCTCGATGCAGATGACCGTTTGGATGCAGAAAAATTTTCGGTTTCTCTTCCTTACAAAAACGAAGCTGAAATCATCATGACTAACTTCTATGCGTTTACCGATTCTGAAAAGATGTTGCCGCCGCCATTCCAGCTAAATTCCGGTAACTTTTCCTTTAGATCGATTTTGACGCAATGGGACGAAGGATTTGTATTTCCGCCCCATTGCGGTATTTATAAATCTTCATTATTTAGGGATCTGCGGTTTAATGAAACGCTTCAAGCAAGGGAAGACTGGCACATGTGGCTGCAGCTTTATTTAAAGAATGTAAAAACAGTTTTCATTGATAGACCTCTAGCGCATTACCGCTTGTCACCGGGTAGTATGTCACAGAAAAAAGAGATCATGGATATGTCACTGGTAAGAGCTTACCAGCTTATTTGTCCATTCGTGCCGGAAATGCACAAAGACCTTTTTTTCCAGACGGCATTGAACCGTTTAGGATCTATATTAAAAGAAACGCACCGTCAACTGCACACGACCAGACAGTCAAAGAGTTACCGGCTCGGAAATTTTTTCGTCAGGAATTTTAGAAAGTTTCAAACCGTTTTAACCCGAAAATTGCAGTGAACAAGATTTCTGTAGTTATACCTGTTAGAAATGGCGAGTCAACTCTGGACAAGTGCCTTCAAAGTATCAGGAGCCAAACGCTTTCCGATGCTATTGAAATTATTGTACTGGATTCGATGTCTACAGACCGGAGCCGGGAAATCGCGTTAAAATACAATGCCCGCATTATCCCGGTTACGGAAGGCAGTTTCAATCATGGCCTGACCAGGAATTTAGGTGTGGAACATGCGAACGCTGATCTGGTGTATCTGACCGTTCAGGATGCCTGGATTGCAGAAACTGATATGTTGGAGAGAATGTCAGCCCACTTTGAAAAAATAGAAATTGCCGCTGTTTGTGGTCACCAGGCCGTTCCTCATGAAAAAGATAAAAATCCTTTTTTTTGGAGAAGGTCATTTTCCGAACCAATACCTAATTACAAAGAATTGAATGATGTGGATACATTCAATGCGTTGGATCTTGAATCAAAAAAAGATTTGATTGCTTGGGATAATGTAACTGCGATGTATAAGAAATCTGCTTTGATTCAGTTGCCTTTTGAAAATACAGAATTCGCTGAAGATTGGCTTTGGTGTTATAATGCGTTATTAAAAGGCTGGCGCTTGTTGTATGATCCAAGTATAGTTGTTTATCACTATCATCATGGTACATTTTCTTACACGTTTAAGGTAAACTACACTGTTAACTATCATTTTTACAAATACTTCGCTTTTGAACCTACAATTCCGGGTGTTTTAAGACCCATAGTTGAGCGGTCCTACCATTTAATAAGGAATAGACAACTATCGCTAGGGGAAAAATTTTTTTGGATACTTCATAATGCTGAAAATATTGTTGCTACAAATATTTCAGTTATCAACTTTTTAATCCGGCTGAAATTAGGAAGATTATACAGTGTTGAAAGTGGATTCAAAAAATACTGCAGTAATGTGCCACAGGGTAAACAAAACCTAAGTATATAAACAACAGTCATAAATTAAGAAGCATTTTCAAAATCAAGATGTCTGTTTAACTATGAAAGTAGAGAAATGGAAAATTGATCTCCCAGTAAACTTAATATCTGAGGATTTACCCTGTTTTGAAAAAAATCAATCATGGGCTTATCAACTTCCTCTAATAGTAAAGCGGAAGTTGGTGATCGTTTACCCAAAAGGGTATTGCACAAGTTGTTTATTTGATCCAATTGAAAATATTGCTCCATGGAAGGAGTTTTACAATTCTTTTCATAAAAATTTCTTCATCGGTCTATTTTTGAAATTTCTTTTTAGGTTCAAAATTAGAGTCATTGCAACGGCCACTTATTATTATTGTGTAAATGAATTTTCTGAAAATTATTTCCATTGGTTTACTGAAGTTGTGCCTAAGATGTTATCAGTTAGAAAGATAGACAAAGAAGCAGTCTTTTTCTTGCCTTTTTCTTTGAAGCCCTTTCAATTGGAATCATTAAAAGAATGTGACATTAATTTTGTGACTAGTGATGATCAAATTTCTATCTTCAGGAAAGTATGGGTTGTCGAAAATCCAACCGTATATCCAGGTATCTATCACCCAGATTTAGTTAATGAGGTAAGAACTGTTTTTAAACCTAGTTGCTTAACTGGAAATAAAAGAAAAATATATATTACAAGAAGATCTTCTCACAGACGAAAGTTATTGAATGAACATGCGATAATTCCAATCCTAGCGAAATACTCAATTGAAATTTTCGACTTTGATCTACTAAGTTTCGATGATCAGTTAGCTATATTGCACAACACTTCTCTTTTGGTGTCAATACATGGGGCAGCCCTGACAAATATGCTGTTTCTGCCTTCGAATTCAAAAGTCATTGAGATTTTGCCAGTTGCGATACCAAATGACAAATGCTACTTTACATTGGCTGGAACCTTAAACGTGCAATATTATTATATTGACTGTGAAATGGATGGCAATAATCATGTGACTGCAAATTTTTTAGTTGATCCGGAGGAGTTTGAAAAACAATTGTTGATAGCAACGTTGCAATGATGAATAAATCTTTGAAAATATCCGTGACGAGAAAGTTTCTATATAAATTCTTACAGTTTATTTCCTTTAAGATTATTGGTAGGAAACAAACAAAGCTTTGTCTACTTAAACTTTTTGAAGCATTAGATTTGGACATTTTAACAGTAGCACATGCACAAAGCGGTATTGGCATTTACGGGAATAGCGATCAAACTGGCGAAGCTCATTTCTTGAACAAGTTTGTTTTCAATGAATTAAAAGATAAGCAGTGTATCATATTTGATGTTGGAGCGAACATCGGGGAGTATACATTAGCACTTGGTAAAAAGTTTCATTTAGCCAATATATACAGCTTTGAGCCTAACCTAGCGTCCTTTAAGACACTCCTAAAAACAACGGAAGGATATGATAATATTAAACCGGTTAATCTCGGCGTTGGGAAAGGTTGCTGCAAAGAAAAAATTTATTCTTATTCTACAAATCCTGCATCTGAACATGCGTCAGTCTTTAAGGATGTATTGACAGATATTCATCGGGCAGATAATTTTGTAAGTCAAGAAATAGACATAATTGATTTAACGACTTTTTGTCACAGTAAATCGATAAAATTTATCGACCTTCTCAAAATTGACACAGAAGGATATGAAATGGAAGTATTGAAAGGCGCTGAGTCACTGATTAGGAATAGGCAGATAGGAATTATTCAGTTTGAGTTTAATGAAATGAATGTCATTTCGAAAGTGTTCTTAAAAGATTTTTATCAATTATTGAGGGATTATAAATTTTTCAGATTGTGTCCAGCTGGAATGATTCCATTGGGTGAATATAATCCTTCAAACGAAGTTTTTAAATATCAGAACATCGTATGCATTTTAGATTCTTAAGGGCGCAATTAATGTCTTTGATGGATGTCTTAATATATAGATTAAGCATGCTAAATATCAATTAAGTCTGAATATAAATTGTACTATTATTGCCTTCTGTTGCTCTCATAATAATTTACAATCACCAATACAATCGCAATATTCCAGAATTAGAGCGATTGTATCAGCACCGGTTTACACACATATATCATCTAGTGCCATTTTATTCCGGCGAACAGGAAAATGTGATACCGGTCTATTGTAGCTCAATTTATTTCCAAGGTTACGTGGCGCAGGGATACAAGTCCTTTTTCAAAAAAGAGTTTAGTCATTATTTTTTTATAGCGGATGATCTTATTCTTAATCCGTTGATCAATGAAAAAAATTACCGGCAGTATTTAAAGCTAGGAGCCAGCACTTGTTTTATTCCACGACTCTCAGCGCTGGCCGAAAACAGAAAATTTTGGCCAGTCAATTTTCATGCTTTGCTCTACGAAGTAGAAAGCCCAGGGGTTGAGGCAAAAAGCCAAATTCCTTCGTATGCGGAAGCATTAGAATTATTGCAACGCCATGGATTGGAAAATAAACCGTTGACCGTAAATCAGGTTTGGAAAAAACCTGAATCGGTCAAGGAGTGGTGGAATACGGTCAAGCGTGATCACAGATACTTGGGTAGGGCCCTCAGAGCGAAGCTGGGAAAAGATGAAAAACATCCGGCCTATCCATTGGTGAGAAGCTATTCGGATATTTTTGTGGTCAGCGCCGATGCGATTAAAAAGTTTGCTCATTATTGTGGCGTTATGGCTGCCACGCGGCTATTTGTAGAATTGGCGATCCCCACATCGATGGTCTTTGCTGCAAAAGAAATTGTCACAGAAAAAGATCTAGAATTACAGGGATCTGCCTTGTGGACAGAAGAAGATTTTACGTTACTGAACAAATACCAGAATAATTTACATAGTCTCCTGGAGGATTTTCCAGAAGGAAGACTTTATATCCACCCTGTTAAACTTTCCCAGTGGAAAACAACCCATTGAAGTACATTGTTATCACCTCCATTTTCCGGCCGACAGAAGCTGTAATGAAATTTTCACTACTGGATAATCATCGGCTTCTTGTTGTCGGTGACAACAAAACGCCGGGTGACTGGCACTGCAACGCAGTTGAATTTCTTTCAGTCGAGAAGCAACGCCATACCGGTTTCCAGTTAGCGGCCGCATTGCCTTTTAATCATTATTGCCGGAAAATGATTGGTTACCTGGAAGCGATTAGAGCAGGAGCGGAGGTCATCATTGATACGGATGATGACAATATCCCAAAAAAGGATTGGGGATTCCCTGATTTTGAAGGTGCGTTTCGTCATATCCAGCCAGGAAAAGGATTTTTTAATGTTTATCAGTTGTTTACCGATCAGAAAATCTGGCCAAGGGGTTTACCGCTTCGTTTGATCAATGAAGTAACAGATTTTAAAAACCCTGTTGCAGAAAAAAGCTGCAGAGTTGGTGTGTGGCAGGGGCTGGCAGATGAAGACCCCGATGTGGATGCGGTGTACAGACTAACGAATAATACGCCTTGTTTTTTTCGCGAGGAGCAACCAGTAGTCTTAGCAAAGGGAACACTCAGCCCTTTCAATTCTCAAAATACGGCGATACGAAAAGAATTATTCGCCTTATTATACCTGCCCACAACTGTCACGTTTCGGTTCACTGATATTTTGAGAAGCCTGGTGGCCCAGCCCATTATGTGGCTCTACGATTTTGAATTGGGATTCACCGGGGCAACCGTTGTTCAAAAGCGCAATCCACATGATTATATGCAGGACTTCCGTTCGGAAATACCTATGTATGAATTCGGCGAACAGGTTATAGAATGGGTGGAAAAGGCGATCTCTCCGGCAGCTTCTATAGGTGACAATTTAATGAATGCCTATCACAGTCTTTTGCACGCTAATATCGTTGGCAAGCAAGAATTGTTAACGGTGGAAGCCTGGTTAAATGATATTACAAATAAAACACTGTAAGCCTTACCCGTGAACAAAAACAACAGGCTGACAACAAGAGAATTTTGGACAACCCCTAATCCGGGCTTTGCCTTCGAGCGCCATCGCGATCATGCCATCGAAAGGCTGATTAAAAAATTTATTCCTGCTACAAATAACGGTGAATGCATCGAGATCGGCAGTTATCCTGGGCCTTTTCTGGCTGCATTTGGTGACCTTGGTTATACCTTACATGGCGTTGATTTTCACCCGCGCAATGAAGATGAGTTACCGGAATGGTTGCGCAGCCAGGGATTTCAAATAGGTAAATTTGTAACCGAAGACTTTTTCACGTTTAAAACGAAAAAAAGATTTGACATCGTAGCTTCTTTTGGATTCCTTGAACATTTTGAAGACTATAAAGACGTGATCTCTCGCCATGCTGCCCTGGTGAAGGAGAACGGGTATTTGGTGCTCACCACTCCGAATTTCAGGGGTTGGGTGCAGCGGTGGTTGCATAGAACCTTTGACCAGGAGAATCTTACTTTCCATAACCTGGAAAGTATGCGACCTAACGAGTGGGCTTTACTGTTGGAATCGCTAGGGTTTGAAATTATCTTTAAAGGCCACGTGGGTGGGTTCATTTTTTGGAGAGCCAATGATCCGCTGACAAGTTTCAGGAGAAAAGCACACTGGCTGATATCCAGGATGATTCCCCGTATCAACAAACTGTTGTGGTTTGATTCACCGGGTTTTTCCGGTTACTGTGGTGTTGTAGCAAAAAAACGGAATTCAAAAGCATGAAGAAACCACAGCCAATTGTCAGTGTTCTCATGACGGCCTACAACAGGGAGGCCTACATTGCGGAAGCCATCGAAAGTGTTTTGGCCTCCACGTTTACTGATTTTGAGTTGCTGATCGTGGATGACTGTTCCACAGATAAAACAGTGACAATTGCAAATAGCTATGCGCAAAAGGATGCCAGGATAACTGTTTTCCAGAATGAAAAAAACCTGACACAATTTGGCAACAGGAACAAAGCGGCGGCATTGGCAAACGGCAAATACATAAAATTTGTTGATTCTGATGACATTATCTATTCCCACACACTAGCTGCGATGGTAGATGCTATGAACAAATTTCCGGAAGCTGGCCTTGGATTTTGCCTGACCCACGGTCCATGCAAGAAACCCCTGCCATACCTGGTCAGCCCCGAAGATGCTTACCGGCAGCATTTTTTTGATGGTGGCTTATTGTTTGTTGGTCCATCCGGATTGATCGTTCGATCGGATGTTTTCCATCAAGTGAAAGGATTTGAAGAATATGGCATGCCATCAGATAACCATTTTACACTTAAGGTGGCATCGAAATATCCTGTCGTCGCCCTGGAAAGGGATTTGTTCTGGTGGCGCCAGCACGAAGGGCAGGTATTTCACCAGAATAAAGGGAATTATTATAACCTAATCAACAACTATCGTTATACGAAAGACCTGATACGCAACTATTCACCTTTACCGGAACCTGTTAACCGAAAGGTTCTTTTCAACACGAAGAAAAACTTCCTCCGGCATATTTACCGCTTGATCGTTAAAAAGGCCAAACCAGGTTTAGCCCTCAGGCTATTATTGGAAATACAAAAGAAACCGAAAGGATGAAAGTGATCCTGTGTCTGCATCATTTTTTACCAGCCTTTATCGGCGGGACCGAGGTCTATACGTTTAACCTGGCAAAACGCCTGCAAAAACAGGGCATTGAGCCCTTGATCCTGATTCCCAATTTTGATGATATCGAAAACCATGAATACGGGTATGAAGGAGTACGGGTGATAGAATATGCCGAAGCCAGTACAGAGGACCGTCAAATGATTATGGGTAAGAAAAAACCTGACGGCCTCGCAATGTTTTCCAGAATCATAAAGGATGAACAACCTGATATCGTTCATTTTCATGAGCTGGCTCCTGGAAGAGGTATCAATATCTTTCATGTGGAAACTGTTTTCGAAAAAAAGATCCCAGTAATTCTGACCTTTCATTTATCGTTTTACACCTGCATGAAAGGCTCATTGTTGTATCGTGACGAAAAAAGCTGTGATGGCGTGATCAGGCCAGGCCAATGCACGGCTTGTATATACCATGAGAAAGGCATAACGGGAATAAAATCGGCATTGCTTGTCGGTGCTGCACAAACTTTTTTTAGACTGGGCGTAGACCCGACTGTGATGAACAGCAGTATTGGTACCGCATTGGGGTTTCCTTTCGTAATAAATAAAATAAAAACGGATTTGTTGCGGATGGCCGCTATGGCAAGTACGATTGTTGTGTTGGCTGATTGGTATAAAGAGGTCTTGCTGAAGAATGGTGTGCCACGGGAGAAATTGGTTTACTTGCCACAGGCAATTGAAATGGAAACAGATTTTCCGAAAAGCAAAATTCGCGAAATCGTTTCACCGCTAAAGGTTGTTTACATTGGTCGGATCAGTGAACAGAAAGGCCTTCATCTTCTGACGGATGCTGTCTCTATGCTGCCGGAAGAAAGTATTTCGCTGACCATTTATGGACCAGATGCAGATGCAAATTATGCGAGGGCAATCCGACAAAAGACCGCGTCAAAAGATAATATTCATTGGATGGGAGCAATACCTTCTTCCGAGGTTGCTTCCGTATTGTTGCAGCACGACGTGTTGTGCATCCCCTCAAAATTTGAAATGAGCCCACTGGTTATCCAGGAAGCTTTCGCGGCTGGTCTCCCTGTACTTGCATCGGACGTTTATGGTAATGCAGAGCAGATAAGAAATGGCGAAAATGGATGGTTGTTTAAATATAAAGACGCGAAAGACCTTTCTTTAAAGTTGTCAATGTTGAGTGAGGATCCAGATTTGGTCAAAACTGCAAAACAACGATTGCCGGTACCCCAGCGGTTTGAATCAATTGCTTTAAAATATGCTGAATTGTATGCCTCACTGCTAAATATTAAAAGCTTGAAAGTTGAAAATTCTATTTCTGACAACCCATAATTTGGCGTCAAACCCAAGGCTGGTAAAGGAAATAAGAACCTGTCAACAGCTCGGACATAAAATCTCCGTATTGTCATTCGTATTTAACAATTGGAGTAAGGATTTAAACGATGACTTGATTTGCGAGTTGGGAGAAAAAGTGGACTTTATCACCTTACCCGGTGATAGGAAAGACAAAGCAGCCTGGATTTGTTCTACCATCGTAAGTTTTTTTTCACGCATTTTATTGCGCTTTGTACCGGGGCATCCAGCACTTCTATCATATACATCATTCAAAAGAAGCTGGCTTCTATCCCGGGCGGTAAAAAAATATCGAGGTAAAGCCGATTTTGTGATTGCTCACAATCCTGGAGCCTTTTTTCCTGCTTTGCAGGCGGTAAAGAAAACCGGGGCTAGGTTGGGTGTAGATGTAGAAGATTATCATCCTGGCGAAACAAACGAGCCGGATAAAATAACAAAGCAGAAATCACTTATTCGACATATACTTCCCGTTGCATCATACTGCTCCTATGCCTCTCCTTTGATCGCAAAAGAAATAGCGAAAGATGTGCCGGGATTATCGTCGTCACAGCTGGTGATACTGAACGGGTTTGAAAAAACAGAGTTTTTACCACCTATGCAGGCTGAGGATAATTCATTACGTTTTGTTTGGTTCTCTCAATATATCAACAGCAATCGTGGCCTTGAGAATATTCTCGCGTTTTTTGAATCGTTACCGCCCCTGGCCAGTTTGCACCTGATCGGGCATATGGATCCAACCTTTTATGAACGGCACATTAAAGGCAAAAACGGAATTGTTATTCACCCACCAATGGCACAAAAGGCACTGCATAAATTCCTTGCATCCTGCCATGTTGGACTTGCCTGCGATTTGCCTGTAAATAAAAACAGGGAATTGGCATTAACGAACAAACTCATGGCTTATGCGCAGGCAGGCTTGCACATAGTGGCTACTGATACAAAAGCTCAGAAAGAGTTTCTAAATGATAGTGGTTTGTTCTTTACACTAACAGACGGCAGCGTGTGCTCATATAAAAAAGTATTTGACAGGCTATTAATCCAATGCGACTTATTGGGAGCACAAAGAAACAAACAAAAAATCGTGGCTGAAAAGTACGATAGCAACATCCTTTATCAGCCACTGGTTCGCATTTTAAGCAAGTCGTATGATGGACATTAGCGTTGTCATCGGTGTAAACAAGAGGGATTTATGGCTCTGTCGTATTTGTGTGGCTAGCATTCGCTACTATTATCCTGATGTAAAAATCTATCTTTTAAAGGATGAGCTCAATGGCAAGTTTTCAACAAAAGAGGTAGAAAAAAACTGGAATGTAGAGCAGATTAAGTACCCTGTTAAGCGGTTTGGCTGGGGTGCAGCAAAAATGCACTTTTTTTGCGATCAACGATTTGCAGAACGTAAGTTTTTAGTACTGGATTCAGACATCGTTATTACAGGAAGAATATTAGATGAACCTTTCTTGAAAAGATTTGATCAGGATATAATTATCAGTGAGGAATACCCGGTTAACCCAAATTCGAAATGGTTTACGCAAACCTATTTCGATTATGACGTCATTAGAAGCCATGATCCGGATTTTACATTTGGTGGGTTTACGTTTAATACAGGTCAAATCTTTTGTAAAGGCAGTTTTCTTGATCCCAAAATTGTTGAGCCTTATTTTAATTTCAACGGAATGCCCAGTTGGAAACGAATGGACCTGTTCCCATTGGTTGATCAGTCTGTTTTGAATTATGTTTTGCCCCAGCAGTTAAAATCTGGCAACATTCGTATAGGAAGACAATCGTTTATGCTGTGGAGTGAGACTGACAGGGTCAAAGGATTGAGCTTGGATGAAATTAAAAGCGGTGAAAGTCTTCCGTTTGTCATTCATTGGGCAGGGGCGTTTAGAACGCCTTTGCTAGGGAAGATGACGCGAGGTGACATTCTATCATTTTTTGAAAAAAAATATTATGAAAAGATTTTTGGGGGAGCAGTTCTCCGATATACCAGGAGAATAAAACCCTTTATTATTTATCAAATGCGAAAAGTTTATCATCAAATCAAACAAAACCTAACGAATTAGGCAAGTCATACCAATATTGATTTCTTAATCTCTTAGTACTACAATGTTTGAACGCAAAACTGCCTCTTGTGCAAAAAATCCTTATCATAACTCCGCATTATCCCCCTTCAAATTTGGCTGCCGTACACCGTAGCCGCTTGTTTGCTAAGCACCTCCCGGCCTTTGGTTGGGAGCCAATCATCTTAACGGTGGACGAGGACTATTACGAAGAGGCACTTGACTGGAACCTTCACAAACTACTTCCCGGTGGGCAGCGGGTAGAAAAAGTAAAAGCCCTGGCGGTCACCCGACCGCGTTTGATCGGCGATATCGGGCTGAGGGCCTTTTTCCAACTTCGTAAAAAGGCCCTGCACCTGGTCAGGCAGCAGGATATCCGGTTTGTGTACATTACCATTCCTTCGTTTTACACGGCGTTGCTCGGGCCTTACCTGTACAGGAAGACCGGTGTGCGCTATGGCATTGATTATATTGATCCCTGGGTACACCATTTTCCAGGTTCGGAGAAAACGTTTTCAAGGCATTGGTGGAGTACAAAGCTGGCGGCCTGGCTGGAGCCAATCGCGGTAAAAAAAGCGTCTCTGATAACAGGCGTGGCCGAAGGCTATTACCAGGGCGTGATCGAAAGAAATCCTGCATTACAGTCAACCTGTGTGTTTGGTGCCATGCCTTATGGCGGTGAGGAGGAAGATCATTCAAGGGTCGAACAAATGGCACTGGAGCCTTACCTGTTTCCGAAAAAAGAAGACGTTTTACAACTAGTTTATGCCGGTGCTTTCCTGCCAAAGGCTTTCCGTGTATTAGAGCAGGTGTTTAAGGCGATTGCAGAAGAAAGAGGACTGTTTAAGGGCGTCGAAATTCATTTTATCGGCACAGGCAAAAAGGCAACAGACCCAACGGCTTTTTCCATAAAGCCGGTTGCTGAAAAATACGGTCTGTGGCAAACAAGTATTTTTGAACACCCTCAGCGAATTCCCTACCTCGATGTTCTGGTACACCTGCATGCCGCAGGGGGTGTGTTCATACTCGGCAGTACTGAACCTCACTACACGCCGTCGAAAGTGTACCAGGCCGTTTTAAGCAAAAAACCGGTACTGGCCGTTTTACACAAAGACAGTACCGCCTGCACAGTCATTAAAGAAGCAGCGGCAGGAACGCTTTTGCCGTTCGATGGAGAGTCGGGGTTGCCGCAGGTAGCTGTAAACTTTCCGGCGGTCTTTACGGCGTACAAAGAAAGCCTTAATGGCCGGCAATCTTTTGCCATCAAAAAAGAGGCTTTTGAAGCCTATTCTGCTTTTGCCATCACGGGCCGGCTTGCCGGTTTGTTAAACACAGTGGCCTGACCATGCGATTTTTCCGGCTAACGAAACAGATTTTTCGCTACATCAACGAAAGCCCTTCCAACAAAGGGCAAAAATTGTATCGCTTTTTCCTGGCCATTCTCTGGCAGGTCTATAAAAGAACGGTTGGGCTTCCCCTGGTCTCGAAGCTTGACAATGGTGCCAGCTTTATCTTATTGCCAAATTCCACCAACAGTACCGGAAATATTTATGTCAAGACATATGAGGCGGAATACATTTATTTTTTGCGCAAACAGGTAGAAAGGGGCGGAGTGTTGCTGGATATCGGGGCCCACATGGGCCTGTACACACTTCTTTTAAAGGACAGGTTTTCTGCCGGCTACTGCTTTGAACCGGCAGGAGATAACTTCCGGGCCCTGCGAAATAATATGGCCCTCAATGAGCTTACAAACGTTTTTGAATGCATCAACATGGCCGTTTCCAATATGAATGGTGAAGCCAGCTTGGAAATAACCGGGGCGTATTCCGGAATGAATGGCCTGACAGACAGGACCGGAAGTGCAGCGACCGTAACGGTGAAAACGACTACAGTGGATAGCTTTGTAAAAGAGCGAGATATAGAAGAGAAGATCACCCTGATCAAGATCGACACGGAAGGGCACGAAGTAAACGTTTTAAAGGGCGCCAGGGAAACTTTACGAAATAACCCGGCCACGCTTGTTTTGTTTGAGAATTCCGAACTGCCGTCAATTATCCGGATCTTTGACGAGCTTTCCTTTACCGTATATGGGATCAGAAAAGACGGTACACCGAGTCGGAGGCCTGTAGACTTGGCAAGCTCCTACAACCTGGTAGCAGTTGGTCCGCATCATCCCCTTCAAAAGCAATAAATTGATGAACAAGAGCCTTGTGTATGTATCCTTTCCAAAAACCGGTCTTGGCAACCTGTTGCTTGTCTGGTCCCGGGCGAGGCTGTTCAGCCACTTGAACGGGCTTCCCCTGGTTACATCCAGCTGGTGGGGGATTCGGTGGGGGAGCTGGCTGCGTAATGAAAACAGGAAGCGGCTTTATTATGGTTACTTCAGGGAAAGTTCCCTGGTTGACAAGCTGAAGGTAGTCGCCTTCAAAGGCCTTGCAGAGGTGGTACAGGAACCGGTTTTAAAAAAAGAAAACAACAACAAGAAAAAGGTGTTATACCGCTTCTCCTCGGTTGTCACCCAGGACAGCTTGTTTGGGGAAATACAGCCTTACCGAGAGTTTATCAAGGCAGAATTGTACCGGATGATCCATCAAAACCTGCTGTCGGCACTTGCCTGTTATGAAAAACCGGTAATGGCTGTGCACATTCGCAGGGGCGATTTTAAATATGGCAATCCCCTTACATCGGAAGAGTTTTTTATTCGCTGCATCCGGTTTGTGCGGACCACAATAAAACAAGAATTACCCGTCACTGTTTTTACGGATGCAGATCCCAGTGAGATCCGGCAGGTGATGGCGCTGAATAATATCCGGTTAGCAGAAAAAAAGCCCGACATTCTGGATATGCTGCTGTTGAGCCAAAGCCGGGTTATGGTGCTATCGCAAAGCAGTACATTCAGCTATTGGGCTGCCTTTCTTTCGGATGCCATTGTCATCCGGCCGGAGGGCGACTGGCAGAAACAGATCCGCCCCGATGCTGTAAATAAACATAAATTCGAAGGAATGGTGGCCATTGATGATCCATCATCGCTAGTACGACTTTCCTTCGCCTTAGAGAAAGAAGAATGGTAAGCAGGTTACCAAGGCTAGCGATTCTTACCACGCATCCCATTCAATATAATGCACCCCTTTTTGCCCTGCTGGCGCAGCGCCGTAAGGTCGATATAAAGGTGTTTTATACCTGGGGCCAGTCGGAAATGGCAATTTATGATCCTGCTTTTGGCCATACACGGGTTTGGGATATTCCTATTCTGGAAGGCTATGCCCATTGTTTTGTTACCAACACAGCCAAAAATCCGGGTTCGCATCATTTCAACGGCATCAACAACCCCGAACTGGTTACACAAATACAGGCCTGGCAACCCCAGGCCATCCTGATATTTGGCTGGGCCTTTCAAAGCCATCTGGCCTGCATGCGCGTTTTTAAAGGTAAGATTCCTGTTTTTTTCCGGGGCGATTCAACCCTGCTGGACGAAACCCCCTCGTTAAAAACGGTTGGGAGAAGGCTCTTCCTACGTTGGGTGTACCGGCACATTGACTTAGCCTTTTATGTAGGTGAGCACAACAAGACATATTTTAAAAAGCATGGACTGAGTACTGCCCGGTTGGCATATGCACCCCATGCCGTAGACAATAACCGGTTTGCACAATTAGGCCAAACTGAAGAAGCGGAAACAGCCCGGTGGCGCACCCGGCTTGGGTTGAAGCAAACGGATTGGGTAGTCCTGTTTGTGGGTAAGCTGGAAGAGAAAAAAAACCCGGCGTTTATACTGCAATTGGCAGAAAGGCTGAAAGACCCGGGCATCAAATTCCTCTTGGTAGGCAATGGAAGGCTGGAAAAAGATTTGAAAGCGCAGGCTACAGACAGTCGGGTAATCTTTCTCGACTTTCAGAACCAGTCGCAAATGCCGCTCGTCTACCGCTTGGGGCAGGTGTTGGTGCTGCCCAGTAAAGGTCCGGGTGAAACCTGGGGGCTTGCGGCCAATGAAGCCATGGCCTGCGGGCTGCCGGTGATCCTTTCGGAAAAAGTTGGCAGTGCGCCGGACCTGGTGGGCGACAAAGAAACGGGTTTGGTCTTTTCTACGGGCGATGTTGACAGCGTGGCCAGCTATATTTGTAAGCTTCAAAAGGATGGGACTTTTTATGAAAGAACAAGTGAAAACGCAAGACAGCATATCCGGTCCTTCTGTTTTGAAAAGGTAGCAGAAGCCATTGAAGAACAAATGCAGGAAATAGCAGCAAAATAAGGCATGCGTTATGTGATTCTCACCATCATCTGTTTGGGCTTGTATGCTGTTGTTGGCCTGGGCTTTCTCAGCAGCCTGGCCATCGCCCTTTGGATCTGGTTCCTGCAGGAACTGTTTGAGAATTCCAATGACAGTATCGCCTTTAAGGAATTTATCCTGACACTCTATGGGATGAACTACCTGTTTTCACCCGCCTTTTCCTACCTGAACGATGTTAGCAGTGTGTACCGGATGAAGATCCCGGAAGAGGACTATTTTCTCCTGGCCATCCCTTCCATGCTCCTGTTGCGGGCCGGGATGAATCTAATTAAAACGCCGATCTTTCAATTTCATTTTCGCACGGTGCAGTTGCAGTCGGTACTGAACCAAAATGTACTGGTTACCTGGCTCTACGCCGGAACGGTGATCCGCTTTTTTAATTCCTATATCCCGGGCGATCTGTCCTTCTTTTTTTACCTCCTGAGCAGCGTACGGTTTGTAGCCGCCTACGGGCTTTTTGTGATGGATGCCCGGCGGTACAAATGGCACCTCGTGGCGATCCTTTTCCTGGAGCTCCTGATGGCCCTTCAACAGGGGATGTTCCACGATTTTGCCATGTGGCTGATCTTTTTCGGCATTTTCTGGGTTTACATCAAAAAACCTTCCCGCAACCTGAAGCTGGCGCTGGGGGTGGGTGCTGCCTTTCTTTTTTTCATGATCCAGGTGGCCAAATCCGAATTCCGTTCCAGCCTGGGTACCAATCAGGAGGCCTCGGGGTTGGCTCTTTTTCAGAATGCGGTGGAAAAAAACATGCAAAGCGAAGAGGGTCTGTTCAGCAGCGCCAATACCCAGGGTTCCATGACAAGAGCCAACCAGGCCTGGATCTTTGCCAGTACGGTCAATTATATGGATCATTTCGGTGACCGGCAGGGGGTGGCCCTTCTGGGCGAATATGCCAAGGCCGCCTTTCTGCCCCGGTTTGTGGCGCCTGATAAAATGAAGGCCGGTGACAAAACAATCTTTAACCGTTTTTCGGGGCACCGGGTAAATTCCGGGACTTCGATGGGCCTGGGCTTTTTTGCCGACGGGTACATTGCCTACGGGCCCATGGGTACCTATGCCTTTGCCTTTCTCCTGGGGCTGATCTTTGCCGGCGTGTTCAAGCTGGTGGAAGGCTGGTCCCGCATCTCGCCTTTTTTTATCCTGCTGATGTTTCCCATCCTCCACTACGCCGTGCGGCCGGATTGTGAAACGCAGACGGTGATGGGACATATTGTCAAAGGCATATTTGTGTTTGGCTGCCTGATGTGGTATTACAGTGTCTATTTTGCCAAAGTAGTTGACCAGATTGCAAAAGACCAGGCGCTGACCGATGTTTGGAAAAGGAGGCTGGCCGCAGCCCAAAAACGAAAAACCGGCGTACAGTGACCCTCACCATTTATATCGACTGGTTCCTGCCCGCCTACAAGGCCGGCGGCCCGGTGCAAACGGTGGCCAACCTGGTGGCCCGGCCCTTGCCCGGCTGGCAATACCGGATCATCACCTCCAACCGGGAATGGGATGGTACGGTCATCAATGTCATGGCCAATCAGTGGCTTTCCTACAATCCCTGGACAAAGGTCTATTATGCCTCCCGCGGGACTTCCGCGAAGCAGTTGGGAGAGGAATCTGCGATACTTTATCTCAACGGCATCTACTCCTGGTCCTATGTGCTGAAACCCCTCCTGTTTTCAAAAGCAGGAAAAAAGATCCTGGCGCCCCGGGGCATGCTGCTGGAAGGCGCCCTCTCACAGAAGGCCTGGAAAAAAAGGCTTTATTTACAGCTTTGGAAATGGGCAGGTCTGCACCGCAGGGTGGCCTTTCATGCCACGGACGGGGCAGAGGAAGCCGCCATCAAAAAGGTTTTTGGGGCGGGGGTAAAAGTGTACCAGGTGCCGAACCTGCCAAAAATTATCGCTCCCCAACCCTTGTTCCCAAAACAAAGGGGCGCCCTGGTGCTCCTCACCATTGCGCTGGTTTCGCCCATGAAAAACATTCTGCCGGTTCTGAAAGCCCTGGCCAACCTGGAGCAGGCGATAACCTATCACATTTATGGTCCCGTTATCGATCCCGCTTACTGGCAGCAATGCCGGAAACAGATCCACCGGCTGCCGGCCAATATAGAGGTGGTTTACGGGGGCGAGCTGGATCCCATAAAGGTGACAGAAACCCTGCAAAAAGCGCATGTGTTCATCCTGCCCAGCAGGAGCGAAAACTTTGGCCATGCCCTCTACGAGGCCCTCAGTGCCGGCCGGCCGGTCATCACCAGCCATACCACGCCCTGGAACGGGTTAAAGGAGGCCGGCGCCGGTATCAATCTTGATCCAGGGGAGGGGAAGGCCATCCGGGAAGTTGTTCGCCATTTTGCCGGGATGAACGGCGACGAACTGCAGGCCTGGAGTACCGGCGCCCGGCACTATGCGGAAAAACGCCTGGACCAGGAGGCCATCCGGGAACAGTACTGCCGGATGTTTTCACCCCCCTGGAGGGAGAGCAGCACTAGCCGATAAAAATTCTTCGTGTTTCTCGCTGCCTTTGTGTTTTCGTGGTTCAAAAAAAATTACTTTCTCTGTTTCATCGCAATTATTAAAATGCAACAATACAAACCGATCCTGCTTTACCTGGTAAAATTCCTCGGCCTTTTTGCTGCTCTTTTCTATGGTACAGAGGCCATTATCGGGCTTTCATCCCCCGGGAATTTTCACAGTACCTTTGTGCAGCAGCACCTGGACTTTATCACTCCGTTCCGGGTATTCTTGCTGGGCAGGGCACAGGACCTGCTATCCCTGTTCGGCTACCAGACGCGTTTGCACGGGAGCCAGGTACTGGCCTTTAACGGCGGCGCCAGTGTCCTGATGGGGTATGACTGCATTGGCTACGGGGTCCTGAGCTTCTGGATCGCCTTTGTATTTGCCAACCGGGGCGGCTGGAAAAAAAAGGCGGCCTGGATGGCGGGCGGTTGCCTGGCCCTGGTTAGCGTGAACATTGGCCGGGCAGCCCTGGTGCTGCTGGCGGCACAGAAAAACTGGGCCATGCCCCTGGGCTGGGACCATCATACCTGGTTCAATATCGTTTCTTATATTCTTATTTTCGGCATGATCTGGGGCTACGACCGGGCCCAGAAAAAAAAGCAGGGGCCCGGTACCGGGGAGCGCCTCGGCTCCGGAACACACACCCTGTTGAAACCTACGGCCGAAGACCAATTGTCAATTGGCAACAGGCAATAGGCAAGCAGGAAAAGCTGTCCTGCCAACCATTTCAACGGAAGGCATACAACAAAACGAATTGGAAAGAACAACCCTAAACCCTTAACTCCAAACTCCTAACGCCGAACCCTATGGTGATCCTTGGTATCAACGCCTATCATGCTGACGCATCTGCCGCCATTTTTGTGGACGGTCGGATGGTTGCCGCCAGCGAAGAAGAACGCTTCCGGCGGGTAAAACACTGGGCGGGCTTTCCTTCCCGGGCCATCAAGTTTTGCCTGGAAGAAGCCGGGCTCTCTCTTGAACAGGTGGACCAGGTTGCGATCGGACGCGATCCCCGCGCAAAAATCTGGAAAAAGCTCTTTTTCCTTGCCGCCCACCCGGGGGGCAGCTGGACCGCTGTAAAAGGGCGGCTGGCCAATGCGAAGAAAGTTGGGTCCATTGAGAGCGAGCTTTCCTCACTTTCCGGCCTGCCGGCCAAAACCATCGCGCCGAAAATTGTGAACGTAGAGCACCACCGGAGCCACCTGGCTTCCGCCTTCTTTGCGTCTCCGTTTGAAGAAGCGGCCTGCGTATCCATCGACGGCTCGGGCGACTTTACCACCACCATGATTGCCGTGGGCAAGGGAAACAGGATCGAGATTATAGACTCGGTCGATTTTCCGCATTCCATGGGGATCTTTTATTCGGCCTTCACCCAGCTCCTGGGCTTTCCGCATTACGGCGACGAATACAAAGTAATGGGGATGGCCCCCTATGGCGAACCCAAATATGTTCACCTGCTGGAAGAGGTGGTCAGGCTGCGGTCCGATGGTCTATTCCGCCTGAATCTGGACTATTTCCGCCCCGCCACCAAGGGGATTATTTCCTACGGAGAGGACAATATCCCCGTGGTAGCACCCCTCTACAGCAACCGGATGATCGAGACATTCGGCCAGCCCCGTAAAAAAGAAGAACCGCTGGAGAACTACCACAAAGACTTGGCCGCCTCCGTGCAGCGCATGACCGAAAAAGCGATCTTCCATATCCTGAACCACCTGCAAAAACGCACCGGCCTGCAAAACCTTTGCCTTGCCGGCGGGGTGGCACAAAACTCCGTGGCAAATGGCAAGATCACCCGTAACACGCCATTCACGAACGTTTACATTCCATCAGCCGGCCACGATGCGGGTATTTCAATGGGTTCGGCGCTGTTTGTACAG
Organism: Flavisolibacter longurius; assembly: GCA_014163555.1. GTDB lineage: Bacteria > Bacteroidota > Bacteroidia > Chitinophagales > Chitinophagaceae > Flavisolibacter. Next base: position 128,517 of record JACJGO010000007.1, read on the forward strand.
CACCAGGTAGGGAACCTGCCAAGACAAACTGCGATCCGCTCCGCCTATACCGGCACCCATTTCACCAACGAAGAGATCAAGGGCCTCCTGCAGGAAAAGGGGATTGCCTATACCGAACTGGCGGACGAACCCCTGTTTGAAAAAATTTCAGGCTGTTTGGAAGCCGGCGGCGTGGTGGGCTGGTTCAACGGCCGGGCCGAATTTGGCCCACGTGCCTTGGGGGGCCGCTCCATTCTGGCCGATCCCCGCAGGCCCGATGCCAAAGAGATCCTGAATAGCAAAATCAAGCGGCGGGAGAGCTTCCGGCCTTTTGCGCCTTCCATCCTGAAGGAACACGTGGCCGACTATTTTGAGCTGACCGAAGAAGTGCCCTTTATGGAAAAAGTATTTCCCATAAAAAAAGAGAAAAGGGCCGAGGTGCCGGCCGTCACCCATGTGGATGGATCGGGGCGGCTGCAAACGGTGGACAAAGCGATTTCGCCACGCTATTACAATCTGATCCACACCTTCTATCAAAACACCGGTGTACCCATTCTACTTAATACCTCATTCAATGAAAATGAGCCCATTGTCAACTCTCCTGCGGAAGCCCTCGCCTGTTACCTACGGACAGATATGGACATGTTGGTCATGGAAAATATACTTCTCGAACGGAAACTGGGGACGAAAAAACTAAGGGTTTCTACCAGCTGAAACCAAAGGGAAATCCATAGGAGGCGAAAGTTTACGTTCCCGTATTTTTACGGGTTTTTGGTTAAATAATTTCTTTTTTTAGCGAGAATGATTACTTTAACCGCCGAAACGAAAATCACCACCAAAATTTTAACCCACTAACTGCCACCATATGAAAGTTAGTCTCATCACCGTAACCTGCAATTCCGAAAAATACCTGGCAAACTGCATCGAATCGGTACGGTTCCAGGACTATCCCAACATAGAATACATTGTCATCGACGGCGCTTCTACTGATAGCACCGTTTCCATCATCCGTGGGGCCGGTGGTGTCATCGATAAATGGATTTCCGAAAAAGATGGGGGCATGTACGATGCCATCAACAAGGGCATGCGCATGGCCACCGGAGACATCATAGGGATTCTGAACAGCGATGATATGCTGGCCACCAAGCAAACGATCACCAATATTGTGGCTTGTTTTAGCCAAAAAGGGGTCGACTCGGTCTTTGGCGACTTGGTCTATGTCGATGAAGAGGATACTTCCCGCATTTACCGGTACTGGAAAGGGGCAGCCTACAACCGCAAGGCCTTCCATTTTGGTTGGATGCCGGCCCATCCCACCTTTTATATCCGGAGAGAACTGGTGGAAGCCTTAGGGGGCTACGAAACCCACTTTTTCTCGGCGGCTGATTTTGAATTCATGACGCGCTATCTTTACAAACACAGGATAAGTGCCGCCTACCTGCCGGAGCTGATCGTCAAAATGCGCAAGGGTGGCATGAGCAACTGTGGCTGGCACCGCCGCCTGCGGGCCAACCGCCGCGATTACCTGGCCCTGAAGCGCAATGGCGTACCTTTTCCCTTATTCGCATCCGTCATAAAACCCCTGCGCAAACTTCCGCAGTTTATAAGCTTCTTCAACCGGAATAAGGAAGCAAAGGCAAAGGAACGGCAGAAAGAGTTGGTTCCGGTTTTTAGCGAACTAAGGGCCTAGGTTTGATTCTGGAAAAAATGAGAAACCTGGGATAATTTTTTAATCAAGGACAATACTTGGTAACCTGCTTCGGCAGGTTTTTTATGTTCCGGTCGCAACAAATCCAACAACCCTCTTTTCGGGTAGTTGACAACGATGTAAGCTTTTTCTTTACAACAAAAGCAACGCTGAAAGGAAAGAAATCTGATGAGCGAACATCCCTTCGGCAGGAGCGGGGTGACAATACTTTCAAAGGGGCATATGGACAGCAGCAGGAGGCCCTCCGGTCGCCGTCAGAGACAAATTTTTTCGTAGACAAAGAAATCGGTAAGGACGGCTTGCGGGGAGGGACTTTCCACCGGCGCCGGGGGGCGAATGTGATCGATTAGCCGAAAGCTGCTGGCATGTTGCTCTACCCATTCGGTGAAAATCCTGTTCCGCACATGGGCAGCTTTTAAGGCATAATGATTATCCCCCGTATTGCTCGAATAAATGACAACATAGCGGTTGGAAGCGGCAAATAACGTTTGCATATACCCGTGGTAAACAGTATCCTCCACCAGGTGGTAGATCACATCCAGGCTAAGAACCAGATCAGCTTTTTCATGGGCGTAGGAAGAAGCCAGCGCAAAGCGTTTAGAAGCATCGGTTGCATAGGCCTCTTGGCAACGGGACAACACGGTTTCGCTGACATCAAAACCAAGGTAATTGGGAAAATCTAAATATTGCAATTGGTTGCCGTCTCCGCAGCCAAATTCAATAACGGATTTTATTCCCTGCGTGTGCACAAAGCGGTTAAGAAAGGCGGCCTTGTATTCGGCAGCCAGGTGGTAAGAGCCTGCACCCGAATCACCGCCTCGCCTGTACCGGTCTTCCCAGTAGGCCGCCGAACCCTTAAATTTCCGGTGCACAAAATACCGGCTGTAAAAGGAGAGGGCCAGCTTGCCCAGGAAAGGAATTTTTTTGATCGTTTCCTTCAACATGAATCGTCAAGATAAGCAAATATCAGTTGGAGGGTTAGTCGGTAACGATGCAGGCCTCTCGTTGTTTTGCAATTGAGTAGAGGAAACCATTCCCCCATACCGGCTACGTTCAGGCCATACATCTGGTTCGTATGGCCGGTGCGTCAGACCGCTCGTCCTCCCTCAGTACAATCTAGGAATAGTATCGCAATTTGTAGGAAAGCAGGAGCCAGGAACACTGTCGTCGGCTCGAAACAGTGGCTACAGGCGAGCCCGTTGTATCTAAAATACTAACCTTTTTATTCGCAAGCATGGCTGATAATTGCAGGATGTAAGCGCTACTTTACATGTTTACGGTTATGTCCAAATGGCATCTGCAGCCAGCAAAAACAACCGCCAAAAAGAAAAAAGGATGGTAACGCCAACGGTTGCAACAACGATAGGAAGCATGCCGGCAGGAAACAAAGGATCCTGTGGCCGCCGAGAAAATAAAAGTTTCAGGAAAGGGTCTCAGAAAACAAACAATTCCTTAACGGTCGATGGCTGCAGTTTTGTACCCTTGCACTCACCCATCAAAAAGCTACGTATGCAAGGAATGCTTTCTGCGCTTTTCCTGGTGCTGTTAATGGTTGCCGGCAACGGCTATGCCCAGGAGGCACCCACGGGGCCGCGGCAGGACCAGGGAAAGCCGGTCCGCCTCACACCCGTTTCCCCCACCGCTTCGTCCATCCAGGTACAGGCCATGCTTGACAGGGGGCAGGATATTTATTTCGGTCGCGGCACCTACACGATAGGAACCTTGCGGATAAAAGGGGGAAAAAGCGGCCTGCTTTGGGGAGCCGGACGGCTGACCACCGTTCTCCAGGGTTCTATCATTATCGAAGGCACCCCTTCGCTAACGATAGGCAACTTTAGTTTAGTCAATACACAGGCACCAAAGGGTTCTTCTCTGATTGACATAATAGGAAATGTCCGGACCGATATAACGTTAATGAATACCCTTATTTCGGGAAACAGGGAATCAGTGGGCATTCGTATAAAAGCGCCGGGCAACATTCTTATCCAGGGCTGCAATCCGAAATGGGCCGACATTGGCATCAGCATCGAACACCCAAAGGCAACGGTGGCCATATTTGGCGGCAACCTGCAATACAACCGCATCCACATCCAACAGCAAAAAGGCCACCTCGATGCAAGGGCTTTCGGCATCCAGGGCACCAGGGGCGACGCCGATGTCGTGATACAAACACCCTCACCGTTGAATTATCATATTCTGGAAGGGATTCGTTCGGAAGGAAGCAACGGGGGCAATCCGGAGGAAGTGTTCTTGCAGGTACCCCGCACAAAGGCTGCCGTGAACGTGCTGCTGCGGGCAAATACCTTGGGAAGCATGGTACGGTATGCAGACTACAATGCCAATGGAAAGCTGGTCCTCCTCGAAAACGTAAATTACCCCGGCCCCGAAGACAAACAGTCACTAGGGGTGAAAACGGGAAGTTTTGGAAACGCCCGGGTGCTGAGTTACGGAAACAAATATGGCTTGAGCTATGATACTGCACCCGGGCCTTTCGCGGTGAGTGCTTCAACAACCGTGCAATCCATGGGTGACCTTTGGATGCTTCCGAATCAAACCGACTATTCCAAACGGTTCAATGAGCCGATTACGGCAGCAGCCTTGGAAAATGCCGGGAAAAAGAGTCCGCCAAATGTTTTGTTTAGGAACAATGTGGTAGGGGAAAGGTTGCCGGAAGGGGCCCGCTATAGGGTGGCCACCCTGCCCCGCTTAGCCAACCTGGCGGAACTCATGCCAAGCGTAACGGATTATGGTGCCATTCCGGGAGACGGAAAGGATGACAGGGAAGCCATTCAAAAGGCAATGGCAGCAGCTGAAAAGGAGGGCATTGCGGGAGCATTATATTTTCCCACGGGAATCTATGAATTAGCAGAGCCGCTGTTCCTGGATCATTTTGCCGGTGGTGGGTTCTGGGGCGACGGCGCAGAAAAGACAGTCCTGGTAAGCACCTCGGGAAAGGGGGTGCTGCTGTCGGATGGTGCGGGTTATGCCTTGTTTGCAGACATCGGTTTTGCGAACAGGAAGGGAGCCGAATCCAAAACCGCCGATTTTGACTGGAGAACGGATTTGTCGCCGGCGAAAAAACAGGGAGGACGGGGAGCTGCCTTGCAGGCCAATATGTTTTACCGTTGCCGCTTTGAGAATGGGAGCGTAGGCATGGCGGTTGGAAAAAACAGGATGGGCGACGGCTTTATGATGATAGATTGTTGGTTCAGGAACCACCGGACAGTAAGGGGAGAAGGAGCAGCCTATCTCTCGGAAGGTTTTAATGCCCTCACCAATCCCCTGGTACATTGTTCATTTGAAAACAGTGATCATGCCGTGATCAATGCAAAAGGCAGTTTTAATTTTTATGGCAACCGCTTGGCCAACATACAAAAGGCGGCGTTGAAATTGATGACAGTGGTCGGGGATGGATTTGCCATTGTCAACAATACAATGGATGCCTCGCCTGTACCCTTTCTCTCCACGGGACACAGCTCTTCCAGGGCACACATACTAATGGATGGTGTACGGGTAGAGGCGGCTCCGCGGAAGGTTCCGGCTTCATCCTATGCCCTGGGGGGCTCGGTTTTGATCCTGAATACCTCGTTTCCCAACCGTACGGTCACCAATGGTGGTGGGATCGGTGACAACTCGTTGATCATTTTAAATACGGAGGCCGCGGAGGTTTCGGTAAGTGGCCGGGCGCATGGGTATTTTGAGGGGAAAGGGGAAAAGACGAAAAGGTGACGGGATTGCGGGAGAGAGTGCAGAGAAGCCGCTGTCGTTAGCAGCTCGAATAGAGGGGTACCTTGCGCCGGTCGAAGGAAGCCGGTTTTTTACAATAGGAAACCGATTCAACTCGCAATACGCCAATAACCATCAAATCAAACCATACTGCCAGGTGAACTATCTAATCATGCCATGCATTCAGCATACAATTGCCCACGAAAAACAACGGCAAATTGTGAACTGTAAACGTTGTAGAGGAAAATGTAGGGCAGATGGTAATGGAATACGAATAGCTAGTAAAGGGGAGGAAAGGAAATGACCAGTTAACCGCCGGCTCGGGCGCCCGGCAGAAAGATAACCTGCCAAGCAGCAAGAATAAAACAGCACAGAGCAGGGCCAGCTAATCTCACGGGGAAAGGATGATAACCGGGATAGCAAAAAAAGCGAACAGGGTGCTGCGATGGACAAATGGTGGTCATTACAGCAACAGCAGGAAGGGCGCAGAACCATTCCGGGTTTTAGCGTACAGTCCGGGAAACCGTAAGACAGATTTCCCTTTCCCCGCTTTCTGGATGGGTTCGTAGCCATAAGCTCAGGTCCATATTGGCCTCCGGGAGCTGGTAGTTGATTTTGTAGTTGAGTTCCGCAAAGACTTCATAGCGCTTGTAAGGGATCGACAGGCGTTCCAGGGTCGACTCAATATCATTTAATTTCGACCGGAACGCCGCCAGTTCTTCATCCCCCCGGGCTCTTTGCCGGGTAAAGCGGTTTCCTTCTTTCGCTTTGGCGTTGAAAGTGCTGGTATAAATAATCCCTCCTCTCTCATTGACGACGACCTGGCTGCTATTCGCCTGCGGCAGTTCGAACTGGCTGTGAAAGACAGTTTCTTTCCCGTTGTTGATCCCGGGGCCCTGGATGATTTTGTCCGGGTCCGACCGCAGGGCTTCCACAATGACCCCAAGGGCCGCAGCAAACCCTGGCGGGAACCGGTTGGCAGGTGAATCAAAGCCAAAAGCAAAACTTCTTTTTTCCGGGTCCGCTGCATCACAGGGAACACTGTCCCGGTGCATGGCGATCAGTTGCCGTTCATCGGGAGGAAAAACAACCTCGTTATCATCGGCATTCAATTCCCCCAGCAGTTCACCTTTGACTTCTACCGTTTTTTTCGGTTCCAACAGGATGGAATGAAACCGGCTGTCGGAGGTTTTGTAATAGGGCTCGTTCCAGCTTGTATTGTTGTTGGTGCCGGTGGCATGAACACATTTGACAAAAAAGCTGAGCTTGACGGTATCGTTGGAGTTGTTGTAATACGAGAGACGGTAAGAGGCAACCGGGTGGCCCTCCCGGAATTTATAACTGATCTTCTGTTTGACCAGCTCAATGTTTTTACTGTATTTGGTGCAGGCATTAACGATCAGCCGCGCATAATCCTTGCTCCAGTCCATCACATCGTCCTGCTCTTTTTTATGCAGGTCGTAGTAAAGAAACCTGACTTTGTTCGTATGGAGAATGTTGTCGGGATTGTAGGGAATGGTCTCCAGTTTCGAAAGCCGGAAGCCGGCCATAAACGCCGTAATGCGTTGCACTTTTTTCGGGTGCGCTGCCGTCAGGGTAGCCTGGTTCACGTCTGTCTGGATCAGCCGGGAGAGATAGTTGGCGATCACCGATTCGTCTTTTTCATCTTCCCAGAAAAACCGGCCAAAATAGTAGCCGGCCAGTATATCGGCCTGGCATTCATAGATGCGTTTTTGTTCAAAGGAAAGCTGGTTGAAGGCATCGGCCGAATAAAAGGCAAACTGTTTTTGATGGGCAACTTCGTGACAAAGCACAAGGGGTAAAATAACGTGGAGCGCTGTACTGTTATCAAATTTTTCGAAAATGTTCTTGATTTCAAAAGGGTTGATAATTAAACCGAAGGAAGGGTGGGAGAGGATAGGACCTTCTTTGGATTGATAGACAGCAAACGGCAGGTCGGTTTTCTTTTTCAGGAAAGAAATCATTTGCAGTAGCTCCCTGTTAAACGGGTTGGCACTGTCAAAGGTGGAAAGTTTCAGCTTTTGGGACAAGGATGCAAATTCGCTGTCCGGTCCCGGGTGACTGGCTGGGTAGACCTGCGAAAAAATCGTTTTCGGAAGGAAGCATAAAAGCAACAAAACCGTCCTGATAAATTTTATTTGCATTTCAGTGCTTGGATTAGGGTAAACCGAACACAGGACTGGATTCTACAAACAATCGGTACAAAGCGTTTTGCGGGTGCTATGCCTCTGCAGGTGCAAGAAGCATTCCACCGAAACCGGGTCGGGTGTCAACCAAGTTTTGGTGGGGAAACTTTGTTGACAAAAACAGCTTGTTGATTCCTTGTAATCGGAGGCTTTTCAGGAATTGGTTTGAAACGGGGCCGTGCTCATTTCCGGCCTCGCAATGTTTTTTACGAGCAGCTTTTCGAGTAGGACAATAGAGTAGGCTTGTGAGATTCAGTGGTAAATGTACAGCATTTTTGAGAATTCAATCATGGCGCCAACAGTCCTTGGGAAGGAACGCGAAGGCAACAGGTGAAAACTGCAGGAGCGGGCCCGCTTGGGTGAGGGTTGTTTGTAGAGTGGACTTACCGTGTTGGGTTAAACCAGCCCCTTGCAAAACCGTTGTATTCTTCCCATCAGGAAAAGGAGGCTTCGCCAGGAAACGACGCCGCCACGGGAACAAGGCCGGTTGGCAGGAAGCACTCGTGTAGCCGCCAACGGAGGGTTAATCCCGGAACCCCTATCTTTAACGCATCACGGTAAACTTTACAGCCGCTGTTCGGCGGGCCCGGTAGGCCCCGGGCGGTTGCAGCGGCAGTGGGTAGGTGTCGATCCGGTCATTCGAAAAAAGGGAAAAGTGTCAGGAAAGGGTAGCGTTCTGTTTTTGGTAATTTGGTTCGTCCTGATGGTTGGCGCAGGCCAAACCGCCTGCGCATCGGATACAACCCGCCATTCCCTGAAAAGCCACATCCTTTATGCGACCTTTGGTGGAAAGGAAAATTTTGGATCCCTGAATTATGCCCATATATTTTCGTCGGGAAAAAAACTGGTTTGGGCTTTCAGCATCGGCCTGCAGCCTTTTCACCTGGACCGGGAGTTATCGATTCCGCTTTCCATTTGTGCGTTTACACAAGGTCGCCTCCATCACCTGGAAGTAGACCTCACCGCAACCTTTTTCATGGACAAATTTCATCCAAACAATGCCATCCGGCAGGAAGACTTTAATAAACAGCTCTATATCACCCCTTTTCTTTGCTATCGCCTGCAGGGAAGGCGTGGCCTGGTAGTGAAAACGGGGGTTGGTCCCCAGCTTTTGCTGGATCCCCCCTCGAAAAATGTGCTGGATGTCAGTGCCCGGGTACTCCGACCTTCGTTCTTTGGGAGCCTCGGTTTCAGTTTTTAGACGGTCCCGGTTTTTCACCCGACAAAGACCGCTTGCGCGGCTTCTATTTTTTCCATCCGGATGAGCAGTGGCAGGCGGCACGAGAACGGGTTTTTCCTGCGTTCCGCTTCTGATAGAATCTTTGGCCAGGAACAGGGCTGGCGAACATAGGGAAAGGTAAAGCAAGGCGCTTTCTTTCCTTCAATTTAGAATTGTCTCCTTTTTGGCCTGGATCACGTTCGCATTGGAGCGTGGTGTTTTGTGCGAACCGCGAAGGGTATGTGCCGCACAGGAACTGGTGAAGGCTACCAGCGAATGCAACCGCTTTTGGGATGGCATTCGTAAACGCGGCATTCTAACCCTTTCGCCTAACCTGGAAAAGCAACGGTCCGGCCAGCGGAAAACGAAAAGGCGGTGCCAGAAGGTTGGGTGGGTTTCTTTACCGGAGCACCGTCAAACGAGGGAGCGAATCGCATTCGCAATCCGGTAAACAGTCCGGTGCCGCCGTTTTGGTAAAAGAAATTCATTCGAATAGTTTCCGGATCGCCGCGTCCAGCTTGGTTTTGCTCAGCTCCTCTTCATAAAATTGCCGGTAGCCCTTGCCCCGGTTCAGGAAGAGGGAGGCGGGTATGGCGCCGGACCAGGACGAATCCACTGCGGGTACAAAAAGGTCGGCATTGGCTTCATCGAGAAAAACCACAGGAGCAGTTAGCTTGCGCCGGGCAACAAAATGCTGCACCGCTTTTGGATAGGATTCTTTCAGGTCGAGGCTGACCAGAACCAGGCGTAGGCCCTGGGCCCGGTACCGGGTGGCAGCATCCTGGAAATGGGGCAGTTCGGCAATACAGGGTTTGCAGAAGGTTGCCCAGAAATTGATAATCGTAGGCCCGGAGGCAGTGTCCATCGCCGTTTTTAAGTCTTCCAGATTCCAGACGGGGATAGCCTGGGCATCAGACCGGGCCGTGGTCACCACCAGGGCCGCCAGCAACACCAGGTTGCAGGCTGTCTTCCGTAGAAAGACCCCACTGTTTTTGTAAGCTGCTGTATTCTTCATGACTTAGTTTTTGATTGGTATACTGACCGGCAGCCGCTTTTTGCCGGTAAGCTTCGTACAAGCTAACGGCACAGGCCACACTGATATTCAGCGACCGGATCATCCCTACCTGCGGGATGATAAAATTGCCATCGGCCATTGCCCGCAGTTCATCGCTTACACCGGCATGTTCGTTGCCAAACACCAGGGCCAGGCTGCCGGTAATGTCAAGGTTGTATAAACTTACCGCATCCGAGGACAAATGCGTTGTTAAAACCGTACGGTACTTTTGCCGCAAGGCGGCCATACATTCTTCCACCGCGTCGTACTGGTGCACAGTAAGCCACTTGGCGGCACTGCTGCTGCTGCGGCTTCCCCATTTTTTATGGCGGGGAATTTTGGTGGTCAGCACATAGATCTCCTGGATGCCAACCGCATCGCAACTGCGCATGACGGCGGAAATATTGTGGGGGTCAAAAACATTTTCAAGAACAACGGTGAGGTCATTCTGCCGGTGGGAGAGCACCGATTGGATCCGTTGCTGGCGTTCGGGTGTCATGGGGGAAAGATAAGAAGGGATGGTGAGTGATGAATGATGAATGATGAATGATGAGTGATGAGTGATGAGTGGTATGTTAGTAAATAGATTGCTTGAGGGGGGAGGGGAATGAGGGGAGGGCGGTGATGAAAAATGAGGGGAAAGATTTTGGAGGTTATATGGGAATGATCCTTACATTTGCAACCCCGTTTCGGGTGGTGGCGCAGCCCGGTAGCGCACTTGTATGGGGTGCAAGGGGTCGCTGGTTCGAATCCAGTCCACCCGACGTTTTGAAAGGCAGCAGTTTTGCTGCCTTTTTTTATACCGCTTGATTTCCTATCCTTTTATTGTCAGGGTAACAAAATTGACCCGGCAAGGCCTGCCATCAAACGGGGGTCGACGGGAGCATTTCATCCCCTTTTTTGCCTGCTTTAGAAGCAAAGGAAGTCAGTTTCGGTGACGGAACCTGTTGTTTTCGAATGCGCTGGTTGGCAGTGAATGATTTCATACGTTTTTAATACCGATATAATGATAAACCCTTATTGCTTTTGCCGCCCACGGCGAACATCTTTGCGGCTGAATCAATCTCAACGATGAAAAAATTTTACGCCAGCCTTCTTTAGTTTTTCTTATGCGGCATCAGCTCAGTTTTCCGGTGCATATGCGCCGGCCAACTGGACCACAGTCGTTTCGGCCGGAAGCAATGGTACTGTGAACACAACCGGGGCTCCGGCTCCGATCACGATCACGGGTAGCAATGATCCCAGTAACCCACTTACAACAACACCCGTCACAACAGATTTTACGATCGTAGCCCCTACATCAGGCATCTGGAGGTATACCTGGACCTACCACTCAAATGACCAGGATGGCGACCCACAATACGATCCTGCCGGAATCCTGATTAATGGCGTTTTTTACACAACTCACAAATAATCTGGTTGGAGTTGATCAGACTGGAACATTTACCGCACCCTCTGTCACGGCCGGCACCACTATAGGCTTTCGGGTCAGTGCAACGGATAATAATTCCTCAGGTAATGCCACTTTCACCATTTCGGATTTCAAAGCACCGGGATCGGTGATGCCTGTGACACTGGTGAGCTTTACAGCCAGGCCGCAGGCGCAGTCTGTATTGCTTCAGTGGAAAACGGTAGATGAGAGCAAGCTGTCCGGTTATACAGTGGAACGTTCTACCGACGGAATTCATTTTGGTGCGATCGCAAAGGTTTCGGCCCGCAATACACCCAACCCGCAAACCTATGAGGCTTCCGATTCCAGTCCTTTACCTGGAACCAGTTATTATCGTCTCCGTATCAACGAACTGTATGGCGGGGATAGATTTTCGACAATTGTTTCCGTAAAGCGGGAAGGGAACGTCCGGCTGCAGGTTTATCCCAACCCGGTTAAAGACAGGCTAACGGTAACCGTTACCTCAGACAGGGCAGGGGCCAAAAGGCTGGAACTGACCGACGTTGGCGGAAGAGTCATTCATTCAAAACTATACAGCGTGCAGGAAGGGCAGCAAACGCTTACGGTTGATTACCTGCCACAGGCAAGAGTGGTTTATTACCTGCGCCTAGAGAATACGGTAATTCCCTTTGTTAAGGAATAAACGATTCTAAAAGCAATCCCCTGTTCTGCCCGCTTCTTACGGGTTGGAGCAGGGGATTTGTTTTACCTGAATGGTGCTGCATAAAATAAGCACATGACATAAAACCTTCCAGTCAAACGAGGTTTAATTATGTCATTTGCATCTTGTTGAATTTTATATGTGTAAAGAAAAAGATACGGCAGAAACCTGGTTGTCCAGACGTATTTCCGGATATGCTTTTTTATATATTTGCTACGCATACGGGATGTAGCGCAGCCCGGTAGCGCACTACGTTCGGGACGTAGGGGTCGCTGGTTCGAATCCAGTCATCCCGACCTATTAAATCTTACAAAAAACAATCTTCCCCGCAAGTCAAACCTGTGGGGATTTTTGATTCAGGGCCTTTCTCCCGCATGAAACGTTCAAAGGGTAAAGAGCTCTTTTCAGTCCCTCCTTTTTCACTTTGACAGAAACAAGATGATCGTGCAACACCGATGCAGTTTTTAATTTGAACCGTCTGCATCCCCCGGTTATTTTTGCCCTGTGAAAGCCCTGTTTGCTCTCCTGCTGCTTTTGATCGTTACCGCTGCAACCGTTACACCATGTTGCGTGTATGAGGATTGCGGGGAGGAAGGGTTCACCCTAACAAAAACTAACAAAAGCGAAGAGGATAGAGAGGGCACCTGTTCACCTTTTTTCTCCTGTGCTTCGTGTTCCGGATTTGTACGGACCACCAAACCGGTGCAACCAGCGGCAATGCTGCCGGCAGAAACTGTTTACTTCGAAGCGATAGCGGTGCATAAACCGCAGGCGGTATATTTTTCTTTCTGGCAACCGCCCCGAGCTGCCTGAGACTATCAGCAAATAACAAACATCACGATTTTACATCCGCAAAAACAAAGAAATGAGATACCTGTTAACAGGGCTTCTCCTGTGCACTGCATGTATCACCGCACAGGCGCAACACAGCCTCCGCATCTCCATTAAAAACGATGAAAACGACCCACTCCCGGGGGCTTCAGTCAGTTGGGTAGAGGGACAAAAAGCAACTTTAGCCGACAGTTCAGGTACCGCTACTTTAGCTGGCATACCTGGTGGCAAGCAAACCTTTGCCATCACCCACGTTGGTTATACTGAAAAAAAACTGGAGCTTAGTTTCCCCTTAGCTTCCGATACGATCCTTTCTGTTATCCTGGAAGAAGGAGAAGAAGAGGAGGAAGAAGAGGTGGTGATCCGTGCCACCCGAACCAGTCGCACCATCGCCAATACACCTACCCGCATTGAGGTAATTTCCGGCGAAGAGCTAGCCGAAAAAGCAAACATGAAACCCGGCGACATCCGCATGCTGCTCACCGAAAGTACCGGTATTCAAACCCAGCAAACTTCGGCCACTTCCTACAATGCCAGTATTCGCATCCAGGGCCTTGACGGACGGTACACCCAATTGCTAAGGGATGGTTATCCCCTGTATGCCGGCTTTTCCGGCGGCCTGGGGATCCTGCAGATTGCGCCCTTGGATCTTCGGCAGGTAGAGGTCATCAAAGGATCGGCATCCACACTCTATGGTGGAGGAGCCATCGCCGGCCTGGTAAACCTGGTTTCCAAAACGCCGGGAGAAGAAAGGGAGGTTCGTTTCCTGGCAAACGGTACCTCTGCAGGTGGTCTGGACCTCAGTGGGTTTTACAGCGAACGTTTCCGAAAAACCGGCGCCACCCTTTACGCAGCCCGCAACAGCACGGCCGCTTACGATCCGGCGGCTATCGGGCTGACTGCCATTCCGAAAGCGGAACGCTATACCCTCCATCCCCGCTTTTTTCTTTATGGAAAGAACACAACCGCCGATCTTGGCGTGAGCTATATTACTGAAAACAGAACGGGGGGAAATGTGGCTTATATCCGGGGCGAAGGCACCGGCTATTATGAAAAAAACAACACGGACCGGGTGACCACGCAGCTTGGGATCGCCCACAAAATGGGCGGGAATATAACCCTGCAGTTCAAGAACAGCTTTAGCCTGTTTGACCGGCATATTGCCGTTCCTTCTTACCTTTTCGATGCCCGTCAACTGTCGTCTTTTTCGGAGCTCACCTGGAACCTCCAGGGTGAAAAATCGGACTGGGTGGTGGGAGCAAATTTTATCACTGATGACCTGAAACAGGACCGGGCAACTACAGGGCCGTTGCTGGATTATCATTATACTACAGTGGGTGTGTTTTTGCAGAATGTCTGGTCGCCTACAACGAAAATTACTTTGGAGAGCGGCCTGCGGGGTGACTATGTCAGCCAGTATGGTTTTGAACTGCTGCCGCGGTTATCCGCCCTGTTCCGGCTGTCGCCGCAGCTTACCACCCGTATTGGTGGTGGCAAAGGGTATAAAACCCCCACGGTATTTACGGAAGAATCGGAACGTATCCAGTTTCAGAACCTGTTTCCCATTGATGAAAACCGGACGGAAAATGAGCGGTCGGTAGGAGGGAACTGGGACATCAACTACCGGACTCACTTAGGGCCGGTAGCTTTCAGCCTGAATCACCTTTTTTTCTATACCCGTTTGAACAGGCCCCTGGTGGTGGTGGGTGCTCCCGGTGGCAAACTGGCCTACCAGAATGCGGACGGACATATCGATACAAAGGGAATGGAAACCAACCTCCGGTTTTTGTACGGAGCGTTCAAGCTGTTTATCGGATACACCTACACCGATGCCAACACGCATTACAACAGCATTGTTACCGGGCTGCCCCTGACAGCCCGTCACCGCCTGAACAATGTTTTGATGTATGAGATCGAGGACAAGCTCAAACTGGGCCTGGAGGGTTATTATTTCAGCCGGCAGCGCCTCAACGATGGAAGCGCCGGCAAACCGTATTGGATCACCGGCTTTATGGCGGAAAAGGTCTGGGAGCGGTTTTCGGTCTATATCAATTTTGAAAATTTCACCAACACCCGGCAAACGCGGTTTGATACCATCTACACCGGCACTATCGATAATCCCGTCTTTCGCGACATCTACGCACCAGTGGAAGGATTTGTGGTGAATGGCGGCATTAAAATCAGGTTATGAGCAACGAAACATTGAAATGGTACCTCCCGGTCTTCCTGCTGGTGTACCTATTTATTACGTTTGTGCTTCCCAGTTACCGGGTATACAAACAAACAGGGATCAATCCTTTCACCTTTGGCAAAAGCGACAGTGCCCACGATTACATTGGCCGGTTGATGAAGGCAGTAACAGGACTGCTGGTGGCAGTTGTGCTCCTGTTTTCCTGCTGGGAGGATGGGTATCGCTATACCGCACCGGTGGTTTTTCTGGAGAAAACACCGGTGCGTGTGGCAGGCATTGTGTTGCTGCAGCTTTCCCTGGTTTGGATCATCATACCACAATATCAGATGCAGCAGTCCTGGCGGATCGGCATCGATGCGAACAACCCTACAAAGCTGGTTACCAGCGGCCTGTTTCGCTTTTCCCGCAACCCGGTTTTCCTGGGCATGTTGAGCAGTCTGCTGGGCATGTTCCTGGTGATACCCAACGCACTGACACTGGCTATCTTTTTCGTGAGCTATTGTTTGCTCCAGATCCAGATCCGGCTGGAAGAAGCCTTCCTCGGCAGCCAGCACGGTGCGGTCTACCAGGCGTATCGTAAAAGGGTTCCCCGTTTTTTGTAAAGAGAGCAAATGGTGAAATGGGTGTGGGTTGTTAGTAAGATGAATGAGGAGTGTTGCATCAAACAAATAAATCCGAAAAAAAATTTGGTGGCAATCTTGTATATATCGTAATATTGCGATGAAATAAATCGTATGGGCACTACCAAGACAGAAAACTTCACGGCAAAGCAAAACGGGCTGGCTGCCCTGTTGAAGGCGATGGCCCACCCGGCCCGCATAGCTATCCTTCAGCACCTGATCAAGGCCAATGCCTGTATCTGCGGCGACCTGGTGGAAGAACTGGGGCTGGCCCAGTCAACCATCTCCCAGCATTTGAAAGAACTGAAGAGTGCTGGTATCATCCAGGGAACGGTGGAAGGAACCAGTGTTTGTTATTGCATCAATCCCAAGGTCTGGAACCGTTTTAAAACAGATCTCAACCTGTTGTTTGATGCCTATAAGGGCGGCACCGGTTGCTGTTAGCTTTTTTTTACGCGTAATCATCGCAATATTGCGATAAACAATAAAATCAACGAAAATGCAAACGCAAGAGACACTCAAGGAAATGGTAAGAGAAAAATATGCACTGATTGCTGTGCAGGACAAAGACACCAACCAGGCTTCCTGCTGCGGGGCCGGCTCCTGTTCAACGGAAGTGTACAACATCATGGCTGATGACTACAGAGCCATGGAAGGCTATAACCCAGATGCTGACCTGGGTCTTGGCTGCGGTCTTCCCACGCAGGCCGCCCAGATCAAAACAGGCGACACGGTTATTGACCTGGGTTCCGGTGCCGGGAACGACTGCTTTGTGGCCCGCCACGAAGTGGGCGAAACCGGGAAAGTGATCGGGATTGATTTCACGCCTCAGATGATTGAGAAAGCCAGGGCCAATGCCGAAAAACTGGGCTTCAACAATGTTGAATTCCGCCTTGGCGATATTGAAAAAATGCCCGTAACGGCAGATCGGGCTGATGTGGTTGTCAGCAACTGCGTGCTGAACCTGGTGCCAAACAAGGCCGGCGTGTTCAAAGAGATTTTCCGCGTTCTGAAACCGGGTGGTCATTTTTCCATTTCCGATATTGTGCTGGAAGGTGAACTGCCGGAGAGCATCCGGACGGCTGCCGAAATGTATGCCGGTTGTGTATCGGGTGCCATTCAAAAAAGCGAATACCTGGACCTGATAGCAGCAAACGGGTTTACAAATATTACAGTACAAAAAGACAAAGCCATCACCCTCCCGGATGATATCCTGCGCAATTATCTTCGTGAAGAAGAAAGGGAAGCCTTCCGGTCCACAGGTGCCGGCATTCGTTCCATCACCGTTTATGCGGAGAAACCTTCCAAAAGCGCCTGTTGCGATACGAACTGTTGTCAATAAACGCAAAACAAATCAACATGTCCAGCACAAAAACGACGCTTATCACAGCGGTATTGCCTGAGGATGGTAAACAGGTGGTCAGTCTACTGGCCAATGAAGGCTTACCAACCGCGGATCTGCCGGAAGGACTGCCGCATTTTTTGGTTGCCACCGATGGACCGGCCGTGATCGGGGCCGTTGGGCTGGAGGTCTACGGTAACGACGGGCTTCTGCGCTCCATGGCCGTGAGCCCGGCGTACCGCAGCCTGGGAATTGCCGCCCGGCTGCTGGAAGCCCTGGAAGCCGAGGCCAGGCAAAACGGTGTTACCAGCCTGTACCTGCTGACCGAAACCGCGGCGGATTATTTTCAGCGCAAAGGGTTTGTTGTCATCAGCCGTGACGAAACACCGGATGCGATCCAATCGTCATCGGAGTTCAGCAGCGTCTGCCCGGTAAGTGCCACGCTGATGCGAAAAAACCTGTCAGCAACCTAACTGTATTTATCCTAATCAACAGAAATAACGAATACATGAAACGCATCCTTGTTCTTTGTACTGGCAACAGTTGCCGCAGCCAGATGGCAGAAGGCTATCTCCGGCATTTTGCCGGAGAACGGGCGGAGGTTTACAGTGCCGGTGTGGAAACCCATGGTCTGAACCCAGGTGCCGTGGCAACCATGAAAGAAGATGGCATTGATATTTCGGGCCACACGTCCAATAACGTGAACGAATACACGGGAATCGAGTTTGACTTTGTCATTACAGTATGTGACCATGCGAAAGAGCGTTGCCCGGTTTTTCCTTCCAGGGCCAAACAATTCCATTACAACTTTCCCGATCCTGCAAAAGCCACCGGGACAGAACCGCAAATCAGGCAAGCGTTTCGGCAGACAAGAGATATGATCAAAGAATACTGCCGCAAATTTGTGGCAGACAATCTATGATTTGATGCTGAATGACTCAATCGCTTTCAGCAAGAAATCAGTACATGCATCTTTTTAAAATACAGGCCCTGACCCTGCTGCAGTTTCGTATGGTGTGGTTTAGAAAAAGGTTGTGTTTTTTGCAGATTCGATGTACGGCAAAAGGAGTTGTTCCCGAGAAGCGTTCCTGCTATTTGGTTGTAAAGCCCCTCTTTTTATTCCCCGAAAGATTATCCCTTCCTATAAAAGAAAAATTTTCCTCAACCTTTTTTATGGCTGCGTTGTTATTTATCGTCCGTCTGCTATAGCTGACCTGCCCTTGAAGACAACCATTTCATAACCCTTTAAACAAATTCCCATGCGGAAGTTTTTACTGGCGGCTATAACGTTGCCTGCCCTCTTTTTGTTTTCCTGTCAAAAAGAATCCAACCAACTCCGGGAAGAAACAGCCTCCGGAGATGGTATTGTTGCCCTGCTCAATGCAAAGTCGGTGGAAATGCGAAATCCGGCGACATCTTCTATAAACGACAGGCCGCGGCAGGCGAGTTTTCAACTCCTGTCATATGCCATTGCAAAAGCCGGGCTAGCAAATGAACTGAACAACCCGAAATTTGCTTACACTTTATTTGCCCCCACCGATGAAGCCTTTGCGGCACAGGGTTTGGGTACCCGGCAGGCCATCAATGCGGTTCCCGTGGAAGACCTGAAGGCCATCCTGCTTTACCATGTTTATGTTTATGGCAGTAAGGTGCTGGCGGCGCAGGTACCCACTACGTACACGGAACTTACCATGTTGAGCAAGCAGAAAGCTTACATCATCCGTCGCGGTTCCGACGTTTATATCAACGGAACTCCTGTAGTGGCAGCGGATATCATGGAAAAGAGCGGCGTCATTCATGCGATCGACCGGTTGCTGATGCCACCCAAAGGAAATATCGTTGACGTGGCGGCCGCCAATCCCAATTTCAGCTTCCTGGTTGCTGCCGTGCAGCGGGCAGGCCTTGTCAGTGCATTATCCGGTGCAGGTCCGCTGACCGTTTTTGCGCCAACCAACCAGGCATTTATTGCTGCCGGTTTTCCAACCATCGCTGCCATTGAAGCCGCACCACCTGCCGCTTTGATTCCTATATTGACCTACCATGTAACCGGGGGAAGAACGTTTTCCTCTGACCTTATGAACGGTCAGGTACTGACCATGCTTTCGGGTGGAACCACTACTGTTTTGTTGACGAATGGTCCGCAAATCGATGGGGCCAATTCGGCACCTTCCAATATTATCCAACCGGATGTACTGGCCACCAATGGTGTGATCCATACCATCGACAGGGTATTGCTACCTTAATTTAAATTCGCGGTAACAAAGAAGCCCCTTTCTTTAATGGGGCTTCTTTGTTCGTTTTTAGCCCTTGTCTATAAAAGGTTTAATTCATGTATTTCAGTTCATCATCCGGAAGGATACGGATGTTAGCCTTCTTACTGCAACCAGGCTGTGTTTTACAACATTGAACGTTGTTATTTATTTATGTTTGAAGAATAATAGCAGCAAGGTTTGTATTCTTCCACCTGCCTATTTTTCATACCTGCCTTTCCTTACACTTCAATAATCTGCGCTTCCTGCCCGATGGTTTGCAGGCCATCCCGCAGCCGTTTGCAGTTGGTGTCTGTAATAAAAATCTGTGTCTGCTCATCGTTGCAAACATGGGCAAGCAGGTTCGTAATGCGTTCTTCATCCAGCTTTTCAAAAACATCGTCGAGCAGGAGGAGAGGAGAGAATCCTTTTTCCCGTTTGAGGATGTCCATTTCTGCCAGCTTCAGCGCAAACAATAAGCTTTTCCGTTGACCCTGGGAGGCAATGGCCCGGAAGGTTTGGTCGCCCATTTTAAAAACCAGGTCATCGCGGTGAACGCCAGCACTGGTGCGCAGCACCACCCGGTCTTTTTGCCTTGTTATTCGCAGCAGCTCTGCCAGATGAGCGTTGTGCATTTCGGAATCATACACGAGGGCAATGGATTCATTCTGCCCACTGATTTCCTTGTACCGCCGCGTGGCCAGTGGCAAAAAATCGGCAAGGAAGGCAGCCCGCTTTTGAAAAACGAGATCGCCTTCTTTTGCCAGTTGACTGTCCAGCACATCCAGTACCGAAAGGTCACGTTCATAGCCATCCTGCAGGGAACGCAGGAAAGAATTACGCTGCTGTAAAATTTTTGTGTAATGAATCAGGGCCTGCAGGTAAACCGGGTCGAGCTGCGATAATATAGTATCCACAAAGCGGCGCCTTTCCTCGCTGCCCCCGATGATCAGTTCCACATCATCCGGAGCAATAACCACACAGGGATAGCGGCCGATGTGTTTGGAAAAACGACTGTAGGCTTCATCGTTCAGCAGGAATTCTTTTTTGCCGGTTTCCCGCAGAATGCAAACGGCTTTTTCGGCATGCCCATTTAGTTGCAGATGTCCTTCAATGCGGAAGCCCTGGCTCCCGTGTTTTACATTGGCAGCATCGGTACGGCTGAAATAACTTTTGGTAAAACAGAGGTAATGGATCGCATCCAGCAGGTTGGTTTTGCCGGCACCGTTGCGTCCGCAAATGCCCACAATCCGGTTCGTAAACTTGTGCAGTGCAAAATCGTAGTTCTTAAACTGGAAGATTGATATGGATTGTAAAGAGAGAATGATAATTAGTTATTAAGTTATTTAGTTATTGGGCAGGCCTTTGGCTTTTTAAGTCGTTTTGTCTTTGTAAGAATTGAATGTAACCATTCAGGAGTTTGATCGCAAAATCAACTTTAGAACGACCAATTGTGAATTCACCTTCTGAAATAAAATTTTCTTCCTTCATCGTGATCATGTCATCAATTATTTCAAAAAGCGAGCCTCTTGAAATCCTGCAAAACTGAATGTTTTCCTGAAAATGATACCGGCCAAATCCTTCTGCTATGTTTCGTGTTGTACTCCTGGCTGCCCTGGAAATATTATCCTTTAGATCAAATTCCCTCGCCGGCAATTTAGAGACAGAAATCCGAACCCATTTCACCACCTCTCTACAGGCCTTCCAACATTCAAGCTGCTCAAAAGATGTAAACGAACTCATATTTCCTATTAACTTAATAATTCAATAACCTAATAACTCCTCAATCACCCCCACTCACCCCAATCCACCTTCACCTCTATATCCGGGTGGATGCTTTGGGCCACGGGGCAGGTATTGCCTGTGTTTATCAGTACCTGTTTTGATTTTTCATCCAGAGAGCGAAGGGCTTCGGGAAAGTGAAAGAATAGGTTTATGCCACCCACCCGGCGAGGGTCTGCTTTCATGATCTTCTCCACTTCTATATTGACACCGTTGAGGTCAAATCCCATGGTCCGGGCCTTAATGCCCATCACGGTGATCATACAGGTAGCCAACGATGTTGCCATCAGGTCGGTAGGAGAAAACCGTTCGCCCTTTCCGTTGTTATCAACAGGGGCGTCGGTTTCAAAATTGTTGCCGGAGCGCAGGTGGGTACAGGTTGTTCGCAGGTCGCCTTCATAAACCACGGTAGATGTCATACTTTTTTGCCTAAATTTACGTTTGAACAATATATCTCTATCTACGTGAAAAAATTTATAGGATTTAGTCTTTTAATGGTAATGGCCTTTGGAGTGTATGCGCAGGACAGTACAGCCACCACACCTACCCGTACGGAACGAAAACAGAATGAACGAAACCGCAGGTCGGCCATCAGCCGCCAGCAGGAAGAAGGGGTGCTTTCCTTTACAAAACATACCGCGTTTGGTGCACAGATCCGAACCAACGGTTACGGCGTATTCCTGGAACTGGGTCGCAGCCGATCGCCCCGCTTTACCAATTTATACCTGCTCGAAATCACCGAAATCAAACATCCGAAAGAAGAAAGGGTTTCCAATGCCAATGCCTTTTTCTCCAATTCATTTATTTACGGTAAGATCAATAATTTTTACCAGGCAAAACTGGGCTTTGGGCAGCAATATGTTTTCGGACAAAAAGGCAATAAAAACGGCGTAGCCGTACTGGCCATCGTACACGCCGGTCTTTCACTGGGCTTTTTAAAACCTTACTATATCCAGGTGCAAGAGCAGTCAACCGGAGCACAGGACATTAAGTACGACTCCAACGACAGCCTGAGTTTTCTGGATTTGAGCAAGATCATAGGCGGCTCGGGTTTTAGCAAAGGGTGGAGCGAACTAAAGATGAAACCCGGCGCATTTGTTAAAACCTCGTTGCGTTTTGACTTTGGTCGCTTTAATGAAACGATACAGGCCCTGGAAATTGGTATGAGCCTGGATGCTTATGCGTCGAAGATCCCCCAGATGGTTTTCAACGAACCCAAAAGACTGTTCTTTCAAGGGCATGTTGCCCTTGTGTTCGGGCACCGGAAATGATGTAAGTTTGCAGTTCACCGTTTGCTGTTTTCCGTTGTTTTTTCCAACGGTAAATGGTGAACTGAAAACGGTAAACTTTCTTTTCATGATTGAACTTCCTGTTGTTGCAAACGAACAAAAACGAACAAAGCCCGACTGGTTGCGTGTAAAACTTCCCATTGGCGAAAGCTACAAGCAGGTACGTAACCTGGTGGATACCCATAAACTGCATACCATCTGCGAAAGCGGAAACTGTCCTAATATGGGTGAATGCTGGGGTGCCGGCACCGCCACTTTTATGATCCTGGGCAATGTGTGCACCCGCAGCTGCGGATTTTGCGCCGTGGCCACCGGCCGCCCGGATGCCGTTGATTGGGATGAGCCGCAACGGGTGGCAGAGGCTATTCACCTGATGAAGGTGAAACATGCGGTTATTACCTCTGTTGACCGCGACGAACTGAAAGATGGCGGCTCCATTATCTGGTACAATACCATCAAGGCTGTAAAAGCACTCAATCCCGATACCACGCTGGAAACCCTGATCCCGGATTTCAAAGGGCAGCAGGAAAATATTCAGCGAATCATTGAGGCGGCACCTGAAGTGGTTTCGCACAACATTGAAACCGTTGAGCGGCTAACGCGGCAGGTACGCATCCAGGCCAAATACTGGCGCAGCATGGATGTGATTGCAACACTCAAAAAAGGTGGCATGCGTACCAAAAGCGGGATCATGCTGGGCCTGGGCGAAGCTAAAGAAGAAGTGGTGCAGACCCTAAAAGACCTGGCCAGCGCCGGTTGCGATGTGGTCACCATCGGCCAGTACCTGCAGCCCACCAAACGGCACCTGCCCGTGCACCGGTTTGTGCATCCGAATGAATTTGCCGAATACCGCGAAGTCGGTTACAGCCTAGGGATTGATTACGTGGAAAGTGGCCCCCTTGTCCGTTCTTCCTATCACAGTGAACGGCATGTGGTGCCGGGACAGGGAAGGCAGCATTGGGAACAACAAAAAGCTGCCATGGTATAAATTTGTTGGGCTGATAAAAATTTGGAAATAGGATTAGGAAGGCCTGCTGTTAAATCAGCGGGCCTTTTCTTTTCTTATATTTAACCGGTGAATGCCCGATTTTTCCGAAAACTGCTGACGATCGTTTTACTGCTTTCTCTCCAAACGGGATATGGGCAATACATCCTGAACGGTTCAGCTCAAAAAGTTTCCTGTAACTGTTATACATTGACGGATGAACGCATCAACCAAAGCGGAAGCGTCTGGAACAGTAATAAGATCGATCTTTCACAGTCGTTTGATTTCTGGTTTACTGTTTTCCTTGGTTGCCGAGATGCCGTTGGCGCCGATGGTATTGTATTTATTTTGCAACCGGTGAGTACGAGCGTAGGAACAACGGGAGCGGGTATGGGCTTTGAGGGGGTTTCGCCTTCGGTAGGTATAGCACTGGATACCTGGCAGAACCTGAACCAGAACGATCCGGATTTTGATCATATCAGTATGCAACTCAATGGAAGCATCAATCATGCAGGGGATCTGGCAGGTCCTGTGGCGGCTTCCATCGCTTCCAATAATATTGAAGACTGCCAATGGCACAAACTCCGGATTAAGTGGAATGCGGTGACAAAAACTCTTACTGCTTATTTTGACAATGTGTTGCGCCTGGAAAAAACCATAGACCTGGTAAGCACAGTCTTTAACAATGATCCGGCTGTGTATTGGGGTTTTAGCGGAGGTACGGGTGCTTCCGTAAACCTGCAGCAATTTTGTACCGCACTCAACCCGATCGTGAGCACGTCCACAGCCGTGAACAGCGTATGCGAAAGAGCGCCATTGCAGTTCCTTGATGCCTCTGAATCTTTTGCCACGATCACAAATTATAACTGGAGCTTTGGCGACGGATCGTTCAGCACGGAAAAGGAACCGCAACACACATATGCAACCAGCGGCACGTACCCGGTCACGCTGCAGATCAGGGGACAGGACGGCTGCGAAAAGGATTCAACATTTACCGTGACTGTCGGTTCGGAACCCAAAGGTAATCTTACGGTGATGGATACCTGTAACGGGTTTCCTCCCCGCATGGCATTAACAGAAAACAACACAGCCGTTTCTTACCAATGGGCGCTAAACGGTTCTGTTTTTTCATCCGAAAAAGTTCCGCAGTTGCCCTCGCCACCGGCCGGGAACCAAACACTTTCTGTGATCATGACCTCGGATTTTGCCTGCGGTGCGCCGGTAACCATTTCCGATAATTTTTTGATCAAGCCGGCGCCGGAGGTTTGGGCCCAGGTGGAAGACGGCTGTAGAGGCGAAACTCTTTTCTTTCGCGGTACGCAAACCGACAATGCAACGACCATTGACCGCTGGCACTGGAATTTTGGCGATGGAGTAATCGAAACAGGACAGAATCCTTCCCACGCTTATACCTCTGCCGGACAATTTGAGGTTTCGTTATGGGCGGCCGGTACCAATGGTTGTCTTTCGCAGGCACATGTGTTACCGGTTAAAGTTGGTGACGCTTTTGCTTTTGCCGGCAGGGATACGGCCGTGATCCATGGCCTGCCCTTTCAGTTGCAGGGTAGTGGGCCGGGGTCGTTTTCATGGACGCCATCAACCGAGCTTTCTGATCCTACCATAGCCAATCCTGTGGCAACCCTTCAGCGTGACCAGCAATACATTTTAACCACCGTTTCACCGGAAGGTTGTACTGCAACGGACACGGTGATGATCAAAACTTTCGTGGGCCCGGCAGTGTATGTTCCATCGGCATTTACGCCGAACGGCGATGGCAAAAATGAAACCCTGCGGCCGGTTTAT
Source organism: Flavisolibacter longurius (assembly GCA_014163555.1). Classification (GTDB taxonomy): domain Bacteria; phylum Bacteroidota; class Bacteroidia; order Chitinophagales; family Chitinophagaceae; genus Flavisolibacter. The sequence continues at coordinate 153,613 of JACJGO010000007.1, forward strand.
GTAGGGATAAAAGAACTCAAGCAGTTTGCCATCTTCAACCGGTGGGGACAACGGATTTTCAGCACCCACGAAATGGGCCGCGGATGGCAGGGAAAAGATGGCCTTCCCGGTACCTATGTATGGGTAGTGGAAGCCGTGGATGCTTCCGGGAAATCCATTGTGAAAAAAGGCACGGTGATCCTTATACGTTAATTTTCTTTTGGAAAGTTTCGCTGTATCGAAAATTGATCTTTTTTGAAAATCACGCGACGGTTGTTTCCGCTTTCGGCATTAATTTCCCCGCCATGAAATCTTTCCTGCTTTCCTTGCTTTTCTTTGTTTCCTGTTTTTCTCATGCGCAATTGCAGTGGCAGAACGTCGATACCCTCTACGGCCCATTGCCCGGTTCCCTGCACGTATTTAGAACAAAGGATCTTGTTGATACGGCGCCGTTTAAAGCCTTTTATGTGATTGCAGATCTAAAAGACAAAGACCTGGACTTTACCACCGATACGACGCTGGATCGCAGGCTTACACCTTCGCAGTTTTTTGACCGGAATAAGACACCCCTGGTGGTGGTGAACGGAACCTTTTTTTCGTTCCAAACCAACCGCAACCTGAATGCAGTCGTTAAAAATGGCAAACTTGTATCCGGAAATGTACACACGGGACCGGGCCGGGGTAAGGATACACTAACCTACCGGCACCCTTTCACCGGTGCCATCGGCATTCATAAAAAACGAAGGGCTGATGTTGCCTGGTTGCTGACAGATCCGGCACAGAAAAACGTTTATGCCAGCCAGTGGCCGCTGCCGGCGTTGAAAGATTCGGTTGCGACACATACGACCGATTATTTTCTGGATGCGACCAGTTTGGTAAATCATGGGCCTGGAAAGCCATCTTTTGCCAAATGGAAGATGGAAACAGCCATAGGCGGCGGTCCTGTTCTGCTGCAGCGTGGTGCCATCCGGATCACCAATAATGAAGAACTGAAGTTTACTGGGAAAGCCATTTACGACAAACATCCCCGTACCGCGATGGGATACACGGCCGATAACAAACTTATTATCATGGTCATTGAAGGCCGTACGAAAGAATCAAAAGGCGCAACGCTGGTAGAAACTGCGCAACTACTTAAAGACCTTGGCTGCGTGGAAGCCCTCAATCTGGATGGCGGTGGCAGCAGTTGTTTACTGGTCAATGGAAAAGAAACGATCCGGCCTTCAGACCCGTCTGGCCAGCGACCCGTTCCAGCCGTATTTCTCATAAAAAAGCGTTAGCACTTGTGCTAACGCTTCAAATATTTTACGCGATAAAAGACCTAGTCGCGAAGATCCCACACCAGGGCACTGGCTCCCAGGATAGCAGCATCAGCTTCCTTTAATTCGCTAAAAACCAGCCTTACTTTGTTCTGAAAAATCGGGAGGAGGTTTTTCTCCATGTGTTCGCGGGTAGGAACCATAATCAGGTCGCCTGCCTTTATCACACCACCAAACAAAATGATCGCTTCCGGGGAGGAGAACATGACAAAATTGGCCAGGGCCTCGCCCAGCACCTGCCCGGTAAACCGGTACACTTCCTGTGCAATCTTATCGCCGTTGACCGCACAGTCAAATACAATCTTTGACGTCAGGTCATCGTGCGCATACTTCCGAAGCGTACTTTCTTGCGTACTGCCCTGTAACAGTTCAATAGCTGTCAGCACAATGCCAGTTGCAGAACAGTAAGCTTCCAGGGATCCGGGTATTTCTGTGGACCAGTGTGGCCGTCCACCGGGACGGATCACCGTATGTCCAAGCTCTCCTGCAAAACCGTCGTGACCAAGGATCAGTTGCCCGTTGGCGACAATGCCGCTGCCTACTCCGGTGCCCAGCGTGATCATGATAAAGTCCCGCATGCCCCGGGCTGCGCCATAATTCATTTCCCCAATCGCAGCCGCATTGGCGTCGTTGGTTAGAGCAGCCGGCAGTCCAAACTTTTGTGTAACCAGTTTAGCCAGTGGAACGATACCTTTCCAGGCGAGGTTGGGTGCATAATCGATGGTTCCCGTGTAGTAGTTCCCGTTAGGAGCGCCAATCCCGATACCTTTTACCGTGCCATCGGACCGGTGCTGGGTAATGATCGGTTCCAGCACCTCGTACAAGGCATCAATAAAGGCTTCCGGATCCTCATGCACATCCGTACGGATATCACCTTTCTCCAGAATCTCGCCGCGGTGGTTCACCAGTCCGTATTTGGTATTGGTGCCGCCAATATCTATCCCAATCGCAAGTTCGTTTGATACATCTATCATCATAATAAGTTTAATGTGCAGCAGTAGTTGCTTCGTCAAAATCTACACCCTGTGCTTTTAATATCGACTGTGCTCTCACGGCATAAAAAGCAAGATAGAGAAAACACAAAACACCAACGACATATGAAAACTGGATGCCGGTTACGTTGTCGGCAATAAAACCTTGCAGGAGGCTGATAAAGCCGCCGCCCATGATCATCATGATCAGGAAGGCAGAGCCCTGGTTGGTATGACGGCCCAAACCAGAGATGGCCAGGGTAAAAATGCAGGGCCATAAGGTAGAACAAAACAGTCCGACACTGATAAAAGCATATACACTGACCATGCCATCAGCAAGCATTCCAATGATCAGGGCAGTAATTCCGAAAATGGAAAACAGCAGGAGCTGGCGGGCAGGGTTGCCGCGGCTTAACAGGTCGCCAATGATCAGAACAACGATCACGGCAGCATATAAATAGAACGGCGTTACATCATGATCGGCGATACGCATCACTAAGAGAAATACGCCAAACGCCAGGTAAGGCATTACAAACCGTAATATCGACTGCGCCTGCTTGCTGATGTTAAAGGCACCGACGGAAGATGTCCAGCGACCGATCATCAGGCTGGCCCAGAAAAGCGATACATAAGGCGCAATGCTTTCGGTAGGGAAAGGTTGTCCATCGGCTGTTTGCAGGTGTTGCTTCATAAACTCGGGAAGGTTGGCTGCCGTGGCCACTTCCACACCCACATAAACAAAAATGCCGATCATGCCCAACCATAACTGGCCATAATCGGTTGCATTTTTACGGTAACCCGGCAGGTTAAATTTGCTGGTTACATCGGTTGGCGTAGCCACCTTGCTCACTTCCTTATCCAATTCAGTTCCTGGAATGTCATCCTGAATTTTATTGGGAACCGAAGAAAATTTAAAGATGATGGCTACCACAATAAACAGGGCACCCAGGATCAGGTAAGGTGTTTTTACCGCACTGATGTTGGCATCGCTGCCGCCGGCCGCCACGCTGCCAAAGATGGCAATGCTCACAAGAATAGGCCCAATGGTTGTCCCAAAATTATTGACACCACCGGCCATGCTTAACCGTTGTGAACCGGTTTTGGGATCACCCATCACGATGGCCAGCGGGTTGGCTGCTGTTTGCTGCAACGAAAATCCAAGACCAACAATAAAGAGCCCGGTGATCATTAAGCCAAACGAAGCGTTGTTGGCTGCAGGATAAAAAAGCAGGGTACCCAGCGCCGAAATAACAAGGCCCAGTGCGATCCCGTTTTTATACCCGATTCGGTTTAGAATATCACCACCACTTGCCTTGCTGATGAAATAATAAATAAGGGAACCAACCGTGTACGCTACATAAAAGGCAAATGCAATCATTTGTGACTGCGTTTGCGAGAGATTGAGTTCTTCTTTAAAAACAGGAATCAGGATATCGTTGCTGGCCGCGACAAATCCCCAGAAAAAAAACACCATGACCAAAACGCCGAATTGCGACCATTTTGTTTGTTGATTCATACAGTTGGTAATTAGATGATTTTGAGGGGCTGAAAATAATAAGTTTCCAATAAAGAAACATTTTGCAGGAAAAGATTTATCTCTAACTTTCAGCAAGGATGGAATTTGTTATGGAGATTATTCATGTATCTGCGGAATGTTATCCTGTGGCAAAAGCAGGAGGATTGGGTGATGTGGTTGGCGCCTTGCCGAAATACCAAAATGCGGCCGGTCATAACGCAAAGGTTGTGATGCCCATGTACCGCACTAAGTTTTTACAGAACAATGATTGGGATGTGGTTCACGAAGGTCACCAGAATCTGGGTGATTACCATTTTAATTATGCTGTTATCAAAGAGCGGAGCAACAAACTTGGCTTTGAATTATACCTGCTTGACATTTACGGCTTGCTTGACCGGGAAAAAATCTATGGCTATGATGACGACACTGAACGGTTTATAGCCTTTCAGATTGCGGTTTGCGACTGGATGGCCTCATGGAGCCATCAGCCTGATGTTGTTCATTGTCATGATCATCATACCGGGCTTATACCGTTCATGCTGAAATATTGTTTTGCATTTCAAATCCTGGCTGGTGTACCAACTGTTTTCACCATTCATAACGGTCAATATCAGGGGCAATTCGCCTGGAACCGTAATTACCTGATACCGGCCTACGACAGCTACAAATGGGGTATGCTGGATTGGAACGACAACATTAACCCTCTGGCCTCTGCGGTACGTTGTGCCTGGAAGGTAACCACGGTCAGTCCAAGTTACCTGGAAGAAATGCGTTACGAAGCGGCCGGTCTGGAGAGTTTGATGAATTATGAAAGGGGCAAGTGTGTTGGTATTTTAAATGGTATCGATGCCGATGTCTGGAATCCTTCCACCGACACATTTATCGTACGCAATTATGACGATCATGATGTGAAAGAAGGAAAAAAGAAAAATAAAAAAGAGCTCTGCAACACCTTTGGTTTGGACCCGGAAAAACCATTGATCACCTTTATCGGAAGGCTGGTGGGAGAAAAAGCGGCCGATGTGTTGCCGGATGCAATCCGCAGTTCCATCTATCATCATCATGGCAATGCCAGTTTTTTAATCCTCGGATCAGGAGATCCGGATGTGGAAAATCGGTTACAGGATGTGCAGCAGCAATTAAGCGGATTCGTGAGTACCTATATTGGTTATAACGAGAGCCTCAGTCACCTGATGTATGCTGGTGCAGATTTTTTACTGATGCCCAGTCGGGTGGAGCCCTGTGGCCTCAACCAGATGTATGCCTTGCGGTATGGTACAGTACCCATGGTGCGCACCACAGGTGGGTTGAAAGATACTGTGAGGGATTTTGGTGACTGGCAGGGATTTGGTATTCGTTTTAACCATGCCGATGCAGTCGATGTGGCGTATAGTGTAGGAAGGGCCATTGACCTCTACTATAACAAACGTGACCTGTTTACCTGGATGCGGAGCTATATGATGCACATTGATCATTCCTGGGAATCGTCGGCGGAAGAATATTTGCAGTTGTATGCATCGTTGAAGTAGAAGTTAGGAATCAACTTTTGAAGATAAAAAAGGATCGTTCTTTATTTATTCTGAAGGAGCCACGTGTTTTCTGAACCACATCGTCACAGAGAACACGGAGGAACACAGTGTCGCTCTGGGTTCCTGTGTCTCCGTGGTTCATTAAAGCTGAGTAGAATTACAGAACGTACACATGTGCGACGCAACAGACGATCAATCAACTTGCTGTCGCTGGTAACATAACAAAAAAATCTTAGTGGAAACCTTCAGCAAGAAGGAAGAAAGGAATAATTTTAAAATCAATAAACCAGAACAGGATCATGAGCAAACAAATGTTGTCCGTTATTTTAGGCGGGGGGGCAGGCACGAGATTACAACCATTGACCACGAGTCGAAGCAAACCGGCTGTGCCCATTGCCGGAAAATACAGGCTGGTGGATATTCCCATTTCAAACTGTCTGAACTCCGGGATTACCCGCATGTTTGTACTGACCATGTACAATTCGGCTTCACTGAACCGGCATATCAAAAACACGTATCATTTCAGTGCCTTCAGTTCCGCTTTTGTCGACATCCTGGCGGCTGAACAAACTCCCGATAACCCGGCCTGGTACCAGGGTACGGCCGATGCGGTGCGGCAGGGCCTGCGGCACATTGCACCCTTCGACAGCGATTATGTGCTGATCCTTTCCGGTGACCAGCTTTACCAGATCGACTTCCAGGAAATGCTGTTCAGCCACAAGGAAAGCGGTGCTGAAATCACGGTTGCTACCATCCCGGTTACCGCCAAAGAAGCCTCCGAATTTGGCATCCTGAAAACGGAAAACAACATGATCAGTTCCTTTATCGAAAAACCAAAATCAGGACTGGAAGACTGGGTCAGTGATACCGGAGATGAAATGCGCAGCCTGGGCAAGGAATACCTGGCCTCCATGGGGATTTATATCTTCAACCGGCAGTTACTTTTTGATATGTTGCTGGATGAATTTAAATATGCCACTGATTTTGGGAAAGAAATTATTCCCCAATCGATCGGCAAATACAAGGTGGCCAGCTACCAGTATGAGGGCTATTGGGAAGATATCGGGAACATCCCGGCTTTTTACCATGCCAACCTTGCGCTGACAAAAGATATCCCCGAGTTCAATCTTTTCGACAATACAAAAACCATCTACACCCGTGCCCGCATGCTGCCACCGGCCAAGATCAGTGGCACCTTTCTGGAGCATGCCATCATCGCAGACGGTTGTATTGTGAATGCAAAGCATATTGAAAATTCGGTGATCGGTATCCGGTCCCGTGTGGGAAGAGAATCGACTATCATCAGCTCCTATGTGATGGGTAGCGATTATTATGAAACCATCCACGATATTTTGGAAATCCAGGAACAGGGCATCCCGCAACTCGGAATCGGTAACCGTTGTCATGTACAAAATGTTATCCTGGACAAAAACGTTCGCATGGGAGATGATGTGCGGATCATCGGCGGTCCACACCTGGCCGATGAAGATGCCACCCTTTACACCATCAAAGAAGGCATTATCGTGGTGAAAAAAGGCGCTATCCTTCCCAACGGATTTACCCTCGGCGCCTAGTTTTCAACAAAGCCATTCACATAGAAGAAGGAAGTGTGTAATTGATACACATTTCCTTCTTATCTTTCGGCAATCAAACTCGAATGATTGCTTATGGCTACAGGAATGCCTTCCTCCGCACAACCGCTACTCCGGCGCAAACGGTTATCCTTTTCAGAATTATGGAATATGAGCTTTGGGTTCTTTGGAATCCAGTTTGGCTTTGCCCTGCAGAACGCCAACGTAAGCCGTATTTTCCAAACCCTGGGCGCTGAACTCGACAACATTGCCATTCTCTGGATTGCCGCGCCGGTGACCGGGCTTCTCGTTCAACCGATCATCGGCTACCTCAGCGACCGCACCTGGCATCCGCGGTGGGGGCGCAGGCGGCCTTTCTTTTTTATCGGTGCTGTCCTTGCCTCTATCGCTCTTATCCTGATGCCGAATTCGTCGGTACTTTGGATTGCCGCCATTTTATTGTGGGTGCTGGATGCCTCCATTAATATCTCGATGGAGCCTTTCCGGGCTTTTGTGGGTGATAAGTTGCCCAGCACCCAACGCACTACTGGATTTGCGTTTCAAACTTTTTTTATTGGGCTGGGCGCCGTTATCGCTTCCCTGCTGCCATACATGTTTACCAACTGGTTTGGTATCAGCAACACCGCTCCGGAAGGTATTATTCCGCCTTCGGTTAAATATTCCTTTTATATTGGTGCCTTTGTTTTCCTGGCGGCCGTTCTGTGGACAGTTTTTACCTCGGAAGAATACCCGCCGCAGGACATGAAACAATGGGAAGAAGAAAAGCGCCGGAGCAAAGGGCTGATGAACGGGTTTAAAGAAATTGTGCAGGGAATCGGCTCTATGCCCAAAACCATGGTGCAGTTGGCCTTGGTGCAATTTTTTACCTGGCTGGCCTTTTTCTCCATGTGGATTTATACCACACCCGGTGTGGCGCAAAACGCTTACGGCACAACCGATACCACCGCGAAAGCTTACCAGGATGCAGGAGATTGGGTAGGCGTTATGTTTATGGTGTACAACAGTGTTTCCGCGCTGGCTGCTTTTGTATTACCAATTATCGCTTCCAAAACAAGTCGCCGTATGACGCACCTGTTTTGCCTTGTGATTGGCGGTTTTGGTTTGATTGGGATTTACCTTATCAAATCACCCACGTTATTGCTTCTTCCCATGATCGCCATTGGCCTGGCCTGGGCATCAACTCTCACTATGCCGTACGCCATTTTAGCCGGTTCGCTGCCGCTGCGTAAAATGGGTTTTTACATGGGCGTATTCAACTTTTTTATCGTGATCCCACAGATTGTGGCTGCGGCCATTCTTGGGTTTTTCGTTAACAAAGTTTTTAATAACCAGAGCATCTATGCTCTTGTGGTGGGTGGTGTGTCTATGATAATTGCCGGGTTCTTAAATTTCATCGTGAATGAAAATACAAAAGAATCGGCTGAAGAGATTGTAGATGAATTAATGCTTACTGAAAAAACTCCGACTTCATACTCATGAGAAAATTGACATTATTCCTTGCTGCCTTCCTGATAACGGTGGCTGCTACTGCACAAGAATATGCCATGTATCCCACCCATTGGTGGACCGGCATGAAAAATCCATCCCTTCAACTCATGCTTCGCGGCAATAACATTGCGCAACAATTCCCGCAATTCAAATTACCGGCAACAGGCGTCAGGGTAGCAGAGGGTGTTCAGTTAAAAGTGGTTCACCGCGTCAGCAATCCAAATTATATTTTTCTGGATTTACAAATTGCCCCCAATGCAAAACCGGGTGTAAAGGCGCTGAAACTGCCATCGGGTAATACCGTTCGCTACGAATTAAAAGCCCGTAGTCGCGAAAACGGCAAAACCCGCATCAGAGGTGTTGATGCCACTGATTTTATCTACCTCATTATGCCGGATCGTTTCAGCAACGGCGATCCTTCAAATGATAAAATTCCAGGTATGCGTGACCAGTCGCTGAACCGCGATACCATTTTTGAGCGGCATGGCGGCGACCTGAAAGGCGTGCAAAACAAATTGCCTTACCTGCAGGACCTGGGTGTAACCGCCATCTGGTTAAATCCTGTGATTGAAAACGACATGCCGAACAGAACGGAGCATGGCTATGCTTTCACCGATCATTACCGCATTGACAGAAGACTGGGAGGTGAAAAAGCCTATCATGATCTTGTAAATGCGATTCATGATCGGGGCATGAAGATCATCCAGGATGCCGTATATAATCATGTTGGGCTGGAGCATTTTCTTTTCCGCGATCAACCCGACAGCACCTGGTTTCACCGCTGGCCGAAGTACACGCAAACTACATACAAGGAGCAAACCCTGTTTGATCCGTATGCTGCCGGTGCTGATAAAAAGCTGATGAGTGATGGCTGGTTTGTGCCTTCCATGCCTGATGTCAATCACAACAATCCTCTGTTTGCGAATTTCCTTATTCAGCATGCCATCTGGTCAACAGAGGAGTTTGGATTGGATGGCTGGCGCATCGATACCTATGCCTATAACGATTTACCTTTTATGAATCGCTGCAACAAGGCATTGCTGGACGAATACCCGCAAATCCATCTCTTTGGTGAAACCTGGGTGCATGGTGTCATTAACCAGGCCTATTTTGCGGAGAATACACTAAATGTTCCTTTCAAAAGCAACCTGCCGGCTGTTACGGATTTTCAAACGCACCTCTATGGTATTTTGCCTGCGCTGAAAGAAAACTTTGGCTGGACGGAAGGCGTGAACAAACTGTACACCACTTTGGCGCAGGACCTGGTTTACAAGTACCCGATGAAGAACGTGAACTTTCTTGACAACCACGATAAAACCAGATTCTTTTCAGAAATCGGGGAGGACTTTGAAAAATATAAAATCGGCGTTGGCTGGTTATTGACGGCGAGAGGAATCCCGCAATTGTATTATGGTACCGAAATTCTTATGAAAGGTGTAGCAAATCCGGATGGCTGGGTGCGGCTGGGTTTTCCTGGTGGCTGGACTGGCGATAAGGAAAACAAGTTTGAAAAAAGTGGTCGTACGGCCAGAGAAGATTCCGCGTATACCTGGCTTCGTACCATTGCCAGTTACCGCAAGCGGACACCTGCGCTGCAAACGGGTAAATTTATGCAGTTTGTGCCGGAGGATGGCGTTTATACCTACTTCCGTTACAACAATACCCAATCGGTGATGGTGGTTATGAATACAGCGGATAGTGAGAAGGCTATCAACCCGGATCGATTTGCCGAGCGGACAAAAGGATTCCGATCAGCGAAAAATATTGTAACCGGCAATACCACGAATCTTACCGGCCAATGGAAAATCCCCGGTAAAACTATTTGGATACTGGAGTTAGGTAAATAGTAAGTAGTAAATAGCAAGTAGCGAGCAGAGAATAATAAGGCTGATTCGCGATAAATTTAATTTCTTGAAAAATGCTTTCGGGTAAGGCCGGAAGCATTTTTTATGGGTATGATCTGAAGCCTAAAGTCTAAAACAAAGCAGATGCTTGCTGTTATCATCACCAATTCAGTTTTCCCGCTTATATTGCTCTTTTTATGAAAAGGCGAAATGTCACCGTTCCTCTTTTTCTGCTCCTGCTTTTATTCCTTGTCTTCCTTATCAGGCGGTGGAATGAGCCAAAGCAAAAAGAAGCCTTTGAGCGTGACCCGCCACAACTCCAATTTTCCGACAGGGCTGAATGCCAGATGAAGTGCCGGGGAATCAGCAAAATGGATATAGAAGTAATCATGAAGAAAGGTGTGATTAATTTTAACCGTTCCAACCGTCGCAGCAGTCCTTGCCCAAGGTTTGCCTTACAGGGCCGTACAGATGTTGGAAAAAGCCTGGTGGTGTTTTTTGCGCAATGCACGGATGAAACTACAGTCGTTGGCTGCTTTACACCAAAAGATTCTACCCGTTGTCATTGCCCCGTCACCGAAAACAAAGGAGGCCGTTGATGCGCAACCTCCTGCAGCCACTGCGAATGGTTTACGTGGTTTATGCCTTTACACTTTTCGTGTTGTTGATGTTGCTGGTGTTTGTTTGGTCTTTGTTTGCTTCACTTTTTGGAAGGATCAAAGGCGGCAACCTGGTGTACAAAGGCTGCACTGCCTGGGCCGACATCTGGTTTTTTCTCATCTTTATCCACCACCGAAACATTTATCTTCAAAAGCCAAGAAAAGCCCAATCTTATATTTTTGTTGCCAACCATATTTCTTACCTGGATGCGGCTGTCTTACCAAAAATTTTCCGTATGCCTGTACGCCCACTGGGTAAGGTTGAAATGACAAAGATTCCCATCTTTGGAACGATCTATAAAAATGCGATTGTTACGGTGGATCGCAGTCATCCGGGCAACCGGGCTAAAAGTGTGCAAGTGCTGAAATCAATCCTGCGCAAAGGCATATCAGTGCTCGTTTTCCCCGAAGGCACGTTCAATGAAACCGGCAAAGCGCTGAAGGATTTTTATGATGGGGCCTTTCGCATTGCTATTGAAACCGGTACACCTGTCAAGCCGGTGCTGATTCTTGATATGTATGATCGCATGCAGACGCAGTCGGTTTTTTCACTGAATCCCGGCAGGAGCCGGGCGGTATTTCTGCCGGAAATCAGTACAGAAGGACTGACCCTCAAAGACGTGGCCACGCTGAAAGAAAATGTTTACCGGCTGATGGAAAAAGAATTGATTGCCTACAGGGCTTCGTGGATAAAAGAACCGTAGTATTTTGCCGCCAAATTGTTTTTGCCCGATGCGATGGAATGTACAGTGCCGGAACGGATTTTCTCAATCACTAGTCCCGCAGGGGAATCAGGGGGCAGCGCATGTTTGCTGAAGTCATTATACCCCTGTCGTTGCCGAAAAACTATACCTGGCATATTCCGGATGATATGCTGGCGGCGATCCGTGTAGGTTGCCGTGTGGAAGTAAACCTGGGCAAGAACAAAAAATACGCTGGTGTTGTAAAGCGTATCCACAACGAAGAGCCCCTAAGTTTTGAGGCGAAAGATATCCTGAATGTGCTGGACCCCGAACCGGTGATCCATCCGTTTCAGTTGCAGCTTTGGGAGTGGATGGCCCGCTATTACATGTGTACGGAAGGTGATGTGATGGCGGCGGCCCTGCCTTCGCATTTCAAACTATCCAGCGAAACAATTCTCATCTACAACGAAGAATTCGGTGATGATTTTTCTTCGCTGGATAATGAAGAATTTCTGGTAGCGGAAGCACTCCAGATGAAACACGAGCTTCGCCTGACGGAAGTGCAACAGATCCTCGATGTACCGCATGTGTATCCGATTGTCAATAAACTGATCGGCAAAAAAGTTTGTTATGTATGGGAATCGCTGAAGCAAGCTTACACGGCCAAAAAAGAAACCTTTGTCCTGCTTTCTAATGAGTACCACGATGAAGACAAACTCTCAGAACTACTGAACAACTGGGGCCGTGCACCCAAGCAGATGGAATTGCTGCTGGCTTACCTGCACCTGATGAAAACGCAGGGCGAAGTAACCAAATCTGAACTGCTGAAAAAAGCCTCTGCTACTGACGCACAGGTAAAAGGGCTTATTGAAAAAGACATTCTGCGACTGGAAAAACGCAGCGTCGACCGCATACAGTATGCACCCAAGGACGTCACCATCGATTTTACACTTTCGGCTGCACAACAGGAAGCGTTTGAAAAGGTGCAGCAATGTTTTACCACGAAGCAGGTGACCCTCTTGCATGGTGTAACCTCCAGTGGGAAAACGCATGTGTATGTAAAACTGATCGAGCAGGCCATACGCAAAGGACAACAGGTATTGTACATGCTGCCTGAGATTGCCCTAACGTCGCAGATCATACGTCGTTTGCAAAAACATTTTGGCGGCTATATCGGTATCTATCATTCCAAGTTCAGCCAGAACGAAAGAGTGGAGATCTGGAACAAAGTGAAAAACGGGGAGATGAAGATTGTACTGGGAGCCCGGAGTTCACTTTTTCTGCCCTATCATAATCTTGGTCTTATTATCTGCGATGAGGAACACGATCCTTCATACAAACAACAGGAACCGGCACCCCGTTATCATGGCCGTGATGCTGCCATCTATATGGCTTCTATTACCGGCAGCAAAGTGTTGCTCGGAAGCGCTACGCCTTGCCTGGAAACTTATCACAACGCCAAAACAGAAAAATACGGGCTTGTAGATTTGGCCGAACGCTTTGGAGAAGTTAAGCTGCCCACCATTGAATTTATCGACAACCGCACCATTGCCCACAAGCCGGGTGAAAAAGTTATGCTGTCGCCCCCGTTGCTGGATGAAATCAGGGCTACCGTGGCAAGAGGAAAACAGGTGATCCTTTTTCAAAACCGCCGCGGCTATTCGCCCTACCAGTTGTGCACCGTATGCGGGTGGATTGCCGAATGCCGCAACTGCGATGTATCACTCACGTATCACAAACAATCCAATAAGCTGAAGTGTCATTACTGCGGTAATATTTATCCGCCGGTAAACACCTGCGCTGCCTGTGGCAGTGATAAAATGGTGCAACGCAGCTTTGGCACTGAAAAAATTGAAGAAGTTTTGGAGACAGACCTGGAAGGTGTGAAGGTTAGCAGGATGGATTTTGATTCGGTGAAAAACAAAAATGCACACGATGTATTGATCCAGCAATTTGAACAGAAAAAGATCGATGTGCTGGTGGGCACGCAGATGGTGGTAAAAGGATTGGATTTTGACAACGTTGATCTGGTTGGAATTCTGGATGCGGACGGGCTGTTGCATTTTGCCGATTTCCGGGTTCACGAACGGGCTTTCCAGTTGATGGAGCAGGTGAGTGGCCGGGCTGGACGAAGGGCCGGCACAGGCAAGGTGCTCATTCAAACGACGAATCCTGCGCACCCGGTACTGCAGCATGTGGCCCGTCATGATTACGTGGGTATGTACAATGAAGAAATTGAAAAGCGAAAGCAGTTTGCGTACCCACCTTTCTCAAGAATAATAAACCTGCATTTCAAGCACAAGGAGCGGGACGTGGTGTTTGACGCGGCCCACACATTTGCCAAACGGATGGATTTTTTGTACCGCCACTATATCGTAGGACCGGCCGAGCCAGTCGTTAACCGGGTTCGCGGCATGTTCCTTATGGAAATGCTTTTAAAGCTTCCCCGCGATGCGCAGTTGATTGCCAAATGCAAGGATGACATCATGAAAGAATGCGCTGCCCTTCACCAGTTTAAACAGTTTAAAAAAGTTGTGGTGCTGCCGGATGTAGATGCTCAGTAAGTTCAATTAGCAATGAGCAATAAGCAATTGATAATTGCGGCTATGGTTTCATGCGGTTGTATTCATAGAGGTAGGTGCCTTCGTCATGTTGTTCGGATGCCCTGATCATTGCTGCGGCCACATCACTGGCATGGATCGGTTTGTATTTGCGCCAGCTACCGGCAAGTAAAAATGAAAAAATGGGCATGATCACCTGCCCGATCTTTTCAGCGGGACGGCTTTCTTTCCGGGCTCCCAACAGCATAGACGGCCGGAAAATGGCGATCATCTTTACCGGAAGCAGTTTGATATCATCTTCCACTTCTCCTTTCAGCTTTAAATAAAAATTATTGCTCTTGCTGTTGGCCCCAACCGATGAAACCAGCAGGAATTTCTGGCATCCGGTTTCGGCACAAAAACGGGCTGCCTGCAACGGAATTTCATAATCCACTTTACGGTAGGCATCCTTGTCGCCCTTTACTTTTTTCTGCGTGGTACCGACAGCACAAAACACAACATCACTGCCATCAATCGCCAGCTTGAACGATTCCGGATCTGCAAAATTTACCAGCTTTACTTCTACTTTCGATTGCCTGAATTGTACGGGCCTTCGCACCAGCACACGAATGGTTTCGATAGCATTGTTTTGCTGGAGCTGTTCCACCAAATGTTCGCCTATTAATCCTGTTGCTCCTATCACAGTTGCTGTTATTCCGGGCATAGTATTTTGTATTATTGCGCCTATGCAAATTCGGGAAAATATTTCGCTTCGTCCCTATAATACATTTGGCATTGACGCTACCGCCCGGTACCTGGCTTCGTTTCAAACCCCGGTAGATCTAGAAGAAATTGTGGCGTCTTCCCAATACCGGCAGCATTCCCGTTTTATTTTGGGCGGCGGCAGCAATATCCTTCTTACCAAAAATGTGGATGGCCTGGTAATGAAAAACGAGATCGGTGGAATCGAGATTGAGAAAGAAGATGATGACCACATTTTTGTAAAAGCCGGTGGGGGTGTCAACTGGCACCAACTGGTTATGTATTGTGTGGAGAATGGTTTTGCCGGCGCCGAAAACCTTTCGCTTATTCCCGGCAATGTAGGTGCATCGCCTATGCAAAATATTGGTGCCTATGGTGTGGAGATCAAAGATATTTTTCACCAGCTGGAAGCCTTTCACCTGGAAGAAAAAACGGTGCAGCCGTTCTCTTTGCAGGATTGTGAATTCGGTTACCGGGAAAGTGTTTTTAAGCGGAAATACAAAGGGCAGTTTGTCATTACTTCCGTTACGTATCGACTGAACAAAAAGCCCTTTTTTCATACCAGTTATGGTGCCATTCAGCAGGAGCTTGAAAAAATGGGGGTTGAGGAACTAAGCATCAAAGCCATCTCTGATGCCGTGATCCGCATCCGGTCATCAAAGCTTCCCGATCCGAAGCAGGTAGGCAATGCCGGTAGTTTTTTTAAAAACCCGGCGGTTGAAAAAGGACTGTTTGCTACCATACAGCAGTCATTCCCCGATGCCCCTGCTTTTCCTCTTGATGATGATCATGTGAAAGTGCCGGCTGGCTGGTTAATTGAACAATGCGGGTGGAAGGGATTCCGCAGAGGCGATGCCGGTTGTTATCCCAAACAGGCCCTGGTGCTGGTAAACTATGGCAAGGCTAGCGGCGAAGAAATTTATGACCTGAGCGAAGAGGTTTTTCAGTCGGTGAAAACCAGGTTTGGCATTGAACTGGAACGGGAGGTCAATGTTATATAAGTCGTTTTATCCGTCCCAATAACCGTCGTTCACAATACTTTCCCGGTACAATGATTTTGCTTCTATATTTGAAAAAAATCTACTGTCTACCAAAATCAACACTGCTATGAAAATGAAGTTCGTGCTTTTCCTTTTCCTGCTTTTCGGCCTCACCCTTTCCTCTTCAGGCGTTCATGCCCAGGTGAATAAAAATATTATTCTTGACACCTCTGTCACTTACCTGATTAAACTAACGGATAA
This sequence comes from Flavisolibacter longurius, assembly GCA_014163555.1. GTDB lineage: Bacteria > Bacteroidota > Bacteroidia > Chitinophagales > Chitinophagaceae > Flavisolibacter. Next base: position 169,736 of record JACJGO010000007.1, read on the forward strand.
ATCAGAATTAGTAGGGCACTACGTGGAAAGAACCTCCGATTATCTTGTGTTCCGGACGCCGGCCGTATCCCGGTTGCAGATTGCTTTTGACCAAATTGTTTCCATTCAGGAACTCAGCGCTTCCAACATAAAAGGAAACGTGTATTGGTCTCCCAATCCAAGGCCTACCAATTATTTCTTCTGGCCTTCAGCCATTAACCTGAAAAAAGGAGAAGGGTATTTTCAGAACAACATGCTTTTCTTAAATTCCGTTCATTATGGCGTTACGGATAATATCTCTATTGGTGGCGGTCTTGAATTTATTTCACTGTTCTCCGGGACGCCTGTCTTGTTTTTTACACCAAAAGTGACCTTCCCCGCAGGCAAAAACTTTCATGCCGGTGCCGGCGTATTGCTGGTAACCATTCCAGATGAAGGCAGTGGCGGTTTTTTGTATGGCTCCGCCACGGCTGGTTCCATTGAGCACAATGTTTCCGGAAGCCTTGGATTTGGGTTTGCCGGCGGCGAATTTGCTTCCACGCCCCTCATCAACATCAGCGGAATGACCCGTGTATCAAGAAAGCTGATGCTAATGTCGGAAAACTGGATATTACCCCTTTCTGATGAAACGTTTACAGCGTTTTCCGCCGGCGTCAGGATTTTGGGCGATAAGATCGCAGCCGATGTAGGCTTAGTTTACAGCCCGGATGCTGGCGTACCCTTTCCCATTGCAGGTTTTTCTGTAAAGTTTTAATGGAACCTGCATCCCACATGAACACTATTGATGCAGGCAGAAGTTATTATTTCCAGAAGCAATGTATTCGATTTACAATCGATATAATTGAAGGCTTATTTACTTTACGGCAAGTTTAGGATTCGTGCAATAGGCTTTTACAAGTTACATGCGATTGAAACTTAGTTTTAAAGTTGACGTTTTTTGGTTATGTTTAGAACTTAGTAAATCAAATAACCTCAACTTCTGTTTATGAAAAAGATCCTGTACGTTATAATTGTATGGATTGCATTTTACTTTCCCGCCGTTTCACAGGAAAATAGTGAGGTGTTACCGGCTTCCCATGGCAAAAATGTATTTCTTGAATTAGGAGGAAACGGTGGCCTTATCTCAGCAAACTATGATATGCGGTTTTCCAGAACCGGGAAAGGCCTTGGCTTTCGGGTTGGTATCGGATATGTTCCTCCTGTACCCCTTCTTTTCGTATCGACTCCATCCATAAAAACCTTCCCGGTAGGCTTAAATTACCTTGCTGGAAAGGGGCCACATTATTTTGAAGGAGGGATTGGTGTAACCGTAGCCAGTGCTGAAACAGATTATTTTGGTGATGAGGAAAACATGACGGGGTTTGCATTTGTTCCAAACATAGCGTATCGCTATCAGCCGTTAACCAGGCGATTTACAGGAAGAGTATCCATATCACCATTTATTGGCAGTGGAGGTGTTATGTTCTGGGCAGGCTTAAGTGGTGGTTTTCGGTTATGAAAATGTTTTGTTGAGCAGGCATCCTTTGTTACTATGATTTGATAGGTGGAAAACTGATGGTAAGGATTGTTGTTTGTTGCCTTCGGAGAAAATGACATAGCAAGCAGTTACCTGTTCAGTTTTGTTGCAGTGGAATTAGCCCTTCAATTTACGGCATGTCGTTCCAGGAACGAAAAATAAACTTAGCGCTGCCCGTTTGGATGCACCTTCCCATTCTTCTTTAAACATCTTATCAGGTTATGAAATCACGGTTCCTAATTCGAGTCGGAATGCGAAAAATCGTCCTGTTCATCCTGTTTCACCTTCTCACAGAAAATGCGTTTTCGCAACCTGCAAGGGAGGCAACCATGTCATCCTCAGCCAGTGCTCAAAATATCTATGCAGAAATTTTTGGCAATGGGCTGATGCTTTCCCTGAATTATGACTTCCGTTTTGCGCAACAACAAAATGGCTGGGGCATGCGCCTTGGCGCTGGGTATTTCGACGGCGGAACAGGCAACGGCGTTTTATCGGTTCCTGTAGCCGTGAACTATCTGGCGGGGAAAAGCAGCAGTTATCTGGAACTGAGTATGGGCGCCACTTTTGCCACCTTCGACGATGATTACCGAAGCTTTTATTTTTATTACCCCAAAAAATTATTGCTGGTTCCGGGTATAGTATACCGGTACCAGCCCTTCGCAAAGGGCTTTACCGGAAGGCTTGCTTTTTCCCCGCTTATTTCTACCAATGGAAAGGCGATTCCATTTGGCGGATTGAGTGTTGGCTTCAAATGGTAATCAGCGAAAATCATCTTCTTCTTCAAATTCATCGTAGTTGGTAGAGGATTGTATGTTCAACATACTTCCCATCAGGTCTTTAAACTCCACGGATGTTTCCATGATCTTTTTGCTGATCAGTGAATAGGAAGAAAGGCCGTGCAACACAAATTCCATCAGCAGTGCCGCTTCTTTTTCGTTGGCATGAGAGAACGTTTTTTTCACCAGGGCATGCAAGCCGTCTACCTGTGACAGTTGTGCCATTTTTTCTTTATCGCTGGTGCCAAAGAAAATGTTCAAGTGATTGCCTTTGTCGAACCAACTAATGATGGAACGATAGGGATTGTCAACCGGCTGGGGTGTTTCGCCTTTGCGTAGTGAGCGTTTTTTTAATGTGTCCGGGTTGGGAAAATATTGAACGAACTGGCTGCGAATGGATTTGTCCAACAGGTTCATCGCTACCTGGTAGGGACCTTCCTGTTCGCCTTCGTAAACCAGTTCTATTTTACCGGTGATGGATGGAATAATACCAATGAGATCACTGATCCAAACCTGCGTTGCTTTTTCTTTGTTCAAGATGGCTCTTCGTTCCGCTGCGCTAACCGCATTTTCAAATGCCGATATTGTTAACCGGGCACTGACACCGCTTTTCTTGTCAACAAACTCACTGCCACGGGCTTCAAACGCCACTTGCTCAATCAGGCGTTTCACCAGGTCAGAAACTACTACTAAATCCTTTTGGCTTTCTTCAATGTCTGCTTCCTGTTCGGTAATGGCTAGAGCGTTTTCTAATGATTTGGGATAGTGCGTTAAGATCTGGCTTTGGATACGATCCTTTAATGGCGTTACAATCGATCCGCGGTTGGTATAATCTTCCGGGTTGGCCGTAAAGACAAATAAAATATCAAGCGGCAACCGCAATTTAAAACCGCGGATTTGCACATCACCCTCTTCCAAAATATTAAACAGCGCCACCTGGATTCTTGCCTGCAAATCCGGAAGTTCATTGATCACAAAAATGCTTCGGTTGCTTTTTGGAATAATTCCGTAATGAATTACCCGTTCGTCGGCAAAGCTCAGGCGAAGATTGGCTGCCTTAATGGGATCGATGTCGCCGATCAGATCGGCAACACTTACATCCGGCGTGGCCAGTTTTTCGCCGTACCGCTGGCTGCGGTGCAACCATTCGATGGGGGTAGCATCGCCTTTTTCATGAATCAGGTCTTTGGAATATTTTGAGATTGGTTTCAGGGGATCGTCGTTGATCTCACTGCCGGAAATCACGGGAATGTATTCATCCAGCAATTCTGTCATTTGCCGTGCCATGCGGGTTTTGGCCTGTCCGCGTAAACCCAGGAAAAGAATATTGTGTTTGCTCAGGAGTGCCCTTTCCACATCGGGTATCACCGTTTCTTCATACCCGATAATACCGGTGAAGGTTTCTTCTTTCCCTTTTAATTTTTTAATAAGATTCTGCCTGATTTCGTCTTTAATGCTTTTGGGTTGATAACCTGCTTCTTTTAACTCACCAAGGGTGTTGATATGTTTTCTATCCATTTTCTGTAAGTCTGTCTAAAAATTTAAATGTAGCGTTAGATCAATATACCGTTTTCCGTTTGCCGCTTTCGAAGTCTCTAAAGATGAATGCACCCAGCCTGTCCAGCGAAGCGAAATAGGCTTTTCCGTTATTGGTTTCGGTAAACTCCTGTACAAATCGCTGCAGGTAAGGATCGGTGGCGATCATAAAGGTTGTAATCGGGATCTTCAATTTTTTGCATTGTGCGGCCAGGTTGATACAACGGCTAGTTACTTTTCTGTCCAACCCAAAACTGTTCTTGTAGTACCGTTTTCCGATTTTCAAACAGGTCGGCTTTCCATCGGTGATCATGAAGATTTGTTTGTTGGGATTTTTTCGTCGCCGCAAAATATCCATGGCCAGTTCCAGCCCAGCAACGGTATTGGTATGATAAGGCCCCACCTGCAAATACGGAAGATCTTTTATTTCAACAGGCCAGGCATCGTTGCCAAAAACAACAATGTCCAGCGTGTCTTTGGGATACTTTGTGGTAATAAGTTCACTCAACGCCATGGCCACTTTCTTGGCCGGTGTGATGCGATCCTCACCATACAAGATCATCGAGTGAGAGATATCGATCATCAGTACCGTTGAGGTCTGCGATTTGAAATCCGTTTCGCGGATCTGCAGGTCGTCTTCCTGCATGGTGAAGGAATCCAGCCCGTGGTTGATTTGCGCATTGCGGATCGATTCGGTAAAGTCGATCTGCTCCAGCATATCACCAAATTGGAAGGGACGTGTATCCGGACTGACCTCATCGCCCAAACCCGGTTTAAAGGTTTGGTGATCGCCGGTCTTTGTTTTTTTCAGCTTGCCGAAAATTTCTTCGAGGCTGCGTTTGCGAATGCCCTGCTCTGTTTTGGGTGTGATCTTGATTTCGCCGTTTTGTCCGTCTTCGGTGATGTAGCCTTTTTCTTTCAGGTCCTCGATAAAATCACCCATTCCGTATTCATCGTCGGTTAGCTCGTATTTTTTATCCAGCTCGTTCAGCCATTGCAAGGCTTCCGTTACATCGCCATTGGTATAGGTAAGGAGCTGGGTGAAAAGATCCAGCAGCTGGTCAAATTTTGATTTGCCACTTTGCCGCGGATCGTATTTGGAAAAATGAAAACCAATCATTTCTTAGAATTTAGATGACAGATGATGGATGGTAGATGACAGGTAGGCAAACCGTCATTCGTCAACTAACATCCATCATCTGCTCCACACAATCTACAATAATTATGCACTGTTTGTTCAATGCGCTGTTAAACAAAAAACCTCTCATCAGGTGAGAGGTTTTGGTTTTTATTGTCCGGAAGTATCTCTTCCGGAGGTGTCGGCGGCATTGGCTCCGACAGGTAGTTCCTGTACCGGTGGCGTTTTGCCTTCGTACATCTGCTCAAATTGTTTGATGATCTCCAGGAACTGCTGTGCATCCTGTTCTTCACCGGCCAATTGGTAATAATAATCCTCCTTGTTGGCCCGCAGGTACTGGTAGTATTTTACCTGGTCGCTCAGGTCTTTCTGCAACGCTGCTTTTACCTTTGCCGCAAGGTCGGTGTGACCGGCTTTGTAAGCCGCTTCCAGGTACAGCAGTCCCACGCGGTTGTGATTATTCTGATTTTGGACAGAAGATGTCATGGCATAAGGGAAGGCCTTTGGATTCATCAGGCTTTCCGCTTTCTGCAACACATTCACGGCTTCGGGACGCTGTCCTTTTTCCGCCAGGGCAGCTGCCTGGTCGGCATAAATGGAGCGGATGTTCAATAAATGTCGACGGTTTTCTTCGTCAAAATACACACCCGGATTATCCGCATTTCCGGCACGGAAAACATTCATCAACAGCTTTTGTGTTGTGTCCACCTCAATATTGCGACGGCGCTGGTTGTTATCGATGGTGGGTACCAATTGGTAAACCAATCCCTGCTGCCGCAGGTAGGAACTGAATCCAAGGCTTCCATCCGGAGATGTAAAACAGATGGGACGTTTCCAGGCGTTGGCAGCAATGATGTTTAGCATGATCAACTGGTCAAGCGTATAAAAGTTTTTACCTGAGGGCAGGTTGAAAACCAACTGGCTTTGTACACTGTCGGTTGCGGTAACCACGCCGTTTGCCCGGGCTGTGGCCACATCAACCGGTACACTTACGGTACTAACGGCCGGGAAGTTTCCGATTCTGGGGCCGCGACCGATGGCATTTTTCATGATGTCCAGAAGGTCATACACACCTTCTCTTGGTGTCTGGCGATCTTCGGTGGTGATGTACGCCAAACCACGTACCTGGTCTTCTGTCCAGATGACATCGATTGGTGCACTTTCATTCACCCGGTTGCGCAACTGGTTTACGTACCAGTCGATACCCAGCAGGCTGGTATTCACAATGCGGATATCCGGACGAACGCCTTCCACTTCCTGTGCATACCACAACGGGTAGGTATCGTTATCGCCATACGTAAACAGAATGGCATTGGGTGGACAACTGTTCAGGTAATTTTTAGCCAGGTCCGGTGCCAGCAGTTTTTGGCTGCGATCGTGATCATCCCATTCCTGCGCTGCCATTAAGATGGGTACGAGAAGCGTAATGCCAGAAGCAGCAATTCCTGCGGTGCGCCAGCTTGCCTTTCCGATAGTTCGAACAGCAAGGGTGATGAGCAGTGAAACGCCGGCAAAAAGGATGGCGCCAATCAGGGCGGCTGTCAGTTTACCTGTATTGAAGTTTGCCGCATCACTGAGGATCATGACCAGGAAGGTTGCCAGTGAACCATACACCAGTGTATTAACCAGGGTAGCCTTGTCTTCCAGTTCGCGGGCCAGTCGAACAAATCCCACAACGGCCAAACCAATCCAGATGGCAAAAGCGTAGTACGAACCGGCAAAGGCATAGTCCCGTTCGCGGGGCTGGGCGCCAGCCTGGTTCAGGTACAACACAATGGCCACACCTGTAAAGAAAAACAGCAGGAAGGTAACAATCCAGTCTTTCCGGTCTTTAAAGAAATGGAAGATGCAACCGAAGACTCCCAGCAGGAAGGGGAGCAGGAATAATTTATTGTTGGCTTTATTGTCCCGCAGGCTTTCCGGCATCATGGACTGATCGCCCAGGCGTAATTGATCGATAAAGGAGATACCAGTTATCCAGTTGCCGTCCCGCACATTGCCAAGTCCCTGCAGGTCGTTCTGGCGGCCGGAGAAATTCCACATAAAATACCGCCAGTACATATGGCCCAACTGGTAGGTAAAGAACCATTCCAGGTTGTTGCCAAAGGTGGGAATCTGTACAGCAATCGGCTGGCCTTGTTGCACACCCTGGCCGCGTTGTACACGAGCTGCATAGCCGCTTGGGATATTATACGTGTATTGACTTTGCTGCCCGGTGGGACTGATCTCCACTACCTGAACAGTTCCATCTGTAACGCCTGTAACATAGCTGTTGGCACGGGCCGTGTACACCGGAAGATTCAGCCACTGAATGTAAAAATTGGCCCGATTGGGATCATTGCCTTCCCAGATCCTGGGAAATAACTGGATGTCTTTGCTGTCGTACTCAATCTCCGGTGACGGCGCATCATACGCGATGTATTTGCTTTTACCAGTTTCAGGATCTTTTCCTTTTGAATACAGTGTTCTTGTTTCGCCGCGGCTACCCTGCGCCAGGAAGTGTGGTCCTAATAAAATTGGCTGCGAACCGTACTGCTCTCGTCCCAGGTAATAAACAAGATTCATGGGGTTATCAACGTTGTTCATATCCACCGCAGGGTTTGCGTTGGAACGTTCCATCGTTGTGATATAGGAAGAATACCCCAGCATGATGAAGATAAAAGACCAGATGCCGAGGCGCATCAGGTGAAGATTTTTCCGGTTGGCATACCGCAGCCCAATCCACGTGAGCACACCCAGCAGAATAAAGAAAAACGCAAAGCCGGTAAAAAAGGGAAGGTTCAATGTGTTTACGAAAAAACGGTCAAAGTTTCCAGCCACCTTTACAGACCACTGAATGACGACCACCTGTACAAGGCCGGTGATCAAACAGCCAATTACAAAGGCCCAGATGGCGCCCCAACGGGTATACGGGTAGCGGCGAAAATAATAGATCATGACAATCGCCGGGATGGTCAAAAGTCCCAGCAGGTGAATGCCGATAGAAAGTCCCATGGTAAAAAACAGGAAAACAATCCAGCGGTCGGCACGGGCTCTCAGCACCGGGTCGTTACCGGCAGCTTCGTCGGCCCGTTCCCATTTCAGGATAGCCCAAAAGGCGAGTGCCGTAAACAGGGAGGAGAAGGCATATACTTCCGCTTCTACGGCGCTGTACCAGAAAGAATCGGTGAAGGTAAACGCAATGGCACCAACCACACCGGCACCGATGATGGTCAGAAGCTGGCCACCTACCGGCTCTTCGCGAAAACCTACGGTTAGCTTACGGGCAAAATGTGTAATGGTCCAGAAAAGAAACAACACGGTAAAACCACTTACCAGTGCATTCATGATGTTCACCGCTTTGGCCGCTGTAGCGCCGTCGTTACCAAACAACAGGATAAAGAATCGGCCAATGAGAACAAACAACGGTGCTCCGGGAGGGTGGGGCATTTGCACTTTGTAAGCAGCGGCGGTAAATTCACCGGTATCCCAGAATGAGCCACTTTTTTCTGCTGTTAATATATAAACAAGCGATGCAATGGCGCAGACGATCCAGCCGGTAATGTTGTTGACTTTTCTGAAGTTCATAAAGGTGGTAAAATCGTTTAATAGCAACCCTGTTTGCAGGAAGCCGTGCAAAAATAGGGAAGCGCCTAAATTAACGGGAAAAGAATAAGGGAATTGTTAAAGAGGATGTGTGTCTGAAGTTAGGGGTTTAGGGTTGGAATCCTGTTGTTTTATATTCCTGCTGCGATGGAAGATTATTGTAAATCGAACTGCAGATGTAAGATATATAGGAAGACTCATGTACAATCAAGATAACCCCAAACCCCAAACCCCAAATCCCAAACTCCTAACTCCCGCTTATCTTTGTCTCTATGGCAACAGACCTGTTTCAATCACCGGATTATTTTTGGATAGACGAACTACTGACAGACGAACAAAAGCTGATTCGCGAAACCGTACGGAACTATGTCAAAAAAGAAATCTCGCCCATCATTGAGGACTATGCACAACGGGCCGAATTTCCGGAACAGATCGTAAAGCAGTTGGGTGACCTGGGTTGTTATGGTCCAACTATACCGGCTGAATATGGCGGCGGCGGTCTTGATTATATCAGCTATGGCCTGATGATGCAGGAATTGGAACGGGGTGACAGCGGTGTACGTTCCACCGCATCGGTCCAAGGCTCGCTGGTCATGTTTCCCATTTATCAATACGGAAGCGAAGAGCAACGTAAAAAATACCTGCCCAAACTGGCCAGTGGCGAATGGCTGGGTTGTTTTGGTCTGACAGAGCCTGACCACGGCAGCAATCCTGCCGGCATGCTTACCAACATAAAAGAAGATGGCGATCATGTGATCCTGAATGGCAGTAAAATGTGGATTTCGAATGCACCGTTTGCGCAGGTTGCGGTTGTGTGGGCCCGCGACTGGAACGGTGATATTCGCGGACTGATCGTGGAAAGAGGAATGGAAGGTTTCAGCACACCCACCACGCATGGCAAGTGGAGCCTACGTGCCAGCGCCACCGGCGAACTGGTGTTTGATAACGTACGGGTTCCCAAAGAAAATATTCTTCCCAACGTAAAAGGTCTGAAAGGGCCGCTGGGCTGTTTGACAAAAGCCCGATACGGCATTTCATGGGGTGCCCTTGGTGCCGCCATGGATTGCTATGATACAGCGCTTCGTTACAGCAAAGAGCGCATGCAGTTTGATAAACCGATCGGTGCGTTTCAACTTCAGCAAAAAAAGCTGGCCGAGATGGTTACCGAAATTACCAAGGCCCAGTTGCTGGTATGGCGGTTAGGCTCCCTGATGAATGAAGGCCGGGCCACCCCGCAGCAGGTTTCGATGGCCAAACGAAACTCCTGCGAAATTGCCACCAACATTGCCCGCGACGCCAGGCAAATGCTGGGCGGTATGGGTATCACGGGTGAATACAGCATCATGCGTCACATGATGAACCTCGAAAGTGTGATCACCTATGAAGGCACACACGATATTCACTTACTCATCACCGGTATGGACGTTACAGGGTTAAATGCTTTTAAGTAATGCTATCTTTGCGCCAATACATTTCGGCGATATGTCAAAATGGAAAGCATTTGCGGTGTTTTTTACCCTGGTTTTTTTCAGCAGTTTACGTGGTACCTTATTCGTGATTTTGTCCGATGCTGAACTGCTGCAAACCAACAGGGTTATTTGGATGATTCTTTCCATCGCGGTTAACCTTGTATTGCTGTATTTTGCTTTCCGTTTCTGGCAAAAAGCCTTCAGCGCTGATAAAAAAAGACAGGACTAAATCATAAAACGTTGAAAGTTTCTTACCGCACTTACAACCTGGCGTTTCGTTATCCCTTTACCATTTCAAAAGGAACCAAAACCCATCAGCCCACTTTTATTGTTGAACTGGAACACCTGGGGCATACCGGCTTTGGCGAAGCGCCGGCTATCACGTATTACAATATTCCGGTAGAAAAAATGGTGGAAGACCTGGAGCGAAAAAAACTCTTCACCGAAAAATTTGCCTTTACCGAACCGGAGCGCTACTGGCATTATCTGCATCATCTTTTCCCGAACAACCCCTTTCTGGTTTGTGCGCTGGATATTGCCGGCTGGGATCTTTTTGGCCAGATCTATGGTCAGCCCCTGCACCAATTGTGGCCAAAAGGAAGCAACACTAATACCATCACGGATTACACCATCGGCATCGATAGCATTGACAAAATGATAGCGAAGATGGTGGAAAAACCCTGGCCCGTTTACAAGATCAAGCTCGGAACCGATCGCGATATTGAAATCATTGAATCGCTTCGTAAGCACACCAATGCGGTCTTCCGCATTGATGCCAATGCCGCCTGGAAAGCAGAAGATGCGTTGGTGAAAATTGATGCATTCAAAAGCCTTGGTGTCGAGTTTATCGAACAGCCGCTGGCCAAGGATGACTGGCAAGGTATGAAGTGGCTTTTCCAAAAATCACCCTTGCCACTTTATGCCGATGAAAGCTGTGTAGCCGAAACGGATGTGGAGAAATGTTACGGCCACTTTCATGGCATCAATATCAAACTCACCAAATGCAGCGGCTTAACTCCAGCGCTGCGCATGATTGAAAAAGCAAGGAGTTTGGGCATGGGTGTGATGGTGGGCAGTATGAATGAATCCTCGATCGGTTCGGCCGCTATTGCACATTTGCAATCGCAGATCGACTACCTGGATGCAGACGGTCCTTTATTGCTGAAAGAAGATGTGGCAACTGGCTTAACCTTTCGCGATGACGGCAAAGTGATCACCTCCGCAGAACCCGGTTTGGGCATACAGTTTACAGACTTGTACGAAAAATAAAAACGGTTTCCTTTCGTTGATGAAGGATTGTACAGGGATGCAAACAAAATTGCATGCATCAGTTCGGCCTTAAATTTGTTAAGTAGAGCAAAACCGTCTTCATGAAAAAATCCCTTTTCCTTACGGTTCTTTTTTTTTCACAGCTATGTATGGCGCAACGGTTTCATCTGGGTGTGTATGCCGGTGGCAGCAATTACCTGGGTGAGTTAAATGATAAGCTGTACAAAAATACCAAGCTGGCGGCGGGTGTATCCCTGAACTACGAACTATCCGACAGGGTTATGCTGCGGGGCGGTTTGACTCTGGCAAAGGTAGAAGGGGCAGACCGTTACAGCGGTTCTGAAACCATCAAACAAATCCGTAATCTCAGCTTTCAATCTAACATTACCGAATTTTCGCTGCTGGGCGAACTAACAGCCTTCAATCTTTACAACATCCGGTGGTCGCCCTATGCATTTGCCGGCATCGCCGTTTATCATTTCAATCCTTTTATTACCGATTCGGGGCAAAAGGTTTTTCTGCAACCCCTGGGTACAGAAGGGCAGGGGCTGTCGCAATATCCAGACCGCAAGCCGTATGCGTTAACGCAGTTTTCGATTCCCTTTGGTGGTGGCATCAAGTATAACATCAGCGATAATGTTCGCATTGGTCTGGAACTGGGTATGCGACGTCTGTTTACCGATTACCTGGATGACGTGAGCAAATCTTATGCGGATGAAAGCCTGCTGCTTGCAGCCCGGGGACCTGATGCGGTGAAATATGCTTACCGTGGCGATGAAGTTCCCGGCGAAACACAAGGTTACCCGGATGTAGGCTACCCGGCCAAAGATGCACAACGCGGAAATCCCAAAGCCAACGACTGGATGTATTTTACCGGCATTCACCTCACGTTCCGGTTGGGTGGTGGTTATGGTAAAACCAGTGCCAGCGGCGGCAAGAATGGATATGGCTGTCCAAAAGTGCCGATGTAAACATTTTGCTAACGCTGTGTGTTACTACTTTTGCAACTACACATGGCATACAAAAATCAGCAGCAGTTTATTGACCTTCTGGAACGGGAAGGCGAACTGGTACGAATCAAAGAATACGTCAATCCTCACCTCGAAATTTCGGAGATCACAGACCGCATCAGCAAAATGCCGGGTGGCGGCAAGGCTTTGTTGTTTGAAAACACAGGCTATGCTTACCCAGTGCTGATGAATGCCTATGGCAGCGAACGCAGGGTGTGCCTTGCCCTTGGTGTGAATCACCTGGATGATGTGGCCAAACAGATCGAAGCGCTTTTTCACCAATTGTCTTCGCCCAAAGAAGGCATTGTTGATAAACTCAAGATGCTGCCCATGTTGGGACAGTTTGCTTCCTGGATGCCGAAAGTGCGCAGCGGTCGCGGCGAATGCCAGGAAGTGGTACTGCAGGGAGCAGATGCCGATATCACAAAACTGCCTGTGATTACCTGCTGGCCAAAAGATGGCGGACCGTTTGTCACCCTGCCGGTGATCCACACCAAAGATCCCAATACGGCAGCCCGCAATGTGGGCATGTACCGGATGCAGGTGTTTGGTCCGCAACTAACGGGCATGCACTGGCATAAACACAAAGTATCGGCAAAGCATTTCAATGAATACAAAAAGCTGGGCAAAAAAATGTCGGTGGCAGTTGCCCTGGGTGGCGATCCGGCTTATGCCTATTCGGCAACAGCTCCCTTGCCCGAAAATGTGGATGAATACATGCTGGCCGGTTTTCTTCGCAAGAAAAAAGTGGAACTGGTAAAATGCATCACGCAACCCGATATTGAAGTGCCGACCGATGCTGATTTTGTCATTGAAGGTTACGTGGATCCGTCGGATGAACTCATCTGGGAAGGACCGTTTGGTGATCATACGGGATATTATTCCCTTCCCGACTGGTACCCGCGTTTTCATATCACCTGCATCACGCACAAAAAGAATCCAGTCTATCCAGCCACCATCGTTGGTATTCCACCGCAGGAAGATGCCTGGCTAATCAAAGCTTCGGAACGCATTTTCCTGGCGCCAATGAAAATGACCATGGTGCCCGAGATTCTTGATATGGATATGCCGGTGGAAGGCGTGGCGCACAATCTTGTGATTGCGCAAATCCGTAAAGATTATGCAGGGCAGGGGCAGAAAGTAATGAATGCCATGTGGGGTGCCGGGCAGATGATGTTCAACAAAATTTTGGTGATTGCCGATGAAGGCGTGAAGATCCAGGATTATAAAACGCTGACGAAATATGTGCTAAAAAACATGAACCCCGCCACCGATATTTATATCACGCAGGGCCCGATGGATGTGCTGGACCACAGTTGCAGCAAGCTGGGTTTTGGCGGCAAAATGTGTATTGACGGAACCGCAAAGTATGATGAGGAAGTCGATGATAGTTTGCAGTTGACCGTGCAAAGTTCTGCTTCTGCGATTGCAGATGCGTTGTCGGCATTTGAAGAGATCAAAAAAGTAAACACCTCGCTGCTGGAGGATGGAATGCCGATCCTGCTTCTTTCCGTAGAAAAATCCAGGAAGGGGCATGTGCGGGAACTCCACCAAAAAGTTTGCGAACGGGAAGAACTGGAAAGCATCAAACTGGTACTGTATGTAGAACACACGGTAGATGCCATGGATCTGCCGGTTGCGCTTTGGCGGTTTTGCAACAACCTCGATTCAAAGCGGGATGCAATTCCGGTTCAGCGTCCTTCAAAACGGGAACCGGAAAAATCGTTCGCCTGCATGGGACTGGATGGAACCATCAAGACAAAAGAGTTTGACAATTTCCAGCGCGACTGGCCAAACATCATTGTCATGGATGATGCTACGATAGAAGCTGTCGATGAAAAATGGAGTCGCCTTGGGTTAGGTGAATTCCTCCCTTCTCCCTCGCTCAAATTCAAAAACCAGATCTACGGCGAAGAAGCCGTGGTAGCAGGGTAAAATTTCAAGTTCATTGCTCATAGTTAAAAGTTCAAAGTCAGAAAGGTTAGTTTCGGCTTTGAACTTTTGACTTTATACTTCAGACTTAAAACTTATAATCCTCTCTTTCCGGATGAAAAACATCCAGCAACTGGCAATCGGTGATGGCCCGTCCTCCATGAATTACATGCGGTGGAATTACCGCCACAATACCGGGCGTCAGTACCCGGGTTTCTCCATCAACAGTTAATTCAAATTCGCCACTGAGTACATGGGCTACCTGCTCGTGCAGGTGTGAATGCATTGGCATGTTATGACCGGCTTCCACCGCCCAGTACATAAAGGTCATGGTAACGGTATGAATGGTGCGGCCGTGGTATCCTTTTATAATCTCTTTGGAAGGAAGTGTATCCGTTTCAATAAATGGCATAGTACAAAATAAATGGTTTGCCGAAAGCGCCAATGGATTGTGCCATTTTTTTTACATTTAACATGAATAATAAACCATGCAACAAACCTTTGTTTTTTCTTATGGTAAACTGGTGCTTGAGAACGGAATTTTGTATATCCGTAAATCAAAGCCGTCCCTCACTGTAAGCCAAACACTAAATGCTTTTTTGCCAGTTATTTTTGCTGCTCGTTTTGTTTTTTACCTTCTGGAAGACCCTTCCCCAAAAAGAAATGTTGGCGTTGTACTCTTTGGTTGCCTTGTAGTATTACATGTACTCCTCAACAGTGGCGAACTATATAAATTTTTATTCAAACGCAGTTTTCGTAAGCGGATTCCTTTGCATAAAATAACAGCGACCAGAACCGAAGAGGATCCGAACGAACTGGAGCTTCATCTTTACCTGAAACTGCAATCAGGAAGAGAACGAAAGATCACGTTTCGAAAACTGGAGAATCAGCACGAAGCATTCGTGCTGGCACTTTCGGAGTATCTTTCCGTTCCTAAAACAGCCTGATTGAAACCCAACGTGCATGTTCTGATGACCGGTGCCGGAGCCCCAGGTGCAGCCGGTATCATCAAATGTCTTTTACAGGATGCGTCCATTCGCTTAACCATAGCCGATGCGGACGCAAATGCTGTTGGCAAGCATCTGCACCAGCCGTATTTTACCATCCCCAAAGCGGAAGATCCTTCCTTTGCAGACGCGATACTGGACTTGTGTGTAAAGGAGAAAGTGGACCTCCTCTTGCCGCTTGTAACGAATGAATTGTTCCCGCTTTCCCAACACAAAGGCCGGTTTGAAAACGCAGGCATCCGCGTATTGGTTTCTTCCTACGATGCGATCCGGATTGCCAACAATAAGGGGGACTGTTTTCGTTTTTTAAACGAGGCGGGTATTCCTGTTCCCCAATTTTTTGTCGCCAACAATACGGAGGAATTCATTCACGCCGCATTCGAGTTAGGGCATCCGCAAAGGCCATTTTGCTTCAAGCCAACCGTAGCCAACGGAAGCCGCGGTTTCCGCATTGTGTGGGACAGCATCAACGAAGCAGAACAACTGTTTGACCACAAGCCATACCATACCAGTATTACGTATACGCATGCCGTTAAGATCTTATCCTCGCAACCCTTTCCGCCGCTTGTGGTAACCGAATATCTTCCGGGTGATGAATACTCGGTGGATTGTGTAGCGGAGCATGGCAATGCCTTATTGGTTGTTCCGCGTCTCCGGCAAAAAATGATCAATGGCATTAGTGTGCAGGGGCGGTTTGAAAACGACACTGCTATTATCGAATATTGCGCCCAAATCATTAAAGCCATCGGCCTGCATGGCAATATTGGTATCCAGGTAAAGCGCAATGCAGAAGGAAAACCCTTGTTGCTGGAGATCAATCCCCGTGTGCAAGGAACGATCGTGGCGGCGCTGGGCGCTGGGGTGAACCTACCGCTGCTAGCCGTACAAAACGAAATGGGGATGCCGCTAACGGAAGAGAGAATGACGGTCAAATGGGGGGTAGCCTTTTCCCGCTATTGGACAGAAGTTTTTTATTGATCCTGTTAAAAAGGGGGCAGTTGCTCCGCTTCTGCGGTTTCTTCAGTATTTTGCCTGTATGAAAAAATGTTTGTGGTTGACGGCCCTGGTACTCTGTGCCGGCCTGGTGGTAAACGGACAAAAACAAAAATCTTCCGCGAAAGCTTCGCAAAGCAATACCCTGTTGTGGCGTATCAGCGGCAAAGACCTGCAACGGCCTTCCTATCTTTTTGGTACCATGCACATGTTGTGTGCCGATGATATTGAACTAAGCGACAGCCTGCGGTCGGCCATCAAAACAGCCGACAATGTGTATCTCGAGCTGGACCTGGAAAACCTGTTTGAAATGATGGGTGCCATGCAGCAAATGGGCATGCGCAACGATACCACACTAGCCGATCTGCTGACGAAAGAAGAATACAGCCGCGTCAAAAAACATTTTGAAGAAAAAGGTTCAATGCTTCCTTTTGCTATGCTGGAGAAATACAAGCCCCTGCTGACAGCCTCCATGCTGGCGGAGCAACAGGTGAGTTCCTGTGATCATGTGATTTCCATGGAGCAACTGATCATGAAGGAAGCCAAACGGAGTCGGGTTGACATCAAAGGGCTGGAAACGATGAATTTTCAATTGGGCATTTTTGATAAGATCCCTTACCAGCTACAAGCAAAGCAATTGCACAAAATGATTGTGCAATCGGCCGACACTAAAAACGACAGCAGCATGAAAATGCTCACCGATGCTTACCGCAAACAACAACTGGAAAAGC
This sequence comes from Flavisolibacter longurius, assembly GCA_014163555.1. Classification (GTDB taxonomy): domain Bacteria; phylum Bacteroidota; class Bacteroidia; order Chitinophagales; family Chitinophagaceae; genus Flavisolibacter. Next base: position 186,677 of record JACJGO010000007.1, read on the forward strand.
TGGAAGAAATTACCATGCAGGAAGACATGGGCATTCAAAATTTTACCGACCTGCTCCTGTACAGCCGCAACATTGCCTGGGCTGATAAACTGCAAAATCTCATGAAGGATAAAGCCCTGGTGGTAGCTGTCGGCGCCGGTCATTTACCCGGGAAAAAAGGTGTGATCAACCTGCTGCGCCTGAAAGGCTATAAAGTGGAGCCTGTAAAAAACGAGATGATACGGAAGATGGTGAAAGAAATATAGTTATTGGTTATTGAGTTATTAAGTTATTCAACATATTGCTGTCATTAATAACCCAATAACCCAATAACTTAATAACTGTTATTAGAATTGCTCCAGCCCGCTGAAGAAAAAGTCGCCTTCGATCTTTGCGTTTTCGTCGCTGTCGCTGCCATGTACAGCATTTTCGCCAACGGAAGTAGCAAACATTTTACGAATGGTTCCTTCGTCTGCTTTGGAAGGATCTGTGGCACCAATCAGGGTTCTGAAATCTGCGACGGCATTGTCTTTTTCCAGGATTGCCGCAATGATAGCACCACTGCTCATGAATTCTGTCAGCTCGCCATAGAAAGGTCTTTCCTTATGCACAGCATAAAACTCGGCGGCTTTTTCTGTGGAAAGTTTGGTTTGCTTTAAAGCCACCACACGAAAACCTGCTTTAATGATCTTATCCAGGATAGCACCGGCATGACCGTTCCGCATGGCATCGGGTTTTATCATCGTAAATGTTCTGTTGCTCATGTTTTCAAATTTGGGCGCAAAAATAGGGGATTTGCAAAAGGTGATAAAGAAGCCCGGGTTGCGGAATCCTTATTTTGTAAAAAGCTGCCACTGCAGGGTAGCATAATAATTCCGTCCCGCTGCTGTATTGTAAAAGCGTCCGCCAAAACCATTAATATCATTGCCCAGGCTGTACCGCTGGTCCAGCAGGTTTTCAGCACCGGCTACAATCCGCAGTTTGTGCTTTTCGCCGAAAGGCAAATCATACCCGAGACTTGCGCCCAGCAGGTGAAATTCATTTGCCCAATCGGCATTGGCATCATTCAGCGGCGTCCGGCTGTTGTAGTAGTAGGTTATGCCGCCCATAAGGCCTTTCCGGGTTGAAAGATCCACGCCGGCAGAAACGGCATGCGGCGCTACTCCCGGCAGCGAATTGCCCGAAAAATCAACCGTCACCTGCTTGAAGTCTTTGTAGCGAAAATGATGATAAGTGTGATTCAGCCAAATGGTGGCCTGCCGAATGGCGGGATGATTCTGCCATAGGTTGTATTGCAGGCTTGTCTCCAGGCCTTTTTGCGAAGTTTTCCCGGCATTGATAAAATAATCACCCCCACCGGCGTCACGTCGTTGTACAATTGTATTTTTTAGCCGGAAGTAAAACGCGGTAAAATCAACGGTCAGTCCATTCAACACCGTTCCACGAAAACCCAGGTCATAATTGATGCCTTCTTCCGGTTCCAGTTCAAGGTTTACATTGCTGCCACTGGGTAACAATTCAGCCGAAGTGGGTGGTGAAAACCCTTTGGAAACGCTGCTATAAATGGTGAAACGATCAAATTTGCGGGCAATGGCCAGTCGCGGTGTTACCTGGTCATTCAGCGTACGTTCCTGGCGGGGGAGGGGAGCCGGTGCCAAACGGCGGAACGAAAGCTTAGAACCATTCAGTGAGGCGCCGGCGGTAACCTCCCAACCTTTCAGGGATAAATTTCCCTGTAAAAAAACAAAGGCCTGCCGGATGCGGATATCGTCTTCCGATTGCAGGCTGTCGGCTTCGCCCCCAACATTTTTATAAATTGTCGACGTGGAGAAGTTCTGTTGCAACTCACCACCCAACGAGATATCAAGTACAGCACCGGTCCATTCTTTTCGCCCGGTGAAAACCGTTCGCCCACCCACATGCGGTTCAATGCCTTTGCCGTAATTGCGGATCGTTGGATTGCGCAGTTCCGTAAAGGCGGCATAGGCAATGGACTGGTTGGTAATGGCAGTGGTTAGATTTTGGGTAAGACTGGCACCGGCGAGAAAGGTCTTTTGATAAATGGCAGCACGGCTTTGTTCGGCACTGGGAAATCCAAACCCTCCGGGACGGGAAGCTTTTGGATTGGCCTTGTATTCGGCACCCGTCAGGGCGCCGGGAGTCTGGTAATAAAGATCACTATACAGAAAGGTGGTTTTCAAAATCTGGTTATCTCCAAGCCTATGATGACCCGACCAGCTCAGGATGTTTCGCCGCAGGGCGGAGTGGTGGCGGTAGCCATCACTTTGCTGGTGCTGAAAACCCAGTCTGCTTTTGTTGCCATCCTGCCCGGTGGTAAAACCGGCATAGGCGTTCTGCAAACCAAAACTGCCCCGGGTGTACTCGGCCGTGACGTTTGCATTTTCATTCGGGCTCGCCCCTTCAATCAGCATAACACCGCCCGTTCCGGCGCCGTACAAGCTGCTGCCCGGGCCTTTGAGAATTTCGATCGAATTAAAATTGTAATACCCCAACCCATTCAGGTAGGTGTGTCCCCCAGGATCGGTAAATGGAATGTCGTTGTAATACACTTTTACATTTCTTACTCCAAATGGCGAACGCAAGGAACTGCCCCGGATATTGAAGCGATAACTACCGGGTGAACGCTCTTCCATCCGTACGCCGGCAACTGTATTTACTGCATGTACAGCCGATGTGGGGCTGAAACGGTTGAGCATTTGCGAGCTGACATAGCCCACAGCCGCCGGAACATCTTTTAACTTCCTGACCTGTCCATAGGCAGAAACCTCAACGGTTGTTAATCTGTTGTTGGTTGAATCCATTTCCTGCGCAACTAAAACGTGCGAAAAAAAACTCGTAAGGGCAAGGCCGAAAATTTTGCGGACCTGCAGGGGTGTGGCACAATTCATGTTCAAATGATAAGCGATAATCGATTGTAAACTACAAAAATACGATACCTATGGCAGGACGTGGCGACAACAATAAAAACGGTTCTTCGGGAAGAGGGGCCAGCAATCAGAGTATGCAGGGCATGAAAAGCGGTACACGGGAAAAAGCAGCCCATGGAAAACAAACTGGTGGTCAGCGTTCAACTCCGCAGAAGGAGAGCCGCGACCAGGATTCAAACCGGAATACAAGTACCGATCAGGAAAACAGGTAAAACAGATTTGTGTATGCAATGGGTCCCGCCTGGCTGGCGGGACTTTTTTATTCAATTCAAACAGAGAAAAAATAACCCGTGAGATTTGTAGCCATTTCCGATACACACTGCCGGCACCGAAGCCTACGCTTACCCAAAGGCGATGTTTTGCTGCATGCCGGCGATGTGAGTTACCGGAGTTCGCGGCAGGAGATCATCGACTTTCTGGATTGGTTTGGAAAGCAGCCCTTCACGCATAAAATTTTTATTGCCGGCAATCACGATTTCTTTTTTGAACGGGAAAAAATGGATTCTATCCGGCAAATGCTTCCGGAGTCGGTGTATTATTTAAAAGACGAAGCTTTGCTGGTGCAGGGAATCAAAATCTGGGGTTCTCCTTACACACCCTGGTTTTTTCGCTGGGCATTTAATAAAACCCGCGGAATAGCCCTGGCAAAACACTGGAACAACATTCCATCCGATACGGATCTGCTCCTCACGCATGGTCCGGCTTACGGTGTGCTGGACCAGGTGGTAAATGAGCAACACGCCGGTGATTTGGATCTTTTGAAAAAAATAGTAGAAATTAAACCTAAGGTGCATGTCTGCGGCCATATTCATGAAGCCTATGGTACCACCAAGCGTTTCGGTATAAAATTTATCAATGCCTGTATGCTGAACGAATCGTATGAGTTAACGAATAAACCTGTAGTGTTTGAGCTTTCCGCAACAACCGCTTCCTTGCCGGCATAAACCGCCATTCCGTGGTTAAAACAATGCATTCAATGGCGAAATTTTTGCAAAGAGTAAAATAATAACCTTGTCAATGTTTGAACATTGATTACCTTCAATTTCTAAAATCAACGTTATGGCAATTACATGGAAGTTAGACCCCACGCATTCGGAAGTACAGTTTAAGGTAAAACACCTGATGATTACAACGGTAACCGGATATTTTAAAAAATTTGATATGGAAGTGGTGACGGAGACGGATGATTTTACCACCGCCTCCAAAATTGAGTTTACAGCCGACATCAACTCCATCGATACAAACAATGAACAACGGGATACGCATTTAAAGTCGGCAGACTTTTTTAACGCCGAAGAGCATGGGCAACTGACCTTTGTTGGCAAAAATTACAAGGCCAACGGTGATGCCGGAACGCTGGAAGGAGAGCTGACGATTCGGGGTACGTCAAAACCAATCACCGTGAATGTTGAATACGGGGGTACCGTAGTTGACCCGTATGGACAAACCAAAGCAGGGTTTACCGTAAACGGAAAAATCAGCCGGAAAGAATTTGGTCTGACCTGGAATGCCGTTACCGAAGCCGGCCAGGTTGTGGTGAGTGATGACATTCGCATCCAGTGTGAAATTCAACTGGTTAAACAAGGATAAACTTGGTAAAAGGCGGTTACTGTTCACCGGTGCCGCCTTTTTTAACACAACAAATTTTTACCAAATAAACGCAGAACCTTACCTTAGCCCGCTATGACAGTAGAACAAATCGAGCAATTTCTGAACAGGGAAGAAGTTCCTCAAGGTAAAATCATCCGTTTCGAGATGAAAAAACGTAACCCGGTTCGGGGATTGATCGTGAAAGGAAAAGATTACAATGAGTTAAAAGGCAAAAACTTCTGGCGAATTGTAACCCAAACACATTTGCAGGAATACGGCAAAACACAAAATATCAACCTGGCAAAAATCTTCAGCGGAACCGAATTTGCCAAGCTTTCTTTCGTTAGCAACAAAGGTGAAGAGTAAGCTCTTTCAGATCCCGGGTTAAACGAATCTATTCAGTTTATAGCTGTTTGCGCCTATTTTTGTGCCTGCAAAAAAGCAAAGGTGGCAACAGGCAGGTATTTTTTTGTGCTGTCTGTTACCCTGACAATATAAAGCCATGGTTGTTATTCTCATTTTTTTTGTTTTACACTGGTATCTCTCTCTTTTTGCTCAAACCTTTTTCCATCACCGGTATGCAGCGCATCGTGCCTTTACCATGAGTAAAGGATGGGAGTGGTTCTTTTTCGTGTATTCCTATATCACGCAAGGCTCCTCGTACATGAGCCCGCGGGTCTATGCCATTTTGCACCGCATTCACCATGCTTATACCGATACGGAGCATGATCCGCATTCGCCACAATACGACAGCAATGTGGTAACCATGATGTGGCGCACTTCGATAACCTATGTGCAGATCATGAAAAACAAAATGGCGGTTGAAGAGCGTTTTTTAAAAAATGTTCCCAAGATTAACTGGCTCGACTGGTGGGGCAATACCTGGTATTCCCGTATTCTCTGGTCGGCAGCTTATACCTGGTTTTATGTTGTGTTTGCGCCATCGGCCTGGTGGTACCTGCTGATCCCGGTGCACATTCTTATGGGCCCTATCCATGGTGTGATCATCAATTGGTTTGCCCACAAATACGGTGAGGTAAATTTTGAAACCGACAACACGTCCAAAAACCTTTTTAAAGTGGATGTGCTGATGCTGGGAGAAGGGTATCACAACAATCATCACAAATACCCGAGCCGGAGCAATTTTGCAGCCAAGCGCGGCGAGTTTGATCCGGTTTATCCAATCATAAGGGTATTGAACAAATTAAAGGTGATCCGGATTATCAATCCTGCCTAAACTTTTCGGCAATATGGTCCAGAATCTTTCCGGCATGCTCTCTTGAATTTTCTATAAAAAGGCGATGCGTATTCATACCCCCGCAAATGACACCGGCCAGGTAAATGCCAGGTACGTTGGTTTCGTGTGTGCCTTCGTGGTAGGTTGGTTTGCGAACGTCGTCTTCACTTAAATCAATCCCTGTTTTTTGGAGAAAGGAAAGATTGGGTTGATAACCCGTAAGGGAAAGCACCCAGTCGTTTTCCAGTGTGATCGTACCGTCAGGTGTTTGCACCACTATTTCGCCTTCGCGTATTTCGGTTACCATTGAATTGAAATAGGCTTTGATGGAACCTTCGGCAATGCGGTTTTCAATATCGGGCCGCACCCAGTATTTGACCCGTTTGCCAATTTCCGGTCCGCGTATGATCATCGTCACTTCGGCACCTTTCCGCCAAGTTTCCAGCGCCGCATCTACAGCTGAATTCTGTGCGCCTACTACTGCAACTTTCTGAAAGGCATAATAGTGCGGATCGTCGTAATAGTGTTTTACTTTCGGCAGGTTTTCACCCGGGATGCGAAGCAAGTAGGGAATGTCGTAAAAGCCGGTTGCAATGATGATATTGCGGGTCGAATAGGTGGTGCGATTGGTTTTTACAGAAAACTGTTCATCCCTCGTTACGTCCAGCACTTCTTCAAACAAGTGAATGTTTACTTTGTTGTCCTGTGCCACCCGGCGGTAATATTCCAGGGCTTCGGCACGTTTGGGTTTGGGATTGTTGGAAATAAACGGAACGCCGCCAATCTCCAGTCGCTCGGAGGTGGAGAAAAAGGTCATATTCACCGGGTAATTGTACAAGGAATTCACCAGAGTTCCTTTCTCCAAAATGAGATAATCCAGTCCTTTCTTTTTTGCTTCCAGAGCGCAGGCCAATCCGATCGGTCCTCCGCCAATTATGATCACCGAATACAACTTGCTCAACTTTGTTTCCGTTTGGATGAAGATACGGTTGGATAAATTTTTGCGCCTTTCATAACCATTACCGGCGAACCATCGGCCAGGAAAACGGACTGGGGTTGTTGCGCCAGGGCTTCGGCAAACTGCGGTCCGTAAAGTAGTTCTGCATTGCAATGAACCGAAAATGATTTCACCTTGTGCACACCCCACCGCGGATGCATCACCTGGTAAGTTCCCGAGCAGGTATGATCAATAAATGTATATCCCCAGTAATGTTCGGTGATGAATTCCTCTGCCGATCCTTCTACCAGCGGACTAGCGTCTTTTTCGGTTATGGCTTGCAGGTAGTTCCAATCTTTGCCCACTTTCCAATGATAACTTACCTCAAACCCTTCGCTGCTGCGGGTCCAGGCATGTTTCATGCGGTGGGTTGCGTACTTCTCTCCATAAATGGTATTGGCCACGAATGTTATTGCCTGTCTTGGTACAATCTCTTTAATAAAAACAACACCCCGTTTCCAAACTCCGTTTTCTTTATACCTAACATAAAAGCGCAGGTTCACTTCCTCAAACGTCCGGTGAAAAGGCACGGGCACACCCAGGAGTTTTGTATTGGCAAACAAAAATCCCACGAGGCTTGCATAATGGTTGCCGTTATAGGTATCCAGTTCGGTTCCGCAAGGTAGGTAGGGTTGTAAAACCGCCGGGTCCACCACATAGTTTGCCATGAGAAGGTTTCGCCACTCGGCCGTTAAAAAGGGTTTGGGCATGGTGCAAAGGTAGGAGGGGATAAAGCCGCCTCGGTGGGGGGATGGATCGACATGGTAACCGGCGGTGGCGGTTTTGGCTGCCAAATGAAACAAATACGCTTTACGAAAACTTGTTAAGCCTGTTTTAACATTGGAAAAAACAGAGCGTCAGCCCATTGTCATATTGACGGGATGCCTTACTTTTGCCGCCAAATAAAGTAAAAACAGAAAAACGGCATCCAATTGGGATGGCCACAAAATTGTTAACGATGTCATTAACCACAGAAAAAAAAGCGAACATTTTCACCCAGTTTGGCGGTGCGGCTACTAACACAGGCTCTATTGAAGGACAAATTGCCCTGTTGACAGAACGCATCTCTCAAATTTCTGCCCACCTGCAGCAGAACAAAAAAGACTTCTCTACCCACCGCGGATTGATGCAACTGGTTGGTAAACGTCGTCGCTTGCTGAACTACCTGCAGAAGCACAACCTGCAGGGGTATCGCCAGTTGATCGAAAAATTAGGTATCAGAAAATAAGCACTATATTCAGCAGAAACCCTTCCGCAACCGGAAGGGCTTTTTGCTTTACATACCTTTTTTACCGTTGTACGAACAAAACCTGTTTGCGTTCTCGGGAATCCTGAATTCCCATTGCCGAACACTAACCCCAAACCAAAAAAATGTTAACGCAAAAATTCTCCAAAACATTTGATATTGGTGATGGCCGCGAAGTAACGATCGAAACCGGTCGTTTGGCCCGCCAGGCCGATGGCGCCGTAACCGTGCGCATGGGCAATAATATTTTACTGGCAACCGTGGTTGCCGCACAGGAAGCCAAAGAAGGCCAGGAATTTTTTCCTTTGAGTGTTGACTACATGGAAAAGATGGCCGCCGCCGGCCGTATACCCGGTTCATTCTTTAAAAGAGAAGGCCGTTTGAGCGAATCAGAAATCCTGATCTCTCGCCTCATCGACCGGGCTTTGCGTCCGCTGTTCCCAGAAGATTATTTCTGCGAGGTGCAGGTGATCGTTACCCTGATCTCTTCCGACGAGCAAATCCTTCCGGATGCACTGGCCTGCCTGGCCGCGTCGGCTGCATTAGCTGTTTCAGATGTTCCCATTAAGGAAGTGATCTCTGAAGTGCGTGTTTGCAAAATCAATGGCGAATACAAAATCAACCCCGTTCGTGCAGAAGTGGAAGTTGCCGAACTGGATTTCATCATTGCTGCCACCCAGGACAACATCATGATGGTGGAAGGGGAAGCCAAAGAATGCAGTGAAGACGATCTGGTGAAAGCACTGGAAGTGGCGCATGACGCCATTCGTATTCAAATCAAAGCGCAACAGGAATTGCGTGAGATTGCAGGTGCCAAACCAAAAAGAGACTATACCCGTCCGGAGCAAAATGAAACCCTGCGTCAGCGGGTGGCCGATTTTGCCACCGAAAGAATGAAGCAGTTGTCGAGAGGCAACCTGCCAAAGCAGGAAAGAAAGGATGCTTACAAATCCATCCAGGACGACCTGCTCGAGGTATTGAAGGGCGAAGCCAACCTGCCGGAAGGCGAAGAGTTGGATTCGTCTATCAAAAAATTTGTCAAGAATTACCTGTCGGACCTGCAGTATGACGTGGTTCGCGACATGATCCTGAACGACCGTGTTCGTTTGGATGGCCGTGGCCTGGAAGATGTGCGTCCCCTTGATATGGAAGTTGACGTGCTGCCCACACCACACGGTTCTGCGCTGTTTACACGCGGCGAAACCCAGTCCTTAACAACGGTTACCTTGGGTACGCCGCTGGATGAACTGCTGGTGGAAACCGCCGGTAAATCGTTCGATTCTAAATTTTACCTGCACTATAATTTCCCGCCATTTTCAACCGGTGAAGTAAAGTTCCTGAGAGGCGCCAGCCGCCGGGAAATTGGTCACGGTAAACTGGCCGAGCGTTCGTTAAAGCAAATGATGCCGAACGAAGAATATCCGTATACGGTGCGGGTGGTTAGTGATATCCTGGAGAGCAATGGTTCGTCTTCTATGGCAACCGTTTGCGCCGGATCGCTTGCCCTGATGGATGCGGGTGTTCCCGTTCCCAAGCATGTTGCCGGTGTGGCTATGGGACTGATCACAAAAGGTGGTAATTACGCGGTATTGACCGACATCCTTGGCGATGAAGATCACCTGGGTGATATGGACTTTAAAGTTACCGGAACCCGCGATGGTATCTGCGGTATCCAAATGGATATCAAAGTGGATGGACTGAGCATGGAGATCATGCGCAATGCCCTGGAACAAGCACGCCGTGGCCGGATGCACATCCTGGATGCGATGTATAATTGTGTGGATGCTGCCCGTGAAGATGTGAAGCCGCATGCACCACGCATGGTGAAAATGTTCATCGACCGCGAATTTATTGGTGCAGTGATCGGACCTGGTGGTAAGATCATCCAGGAAATCCAGCGTGAGACTGGAACGACCATCAACATTGAAGAAAAGAACAACCAGGGTGAAGTCAGCATCTTTGGTACGGATAAGGAAAAAGTAGACAAAGCACATAGCTGGATCAAAGGCATTGTTGCGGTACCGAATGTTGGTGACGAATACGAGGCCATCGTAAAATCGGTTATGCCTTATGGTGCCTTTGTTGAGTTCCTGCCCGGCAAACAAGGTTTGCTGCATATTTCTGAAGTAAGCTGGAAGCGACTGGAAACATTGGATGGTGTACTGAATGAGGGTGATAAAGTAAAAGTGAAACTGACAGGCACCGATCCGAAAACAGGCAAGTTCAAGCTTTCCCGGAAAGTGTTGCTGCCAAAGCCGGAAGGCCAACAGGGTAGCAGTGAACCCCGCGAAAATCGTGGCGAAAGACCCCGCCTTGAAAAAAACCAAGGTGGTGGTAACGGTCAACGCAGAGAGGAGAGAAGAGAACAACGACCGGAGCAAAATCCTGAACAGGAAAATCAATAATTCCATTTCAGATATTCTTTAAGGCTGCCTACGGGCAGCCTTTATTTTTGCAGTATGAAGCACATTCAATTCGAGATCATTGCCAACGAATACCAACAGGAAGAAATCATTGCGCTGTTAGATGATTTTCACCCGGCTGGTTTTGAACAAACCGACGAAACATTGAAAGCCTATTTTGATGAAGCAACGTTGGATCGGGAGGCGGTAATGCAGGTGCTATCGGGCTATGATTGTACCATAACCACCATCGAGGAACAAAACTGGAATGCAGTGTGGGAACAGAATTTTCAACCTGTGATCGTGGAAGATTTTTGTGCTGTGCGGGCCCATTTTCACCCTCCAATCACCAGCGTTGAACACCAAATCATCATCACGCCAAAAATGAGTTTTGGCACCGGGCATCATGCCACCACGTATATGATGATGCAGCAAATGCGACACATCGATTTTCAAAATAAAACGGTTTTTGATTTTGGCACCGGCACCGGCATTCTTGCCATCTTAGCTGATAAATTAGGCGCAGAAAAAATTACGGCCATCGATGTGGATGACTGGAGCATTGAAAATGCAAAAGAAAATTTTCAGCGCAATGGTTGCAGCAGGATTGCGGTAACGCTTTCATCGCAATTGCCAAAAGAAAACTTTGATGTCATACTTGCCAACATCAACCGCAATGTGCTACTTTATTATATGGATGCCCTTACGAAAATTGTAAAGCCGGGTGGGGTTGTTTTATTCAGTGGATTACTGGCAAGTGATGAACAGGATATTATATCCGCTGCAGAAATGCAGGGCCTGCATTTTCAAAAGAAAGAAGAAAAAAACGGTTGGATATCGCTGTTGTTTTTTCACGAGTGATGAACCCGGTTTTAAATTAACACCAATTCCTCGGCCGAATAATTATCTTTGTTGTCCAATTCGGCGTTGCACATGAATGAAATTTTCCTGATTCTGGTCGCTTATTTGATAGGCAGTATACCCACTGCGGTTTGGACAAGCCGGGCTTTTTTTGGTATAGACATCCGGGACTATGGCAGCGGCAACGCTGGTGCTACCAACACGTATCGCGTTTTGGGACCAAAATGGGGAACATTTGTGATGATTGTGGATATGCTAAAAGCATTGGTTGCCGTTAAGCTTGCTTTTTTTCTCCCGTATGAAACCCATCATTCTGAATTTTATTTGATCAACATGCAGTTGGGTCTTGGACTGGCTGCGGTGGTTGGACACATCTTCCCGGTATGGGCCGAGTTCCGCGGGGGTAAAGGTGTAGCTTCTTTATTCGGAATGGTCTTGGGCATTCAGCCAAACGTAGCGCTTTGCTGTGTTGGCATTTTTATTCTTGTGTTGTATGCAACAAGATGGGTGTCGCTGAGTTCTATCCTTGCCAGCGTGGCTTTCCCCATTTTTATCCTGTTTATTTTCAATGAACCCGAGACCTTGTACCGAATATTCGCCATCCTGGTTGCCTTGCTTGTTTTGATTACACACCAAAAAAATATTGGGCGTATTCTGAAAGGAAATGAAAACAGGCTCCCTATCTTAAAACACCGCGACCGCCGTCGCCAGCGAAACCGTGAGTAGGTAAAATTCTCCCTGCTTTTTCTCTTAATTTTTGCACTTACCATTGTATCACAATAACAATGTTTATTGTTGATTGAAGCACTATCGAAATGCGAATTAACAGTTGACACCGGTTGCAATAACCGCTGTAAATTTGTTTTGGTATAATCATTGGATTGGAGACATATAAATCAATAGAAATGGTACGCAGAATTTTGACCCTATTTGTAGTTGCAGCCACAGTGGTTGCTTGCTCTACAAACCAGATTACTGGTAGAAATCAGCTCAGGCTTGTTCCGGAAGATCAGCTCAATCAAATGGCCCAACAGGAATATCAATCCTTCCTCAGCCAAAACAAAGTTGTGAATGCTTCTGCCGACAGGGATGCCGCGATGGTACGCCGTATCGGAAACCGTGTTGCCAGCGCCATTACCCAATATTTTCGTAACAAGGGGCAGAACTTAGAAGGTTACAACTGGCAGTTCAACCTGATAGCCGATAACGCTGCTAACGCCTGGGCAATGCCCGGAGGAAAAGTAGTAGTGTACACCGGTCTTTTACCTATCACGCAAAACGAAGCCGCTCTGGCCGTAGTAATGGGACATGAAATCGCCCACGCCGTATTAGCCCATGGTAACGAACGTATGAGCCAGGGATTGGTGCAACAAATGGGCGGTGTGGCCTTATCAGTTGCCTTGGCAAACAAGCCGGCGGCTACCCAAAACCTTTTCTTACAGGCTTACGGCGTTGGATCGCAGGTAGGTGTTTTGCTTCCCTTTGGCCGCAAGCAGGAACTGGAAGCTGATCGTTACGGGCTGATTTTCGCGGCGATGGCCGGTTATAATCCCCGGGAAGCTATTCCGCTTTGGCAACGAATGGAAGCTGCCAGCAACGGCCAAAAACCACCGGAGTTTCTGAGTACACACCCATCCGAAGGAACCCGTATCGAACAATTACAGAAGTATATGCCCGAAGCATTGCAATATTATAAGCCCGGCACAGCCCGTCGCTAACGAGGTTAATTATCCTAAAAATCCCGCCAAATCTAGGTTTGAGCGGGATTTTTAATGTATTCTAATTTGGAAGGGGGGGTGGAATGTAGTATCTTTGCACAACATTTCGAAAAAAGTTCTTACCGTTCTTTTCTTTATTGATTGTTAACCAATAAAATTACGTATGTCTCAAACTATTTTAGACAAACTCGCTCTAAAAAACGAAAAAAACATTTTAATCCAAGGTCTACCCTCATCAATAGAAAAGCAATTCGCAAAGCTCTCTTTCGCAAAGAACCTTACTCCACTCTTAAAATCCCGTAAGCTTGATTTTGCCCTGATCTTTGCTGTCAGCGAAAATCAACTGAACAGCATCCTGACGGATATTATGGGTGCGGTAAAGGATGAAACCCGTTTGTGGGTGGCGCATCCCAAAGTAACCTCAAAAATCAGCACGGATCTGAACCGCGACAGCAGCTGGAGCCGCCTGAATGACATCGGTTACGAAGCGACAGAAACCATCTCCCTGGATCATGTTTGGCAAGCCATCAGCTTCAGCAAAGCAGAGTTGGAAATGGTGGAAGAAGTAAAAGTGGAAACGAAGAAATCAAAAAAGGCAGTCGCCGCATAAAATTCTCTCTGAATGAAAAATGACCACCCTTGGGTGGTCATTTTTTTTCGGTGTTATTCTCAGTTATCCAGGTTTGATAGGAAAAACCCTTCTTTGTGTAAAATTGTCTGCGTAGGAATCGGCGTCAGAAGTGAATCCTTCAGCAGCTTCTCAACGAGGCGAAGTTGCTGATCCTGATCGCCGGATTGGGCGATTAACTTCCAGCTTTCAATTTTCATAAGGGCACGCTGACTGGTTTTTGTAACGTGACGGTCCAGCCATTCGTATCGCTCAGCCAAGTACAACTGATGATTTCTGAAATAAGCATGCATAGGTAGAAGATTTGTGTGTGACTATTATCGGAACAAATTAAACAGAAAAAGTTTAATTGCGTACTCTTAAAACTCCATTTCAAAGCTGATATAGCCCAAACGCGAAAAAAGCCTGATGAAATCTCATCAGGCTTCGGTGTTTGGGATCACATCAAAAAATTCTAACAACTCATTTAAAACAACCATGGCAGGCATGGTCATCTCGGGATAAACCAAAGCTGGTTTTGTCCTTTGATCCGTATCAAGCCACCGCTTCTTCTGCCGATTTGTTGTATTCTTCCGCCAGTTTGCGCTGCAGATCGAAGCTAACAGGTTGATAGCTTTCAAAATACATTTTAAACTTCGCCCTTCCCTGTGTGATCGATCGGAGAGAAGACGAAAAATCATGCATTTCTGACAGCGGAACTTTGGCAATCACTTTTTGAAAATGACCTTCTGTGTCGATTCCTTCTACCATGCCCCGACGGCTTTGCAGGTCGCCCATCACCCCACCGGTAAGGTCTTCCGGGCAAAGCACTTCTACCTGGTAAATTGGCTCCAGCACTTGGGGATCGGCCTTTTGAAAGGCTTCTTTAAACGCCATAATGCCGGCAATTTTAAAGGAGATATCATTCGAATCCACCGGGTGCATTTTTCCATCATACACACAAACCCTGACGTCACGGACATAGGAACCTGTCAACGGTCCTTCGTGCATTTTTTCCATAACGCCTTTCAGAATGCTTGGCAGGAAGCGGGTGTCAATAGCACCGCCAACAATACAGTTGTAAAATACCAGTTTGCCCCCCCATTCAAGGTCAAAGGTTTCGCGGCCGCGAACCGTCAGGCCGGCCGGATCGGGTATCCCTTCGTACCAGGGTTCAATACGCATGAAGACCTCGCCAAATTGCCCGGCACCACCGGATTGTTTTTTATGACGGTAATTGGATTCCGCCATCTTGCGGATGGTTTCCCGGTAGGCAATTTTCGGCTTACCAAATTTCACCGGCACCTTGTGCAGGTTTTCAATTTTCCATTTGGCTACTGCAAGATGCATGTCGCCCTGGCAATGAATGAGGGTTTGTTTAAGCTCTTTAGAGACTTCCACCAAAAAAGTGGGATCTTCTTCCCGCAACTGGTGAAGCGCCTGCGACATCTTTTCTTCTTCTCCCTTGTTTATCGATTCAATGCAATAGGTAACATTGGCCGGAGGAAACTGGATAGGCGCCAGTTCATAGTTTTTACCTTTTACATGCAAGGTATTGTTAACATGTGTATTCCGGAGTTTTAGCGTGGCGCCAATATCTCCGGCCACCAGTTCCTGTACCGGAATACGTTTGTTGCCTTCCATTAAAAAAAGCTGGTTGATTTTTTCAATGACACCGTTATTCTCGTTCACCAGATCCATCCCGGTTTTGATGGTACCCGAATACACTTTGAAAAACGACATATCGCCTACATGCGGCTCGGAAATGGTTTTGTAAATAAATATGCAGGGAGGGCCATCTGCCTGGCAAGGGAGTGGCTCACCGGAAGCTGTTTGTTGAGCCGGCATTTCATTGGCACTGGGGCAAACATTGTCAATGAAACCCATCAACCGGCCGCTTCCCATGTTACGGGTTGCACTCAGGCAAAATAGGGGAAAGATGTCGTGGGCAATCATAGCTTTTTTCATGCCTTCTTTCAGTTCATCTTCATCCAGTTCGCCCTTGTCGAAATAGATTTCCATCAGGCTTTCGTCGTTGCTGGCAACGGCTTCCACCAATTCTTTGTGTAAAGTGTCGGCCCGTTCTTTTTCCTCATCGGGGATGGGAAGTTTTTCAGGCTTGCCTCCGGTGTCATGAAACTTATACATGGTCATGCGCAAGACATCAATGATCTCGTGGAAACCGGCGCCTTGTTGCCGTGGGTATTGAACTACGGTAACCTTGCTGCCAAAATGATCTTTGGCTTGTTGTACAACCCTGTCAAAATCCGCCCCATCATCGTCAAGCTTATTGACGGCAAAGATCATCGGCGTTTTAAATTTCTCCGTGTATTCCCAGATAATGTCTGTTCCCACCTCAACTCCGGTTGATGCATTTAACAGCATCACACCGGTGTCGGCCACCCTTAGCGCAGATAAGACTTCCCCAACAAAATCATCATATCCCGGTGTATCGAGAATATTGATTTTGTAACCACGCCATTTGGTGTGCATGAGTTTTGAAAAAATGGTATTGCCGCGCTCCTGCTCCAGGGAATGATAATCGCCAACGGTGTTGGCTTCTTCAATAGAGCCGCGACGGTTGATGAGGCCTGCTTCAAAAAGCATGCACTCCGCCAATATTGTTTTGCCGGAGCCGGCGTGCCCAAGCAAAACAATATTTTTTACGTGTGAGGTATCAAATTCTGCTGCCATACGTTTGTAGTTTAAGGTGAGGCAATAAGGGGGAGGAGCATACATTGTAGTATGCAAGGTGGAAGAGGAAAAAAGCTGCCTGTTATTTTCAGCAACTGGTGTTGTTGATGAATTTCCTGAACTCGTCGCGGAGTTCCTGCAAGGTATTTTCCAGGCTTAAAAATTCATTGAGAAGATGTTCATGCGTTGCATACACTTCTTCTCCTGAAGTCTCCAGGGCCACCTTGCGTTCGTGTGTTTTGATGGTTTGTTTTAAATCGTGAATGTTGCGAAGTTGAATGTCGAACTGGTTTTGGAAATGTTCGACCTGGGCGAGATGGTCTTTCGTAAGTGATTGTTTACACGTTTCTGTCAGGGCTTTTTCGCAATTATGGAATTCTTCCCGGTAATTGCGAAGGATCTGCCGCCATTCTGAACATTCTGCTGAAAGCTGTGAGATTTCTGTTTGAACCATGAGGTAAAAGTTTTAAGGTTAAGAAAAAAAGTTTTTCCATTTTCACTTTCCTCCCGGTGTTGATGGTACCCTAAATTTAGACAGGATAAAAGAGAAAAGAAATTGTTTTTTGTCAGCTCTTTTTTTTAAATTATCAGCAAGCGAGCTGATAATTTTCATTGTTTTTCTCGTCGAAAACAACGATAACAGCAACGCACTGAATTCAATCCTGTTTCCAACCTTGCAATTAATATATTTGGGGCTTCGTGATCACGCAAAACACCATACAGCAGATTCTTTCCCGGCTCGACATTATAGAAGTGGTGGGCTCGTTTGTAAAGCTGAAAAAACGCGGCGCCAACTACCTGGGCAACTGTCCATTTCACAACGAGCGAACACCATCATTTACGGTTTCACCAAGCAAAGAAATCTTCAAATGTTTTGGTTGTGGCAAAAGCGGCAACACCATCTCCTTCCTGATGGAACACGAAAAGCTAACGTATGCGGAAGCATTGCGGTGGCTGGCCGCCCGTTACAATGTGGAGGTTGAGGAGACAGAAACTTCACTTGAACAAAAGCAACAGCAGCAAACAGCCGAAAGCCTGCATATCATCAATGCGTTTGCACAGGCCTTTTATTCGAAGCAGTTACTGGAGACTGAAGAGGGGAAAGCCAACGGATTGAGCTACCTGCACGAGAGAGGATTCTCCAATGAGATCATCACTAAATTCGGATTGGGATATGCTTCCGAAAAGCGGGATGCACTGGCGAGTGAAGCCATCAGCAAACAATACAACCGGGAACTGCTGCAGCGAGCCGGTTTGGTAGTGGAGCGCAATGGAATGTTGCAGGACAATTACCGCGACCGCATCATTTTTCCCATTCACAACAACAGCGGAAAGGTGATTGGTTTTGGGGCCCGTCTGATTAAAAAAAACGACAAGGCACCCAAGTACATCAACACACCGGAGAACGAGCTTTATGTAAAAAGCAAGATTCTTTATGGAACCTATTTTGCCCGGCAGGCCATCGATAAAAAAGATGAATGCTTCCTGGTGGAAGGCTATACCGATGTCATCTCGCTGCACCAGGCCGGTATCGAAAATGTAGTGGCCAGTGGCGGTACATCGCTTACGCAGGATCAGCTTCGCCTCATTAAAAAATTTACCTCCAATCTTACCATCATTTACGACGGCGATGCGGCAGGTGTAAAGGCAGCGCTACGCGGACTGGATATGGCCCTGGAAGAAAGCCTGAATGTAAAACTGGTGCTGATTCCTGATGGCGAAGACCCGGACAGTTATGTACGAAAAGTTGGTGCGGCCCGGTTCAACCAGTTTGTACAGGAAAACAAAAAAGACTTTATTCTCTTTCAACTGGATGTGCTCCTTCAGGATGCCGGAAGCGATGCAGCCAGGAAAGCAGGGGTGGTGAACCTGGTGGCGGAAACAGTTTCAAAGGTTGATAAAACAGAAGACTTTACCAAGCAACAGGACTATATCCGGCAATGCTCGCAACAACTAAAAATTGATGAAGCCGGGTTTACAGCCCTCGTCAATAAATTTATCCGCAACCGCCTGGCGTCGGATAAAAAGCTGCCGTTTGATGAGGCCAAACATTTTGAAGAGAATGCAAAGAAAGCAGCGGTAAACGAGTACGATGACGCCACGTATGATTTGCTATTTAAGGATGAATTGCAGGAACGGGAAGTAGCCCGTGTGTTGCTTGAGCAGGGAAACAAACCTTGGGAAGACGGTCAACTGACGGCGGATTATATTTTTTCCGAATTGCCCGAGGACGACCTGTTTGAAAACGAAACGGTGCTTCGCATTTTGAATGAATACAAAGAGCACCTGGCACAAAAGGAGCCGATTGACAAAAGTTATTTTATCTATCATACCGATAATAAGCTGAGCACTTTTGCAGTCTCCCTGTTTGATTTTCGGTACCAGCAAAGCCCGCGATGGAAGAGCGATAAAAACCAGGCGGCCGGTTACCAGGACCGGTTGTTCCGGCAGGATTACAAAACCTTTATGCATACAGTGGATAAAAACAATGCAACGGCGCTGGAACGGTTCCTGAAAATTGAAGAAGACAAAAGCCACGAAGAGGTTTTATCCGCTATTACCTATCTCAAACTGAAAAAGGTAAAAAAACTGCTGCTGCAAAACCAGGCCGATATGGAGAAAGCTTCTCCTACCGAACAAATGACCCTGTTTCTCACCCATCATCATTTAAAGCAAATGGAAATGGAACTCACCAGCCGGTTGGGATCTGTGATTGTAAAGTAGAGCTTTACGTGGCATAGTTCTTATGCCGGTAAAAGGAAAGCCAGAATGCTATGCGCCGCTCTTTCCTTTCCATAACCATCCTTTTGTTTTTCCTTGGTGTCTTTGTTTCGAACTGTTACCGCATGCGAAAATCCAATGGCGGCGGACAGATTGCATCCATCCCGCAACGTACTATTGATGCTTCCGACATTGCCCTTCACCCGGGCTATAAAATAGAGGCCGTTGCCACCGGGCTTACTTTTCCTACCGCCGTTACCACCGACGATGAAGGCGGGCTTTTTGTTATAGAAGCCGGTTATTCCTATGGCGAAATTTTTGGCGAGCCCAAATTGCTGCGGATCGAAAACGGTGGTCGTACCACTGTGGTAACGACCGGACCGCGAAATGGGCCGTGGTCTGGCATTACGTTTCACGACGGAAATTTTTACATCGCGGAAGGCGGCCAGATGGATGGCGGACGCATTCTTCGCATCAGCAAATCCGGTGCAATTTCTTCTCTTATTTCCAATCTGCCTTCGTTTGGTGATCACCATACCAATGGTCCGGTTATCAAAGACGGGTATATCTATTTTTCAATTGGTACAGCCACCAATGCTGGTGTGGTAGGAGAGGACAATGCAGAATTTGGATGGCTTCCCCGCAAACAAACCTTTCATGACATTCCTTGTAAAGACATTGTTGTAACCGGGCAGAATTATACAACGGCAAACCTGCTGACCGAAAATCGGGTTGACAAAGCCACTACCGGTCCTTTTTCCGCGT
This sequence comes from Flavisolibacter longurius, assembly GCA_014163555.1. Classification (GTDB taxonomy): domain Bacteria; phylum Bacteroidota; class Bacteroidia; order Chitinophagales; family Chitinophagaceae; genus Flavisolibacter. Next base: position 206,442 of record JACJGO010000007.1, read on the forward strand.
TTGGTACGCCTACCACTGCCGGGCAGGTGATCAAAGGCGTTGTTCCCTGCAGCGGCTCTGTGCTGCGTATGCCCTTGCAAGGCGGACAACCCGAACTGGTTGCCTGGGGCTTTCGAAATCCTTTTGGCCTTGCCACAGCACCGGATGGAAAATTATTTGTAACCGAAAACGGCTATGATGAGCGGGGCAGCCGCCCGGTGTGGGGTGCTGGCGATGTGTTGTGGGAAATAAAGCCTGACCGTTGGTATGGCTGGCCTGACTTTTCGGGGGCAAAACCTATCAGTAATGATGAAGAATTTAAAGTGCCGGGTAAAGATCCTGTGAAGCCGCTTTTGCAGCAGGTTCCCAATCCGGTACCGCAACCGGTTGCCATTTTCGGTGTGCACACATCTTCCAATGGGCTTGATTTTTCCCGCAGCCAGGACTTTGGTTTTTTGGGTGAAGCCTTTGTGGCGCAATTTGGCGACATGGCCCCGGAAGCCGGTAAAGTATTAGCTCCGGTTGGCTTTAAAATTGTGAGAGTGAATGTGAATACCGGCGTAATTCGTGATTTTGCCACGAACCGCGGCGCCAGGAATGGCCCGGCTTCCTGGTTGAAATCAGGTGGTTTGGAAAGGCCGGTTTCGGTAAAATTCGATGCGGCAGGAAAGGTTTTGTACGTGGTTGATTTCGGCATTATGAAACTAACGGAAAACGGCCCCGAGCCGCAACCGGGAACAGGTGTTGTCTGGAAGATTACAAAAAACTAGGGTATGCGACAGATGGTGGTCATGGTTTTGAGTATTGTTGTGGTTGTGCTGGTTGCTACCGTGTTTGAATCCTGTGTGTCAAGAAAGAGCGAACCTATAACAGGCGAAGTTTTTGTTAGCCCGAACGAGGAGGTTACCAAAGGCGAGAGGGTCTATATGGCCCATTGCCAGAAATGCCACCCGGCCGGTGAAGCCGGATTGGGTCCGGCTATCAATTCTAACCCCGCCCCAGCTTTTATCAAACGCTTTCAGGTGCGGCATGGATTGGGTGTAATGCCTTCGTTTAAAAAGGACGAAATTACCAAAAGTGACCTGCATGCGATTACCGCCTATCTCAAAGCCTGGAAACGCTATAAATAAAGGGCGATTCTTAACCTGTTGCGTTTATCATCGCTGCAATTGAAGAAACACATCGCCAAGGCAATCGATCAGGTGGGAGGGAAGCATGGCTTCCATGGCAAATTTTTCCGCAGCCAGATCACCTGCCCAACCGTGCAAATAGACACCTAGCGTGGCCGCTTGTGTTGGTGTATATCCTTGCGCAAGCAAGGCTACTAAAATTCCTGTCAGCACATCGCCACTTCCGCCTTTGGCCATGCCGGCATTACCGGTTGCGTTAAAAAAGTTTCCCTGTTCAGGTGTGGCGATAAAACTGTGGTGTCCTTTTAAAACAATGACAACGTTCAGGCTACCTGCTTTTTCCTTTGCCGTTTGCAGGCGGTCGAAATCAGAAGGATGATCACCAAACAACCGGACAAACTCTTTGGGATGCGGCGTTAAAATGCATCCGGCAGGAAGTTCTTTCAACAAGTCCGGATTTGCAGCAAGTATATTTAAGCCATCGGCGTCAATGACCATGGGCTTTTTGTACTCTCGAATGATTGACCTGACAAAATTTAGCGTAGCAGCTTGGTTTCCCATACCTGGACCCAGGGCGATGGCATCAAAGCGTTCAATTCCATCCGGTACCTTGCTCAGGTGGTTTTCACTGGAGTCAACGAGCACCATCGCTTCCGGAGCGGTGGTTTGCAAGATACTATACCCGCATTGCGGAATCAACGCTGTGGTTAACCCTGCTCCGGCATGCAAACAGGCTCTTGTGGCTAAAACAGCAGCACCCATCTTCCCATAACTGCCACCAGCCAGCAAGGCGTGCCCAAAACTTCCTTTGTGTGCAAAGCGATTACGGGGTTTGTAAATCTGCCGGATCATTTTCTCTTCCAGCAATTGTGTTGATCCTGAAAGGGTCTGAAGGTAATCCGGGTGCAGGCCTATGGGCAGTACATGTACCATTCCCACATAAGCTGCGTTTTCCTGAACCAACAGGGCTGTTTTGTAAGATTCAAAAGTGAGGGTATGGGTTGCCGTTATAACGGTCTGTCCTTTCGATGCTTTATCCATATACAACCCGCTGGGCAGGTCAATGGACAGGACAGGGGCGCCGGATCCGTTGAGGTGCTGAACAAGGGATGCTGCCAACCCTTCCAGCGGCTTGTGCAAACCCGAGCCATAGAGCGCATCAATCAGAATATCATTTGTGCTGATGAGCGGAAAGGAGGTTTCTTCCTGTAAAAAATGAATGGAAGTTGTGCCCAACCGGTGGAGGCGTTGCAGGTTGGTTTGAAAATCTTCGCTGCCGGGCTTTCCAAATTCCAAAATATAAAACGACACTGTGTACCCTTCCAGTAATAGCATTCTGCCAATCGCCAGGCCGTCGCCGCCATTATTTCCCTTTCCGCAAAAAATACGGATGGTGGCAGGCTTCCATTGCTGTTGAAGAATCCAGTTGGTGCAGGCCCTTGCGGCCCTTTCCATTAAATCAATGGAGGTTATTGGTTCATGTTGAATGGTAAAACGATCCCATTCCCGGATCTGTTCTGCGGTAAGTATTTGCACAACTAAAAATACAGGGCAATTGGCAAATCGTCATCTTCAGATGACCTGGAAACGACTAAGGCTCCTCTTCAGCCGGTTTGTTGCCATAATCACCAAACACATCGTACAGCTTTTTGGCTACGCTGTACACAAGCCGGTTGTACCGGTTGGAGAGGATGATGATCGTAGCTTCTTCCGGCAACCGGGAAAAGGCCGTATTGAAGCCGTGCCAGTGGCCATTGTGATAAACCACTTTTTTGTTTTCCTTTTCCGGGAAAAAGAGCAGTCGCCAGCCCAGGCCGTAATTATGCACGCCGGGCTTTTCATTGCTATACGCTGTGTAGGCAGAATCCAGGGTTTCCTGGCGTAGTACCTTCCCGGCACCAATTGCCTGGTCCCACTTTAAGAGATCGCGGGGGGTAGAATAAATGTTCTTATCGCCGTATGGGCCGTCGGAAAAATCCAGCGCCCAAAGACTGTTGTTGTTCTGGAAGGACAGCATATGCTGATCCTGCTCGTTTCTGTTGATCACAAAGGTGTGGGCCATGCCTAACGGCTTGAAAAAGGCTTTTTGCATGTAACTGGGAAAAGATTCACCCGTTACTTTTTCCACGATCAGGGCCAATAAAACAAAATTGGTATTGCAGTACTGGAATCGTCTGTCGGCATTAGCTGCCTTGTTCGGCTTCCATTGAATCATGGCATTGACCACGTCGCTGTTGGTTGCCTGCAGTTGCCGGTTCCAGCCGCCGTGTTCCATATAATACAAGTATTCGGGCAGGCCGCTGCGGTGATTAAGCAGCGATCTTACCGTAACGCCAGGATAAGGAAAGCCGGGAAACCATTTAGTCATTTCATCGTCCAGGCTTAGCCGTCCTTCTTCCCAAAGTTTCAGTACAGCGGCCCCGGTCATGGTTTTACCGGTGGAGGCAATCTGAAATGGCGTTTCGGCCGATATACTGTCCATGCCTTTTACCCGGGGATCTTTTGCACCCACATATTTTTCATAAACGATCTGGCCTTCTTTCGCTACGAGAATGGCTCCATTGAAGGACCCCCGCAAGAGATTTTTTTGCAAAACCTTGTCCACCGCATCGTGGTATTTTTTGGCTTCTGCTTCAGAAAGGGCGGGTGGGGGTGCAACAGCCGTTTCACTGGCGAGTACGGGAACATCGTCTTTTGGTGAATGACAACTATAAAGGGCTGCTATAAATAGGAATGAAAGAAACTTGTTTTTCAAAAGACACTGATTAATTGTTGCAAAAGTTGGTAAAAATATTTTTTAATTCCCAACAAAAAAGAGTCCAGCCTCAAAAAATTAGGCCCATAATGGTTATTTCACAACTTACCCCATCTTTGCGCCATGGAAACCACGAGTTACCCCAAAGAGAAAATCAAGATTCTGCTGCTCGAAAACATCAGTGACACGGCTGTTAAGAATTTTACCTGGAATGGTTATGTACAGGTTGAAAAGCTGACCAAAGCCCTGCCGGAAGACGAACTCATCAAAGTTATAAAGGATGTGCACCTGGTGGGCATCCGCTCGAAAACGCAAATCACCGCCAACGTTTTAAAGGCTGCCAAAAAGCTCCAGGCCATTGGCTGTTTTTGTATTGGTGTGAACCAGGTTGACCTGGATACCGCCACCGAATGCGGTGTGGCTGTTTTTAATGCGCCTTATTCCAACACCCGGTCAGTGGCCGAACTGGTGATCGGGGCTTCTATTATGCTGATTCGCCGCATTCCGGACAAAAACAATGCGGCCCACAAAGGCCAGTGGATGAAAGAGGCCAAAGGCAGCTACGAACTTCGGGGCAAAACCCTGGGCATTATTGGGTATGGAAACATCGGTACGCAGGTAAGTGTATTGGCCGAAAGCTTGGGCATGAAAGTGCTTTTTTATGACGTGGAGACAAAACTCCCGCTGGGAAATGCTGCCGATGCCAAAACCTTGAAGGAACTCCTTTCGGCTTCTGATGTGATCACCCTCCATGTACCGGAAACGGAGCAAACCAAAAACCTGATCAACAAATCGAACCTGAAATATTGTAAAAAAGGATCGATCATCATCAACTACGCCAGGGGAGAGGTGATGGAACTGCCAGCTCTGGCCAAATGCATTGAATCCGGGCAAATAGCCGGCGCTGCGGTGGATGTATTTCCGGTGGAGCCGGAAAAAAATGGCGATGTGTTTCAAACGCCGTTGCAAGGCTTGCCAAACGTTTTGCTGACGCCGCATATTGGGGGTTCTACCGAAGAAGCGCAACAAAACATTGGCGAGGACGTAAGTAACAAGCTGTTGAATTACCTGGAAAAAGGCATCACCTTCGGATCGCATACGGTGCCAGCCCTTTCCCTGCCACCGCAGGCTGGGTCGCACAGGATTCTGCATATTCACCGGAATGTTCCGGGTGTACTTTCTGCTATTAACGGCGAGTTGTCACGGCACCGGATCAACATCCTGGGGCAGTACTTAAAGACGAATGAAGCGATTGGTTACGTGGTAGTGGATGTCGATAAGCAGCTTTCCAAGCAAGCCGAGAGCCTGCTACGCAATGTTCCGGAAACAATAAAAGTGCGGCTTTTGTATTAAATATTATTACAAATTTCAAAAATTCTGATCCTAAAACATATACCGATACATAAGCTATATAAAATTAGTAATCATATAATTGTGTTATTTAAAAATCCTCTGAAATCAAATTGTTTCAGGGGATTTTTCTTTCTATGGATGAGTTACCTTCTTTCAGGAATAATCTGGGAAGATTATGCAAAAATCATAAAAATAATTTTTTCAGAAAATATTGAAAGTTTAATAATTTATCTTTTCTTTGTTTTATGAAACTGGAAGAAGCTAAACGATCATTTATCCAAACCTGGGCCCGGCTGGGAGCGGAGTGGGGAATCAACCGTACTATGGCGCAAGTGCATGCCTTGCTTTTGGCCACGGAAAAACCCCTTAGTACGGATGAGGTCATGGCGGAACTAAGCATCTCCAGGGGAAATGCAAACATGAACATCCGGGAACTTATGAACTGGAACCTGGTGTACCGGGAATTGGTACCGGGTGACAGAAAGGAATATTTCCGGGCGGAAAAAGATATCTGGGAAGTGGCCAAGCGTATTGCCCGCGAACGAAAGCGGCGGGAGATTGAGCCTTTACTCCGCGAATTGTCGCAGATGCAGAACGTGGAGGAGGAAACACCGGAAGCCAGGCAGTTTGTTCAAACCCTGAAAGACATCAACAGCTTTGCGGGCAAGGTGGATCAAAGTGTGGAAACCATGCTGAAGGCTGATGAAAACTGGTTTTTTGGAACTATTCTGAAGCTATTGCGATAGTTTTTTTTTGATATTAATTTTCAAAAATTATTGAAAGTATGAAAAATTTAAAAGACCATGTCATCCTTTACGATGCATCTTGCCCCATGTGTGACCTTTATACAAAAGGCTTTCAAAAAGCAGGTATGCTGGATGCAAACGGACGTTTGCCGTACCAAACCATGCCTGACAATTTTGCCTGCAGAATCGATCAAAATCGTTTGGTCGATGAGATTGCACTGGTGGACAAAACCTCCGGCAAAGTTTATTATGGCGTGGAAAGTTTGCTGACCATCATTGTGCATTCGTTTCCACGCTTAAGACCACTAAGCCAAAATTCTGTATTCCTGAAATGTGCAGATAGATTGTATAAGTTCATCTCTTTCAATAGACGGGTAATTATACCTGCACAAAAAAAGGAGATGCAAAATCCCGCTATGAATCCCTCATTTCGTTGGGAGTACAGGTTGGCCTACATAATCTTTTCTCTTTTTTTATCGGCATGTATTCTGAATCAGTACAGCCAACAAATGACTGCCATTCTGCCGTTCGGTGGATTTGCAAGGGAGTGGATGATCTGCAGTGGCCAACTGCTTTGGCAGGGTGCCGTTGTGAGCTTTTCAAAACAAGGAAAGACCTGGGATTACCTTGGAAACCTAATGACAATTTCCCTGGCGGGTAGCCTTGTGCTGGCTGTTGTTCTCATTTTCGGATCCATCTTTTCTATCCATGCGCCATTTTTCTACCTGGCGGCTTTTGGAGCAACCGTTTTCCTGATGCTGTTGGAGCATATACGCCGATCCCATCTGCTGGACCTGGGGTGGAAACTAAGCGCCAGTTGGATACTTTACCGGGTACTCGTTTTACTCATCATTTTAATCCTGAATTATGCGGCTTAAAATTGTATTAGCCGGAGGGAGCGGATACCTCGGCCGGGTTTTGACCCGATATTACGGCGCAAAAGGAAACGAAGTGGTTATTTTAAGCCGGAAGAAAGAAGCCAGTTCGGTACCAAACACCCGGACGGTGCTTTGGGATGCAACATCGCATGGTGAATGGGAAAAAGAGCTGGAAGGCGCCAATTTGGTGGTAAATCTTTGCGGGAAAAACGTCAATTGCCGCTACAACCAGAAAAACAGGGCGGAAATTTTCCGGTCTCGGCTGGAGCCAACCGCAATTTTGGGAAAAGCTATTGCTGCCGCCAAAAATCCACCGGCATGCTGGATAAATATCGCTTCGGCAACCATTTACCGGCATGCCGAAGATGGTCCGCAGGACGAGTACACCGGCAATTTGGGAACTGGGTTCTCTGTAGATGTTTGCCAGGCCTGGGAAGACGCATTTTGGGCGGCAGAAACACCGGCCACCCGGAAAGCTGTGTTGCGTGTGGGGCTGGTATTAGGCGGTGAAGATGGTGTTTTTCCACGGTTGATGGGTTTGGCAATCAGTGGATTAGGTGGCTCTCAGGGCACTGGCCGTCAGATGGTTTCGTGGATTCATGAACAGGATTTTGCCCGGGTTGTTGACTGGATCCAAAGCAATAATAAATCCGGTACCTATAACTGTACGGCACCCGAAGCCATTTCCAATCATGAACTGATGAAAACCCTGCGTGAATCCATGGGCGTACCGTTTGGCCTGAACACACCGCAATGGTTGCTTGAAGCCGGCGCTTGGCTGATTGGTACGGAAACCGAACTGGTATTAAAAAGCCGTTGGGTAAAACCGGCACGGTTGCTCGATGAAGGATTCCGGTTTCAATTTGAAAAAGCCGATCAGGCGGTGCGGGAGATTTTGAGTACTAGGATTTAGAACGAATTGGAGTATGCAATCAGATTGCTTTTGAATTTCCAAAATGAAACGAACAGATGTATAAGCTTTTGATTGTGAGTTGAATTGATAAATTAAAGCTGATGCAACCCCTATTTTGAATTAAGTCTTTTTCCTATAATTTATATTATGTTAAACAGGCGCTCCGCACAAAAGCCCACCCTTTGTTTTTCTTTTTTGCCCACGCTTCTTTGGGTCGCTCACAGCAGGTATATTCACTGCCTAAACCAACCTGCTTATGATAAGTGAGAAACAGCACCATTTTATGAAGCTTGTTCAAATTGCTGATGCAAAAATAAACATCAACGAGCTATTTGAGCTATCGCTCAAGACCACAGACGAATTCCGAAAATTCGACGATTTCTTAAATACGTATTGGCAGTTGGAAAGAATGGAATACCTGTATACAAATGAGACGGATGCCATTTGCTTTAAACATCCAAGAGGATACCAGTATTGGCAGGAAGTTTTGAAAACACAGAAGCAAGAAAAGATGAAAAAGTTATATGAATACTGGCAATTGTGGTTAGCTATCGTAACAGTAATTCTAGCAGCATTAGGATTACTGCTATAGCCATAAGATAGGTAGTGATTTGGTAGCGTCTCATAGACCAAATCTATGAAAATTGGAATTCCTATAGAGGACAAGAAACTAAGCAATCTGCCGGGGCGGCGTCGGTGCGGTGGGAAGCACCGCCCACCCTGCCACCTTCCCGCTTGCAGCGGGATTATTCAGGCCTCCAGCCGGATGCTCCGCGGAGAAAAAAGAAAAACAGCCGCCATCCGCACAAGGGCCAACCTGAATAACATAATATAGAGTTATCAGCAAAGCCTGCGAGTACCACAGCACCACCATCGTGTTGCGCCGCCTTGATGAAAGGATTTTTCAAACGCTAAGGAAACGGGTTGTTAGCGTGTTTGAAAAATCCTTTCATCAAGGCGGCGGACGGCTTCGCTGATAACTTCATTTTATGTTAAGTAAGCCCTTCCGCTCGGTAGGCTCTGCTATGTTTTGTATTTTTTGCCATCCCACCCTTGACAGGTATCGAAGTGTTTGGAAGTTAGTGTGAGGCGAAGCAAGTGTTGGTTTCTTCTCTTATCTTAGGTGGTATTAAACCAAAATCTATTGCTGCTTATGACAGACGAACAAAAAGCGTTCTGCTGATAAAATAGTTGAAAAGTACAAAGAGGCCGATGGGAATATTCACAACATATACCACTTTATAAGCAACTTAAAATCCGAAGAAACGTCCATTTCGGCATTGCGATACGCGAGTCATATACTTTTGAGCAAGGGAATTTTAATGCACATTCGAGATGGTGTTAACCGAGAAGACCTTATGCTATCTGACAAAGGATGGCAATATGGGAGTTATGAAAAACTCCTTCAAGATGAGAAAAATCAAGCAAGGCTGGAACGACTGCAAATTGTAAGCTCAATCAGAACGAACGCCAGTGTTCGCAAAACGTATAACCTTCAAATTTCCGTTCTAATTTTGACGGCTGGATTATCAATAGTAACCCTTATACTCTCTTACCTTACTTACAAAAAGGTCAATATCACCAACGTAGCATCTCCCCAAGTAACAATACAACTACCACCAGCGCCGTCAAACAAAGACACGCTATCGCAAAATACATCAACACTTCGGCGATAGTATATCGTTTCATAGAGTAAATCTTTGAAATATTTCAAACTAATCAATAAAACCTGTCAAATGAATCGCTATTGGACACAAAAGCGCAGAGCCGCCCATTTTATATTAAGCGAACTTGTAAAAAATGGCAAGTACACTCCAATCGCCGAATCAGACTTTAAGACGCGAACAGAACTTTTAAGCAAAACTTATGTTGTGAGGTCGATAGAACAGTTGCATGAAGCCAGTAAGGGTAAATTTGATTTACCAATACTTCGTGATGCAGCAGACTTACTTCATCGTGCAGAATATATTGAATACTCAATGCAAGACACCAAAAATGAAAATAAATCGGAAATAAAAACCAACCAAGAAGGCGAATTTGCCTTTCGTGAAGAACAGTATTTATTGGAGATTAGAGATGATGAGTATAAGCGAAGCATAAATAACTCTAACTTATTCACGCCAATACTTACGCTTTTAGTAGCGACCATAGCTCTTATCAGAACCTTTTCAGGATGTGATAAACAAATTTTGGAAGTAATTCATACCGATAAGACAACCCAAGAAGTACAGCACACAACAAAGTAACCAACACAATCGACTTTGCGTGGTCAAACCAAAGATTCAATAACCAATTGAAAAAGCGGTTCAATCAATAAATCATCCCTCTATTTCTGCTTCTATTCTCTAGACTCTAGCCGGGGCTTCGCTTTTGCAAATGGGAGGCAAAAGCAGGCTTCTCTCCTTCATCCCTGCGGTCTGATGACTAGACCTTTCAGGTCTAAACTCCGTGGATGAAAAAAATACAAACAGCCGCTAATCCATTTTTAGCCCGTAAAATAAATTTCTTCCAAGGCATCGATCCCATTCTATATTGGCTAAAACTTTTGATCAAATGGTTTTTTGTTATTGTGTGAAAGGTCTCGACGTAAACGCATTCATTCCCCTGATAGAAACTCTTGTAGATACCGGTGATCTGCCGGAAGACGCGACAGCCATTGCTTTCCCAGCCGGAGAACCCGATGCGAAACAGATTTACGTGGTCTCGACACAGTCCATTTTAAAAGATTCGGAAGACATCACCACCCTGACGCAGGAAGCCTTTGCCGATGTTTGCCAAGCGGTTCAAAGTGGTTCTTACCAAACCTGGGGCAATAAAAAATTATTTACGGCAACGCATTCGGATCATGCGGCTGCCGGTTAGCCAGAAATGAATGCTTTGTATATTTATCCCATGGAGAACAACTTTCCGCCCATGCATCATTTTTTTCCTCCAGATGCTATTTTTCTTTCCGATACCACCTTCGGCAACACGGTTGGTTTTCTAAAATTCATTGCGGCCGAACCCGACGAAAACCTTTCGCTGGACAATGAGATTCTTGTGTTTGAATTAAAGGAAGGCGTGTTTATCCGGACGCAAAACAGGGATTGGGCAACCCGGCTTTCCGGCCTTGCCGAACAACCGGTTGAAGATTTTCCGAGGCTAAAGCCCTTCCCTGCCAAAAAGCTGGATGACCTGGCCCGGAACTACCGGCAACCGCTCGATGCCTTTGGCGATTACCGCCTGGTGCGGTGGAAAGTTGGCTTTTAAAAGCCATTTCCGCTTGCCGTAATCTCAGGCTTCGCTCCACACCGGCTGAAGCAGGTAGCCGTGTTTTTTCAGCACCACGCCCAATTTCTCCACCTGGTCTTCAAAGGAAGCCATCATCCACGGTTCGTGGGGCAAGGCACTGGCCTGGTTCTTCGCTTCCCGGTACGCATCCATTTCTCCAAGGCCAAAATGTGCCTCTGCCCTGTTCGCCAGGATCCAGAACCGTTGCTCGTTTTCCATCTGTTGCTGGTTGGCGGCAAGGTCGGGGTTTTCGCTGGCCAGTTTGTCCTTGGCGCCACCTTGTTTTTGCTCCAGCCGGGCCCAGTCCCGCCGGCACATGTCCAAAATCTCACGGCGAATACGGTTGGCCAGTACCAGGTCTGCAATGATTTCATGTGGATGACTGTATGCTTGTGTCTCCGGACGGTAATTGATCAGAAAGGCCAGGTTGGTACCGTTGTAACGGTTGTGCAGCAGGAAATAAGCCCGTTCGAGGTATTGAATGGCATCGAAAAGATGATTGTCGCCTTGCCCTGCAAAATAGAGCCGTTTTTTTATGCGGCCGGCGATAGCCACCGTTTCCGAATCGTTGGTATGCGCAAGGTCCAGTTGGTGCAACAGGGCCAGGCCTTCCCGCAGTGCCGACACCTCATCCGGCACCCCGGCGCTGTAGGTGGCGTACACGAGGCGGTGAATCAGGTAGGAGTCGTGACTAACTCCGGCGTCTTTTTCCGTTTTCCCGATCAGCAGCGCCGAGTTGAACAAGGCCTTTGCCTTTCCATAATCTTTATTACGAATGGCCTCTTCGCCCTGCTCCGCCAGGAGGGAAAGTGTATTTGTAGCGGTACTTGATCGTTTTTTGGCTGCCGGTGCCTGTGGCTTTTCATTTTTTTTGTCGGCAAGCGCTTCTTCCAACTGGTCCTGCAGCCTTGGCGGCACCAGGCCATCGAGATAAGTATAAACCGGGCTATCGAACTGCTTGCTTTTGAGCACGGCCTCCAGTGTCACCCCCAGCTCCTTGCGAAAACGTTCCACCTCTTCATAATCGATAGCATCGCCCAGATGTGTATAACTGCTGATCTTGATGTGGTTCAGGTCGAAGGGATACGCAAGTTTATCCTCTGAAATCACCACCGTCGTATATGGACGCAGGGCATGGCGGATGCCGAGCTCGTAAAACGCATTAACATTGGCGGTAGAAAGGTCGGCCACCACCACATCTGCTTTCAATAACTCCTTGTACATAGGTACATCAATGGAGCCCGAATGGCGGATCTCGTCGGCACGGATGCACTCCAGCCCCATACCTTCCACAACAGGTTTGATCAGTAAACGATAAGATTTGTTCAGGTCCAGTTTGCGTCCGGTGGCATAATCGGTTTTGATCCCAAAGCCCATGACTACAAAGCAGCGTCGCGGTTTTTCAGGCATGATCACATAGTTTAGTATGAAGGGTTGCGCTATGAAGTTCCTGAAAATATACAGAAATATATTTACATGCGTTTTTGCTGCTTTTGCACCCGGATCCATGCCTTTGCAAACCCGTCACCAGGCTTAGCCAAAAAACAGGTAGGCCAGTAGGATAGATGTGATGATACCCACCAGATCGGCCAGCAGCATCGCTCCCACCGAATAACGTGTGTCCTTCACCGATACCGCCCCAAAATAAACGGCAATCACATAGAAGGTGGTGTCGGAAGATCCCTGCAGCACGCAGGCCAGCCGGCCGGCGAATGAATCCACGCCATAGGTCGTCATCGTATCGATCATCATGCCCCGGGCTCCGCTGCCGCTCAGGGGTTTGATCAGCGCCGTGGGCAGGCCATCCACAAAGCGGGTGTCGGTACCCAGTACTGCAAACAGGCCTTTCATAGCATCAATGATGGCTTCAAACGTGCCGCTGGTGCGCAGCATGGAGATGGCCACAAGCATACCTACCAGGTAAGGAATAATGCGAACGGCCGTTTCAAATCCCCCTTTGGCCCCCTCTATAAAAGCATCAAATATGTCGATGCGTTTGTACAGGGCACCCAGGATGATAAGGAAGAAAATACCAAGTATGATGGAATTGCTAAGCAGGGCGGAGAACGACTGTACATTCTCCGCATTCATGCGAACGATAAACTGAACAAGAAGCCCGATGAGCAGGGAGATGCCACCAATCCAGCCAAGAATCACCGGCTGGAAAAGATTGATCTTTTGTTTGATGGAAACAATGATCATGGCCGCCATGGTGGCGACAAAGGTGGCTACCATGCAGGGCACAAAAATGTCGGTTGGATTTTCGGCCCTTAGGGCTGCCCTTGCGGCAATGATACTTACAGGGATCAGTGTTAGCCCGGAAGCATGCAGGCACAGAAACATGATCTGTGCATTTGAAGCCCGTGCCGAACCACCGTTGAGTTCCTGCAGGCTTTGCATGGCTTTGATCCCAAACGGTGTGGCGGCATTGTCGAGCCCCATCAGGTTGGCTGAAAAATTCATCATCATGTGTCCCATGGAAGGATGATTTTTCGGGATGTCGGGAAATAGCCGGGAGAAAAAGGGCCCGATTATTCGCGAAAGCAGACGAATGCCTCCTGCCCTTTCGGCTATGCTCATAAAACCCATAAACAGGGCCATAATACCAATCAGCCCGATGGAGATGTTCACGGCCGTCTTTGTGGTTTCGATAATGCCATCGGCGTTTTGCACCTGGTAATACTGCAGGCGGCCATCGGCTGTACGGCGAACCTGCCGGTTGCCGGTTGTCAGCACTTTGGTGGAGTCCAGTTGCCGGAGTTGTGCTGCGGCCAGCGTGGTGGTATCGGCTGTGTTCAACCGGATGGTATCGCCGGAACGGCCCGTTACCATGGAGGTAAAGATCACGTTATTGTCGGTTGCCATGATACGGATTGCTGCAACGGTTACGGCCACAATAATAAAGGCTGCCCAGATTCTGCTTAACGCCATTCGGTTCCTGATTTTTAAAATGCGGTCGTAAGATAAACGTTTCCTTCAGATTTGACCCACAGCTTATCCTTATCTTTGCGGCCCTAAAATAAGTGATTACAGATGGAAGATGACAGGTGAAAGTGGTCATCTATCGAACAAACGGTCATCTCTAATCTGTCAACTGAAAACTTTAAACAAAAATGGCTTTACAAGCAGGTATCGTAGGACTTCCGAACGTAGGAAAATCAACCCTTTTTAACGCGGTGAGCAACAGCGCCAAAGCGCAGGCCAGCAATTACCGCTTTTGTACTATTGATCCCAACGTGGGACTGGTAGATGTGCCGGACGAAAGGCTGAACAAGCTGGCGGAACTGGTAAAGCCTAACCGCATTGTGCCGACGCAGATTGAGATTGTGGACATTGCCGGCCTTGTTCGCGGTGCCAGCAAGGGCGAAGGCCTGGGAAATAAATTCCTAGGCAACATCCGTGAAGTGGATGCTATTATTCACGTGATCCGCTGCTTTGAGGATGAAAACATTCTTCGTGATGAAGGCGCTATCAATCCTGTTTCCGATAAAGAAATCATCGATACGGAGCTCCAGTTAAAAGACCTGGAAAGCGTAGAAAAGAAAATGACCCGTCTTGAAAAAACGGCAAAATTTGATGTCAAAGCAAAGGCTGAACTGGATGTGCTCCACCGTTGCAAAGCGCACCTGGAGCAGGGGAAAAGCATTCGTTCACTGGATATCTCAAAAGAAGAACTGCCGGCCATTGCCGACCTGTTTTTGCTGACTGGCAAACCGGTGCTGTATGTGGCCAATGTGGATGAAGGCTCGATGCATACAGGTAACAAATATTCCGAAGCGCTGTCTGAAGCGGTGAAGGCCGAAAATGCGGAAGTCATCATCATGAACAATACCATTGAGGCGCAGATCTCCGAAATGGAAGCGGCGGAAGACAAGCAGATGTTCATGGAAGAATACGGCATGAAAGAGCCTGCGCTGGATCGTTTGATCCATGCCGCTTACCGGTTACTGGGACTGCAAACCTATTTTACGGCCGGTGTGCAGGAAGTGCGTGCCTGGACGATTCAGGAAGGCTGGAAAGCGCCGCAGGCCGCCAGTGTGATCCATACGGATTTTGAAAAAGGATTTATTAAAGCGGAAGTGATCAGCTACGATGATTTTGTAAAATACGGTTCCGAAGCGGCAGCCCGGGATGCAGGGAGATTACGTATTGAAGGAAAGGAATACATCGTAAAAGACGGTGATGTGATGCACTTTCGTTTTAATGTGTAATGTAAGTTTTCAAAATAAAAAAAGGCTGTCAGTTGATGACAGCCTTTTTTGCGTAAAGAGGTTCGGCTTAAAAGAAATAGTGCGACAGTCCTATCGAGAAATTTGCGGCTGATTGATTTGCCGTGGAAACCATACCATTGGAATATTCGATACTGTTTCGGTTAAATGCATAAGCCATATTCGCATTCAACCTTGTTCTGTACCCCAGGAAATAACTGGTAGTAAGCTGGAATTGCGGATGGAGTGCCCAGTAATTTTTATTGTTATAATTCGCAGCTAAGTTTATAGACGTATTGAATACGGTTCTATTGTTTGGGTAAAACCCGATGCCGTAAAAAGCATTCATGACAAAAAAGCCCGCCACTGAATAATTATCAGTTTCACTATAACTAACATCGCTTTTATAAGTAAAGTCTGACCAATACCATGATTGTTCGTATGAAACGGCCACACCTGCATTGCGTTGCCATTTCAGGCTGGTTGGTTTGTACGTTTCAAATCCAATGACAGGGGAAAGACCGACTGATCTTCCATCAATTGCCATCTCCCAATAGGTAGGTGGATCGTTTGATTCTCTACTATCATTGCTCCATTGAACCGACGGTTTTAGTTTGATAAAATAGATGGTTCCGGAATTCCGCGGCGGGTTGAAGGCTAGTGACCAGTTATCATTGATGGTAACAAAGCTGCGGATGTCGGGTGTTGTCACCAAACTTTTTTCCCGCAGGAAAGAATCAATACGGGTAAGCTCATAAATGCGCCGGCGGCGGAAATCGAAAACTCTACGATTGTTGATATCCGTTATAAGCCTTGCAAATTCGTTGTAGCTATCTGCATCAGCAGCTCGCTGTAACAATCCCTGGCGTTGCAGGTCTTCCAGGATAAAAACGGCCATTTGTGCATCCTGTACAAATTCAATCCGGCCTTTCCCAATTCCAAGTGTTATAATATCACTGGCTGTGTTTTCGCTTTGTTTTTGCAAGCTCGACTCACCTTCATATTTGCGGCTTGACCGCGTTCCCTGCAATTCGTTTCCTAATTCAAAATATGTGTTGTTCTTTTTATAGAAGCGATCCGTTCGGCGCCAAACGATTTGACCACCAAATTGAGCCTCTTTGTATCGAAGAACTTGTGCACTGGATTTGCTGAAAGCATATTGCGATTGCAATGAAATTTCGGATTCGTGCCAGCGGGAATCAGTGCTACGAATTTTATAATAACCAATGTTGCTGGGAGCTAATTGGAAACTTTTTCCAATGGATTTCGAATTCATGTCGCTTTCATGCGACGACCGTGAACCACTCAGGTTAAGATTCAGAGCAAAGGCCCTGTACCCATCGGTTCGGTACTTGTAATCTTTAAGGTGAAAAACGGAATCTTGAGAAAAACAGCTAAGTGAAAAAATGAGAAGGAAAGCAAAAAGTAATTTTCGATACATAGTGTTGGTTTTTGGTTTGTAAGACAACAACATTAGCATTCTCTGCAGGCAAATCATTCCTGTAACTCTTAAAGTTTTCCCAACGAAAAACCTTTTCTGATTTCGTTATGAAATGCAAATGAATCGATCAATTAAAACTTCCTACGGTTGCTTACTGGCTAGGGTTAAAAATTTTTTTGGTTCATAAAAAACTTTCCCCTTTATCTTTGCAGCAGTTCTTTTTTCACGGATTACTTATCAAGAAAGGCTGAGGGATATGGCCCTTTGACGCCTTGACAACCTGCCCGCTGTGCAAACAGTGTGGTAAGGTGCCAACTCCATCACGCGGATATGCGTGACAGATAAGTCAGATTAAAAGCTTTACTGAAATTCTTTTTTATAGTGAGCTCTTCTGATTTATCGGGAGAGCTTTTTTGTTGTCTGCCAATAACACAATAAGCTCACCCGGTAAGGCCTTCTCCCCTCCTTTCCTGCTCTGTAGCCGTAACCATTTCATCATCGCAAAAGCCAAAAATGTACGCAACATGAGCAGCACAACACAGATTCTTCAAAGCATTCCTATCGATCCGCAGACCGGCGCTATTGCTGTGCCCATCTACCAAACCTCCACTTTTGTACAGGAAGCTCCTGGCGTGAACAAGGGATACGATTATGCCCGAACCGGTAATCCAACAAGGGCCACGCTGGAAAAGCTGATTGCCAACCTGGAAGAAGGAACTGTTGGTGCTGCCTTTGGTAGCGGATTGGCAGCCATTGATGCCGTGGTAAAGCTGCTTGAATCGGGTGATGAGATCCTTGCCGTTGATGACCTGTATGGAGGCGCCTTTCGCCTGTTTACACAGATCTACCAGAAGTTTGGCATTTCGGTGAACTATGTTGACAGTACCGATGCTGAGAATGTATTCAATGCTATCACCCCCAATACAAAACTCATCTGGATTGAAACACCTACCAATCCTACCCTGAAAATTTCTGACATTGCCGCCATTGCCAAAATTGCAAAAGCATCCAATTGTTTGCTTTGCGTGGACAATACATTTGCTTCCCCTGCGCTTCAGAAGCCTTTGAAACTAGGTGCTGATATAGTTCTTCATTCTGCTACCAAATACCTGGGTGGTCACAGCGACCTGATTGCGGGCCTGGTGGTAACAAAAGATGCAGAACTGGGACAGCAAATAAAATTCATTCAAAATGCCTGCGGCGCCATCCTCTCTCCTTTTGATTCGTTCCTCGTGATCCGTGGCATTGAAACGCTGAACCTGCGTGTTCGCCAGCATTGTCTATCGGCGAAGATTATTGCCGAATACCTCGAAACACATCCCGCAGTGGACAAAGTTTTTTACCCCGGACTCCCATCCCATCCCAACCATGACCTTGCAAAGACGCAGGCCAGTGGCTTTGGTGGCGTTGTCTCTTTTCGCCTGAAAGAAGATACGGCCGAAGCCGCAACGCAATTTGTAACAGCAACAGGCTTGTTTCACCTGGCCGAAAGCCTTGGCGGTGTAAAAAGCCTGGTGAGTCACCCGGCATCGATGACGCACAAAACGATTCCTGCAGAAAAGCGCCGTGCCAGTGGTGTGGCCGATAGCCTGATCCGCCTTTCCGTAGGGCTGGAAGAACCGAAAGACCTGGTGCAGGATATTGAAGCCGCACTGTCAGCAATCACACAAAAACATTTACAAACCGTATAAAAGAATTTTATGAGTTATCATCAACCCCTTACAATCGGATTATTTGGCTTTGGCGTTGTTGGCGAAGGCATTTACCATGTGCTGAACCAAACGCCATCACTGAACGCTTCTATCAAAAAAGTTTGTATCAAACACCCGGAGAAAAAACGTGAAGCCCCGGAAGATCAATTCACCACCAACTACGAAGAACTCCTCAACGATCCGCAGATCAACCTGATTGTGGAATTGATTGATGATGCCGAGGAAGCCTACAAGATTGTAACGACGGCTTTTAAGCGGGGCAAATCTGTGATCAGTGCAAACAAAAAACTGATTGCCGAGCACCTGCAGGAACTCATTGCTTTGCAGGCCGAGCACCAGGTATCGTTTCTTTACGAGGCTGCCGTATGCGGTAGTATCCCGGTGATCCGTAACCTGGAAGAATATTTTGACAACGACCTGCTGCAAAGCATCAACGGTATTGTGAATGGTTCTACCAATTATATTCTTACAAGGCTCAGCGAAGGTTATACCTACCCGGAAGCACTATTGGAGGCGCAACAAAAAGGTTTTGCGGAGAGCAACCCCGCACTGGATGTGGAAGGCTTTGATCCGGCTAATAAGCTGACGATCTTATTAGCCCATGCTTATGGAATCATTTCAGAACCGGCACAATTGCTTCGGCAGGGAATTACCAAATTGCACGCAATGGACGCAGCCTATGCCAGTGAAAAAGGACTGAAAATAAAATTGGTGGCCCAGGCCAAAAAATTATCAGATGGTAAGGTGGCAGCTTTTGTATTGCCGCAGTTTGTAAAATCCGATAGTCAATTGTTCAACGTGAATAATGAATACAACGGCGTAACCATCGAAAGTAAGCTTGCCGACAAACAGTTTTTTTATGGAAAAGGCGCAGGCCGGTACCCAACTTCATCGGCCGTCATCTCGGATATTTCTGCGTTTGGGTACAGCTATCAATACGAGTACAAAAAACTGAAGCGCCAGGATAAAAGTGTTTTGACAAACAATTTTTACCTGGATGTATTTGTTTCGTTTTCCGAGTGGACCGATGTGAATAAATGGGATTTTGAGCAGGTAACGGAATACCACAGCACCATAAAACGGCAGTACATCCGCGGCATTATTCATGCGGAAAAGCTGCGGGCTGCTACCTGGTTCAACGATTCGTCCGTTTCGGTAATTCTGCAACCGGATGCATTGATCGAAAAAGAATCACTGGTGGCGCAATCGATTAAAAAGGTGAGTCTTCAGTTGGCGGGTGTGTCGTTGACGTAAGGGGCCTCCCCCGGGCCCTCCGGTGGAGGGGAGCGTTAAGCACAGACCCCGCTTTTCAACGATACTTTTAAGCCTCTTTTATTCATTTGATGGAGGCTTTTTCTTTTTGGTTAACGGCAATAGATTGCAGTTGGACTCTTGTGAAATTGCTGCTGAGCGTTTTGAGTAAGATTGTGCAGAAGGTTCTCACGGAGGTGCAGAGGAAGCTGAGATATCTCCTTCGCGAACTCCTCGTCTCTGCGTGATATTTACGGTAACAAGGGAGCCCTAAAACAATGCTCTTACCGATGCACGTCCAACGTGGATCGTCCGGGTTTCCGCCGGTTTTCGGCCTTCGTACTGCAGGTTGACTTCCACGTTATTCAATAACCGTTTGGTAAAATCCAGCGTCCACAAAAAATTGGAGCCGGGCTGCAGGGCATCGAGGATAATGTATTCTACCGACAGGTTTTTATTGGTAGCTGCCGGTACCTTATAACGGATATTGTTATACGTAAACTTGGCATCGATGCTGCTGTTCTGCAAAACATTGTATTTCGTTTCCAGGTTGACCGCATGCGAAACCGCTTTTTCGCCGCCATATTCCGGCAGGTTCGATTTGGATTCCAGCTTATACGATGACTGAAGGCGGAAAACAGTTCCCCGGATAAAGGAAAGTCGTGGCTCTACTTGTTCAATTGACAGTTCATAATTGCGATTACCAAAATTGGGTGTGTACAGCGCATTCTGCGCTTTTTTCCCCGTGACGTCGAACGTAATCACGGAAGAAAGGTTCCAGCGAAATCTTGCCGTCCAGTCAATCACCTGGCGGGTTTCGTAACCATAGGTCAGCAGGGCCTTGCCTGTATTCCTGATATTGCTGATATCGATGCCCCACTTGCTGGAAAACCGGTTAAAGGAAACCGTATTGAGAAAAGCCGTTGTATTGGTCAGCAGCGCTGTATCCAAAATTGAATAGCTGAACGGGTTCCATTCTATGCCTTCTTTGGCGACCGATTTTTTGCTTTTTTGCAAGGAAGATTGAAGGTTGAACCGCGCAATGAATTTTGCCAGTCCCTTGCTGTTTTTTTCACCGATCATCGCTCTCGGGTTCAGGCTAATACTGTAATTGAAGGTGGTGTAATTCGCTTTCGTAAACTGGTTGGTTGGAGTAAAGATGCGAATGAATTTTGCTTGGTCCTGGAAGCGGGCCAGCTCAAATTCATTCAATTGCTGAATGCCGTCGTTGTTGGCATCAATCCAGGTGTATTCCCCCTGCCCTGCCGGTACTTCCAGGTAAGCATAATCGCGGCGCTGCTCCTGCCCTGTTCCCAGCTCATACAAAACATTCCCGGTCAGCAATCCTTTCCATTCGTTCACGATGTATTCGGTTCTGCCCAATATGGTTTCATCATCCTGCTGGGCTGAAACGGTTTTGTCGCACACCTTTAATACACGATAAGTGGTATTAAATATCAACTGGTGTTTTTGGCTTTGCAGCAATTCCACCTGAAAGTTACTGTTGTAGCTTCTGTCGCCGCGGACCAGGGCACTGGCGGTTGCATATTTATCGGAACGGGTAAAGAACTGCAGGGCCCATTTGTTTCGTTTGGATTCGTCGGATTTCAGGTATGCCGTGTACGTATCAAAAGAAAAGCTGGTGGGGCTAAGCGAATCTTTCAACAGGCTTTTGACCTCATTTTTTTCCAATGCATACCGGACGCCTAACCTCACGGATGACATCTTACGGAACAACCGGCTCATATCAACTACCGGCCGCAAAAAATTTCCCTTGTCCGTTGCCGTTTGAAAGGACGTTAGCGCAAACTGGTTATTGATCGTCCATCCATCGGTGTTTACCGTGTGCTGTAAAATGTTTTGGTAACCACTGTAGCCATCGCTGCGACGATAGTTCATGAACTGGTAACTGAGTGCACTGTTTTTGTTTTTTAATGCCGACGATAAGCGTACAATATTCTCCGTTGCCGGGTTTATCAATAACGGAAGTCCCCATTCCCGTGAAAACTCCACGAATCGCAAACGCTCAATGGGTTTGAACTTATCCTGAACGTATTCATAATCGAAAGTCGATTGAAGGTGCAGGCCTTTTGTCTTGTTGATATCCACCGTATTGCTGTATTGTACACGGGCTGCGATTCCCTGGTTGTTTCCTTTGTCCTTTGCCGAAAAAGTATTCACGTCAAAATTGCTTAGGGCAAGCTCTGTTTTCAGCAGATTGTTTTTGTCCAGTTGGTAGTCCGTTCCAAAACTGAAAACCTGTTGTTTTTTTGGGGTAACCAATACCGTTACCGGCTCAAAACGGCCCTGCTGTATGCCGTTCACAGGCTTAACATAACGATAAACTTTTCCATTGGCGCCGTTGAAATCCGGAACATAATTTCCTTGTCCCTGTCCCAGGTCCGTAAAGGAAAGCGAATACAGGGCCGAATCCGGGTTAACGGAATATTGAAAGAAAGAATCCACTACAATGCCACCCAGTGTATCGAAAACCTTCTGGTAAAGAATTTTATCAACAGCGAACGTATCTAAAATTGCCGTGGGATAAAAAGCCCGTTGGATGCTGTCACCCAGATTAAACAGGAATTGTTTTTGACCCACATCCAACGACTGATTGATGGTAGAGTTTTTCGCATCACTGTTCGAAAATGCACCTATCCGGAATTTTAATTTTTCATTGATCGTCAGTTCCTGGTTGGCGTACAGGTTGGCATTGAGATAATTCCGGTCAGCATATTCAAACTCAATCTGGATACGGCTGTCTTTCGTGATCATGCGCCGCGGCATAAAGGTTACTTCTGCTGTATTGTAGTTGATGATGTAATCCTGATCCTCTCCTCGCTGCAATAATTCGCCATCCAAAAACACCCTTTCCGTATTGCCCAGCACAATAAAGAAAAATTCGTTGTTGGCGCCTGTCAACCTGTATGGCCCCTGGTTTCCTTCCAGGCCCTGGAAAACATTGCGGTTGAATTTTCCTTTGGCAATCGAACCGCTTACCAGGGTGGTTGACTGCATTTTTTCGGAAAGCTGATTGGTAGTTTGGAATGAAATTCCCTGCAGCCGTTTGTAAAAATTCAGGAAATACATCCCGTTCTGCCGAATATCAATGTCGCCTAAGTTCAGTTGCCAGTTGCGCTTTTTAAACTGGAGAAATACCTGGTCAAATTCGTTGAGTTGTTGTGTGGTGCCATCGGGCTGGATAGGCAGGTTGTTGTCGGTAAGGGCGGCGGCAATCTCAATGCTGTCGCGGAGCATGCCGTTCAATTGCAGTTGAAAATTCGAATTCACCACCGCATCCTGGTTGTTTCCAAACGAAAGTGAACGGCCGAAAGAGCCATTGTACTGAATGTTGCCGAAATCGAACAAGCCTCTTGAATTTTCTGCCGCTTCCTTCCCAAACTCGAACGGTTTCAGGTAGAGGTTGCGGGCAATGGAATCAAACGACCGGCGTTGGGCGGTGGCATTCAACTTTACCGGGAATACACGATAAACGACTGAGATGCTATCCCGAAACGGCTTTTCCTTCCAGTACAACACTGCGTTCACAAAATCCAGCCGGTAAGAGGAGGAATCGAGTTCGTTGACCAAAAATGTATTGGGAATAATGCTGAGCGTATCAAGCCGGATGCTATCGATGGTAACGGCCACTGTTTTTATCCGCAAATTCGACAGCGGCTGTGGGCTTGCAGGTGGCTGCGCAATGCCGGTAAAGGCGCCCAAAAGCAGAGCGAATGCAAGTATAAAGCGGCAAAGCGTCAATTATCTCAGGATTTGGATGGCTGTAAAAATGCCATTTTTTAACGAGGAAACATACGATAAATTGCCCAATGGGCCGTTTGCCTCGATAACAAAAAGGCAGGAACCATGTCCTGCCCTTTTTCTCATGTGTATTTAGCGTAGAGTTATTTCTCTGCTGAAAGACCCGCCACTAGGTAGTCCTTGTGCATGCGGGAGATGTTGGTGATAGCGATTTCCTTGGGACAAACCGCCTCACAGGCTCCGGTAAAGGTACAGGAACCAAAGCCTTCTTTTTCCATCTGGGCTACCATGCTCAGAACGCGGTTCTTGCGTTCGGGCTGGCCCTGAGGCAACAGTCCCAGGTGCGCCACTTTTGCCGCTGTAAACAGGGATGCAGAGGCATTTTTACACGCAGCTACGCAGGCACCGCAGCCAATGCAGGCCGCTGCTGCAAACGAAGCATCGGCTTTTTCTTTTTCCACTGGGATGGCATTTCCGTCCACCGCATTACCGGTGTTAATGGAAACGAATCCTCCCGCCTGAACAATGCGGTCGAAAGAGGAACGGTCCGTCACCAGATCTTTGATGATGGGAAAACCGTTGGCCCGCCAGGGTTCAACCACAATGGTGTCGCCGTCCTTAAAAGCCCGCATGTGCAACTGGCAGGTGGTGGTGGCATGCCAGGGACCATGCGGACGACCATTGATGTGCATGGAGCACATGCCGCAAATGCCTTCGCGGCAATCGTGGTCGAATGCAATCGGGTCTTTGCCCTCTACAACCAGACGTTCGTTTAAAATGTCAAACATTTCCAGGAACGACATTTCAGAAGAAATATCACCTACCTGGTAAGTTTCAAAACGTCCTTTGCTGTCTTTGTTGTCCTGGCGCCAAACTTTCAGCGTCACGTTCATGGTATAATGTTCCATATTCCCCCTGTCCCCTTAAAGGGGAGACTTAGATTTACCAGTCTATCCTTTCAGCAACGCTGAATTTACTAGCTGATAAACAGTTTACGGTTAAAAAATTATTTTTCTGTTGGTAGAAAAACGATGTATTGTAAAGAACTATTTATGTACCCCAGGATCTCTTCCATCTTCGTCTCCCCTTTAGGGGGACAAGGGGATTATTTATAACTCCGCTGGCTTGGCTTCACCACATCGTAAACCAGTTCTTCTTTGTGCAGTTGCCAGGCTCCTTCGGCGGTACTTTCCCAGGCTGCCACATACATAAACTGGTCATCGTGACGCATCGCTTCGCCTTCCTCTGTCTGGTGCTCTTCACGGAAGTGACCACCACAGCTTTCTTCCCGCTGCAGGGCATCCATACACATCAGTTCTCCCAGTTCCAAAAAGTCAGCTACACGATTGGCCTTGTCCAGTTCTGGGTTAAATTCACCCACCTTTCCGGGGATTCGGATATCACTCCAGAACTCCTTGCGGAGCTGGCGGATTTCTTCAATTGCTTCCCGCAACCCTTGTGCATTACGAGCCATGCCGCACTTGTCCCACATGATCTTACCCAGGCGTTTGTGCATGCTTTCCACGGTTTGTTTGCCGTTGATGCTCATCAGCCGGTCGATGCGTTCGCGAACCGCTTTTTCGGCTTCTTCAAATGCCGGATGCGAAGTTGGAATGGCATTCACCCGGATCTCATCCGCTAAGTAATTACCAACGGTATAAGGGATCACAAAATAACCATCAGCCAAGCCCTGCATGAGCGCCGAAGCACCCAGGCGGTTGGCACCGTGATCGGAGAAATTACATTCACCTAACGCATAGAGACCAGGGATGGTCGTCATCAGTTCATAATCAACCCAAAGACCTCCCATAGTGTAGTGCACGGCAGGATAGATCCGCATCGGCACTTCGTAGGGGTTTTCGCCGGTGATCTTTTCATACATATCGAAAAGGTTACCGTATTTTTCTTTCACCACTTCTTTCCCGAGAATGGTGATGGTATCGGCATCGGCATTTGCCAATCCGCGTTTGCCTACTTCAATTTTTCCGTAACGCTGGATGGCGTCGGCATAATCAAGGTAAACAGCCTGTTTGGATGTTCCCACACCATATCCGGCATCGCAACGTTCTTTGGCGGCACGGGAGGCTACATCGCGGGGCACCAGGTTACCAAAGGCGGGGTATCTGCGCTCGAGGTAATAATCTCTTTCTTCTTCCGGAATCTCACCCGGACGGCGGTTATCACCCTGTTTCTTGGGTACCCAAATGCGACCATCATTCCGAAGTGACTCCGACATCAGTGTCAGCTTCGACTGGTGCTCACCCGTTACCGGGATACAAGTGGGGTGAATTTGTGTAAAACAAGGGTTGCCGAAATAAGCGCCTTTTTTGTGCGCTTTCCATATAGCCGTGGTATTGCTACCCATGGCGTTGGTAGAAAGATAAAATACGTTTCCATAACCGCCGCTGCAAAGCAGTACAGCATGTCCGAAATGACGCTCCAATTCACCGGTCACGAGGTCACGGGCAATGATACCACGAGCCTTTCCGTCGATCATCACCAGCTCCAGCATTTCGTGGCGGGTGTATTGTTTTACATTACCCAAAGCCACTTGTCTTTCCAGGGCCTGATAGGCACCAATCAACAACTGCTGCCCGGTTTGACCGGCTGCATAAAAGGTACGCTGCACCTGCGTTCCACCAAAGGAACGGTTGCTCAGCAAACCACCATATTCTCGGGCAAAGGGAACACCCTGCGCTACGCACTGATCGATGATAGCAGTACTGACTTCTGCCAGGCGGTGCACATTGGCTTCACGGGCACGGTAGTCGCCACCTTTGATGGTATCGTAAAAAAGGCGGAAAACAGAATCACCATCGTTTTGATAGTTCTTTGCCGCATTGATACCACCCTGTGCCGCAATGGAGTGAGCACGGCGAGGTGAATCCTGGAAGCAAAAGACTTTTACTTTGTAACCCAGCTCTCCCAAGGCTGCCGCTGCCGACGCACCGGCCAAACCGGTACCGATGACAATCACTTCCAGCTTACGTTTGTTGGCAGGGTTCACCAGCTTCACATGGCCTTTATAATCTTCCCATTTTTTCTCCAGTGTTCCTGCAGGAATTTTTGCATTCAGCATAAATCAAATTTGGTAATTTGACGAGTTGTTGATTTGATCGTTATGGATTCGTGCTTTTGTTCTTTGTTGAAATCTCCTTGCATTGAAACATCACTGTGTTCAACGCTTTTTTTTAGTTGGGACTGACCCACTGGAAATACATCGCAATGGGCATCAGGGCAAACAGCACACATACAATCACTGTATAACCGTATCCCAATCCTTTTAACAAGCTCAAATATTTTTTGTTGTGCACACCCATGCTGCGGAAAGCACTGTGGAAGCCATGCCATAAATGGAAGCCTAAAAACAAAACACTCAACACATAAATCACAACTATAATCGGGCTTTGAAACACTTCGTACATGCGCAGGTAAAGGTTGTGCATTTCCACGCCGTTGCCGTATTCAACCGGCTGCAGATCGTGGGTGACACGGGATGACCACCAGAACTTGGAAATGTGCAGGATGAGGAACATAAAGATCAGCGTTCCCAGGATGGCCATGCTGCGGCTCATCCAGGTGCTGCCACGGCTGCCCAAGTCAACCTGGTAGCCTTGTCCGCGGTGGCTGCGGTTTTTGGCTTCTACCACATAACCCTGTACAATGTGTGCAATAAAACCAAGAAAAAGAACGATCTCCAGGATCCGCATCACCACTGTCGATCCCATGAAATGGGCGGCACGGTTAAACATCTCGCCGTTGTCTGTTGGGTCAAGAATTTCAAGGTCAGCGAAGATGCAGGCATTCAACCCTACGTGTACCAGCAAAAAGCTTACGAGAAAAATTCCTGTCACCGCCATGACGATTTTTCTGCCAACGACGGACGTGAAGAAGTGGGACCATTTCATATGTGGTATGAAAAATTTTTTTGTGTCGCAAAGGTACGGGCAGAACAATAAAATTGTGAAAGAAATTCAAAAATTACAGAGGCAGGCGATGGTTTAATTCGTTGTCAATTTTTTTAAATAAATGAAAGGGTTTATAGATGCGCCAGTTGTCAAGGTCCATCAGTTCAACATAATAATTCAGCTTTGCTTTTTTGAAATCATGCTGTGTTGCCTGCGGCATATTGATGCTTACGATCCAGCCATTTTCATCGCTCACTTCTTCGTACCATTCCTGGTAATAATCTTTATCGCCACTGTGAAAGTTGAGCACATTTTCGGTGATAAGAATGAATTTGTAGATGCCTTCTTCCATGAATTTGTCCATCACTTCCCGCTTAAGTTCCATGATGTCATTTTCGATAGCATCGTTCCATTCGCCAATGAGTTCTATGACAGCATATTTCTCATCATAATCGGCCTGTAGCACTTTCAGGTAAAGCGTACGGCTGCCAAAATCATCCCATTGCGGGTGAATATAAAAGTTGTAAACGGTGGAGGTAAATTCAAACTCGGAGTATTGCCGGTTATAGAACGGTGACCGCTGATCTTCCTCACTCACATAAATGTGCCGCCAATTGTAATATGGTTCTATATCGTGCATAGGTCAGTGTGCAAATTAACCAATGTGCAGATGGGAAAATGCAGTTTTCACGGCGATCCCACAATTTTCACATTTGCACCTTTTACGGATTCAAATTGGCGTTGTCAACCGCCTTTTTTACGCTGCCGTATTGCAAGAGCAAAGCTTTTGCCGTTTCGTAATCCTTCAGCGATAATTTATCCATTATCATTTTTGTGCCACGGTCGATCAACTTTTCGTTGGTCAGTTGCATGTTCACCATTTTGTTGTCTTCCACCCTTCCGAGTTGAATCATGACAGTGGTTGAGATCATGTTCAGGATGAGTTTTTGGGAGGTTCCGCTTTTCATGCGGGTGCTGCCGGTAACAAACTCTGGTCCTACCGCTACCGCAATGGGAAAATCAGCTACCGTCGCCAGCGGTGATCCAGGGTTGTTGGTGATGCTGCCTGTAATAATGCCCCGCTTCTTGGCTTCTTCCAGCGCACCAATCACGTACGGTGTTGTGCCACTGGCGGCTATGCCAATAACAACATCTTTGTCGCTTATGTTGTGCTGCTCCAGGTCGAGCCAACCTTGCATGCTGTCGTCTTCCGCATTTTCAACGGCTTTGGTTATGGCGTCATCGCCGCCGGCTATAAGGGCTACCACCAGTCCATAGGGTACACCATAGGTAGGCGGGCATTCACTTGCATCTACCACGGCAAGACGGCCGCTTGTACCGGCGCCAATATAAAAAAGACGGCCGCCGGAAAGCATCTTGTCAGATATCGCACTAACGAGTTTTTCAATCTGCGGAATCGCGGTTTCTATGGCATCCGGCACCGTTTTATCTTCTTTATTGATGTTGACGAGAATATCGCTGATGGACATGTTCTCCAGGTGTCTGTACTTACTCGGTTGCTCGGTGATCTTTTCGAAAGGTTTCATGAAAATGTTTGCGTCTACGAAATATGATTTTGGTTTATGTACTTAGCTTGATTGCATCTATTAAACTTCGGTTGCGTCGCACACTTGTGCGTTCTGTAATTCTATTCAG
>JACJGO010000008.1 GCA_014163555.1 Flavisolibacter longurius
ACATTGCCATTACTTTCTTTGAGCGTGACGGTGGTGAAACCATGCGGGTATTCTGGGGTAATCCAGCTGCCGGCATTCCGCTGCGTACACCCATCCCGGACGCTGCCTTCAGCGGCGGCGGTACAACACCGCCAGTACCCACGCCAACACCTGAGCCAGTGCCACCAACGCCCGACCCTACTCCTACACCGGCGCCAGCCCCATCTAGCAATGCTGCTGTAGAAAGTATACCATTGGGCGCTACAGTAAATATGGTTGTGATAAACAAGGCTCCGCGTGCCATGGGTCGTTTCCCGAACTCTGGTTATTTGACTGTGCATTCACATTCAGGACATAATCAGATTTCAAGCAATGACTTATCCAGTAATCCAAACTGGACAGGTGGTGAAGTTGTCATTCGGAAAAACCGTTTTGTCATCGACCGTCAGAAGATCACCTCGCACTCGGGTGGAACCTTAAACTTCATAGGTACACATATAGAACCGGAGAATAACTTTGGATTCTTTATTCAAAACCATCCACAAACACTAGATCAGTTTGGTGAGTGGTATTACGACCCTAATACGAAGAAGGTAAGAGTTTATTTTGGCTCAGAAAATCCGAACTCGTACGACGTAAGGGCAACTGCGGCAGATGTACTCTTAGAATCTTTTTCTGCGAGCTATATTACTTTTGATAATATTTCATTCCAGGGATCCAACCGTTTAGGCTTGGACATCCGGTATGCACAGAATGTTGTATTGAACAACTGTGAGGTTCTATTCTCTGGTGAAGATGCCATTGCTACCGAGAATATGCAGAATTTCAAAATGGAAAATTCAAAAGTAGAAAATACCAACAACATTGGTTATCGGACCTTGGGTGGCAATGCCATAGAAATTAGACGTAACACCTTCAACAATACGGCTACCATGGCGGGTATGGGAAAAAGTATTGGTGGTTACACGGGTATAGAGTTGTATGGTAATAATATTGTAATTGCCAATAATACACTCACCAATACCGGTTACAATGCTATATCCTTTCAAGGCAATAACGTTGTTGTAGAAAATAACTTTATTGACCGCTTTGGTTTTGTGAAAGATGATGGAGGTGGTATCTACTCCTACCGTGCACAAGATGGTGCATACGGAAGAAAAGTTAGAGGTAATATTATTCTGAGGGGAATAGGAGCCGGAGAAGGTACTAACTCTCCTTCCTGGAAGCCAATGTATGGATTGTTTATGGATGATCGTGCCAATAATGTAGAAATTTCGGATAACACGGTCTCCGAAAGTGGAGCTGGTATATTTGTTCATAACGCTGAAAATATTCAGTTAAACAATAACACATTCTATAACAATGTAAAACAGGTATATGTTACGACTGACCAGGTATTGGCAGGTGCAGCTACCCGAAACGTTACTTCGACAAATAATCTCTTTATAGCAAAGTATAGAGAACAGCGTACAGGAGAATTTGCAACAAGCTTCACCGACATAGGCCTGTTTGGCCACTTTGACAACAACGTATATGCACGGCCTATCGATGATAATAAATCAATGTTCGTTGCTTATGATCATAACCGGTTTTATCAGGATATTGATCTTCCCACTTGGAAGGGTATGTTTGGTAAAGATGCAAATTCAAGAAGAAGTCCGCTTCAATTACCTTCTGGCAGCAATCCAGATGAATACCTTAAGTTTGAGTATAATGCCAGTTCTTCTGCACGTACGATTTCTCTAGGCGAAACGTACATGGATGCACGGGGTAATACATACTCTGGTGAAGTCACGCTTCAGCCTTATACCTCGATCGTTTTAATAAGGACAAGCGGAGCTGCTAGAGTAGCAAGTCCTGAGAATACCGTAGCGGCAAATTCTCTGGGAAGTATTGCTGAGTCAACGGGTATGAAGGTATTTCCAAACCCGGCGAAATCATATATTGAGGTTTCATTGCAACTGCCTCAAGTAAATAATCAAAGGGTAAATTTGTCAATACAGTCTGCTTCAGGCGCAACAGTAAAATCAATGCCGGTTACTGTTGCAAATGGTATGATTACAAAAATTGATGTATCTACATTCAGTCCGGGTGTTTACATTATCAATGTAATTGGCAATGGACAAATTGTAGCTACCAAGAAGTTTGTTAAAATGTAATTGTAATAATTAGCCATAAAAATTAAGCCGCAACTAAGTGTTGCGGCTTTTTTATGTGTCTAAAGGTGAAAAATGAAATCAAAGGATTACAATAGCGAAATGGATTAATAGGGGATGTATGATTGAATTTATATTCATTTTTGAAAAGTCTGAAGCAGAGTAAACGAACAGATGGAAATTTCAATCAGAAATATTTCGTTTTTCTAAGGAATACATTAGCGAAACTTAAACTATAAGTTTTTGTTGCATACTTAGAAATTCCTATATCTCAATACAAATAATGGTAATTTTTTTCCGATACTATCCATATAATTAATTATCGACGTGTTATAGCAAGCAGGAAGCCTATTAGTTTTAAAGACTGCTTATTAAGTGCGATAAACATCTAAAACTTGCTATACTTTTATTTATCAATTGATGCGTTTTTGTATTAGGTTCCAACCTAATTAGAACTTCTTTCAATAAAACTTGGGTGATTATATACTTGAAGGTTTACGATTTTATACTTCTGTGAATATCGTTTAAAGATTAGACTTTATAGATGGATATTAAACCGAATCAAATGTATTGCAGTCATTTTCTGGATTAAAGATGCTGAGGTTCACAAAGCTTTTTAAATGAGTAATGAAAATTAAAGAGTTTACAAACTGTCAACTGTGTGTTATGTACACCAGCATCCTCTTGATAACTGGATGAAGTAGGTTATGATGCCAATAAGAAAGTAAAGGGACGCAAGTGGCACATTGCTACCGGCACGCTGGGCAATGTGGTGGCAGCCGGGGTAACATCTGCCTTTGTGCATGACAAAACAGGCGCTCGTGTGTATGCGTGATAATGTTGAAAACTTGGAAAGCGTACAAACGATTGTAACGGATGGATGGTATGAAGCAGCACCTCCTATTGACGGTGCAGGCACTCTGGATTGGAAGATTGTTCAGTGATGGGAAAAAAGAAGATTCACTCCGCTTCCCTCCGCTGGATTGTGGAGGGAACCTTTGGCTGGCGGGTGAACTACCGTAAGCTTGTCAAAGACTATGAAAAAACAGTTATCATGTCCAGAGTTATGCTCGAGATGACTGCCATTCATATAACCCTTAACAACTAATGACTTGATTTTAGACGGCCTTTTAGATTATAAAACTTTTGTTACGGAACCTTTCATCTGGATTTTCCGCCCATTCATATCTTCAGCACTTAAGATCCAAACATATGTTCCAACACCTGGCTGTTTGTTCTTTTCATTCCCATTCCATCCTTTACCAAAATCATTAGTGGTAAACACAAGTCCTCCCCATCTATTGAAAACGGAAAAATAGTGAAGCTTTTTTATTCCGACATAAAATGGAATAAAAATATCATTTCTTCCATCATTATTGGGAGTAAAAGCATTGGGAACATAAATGGAAGCATCTTTAAATACAAGAATTTGCACTGAATCTTTGGCCGTGCAACCTGCCGATGTTGTAACTTCCATTACATATTGCTGCGGTGTACTGATAGTACTTGTTGGCGTAGCAATGGTTTCGTTGCTTAAGCCTGTTGACGGTGTCCACAGAATGCTACCATTGCCATACCCATTAAGTTGAAAAGGCATATTGGCAATTACCGCCGAATCTCTTCCCGCATTTGCAACTGCATATTGAAGACTAACAATCCGTTCTGCTTCATCTGCGCCACAGCCTACAGTGGAGACAATGGCTTGTTTTACCGTATAGTTGCCAGGGTGAAGACTTCGGAAATCTGGGATTGAATCTGTGGAAAATTGGCGGCCATTTAAATACCAGATTTTATTGCTATAACCATTTGTCTGCACAGACATCGATGGTTGGTTAGGTATACAAGCATCTTCTATATCAAAAGAAGCATTTGGTCGTTGTCCAACAACAATATCTTTTACATATTCATTACTGACACACCCCGTTACGTCTGTCATGCTCATTCTGATATTATATTTCCCGGGTGCAGTATAAATCTTCGGCTCAGGATTTTGACCTCTGCTGGCTGTACCGTCGCCCCAATCCCAATAATACTCCTGGATGGGGAAAAAAGTTTTGGAGTTGTCTTTGAAAAACAAGGTGTCTCCTGCACAAGTTGTATCCCTAGTTAAATTGACATTAAAAGAAGCCTCTGTAAGGGTACAAAAATCTTGTCGGTTTACAGCATCACCGGTTGCCCCTGTAAAACCCCAGTAAACAAGAGGGTTGCCTCCAAAAACATCTTTTATTAAATCTGTTTGTGTTGACACTCTTTCTATACCATCAAAATAGGTGCGTAGCCATTTTGTAACCGGGTCCCAAGTAACACGGAACTTATGCCAGTTACAGTCCTCAACATTATTATTGCTTGCCGAAATGGAAATTGGACCAGCCAGATCATTTCCATGTTTTATGATTCCATTCTTTTGGATGGAAATATGATCGAAGGAAGGATCATTCAAATTGTTGTTTTCCCATGTATCAAACCCAATCCCGATGGAGGGGTTTAGATTACCAAATCCTAGACCTTCACCTGTAGTCCCTAATTTGGCCGTTGGTTGCAAAACAAATGCAGAGCCGTCGCCACCTAAGTCATTGTCGCATCCAAAAAATAGTTGAAAACTAAGGTCGAAAGGTTTAGACAAATCAAGTCGTTCTGCATTCCAAGCCGCTCCGGCGGAATTCTTTGTCTCTGGAGTAATTCTATAGCAGTCGCATCTAAACTGTGTGGTAGAGCCCTCTAAAATAAATTTATTCGATTGTGAAAAGGCGTCAAACGATGTTCCCCACCAAAGTGCAATCAATAAGTAAAATTTCATTTTCCTCAGCAAGCAACAGTTTGCAGTATCATGCATCTCCATGGGTATCGCTAAAATAAATGTTTCGAAATGAGCATAAAAATACTATATGCACCCAGAATACAAAATAATCGAATAATTTTTTAATGTCTATTCTTTTGGGTGATATGGTTTGCTTGTTGCAATTTTAGGTACAGTTTCACACCTCTTGCAATCAAGTTAATAGAAATTACGAGATCCGGATAGAAGAATAGACTTATAGTTTGTTGCAAAGTTTATTAAGAACTAAATCTACAATATAATTTTATTCTAACGTGGTCCTAATTGGAAAGAAAACTTTCAAGGATGTTGTTTGTAGACAAAATCACCAAAACTAATCGTCAAGCCTATACACATTTGTCTTTGAAGTATAATATGTGAGTAAAATTTACCTCAACCACTTATAAAAATATATTTGCAAGTTTCAATTATATTGTTTCTTTTTGTTTCAGATTTCCTACCCACTGAAGGCTTTCCATCTTCCTTTAAGAGCCAATTTACAAATGTGCCAATAACTTTCGTTAAGCTATTTTGTAAGGTTAGCATGATTTTTTTATTTTTTTTCAGTTCAAAAATCCTTGCCTTGCAAATGCTTGCAATCTTCCTGTAAGAACCAACTAACGTTAAATACCAATATTCTTCGTTAAGCCTAAACGTCAGGAAAGCCTTATAAGTTAAGTGTCAATTTTCGCATATAAATCTTTTGTAAAAACCTGTATTATGTCTATTGCATTTCTTTTTTGCGATAGTTCACCACCCGTACCTGTGGCATGAACAAAACCAATTTCAACACGGAAATCTTACATTATTTCAACTTTTCAAGTTTCAACTATGTTACCCTTAATTTTTAAAAATAAATCTATGAACCTCACAAAAAGTACCGCTTATCGAAATCTATTTTTACTTGCTTTTTGCAGCCTCTTTCTTTTAATGTCCACTGTAATAAATGCACAAACACCTCCTTGCCAGAATCCCACCAGAGTGCATTGGAGATCGGCTTCTTTGAGTCCGATTTGCGGTTTGAAAAATGGATCAATCTCCATCACGATTCCAGCACCATATTCACAAAATTATACTGCTGTTTTGATGTACCGTAAGTATGGGACCAATGAACCATTGCAGCCTTATTTAGGTGCATCCAGTTCAACCTCTATGAGTGGTGGCCAGGCAACTATCACTTACAATGGGCTTGAAGAAAACTACTACTGCATTGTTATTTCATCAGGCGGTAGCTGTTTTAATGAAGACGTGGAATTGGCTTGTTGTCCACCGACCAAAGTGCAGTGGGCAAAAGCTAAGCGCCATCCTTTATGTAATCTGAACGACGGGGAAATTACCATAAGAGTAAGTAATCAGGTTAACCCACTGTATCCTCCTCAAATTCCAGTGTATGGTCAAGTTCGTGTTACCTTAATGTACCGTCCATTGGGAACAAATGAGCCCCTGAAGCCTTATCCAGGTGCAGAGGTTTATAATGTTGATCTTGGAATACAGCAAAATGCTGCATCAAACCCTAAAACCTTCGATTTGACGTGGGATGATCTTGCGCCAAACTATTATTGTATCCTAGTTCAGGCTTATCATGGTTGCTTCAATGTTGATATCGAGCTGGATTGCAAAAATAATCCGGTTTGTACCTATACGCAAGGCGGCTGGGGTAGCGAAGGTGGTAAAATGAGCGACGGGGTTACCGCTACTAAATATACAACCATACAGCTCATTAATCAATCATTGGGCAATTGGGGTGGTACAATGATCATTGGAAGCCAGGAACCAGGCGGAAGCTGGTTGACAGTTACTTCAGCACAACAAGTATTAGAGTTCCTGCCAAACGGTGGTCCGAATGTTACACTTAATCATATAGGTGGAAGAAGCATCAGTGCTTTCTTGTCCTCTTATAAGCTGAAAAAAGGTGGCTCATTAATAGCGCAAGCACTTGCCTTGGGTTTGAACCTGGGAATCAATGCACCGGCTGATGCACACTTGGCCAACATCCCTTTACAAGGTATCGTGGATCCTGCTGTGATTGCGGTGCTGAGTGACAAAACGGTAGGTGGTCTTTATGCTTTTGCCAACCGTGTTATTGGTTTGGGTGAAAGTGCTGCTATGGGCTTAAGCCTGTCAGCAATAGCTGATGCCATGGATGCTGTAAACAACTATTTTGTTGAATGCAAAATGTACAAAGCTCCAGGTTCTGCCAGCGTAGCTGTCGCTTCCAAGAACGCAATAGGTGCTTCTACAGCCACACTAGCTAAATCCAGAGTGAATGTTGTTGCAGGCCCCAATCCTTTCCGCAACCGTGTGCAGTTTGTTTTGGCAACTGAGGTTTCCGGCCAAGGTGTTTTGGAAGTCTACAACGTAGCCGGAGTTAGAGTGGCCACTCCATTCAGAGGCTATGTGGCAGCGGGCAAAGCGCAAACAATCAACTACACAGCACCTAGTTTAGCAAACAACGGATTGGTTTATGTATTCCGTGTGAATGGTGAACAGGTATCTGGTAAGCTGATTGCTGCCAAGTAAGTTTCGTTCATTTTATGTAACAGGCTGCCCCAGCGGGCAGCCTGTTTTTTTATTGGGTAACGAGTTCTAAAACGTAAGAAAACTGTTCATGGCCTGCTTAGGAGTTCTATCAAGATTTTATGTTGATTATCTGCGCTTTTACTTATCAGTAAGAACTACCTGGTTACAAGTGAAAACGGGATTAATGTAAAAGCCGAATATTCTTTTTCTGGATATAATAATGCCACAACAGCATCGTGGCAATCGAGCGGTAAGGCCGCCAGGCTTCTGCTCTTTGTAAAATGGTTTCTTTCGTCATCTTTTCCTGCCACAACATCTGCATTGCATTGACAAGTGCCAGGTCACCAATTGGAAAAATATCCGTTCGCTGCAGTGCATGCAGTAAATAGATATCTACCGTCCAGTCGCCGATGCCTTTCAGTGCTTTCAGTTCCTTTCTTACTACATCATCTTCCTTTTTCTCAAATGATTTCAGGTTTATTCTTCCTGATAAAATCGCATTGGCCAACTCCCGCACATAGACAATCTTCTGTCGGCTGAAATAACAACTCCGCAATTCTTCATCTCTCAATTCCAGCAATGCTTCCGGTGTAATCAATCCCAGTTTTTCCTTTAGTTTTTTATAGGCTGCGTAAGCTGATGCCAGTGAAACCTGCTGCTCCAGAATGGTCAGCACCAAGGTTTCAAAAGAATTTGGCCGCGTCCAAAAAGGCGGATAACTGTAGTTTGTAAGGATGGTTTCCAGCAAAGGATCTCTGGCTGCAAGGCTGTCGCAAAGTGCATGAAATTCTTTCTTCTTAAACTGCAACATGATTACCAGGTAGCGTTGGGATAGGCTCGTTGTAGGTATTGCATTTCTGCCAGGAGGTAACCAAGATGCTCCGTATGCCGTCCTTCCTTTCCACCACTTTGCGCCCAGGTTTGTTTGGGCATTTCCAGGCCTGCTTCTTCAAACACAGATGTTATTTTTTGCATTGATAATGCTTTCAATAATTCCATTGAAAAAGTATTTTCTTTTTCATAGGCTGCCGGCGCAAACAATTCCCCGGTAAACATCCACTGGTCTGAAAGAGCAGCCCTGATTCTGTTTGCACTTTCTTCGGTGCCGTCGCCCAGACGGATTACCCACTCGGCGCTCCAACGAAGATGATAGGCCACTTCTTTGCTGCTTTTTTCTCCAATGGCCGCCAGGTGTGTATCCTCTGTTTGCTGCAATTGCTCATAAAGAAAATGTTGGTAGGTGCTCATGAAAAACTGGCGCAAAACGGTAAATGCCCAGTCCCCACGGGGTAGTTCGGCCAGGAGTACATTCAGGTACTGGTTCTCATCACGCAAAAAAGCCAGGTCGTCTTCCTGCAGTTCGCGGTTATAGGTTTTCCAAAGGCGTGGAACGTATTTCTCCAGGGCATCTTTTTCTTCGGCGCTGCTTTCGTTGTAGATAGTGGCTGCGTACTGGTAAAAGTTGCGGGCCTGTCCCAAAAGATCCAGCGCAATGTTGGTGATGGCAATGTCCTGTTCAAGCACAGGTCCATGCCCGGTCCACTCGCTGTTGCGCTGGGCAAGAATCAGGGTGTTATCGGCCAGGTGCAGGGTGTAGAGAAAACGTTGGTTGGTTGACAAGTTGATGGGTTGATATGTTGATACGTGAATGGTGAATTTAATTCGGGTCGATCGTTTTTACTTGTGCATCCGTGGTTACATATGATTTACTTCATCCGGCAGATCATAAAACGTGGGATGGCGATACACTTTATCCTGTGCCGGCTCATAAAAACTTTCTGCATCATCAGGATTGGAAGCATGAATGAATTTGCTTTCCACCACCCAAATGCTAATGCCTTCCTGCCGCCTTGTATAGACGTCTCTTGCATTTTCTATCGCCATTTGCGCATCGGCTGCATGCAGGGATCCTACATGTTTGTGATCGAGGCCTTGTTTGCTTCGGATAAAAACTTCCCACAAGGGCCATTCGGCACCCCTGTCCGCCTGAGGCGGAGGAGTGGCAGTCGCACCGGCCTTGCCGGCCGGAGAGCCATTATTGGCCGAAACATTTTCTTTATCACCATAGTCGCCGTAAAAGTATTTTCTGAAGAGTGTCATGCTGTTTGTTTTGCTGAATAGAATTGTTGCCGTACAAGTGTGCGACGCAACCGGTGCTAATAGAAGCATTTACGCTAAGTACATAAAAATTAAGCTGCTTGTTGCTGCTTGCTTCGTGCCGCTCTTTTATCGGCATACGCTTTTGCGGCTTCCCGAACCCAGGCACCTTCTTCCCAGGCTTCTCTTCTCGCATCCAGGCGTTGTTTATTGCAAGGACCATTTCCACTCACTACGTTCCAGAATTCCTCCCAGTTGATCTTTCCAAAATCGTAATGCTTGCGCTCTTCGTTCCACTTCAGGTCTGGATCAGGAAGTG
Organism: Flavisolibacter longurius; assembly: GCA_014163555.1. Lineage (GTDB taxonomy): Bacteria > Bacteroidota > Bacteroidia > Chitinophagales > Chitinophagaceae > Flavisolibacter. The sequence continues at coordinate 9,887 of JACJGO010000008.1, forward strand.
TCATGCCCAGCAGTTTCACCTGTTCAGCACACATGTCTACAAACCGCTGGCGCAATTCATCATTGCTGAAGCGTTTGATCTTCCATTTCATGCTGCTTTCCGTGTTGGTGCTTTCGGCGTCGTGCGGACCAAACATCATCAGGCTGGGCCACCACCAACGATCTATGGCGTCCTGGACCATGGCCCGTTGTTCCGCCGTTCCCTTGCTTAATACCAACAGGGCTTCAAAACCCTGGCGCTGGTGAAAACTTTCTTCCTTGCACACACGGATCATGGCGCGGCTGTACGGCCCGTATGAAGTCCGGCAAAGCGGTACCTGGTTCATGATGGCGGCACCATCTACCAGCCAGCCAATAACGCCCATATCGGCCCAGGTAAGCGTGGGATAATTAAAGATGGAAGAATATTTTGCCTTGCCGCTGTGCAGTTGCTCAATCATTTCATCGCGGCTGATGCCCAAGGTTTCGGCGGCGCTGTATAGATACAAACCGTGGCCGGCTTCGTCCTGTACTTTGGCAATGAGAATCTGCTTGCGTTTCAGCGAAGGTGCCCGGCTGATCCAGTTGCCTTCCGGCAACATGCCTACAATCTCGCTGTGCGCATGCTGCGAGATCTGCCGGATGAGGGTTTGACGATACTTTTCCGGCATCCAGTCCTTGGGTTCGATGCGCACTTCATTCTCAATTTTTTGCTGAAATGCGGTTTCAAAATCCTGTGTTGTCATACTGCAATCGTTACCGGCAAATTTAATACAACAACACTGTTGATGGTGTTAAGGAATGGAAAGAATCAATCGCTGAGAAAGGTGCCGATTCATTTGTTTAACCAGCACGGCAGTAGGGGCTTTTTTGCCTTAACAGAAACTTCGTCGTAATTTTTACAGAACTAAAATCACTTACCATGAACTTTCAAACAATGAGCAAACAAAGAAAAATGATCCTGATAGCGGCGGCTGTTGGGGTAATTGCTATGTTTTTACCATGGGCTTCTGTTTTTGGTTTTTCAATGAATGGCATGCACGGGTGGGGCATTATAGTGTTTTTGTGCTTTTTGGGTGCTGTTGCACTGACAGTGGTGGGCGATCAAACCAGAAACCTGGAAACGGTGTATTGGCTGGCAGCCGTTGTAGCCGGAGGATTAGCTTCGCTGATCATGCTGGTCAATTTAATCAATGCTTCCAGCCGTCTTAGCTACCTCGGAATCGGTTTTTACGGGGCATTGCTGGCTTCTTTTGGGGTGGTGATTCTGGCGTATATGCATCGTTCTGAAGGCGACTCCCTGCAAAGTGGTTACAATAAATTGAAAAGCAGTTTTTCTAACCCGGTAGAAACAAAACAAAATGACGCTGGCGGCAATACAAAAGTGATCAATCCCGCTAATGATACCAGCAAACAGGATGTCTGAACCGGGATTATGTCTGAACCGGGATTTTTGAGATGTATTGGATGAATGCGATTAAACAAGGAAGCATTCCTTCGGCCAGAATGCTTCCTTGTTTATATGAAACACATATTATCTTTTATCTAAAAAATCCTCGGCATCCTATAAATCCCGGTTCCGACTTATTTCGTGTCAAAATCCAAAAACACTTTCTCCGTCTGCGGATGCGACTGGCAGGTGAGAACAAACCCTTTTTCTACTTCATCAGGCTCCAGTCCCCAGTTGACATCCATGGCTACCTTGCCTTCCACCAATTTCGCCTTGCAGGTGGTACACACGCCACCTTTGCAGGCATAGGGCAAATCGGCGCCCTGCTTTAAAGCTGCATCCAGGATGGTTTCGCTTTCATAGGCCAGGTCAAAATCAAAATGAATTCCATCTACCTTGATGGTGACCTGCGCTTTTGGTCCCTCACTTTCTCCGGATTCAGTTTTTACTTTTGATGTTTGCCGGGTTTGTCCGGGAACGGTAAATAATTCGAAATGAATTTTATCTTCCGAAACACCTCTTCCTGCCAGGTAACCGCGAATGCAAAAGATCATCTCTTCAGGTCCGCACAAAAAGAATTCGTCGCAGCGTTTCAGGTCGATTAGCTTTTCAAAAAGCAGGGCCAGTTTTTCGGTATCGATGCGGCCATGATTGATGGGAGTGTCGGTTTTTTCGCGGCTCAAAATATGGTACACCCGAAAGCGATCGATGAACTTATCTTTCAGCGCTTCCAGGCTTTCTTTGAAAAGAATGGTGGCCTTGGAGCGATTGCCATACACGAGTGTGAAGGTGCTTTGGGGCTCGGTAAGCAGGGTGGTTTTGATGATGGATAAAATAGGTGTAATGCCACTGCCCGCTGCAAAGGCTACGTACGCTTTTTTTTGGTCGGGCCGAAGCGGCGTATAAAAATTTCCGGTTGGGGGCAGCACCTCCAGCACGTCGCCGGCTTTCAGGCCTTTGTTGGCCCAGGTAGAAAAAAGCCCACCGTCCACTTTTTTAACCGCCACCTTCAGGCGGTTGTCGAATGGACTGGTGCAGATGGAATAATTGCGGCGCAGTTCCTGTCCGTTGAGCTCTTTTTTCAAGGTTAGATTTTGTCCCTGGGTAAACCGGAAGGTTTCTTTCAGGTGTTCCGGTATTTCAAATTCAATGGATACGCTATCTTCTGTTTCCCGTTCCACCTTTTTTACCCGTAACGAATGAAAATGAATCATACAGCAATCGTAAAGCGGCAAAGGTAACGGCTGCACATTTTGAAGGATCAATTTTGTTCGGCTGGAAGAAAGCCGTTGTTGCTAAAATTTTATCATTTTCTTCTGCTAGTGATTGTGAAGCGTAGGATGCTATTTACCCGCAATGGTGTTGTCTTTCGGGCAAAAGCCGTAGGTTTGCACGCCTTTCTGTAATGGATGGCGTTCCAATGCGAACTAAAATCTAAATCATCTAAATTTTATGTCTGTTATTGTTGTCGGCACCATGGCCTTCGATGCAATTGAAACTCCGTTTGGTAAAACCAATCAGATCATCGGCGGTTCGGCCACCTATGTTGCGTACTCTGCTTCCAATTTTGTTTCATCTGTAAAACAGGTTTCCATTGTTGGTTATGATTTCCCCGAGGAAGAAATGGCCGAACTGCGGGCCCGCGGTGTGGAACTGGATGGCGTGGAAGTCGTAGAAGATAAAAAATCGTTTTTCTGGAGTGGTCGCTACCACATGGATATGAATACCCGCGACACGCTGGTGACCGACCTGAATGTGCTGGCCGATTTCAACCCGCAGATTCCTGATTCTTACCAGGGCGCCGAGTTCCTGATGTTGGGCAACCTGATGCCAAAGCTGCAGAAGAGTGTGATTGAGCAATTACAAGAGCGGCCTAAACTTATTGTGCTTGATACTATGAATTTTTGGATGGAAACCGCGATGCAAGACCTGCAGGAGGTGCTGAAAATGGTGGATGTGCTGATGGTGAATGATGCTGAAGCCCGGGAATTAAGCAATGAGTTTTCGCTGGTAAAAGCGGCCAAAGCTATCCTGAAAATGGGACCGAAATTTCTGATCATCAAAAAAGGTGAACACGGTGCACTGCTTTTCCACGAAGACCAGGTGTTTTTTGCCCCGGCCCTGCCGCTGGAAGATGTGTTTGATCCCACCGGTGCAGGCGATACGTTTGCCGGCGGTTTTATGGGTCATATTGCCCGTACCAAGGATGTTTCTTTCGAGAACATGAAGACCGCCATTATCGTAGGATCCGCTATGGCTTCGTTCTGTGTAGAGAAATTTGGCCCGCAGCGATTGAAAGAGATCACCAAAGAAGATATCGATAAACGCCTGGCCCAGTTCCAGCAACTGGTAAGCTTTGACATTGAGCTGGTATAAACAAGAATTTAAAACTGTAGTGAATAGAGAAAGCCGTTCTGAAAAGGACGGCTTTTGTTTTATGGGGCAGAAAACATCGAAACGAAAACGTTTTGGTAGGTCTTTTTGGTTTTGTAATCCATATACCGAAAATGATTCCAGCTTTTATCCCGGAACATTTGGATGGTGATGGTAGTTTTGGTTTTTTTCTTGTTTTCAGAAAGGGTAAAACGGATGTTCTGCAAGGTCTTGTCTGCCGACTGGTATTCCGGAATCAGGTAAAAGGGCTGGCCCTCCCATTTTAGGTATAGCTGCGAATCCTTTGCTGCCGGTATAGGCTGCCAAATAAGGGTGGAATCGTCTGTAGTGGTTTTGTAATAAAGCCTGTTTTGGTTGGTGATGGGATAGTAAATAACGGAATCAAGCCGGTAGGCAATGCCTTTTTCGAATAGTGTTTGCAACACGCCGGATGCAGACGTTTTTACAACCAAACTTTTATCAAAATAAACTTCTTCCATCAACGGGTTTGCCTGAAAAAAGCCGCGGTAAACCGATGTAGAACAAAGGCTGAAAAAAGTGATGGCGCCCAATGCCCAGCGAAGGGAAACAACACCCGTGTTTTGCAACCGAACTGTTTTTGGAGAGAGAGAAGCTGCCAGTGGCAATATACTCAAAGCAATCAGGTCGCTGTAATCTACCACGCGGTGCAGCGGCCAGGGAGCGTACAAGTTGATAGCGCTGATCAGGGGTTGTGAAAGCGATGATTTAAACCAGGCGAAAAAAATGGCAACCGCCACGAGGATAATTTTCTTTGAAACGCCGGGAAACAAAACGCGACAAAAAATGGGCAACACAATCAGTCCTGCAAAATCAGACAGCTTGCCAGTCAAAAAACCGGGATACGCATATTTCAAATAGAAATCATTCAGCAGTAAGAGGGCCAGGCTGCCCACAAAAAGGGGATGAAGCAGGAGAGAAGCCTTGGTTTTTTGCATACTCCAAAATATCAATTTAATCGTCGTGCTAAAACGATCGTATGCTTAAAACTTTGTTTTTTTCCTTCCAGGTTAAAAATCTCGGTATAAACGATATAAGTGCCGATGGGCAGTTTGTTCTGGCGTTCGCCAAGGCCATCCCATTTCCAAAAGCCTTTTTGTGAAAGCAGGTCATTTTTTACAAGGTAACGCACCAGCCGACCCGAAGCGTCAAAAATGGATACGTTGGCTACATAGCCTGTTTCCGCAAGTTGATACTGAATGGTGGCTACATCGTCAACGCCATCGCCATCCGGTGAGAATACAGGTGGCGAAACGGAGACGGTTGCTCCGGTAATTTCGTTTGTACGGTACTGTGAGTTCTGATAGCCCGGCGTTCCGTATCCGGCCGTAGCGGCGGCCGAGTGCCAGTTGTTCCTGTTTTGTGTGGGTGCTGCCGGATCGATGCGCTCCAGGGAAACGCCTTCCGGTTCATTGATCAGGGCAAAATGCCAGTCTTTGTGATAGGCCAGTTCATCCAGCACATCACCAGTACTGTTGAGCAGTATAATAGTTCCCTTGGCTTCCGGATAAGAAGGGAGCGATGAGATTTGCAACACGGCCGCTTCGTTTTTCACATGGTATGCTTTCGAGAGAGCTCCCTTGTCTTCCGTAACCACAAAAAACTCTCCCGGAAATAGATAAGCAGGCGCTTCGGAAAACCTTTTTGGTGAGGCAGCTGTCCCACTGGTGGCCCAATTGGCTACATAAAGGGCGGCGGCATCAATGATCTTGTTGCTGCGGTTATACACTTCCACATAGTCCGATATTCCCGGCCCGGGGTTGAACAAAATCTCATTAATGACAACATCTCCAGCAACTGCCGGTTGGGGTATTCCCAGCTTTGCTTTATTAAAGGTGCTGATTGCATTGCCGTTGCAGTCGGTAATGTTGCTGACCGTCACTGTATGTACCTGCCCTTGTTGTAAGGGTGTACTCAGTTGCAACTGTACCTGCTGAAAGAGGGGCGGGAGCGGGGTCGCTGCGGTAACGTTTATTCCCTGCACAGAAAAGTTAGAGGCGATGGCTGCGCTATTGCTGTCAAGCGGTTCGTCAAACTGAAGCACGGCTTGCTCACTGGTAAGCACAAACGCTTTTTTTAATTGTGGTGGTGTGTTATCGACATTGTTTCCCCGCACCGCATTCGGTTGACCCGGCGTGCCGCCAATACTATTGGTACTGGCCTTCCAGTTTTCCTTCCCTGTGCAGGGATTAGCCAGATCAATCATTTCCAGGCTCCAGCCACCTTCCTGCTTTATTGCATTATCATACCAGGAACTGCTGTACGCCACCGCATGAATCACCGCATTTTGCGGCGAACGCAGCGCCAGCAATTCGCCATCATTGTCCAGTGAAGGAAAGGAAGTAATGCCTATTGTTCGTCCGAATAAGACAAACTGCGCCACATTACTGTTGGCACAAAGAATAACGGCGCTGTCGGGCTGCAACAGAAAAGAGGTGCTGATAGTCGCCGTGCCGGTGGCATCGCTGATGCGCCAGCCCTGCAGGTTGTAGGGTGTTGCAGAAACGTTCCTGATTTCTATATACTCTGCATTGGGAAGGCCCACAGCAGGCGTGGGATCGGCCATAATCTCCGTGATCAGGAGGTCAAAACGCCGGGCTGTTTGTGCCGGAACAGAAAGGGCCATGGCCATAGCCAGGGCAGCAAGCAGTAGTTTGGCGAGAGGCATATCAACAATATAAAAAATTTTGTATAAAATGGAAAATGGATTTGGCGTCAACTCTTTTCTGAATTACATTCGCAAACACATGAACGGAGCTAAACACACAAAACGCACAAAGAAACCGGTTCTCGAAAGGGAAGGTGTGTAACGTTTTGTATGTCGATATACTTACGAGCCTTCCCTGACCGGAGGGCTTTTTTTATTGTTCATTAAACCATCAAATAAAAGAAACATGAAAGTTGCAGTTGTTGGCGCCACCGGCCTTGTTGGTACCAAAATGTTACAGGTTCTTGCCGAACGGGCTTTTCCCGTGGATGAACTCATTCCCGTCGCTTCCGAACGTTCCGTTGGAAAAGAAGTGGAGTTCAAGGGGAAAAAATACAAGATCGTTAGCCTACAGGATGCTATTGCCTTAAAACCGGCCGTTGCCATTTTTTCTGCCGGCGGCAGCACTTCCCTGGAGTGGGCCCCCAAATTTGCCGAAGCCGGCATTACGGTTATTGACAATTCTTCTGCCTGGCGGATGGACCCTGCCAAACCTCTGGTAGTTCCTGAAGTGAATGCCGACATTCTTACAGCGTCCGACAAGATCATTGCCAACCCCAATTGCTCTACCATTCAAATGGTTGTAGCCCTGCAACCCCTTCACAAAAAATATAAGATCAAACGTGTTGTTGTTTCTACTTATCAAAGTGTAACAGGCACTGGCAAAAAAGCGGTTGACCAGCTTTTTAACGAACGGGATGGCAAGGAAGGTGAGATGGCCTACAAATATCCCATTGACCTGAACGTGATCCCGCAGATTGATGTTTTCCTCGATAATGGCTACACCAAGGAAGAAATGAAGATGATGAATGAAACCAAAAAGATCATGGGGGATGATTCCATTCGTGTTACCGCCACAACCGTTCGCATTCCGGTAATCGGTGGCCACAGCGAAAGCGTAAACATTGAATTTGAACAGGACTTTGACCTGGCCGAAGTAAAACAGATCCTGAGCGAAGCTCCCGGCGTGGTGGTGCAGGACGAACCTGCGCAGCAACAATACCCGATGCCGCTCTGGGCCCATGAAAAAGATGAGGTATTTGTTGGCCGCATCCGCCGCGATGAAACGCAGCCCAATACCCTGAACATGTGGATCGTGAGCGATAACCTGCGCAAAGGCGCCGCTACCAATGCGGTTCAGATTGCGGAATATCTCCTGCAAAAAGGCATTCTGCAGCAGGAAGCGTCTTTGTCTGCCGCCTTGTAATGCTTTTCTGCAACAGCGTTTTTATACACTCACAGATAATTCTATAAAAGAAAAGCACCATCAACAAATGGTGCTTTTCTTTTACCCAGCATTGCCGGTTATTCTTTTACAAAGCGTACAATTTGTTTGTTGAAGGAAATAAAATAAATCCCCGGCTTCAAAGAACTGATGTCAGCCACTTTGTTGATGGTGCTGCCGTCAGATTGTACCGTGAAGGTTTTGATGATTCGGCCACCTACATCATGCAGGCCTACCTGCACCGGCCCTGCATCAGCAGTAAGACTGATATTCAGCCGGTCTTTTGCCGGGTTGGGATAGACAGAAATGCTGTTGCTGCTTTGGCCACTGCGTACACGACTAACAGGGCTGTAGGTAAAGCTGCCGTTGTTATCAACCATTTTCAAGCGGTAATACGTATTGGAAACAATGGTGCTGTTATCGGTAAACCGATAAGCATGAGCACCACGTCCTGCGGCCGGTTGTTTGCCGATTGGCTGGTAATGATGGCCGTCTGTGCTTTTTTCAATTTCAAAATAGGCCACCTGTTCTTCTTCGGCCGTATTCCATTGCAGGGTTACAGCTTTTTCCGCCAGTTGGGCGATAAATGAAAGCAGTTTTAACGGAAGCGTCCCGGATGTCATCAGGGTACTGGCCGGTCCGCTTGGTGCCGCCACGTTGGATCCCCGTACTTCAAACGTATAGGTTCTTGCGTTTAGCAGGTCGGTGGTGGGTTTTATCACCCATTCGTACTCGGTTCGCGAACTGGCCGGAAGCAGGATACTTACATCATTTGAAGAAGTAACAACTGTACCAGGTACAAAATTCATGGATCCGCCGAATTGTGCCGTGGTAGCCTGGCCGTTTGTAACATGTGCAGATGATGCCAGCATAAAGGCGCCGGTAGCCGAAGTGGTTACCTGCCTGGAGGTAGTGCCGTCGTTGTACCAAAGCTGAATGCTATACGTGTCACCGTCGTAAGGATAGTCGTTATACAAGTTGAAACGGAGGCGCAACACATCGCCTGCTGATACATTTCCAATGCTTGTATTTTGGGCTGATTTCCAGGTGGCGGTTGTTTCGTTTCCGTCATCGTTTCGCCAGCGGTAGCTTCCCTGAACAATGTTTGCGTGAACCTGCTGTACAAAGAACAGCAAAGAGAGGAGGGGTAGAATTGTTCTCACGTTAGTTGCGGTTTAAAATGAATATTGGATTACTGAGCCTGCAAATTAAATACTTTCTCTTCTTTTTTGCAACAGCCTTTTCTCCTGAAAGAAAAAATAAACACACGAAAAAATTACCATGCAGCCGAACAGGCCCGGGAACAGGAAAGGCAGCCGAACCCAGAGGGTACTGCTGTTGTGAAGGGTGATTTGTACCGGTATTGCCGTTGGTTCTTCTGCCTGTACGGCGTTGTCGCTTTCACCCGAAGCCTGTATCAAACCACTGTAACCCCTGTTGCTGCTGACCACTACGTCTTTTCGGGTTTCCACCGCCCGCAGGCGGGCATGTTGCCAGTGGGCACGGGCCAGGTATGAATCGGCAAACCAACCATCGTTGCTGCTATTGACTAAGTATTGAGCGCCGTCCAGGGCTGCTGCCCGGGCCAGTGTTGGTATGGCCGATTCATTACAGATTAATAATCCAGCCTGCCCAAAACCTGTCTCTATTACCGCACTGTTTTTATTTTCCTGCACCGTAAATCCTCCTCCCGATAAAAAAGGGAGCAGCACGCCCAAAAAAGGTTTTTCAAGAAAAGCCAGCGGCTCCTGTTTGTGATAAACTTCCGGCTGGTTACTATTTGCCTGAAAAAAATAAGCTGAGTTGAACACAGTGTTGTTTTTCGCCGCTGTGTTCATGCCAATGAGCTGTGCGGCACCCGGAGCCTGTTTCAGCAATTCCTTTGTCAGGTCATCATCGGGTTGATAGGTCCAGGGCAGAATGCTTTCCGGCCAAAAGATCACCTGCGGTTGGTGCGTGGCGGCCGTATTACTCAGGTCGATCAGTTCTTTCGCCAGTGTATTGCCCGTGGCTTCGTCCCATTTCTTTTCGGGAGCAATGTTTTGGGTGGCAATAACCCCTTTCACTGCGTTGCCGGTTTGCGCAGCCTGCGAAAAATCTTTTGAAAGCCACCTGCCGCCCAATGCAAAAAGGGTTGCCGCAACAAAGGGTTGCCAGGCCTGCCTAAGCGTTGGGGTATGGATTGTTTTTGCCAGGAAAAAGTTTAGCAGCACAGCTATAAAACTGATAAGGCCTGCACTTCCCAATGATGCATACTGTAAGGCCAGACCGTTTGTGCCCAATCCATAACCCACCCGGAATCCAAACCAGGGCAGATCACCAATCAGCAGGAAAAAAACTTCTTCGGCCAACACCCAGGCACTGCTTAGCAAGATACCTGTCAGCATGGTGTTTTGCCGGCTGATCATTTTATGAAACCGTCCCCACCACCATACAGCCAGTCCCCAGTAGGCCGAAAAGAAAAGGCTTGACAGCAGAAAGGCGCCAATGCCATACAGCGACGTTTTACCGGTGAACCGTTCGGCACCCTTGATCATCCAGAAAAAAAGAAAAACGGCGATGGTGAATGAAAACCGGAGTACCTGCCCGACGGAAATCTTACCATTTTGGAGCAGGAGTAAAAGGAGCGGAACCAGACAAAAAAGGCTTAATACCGGGCTATGATACACAATGCTGCAACCGGCAACAGCGCCGGCAAGAATTGGGTAAGCGAACGAAGCGTTTTGGTTTTTCATTGCCCGGGAAACCGCAAAAATGCAACAAGCTTTTCTGCTTATTCACCCGTTTCGCCGACCGTACGGTTTATAAAGTCTAAAAGCGGCCGAATGGCTTCAAACGAAGCCACCGTTTTTTTGTGCAGGCTTCCTTTTGTGAGTTCTTCGTCTGCGATATGGGTTTCGGCAATAAAGCTTTTCAGGCGCAAATAACCGGCGGCCGGGTGGTCTTTTTCATATCCTTTGGGCATGGTGCTCAGGCGAACATCATCGCCTTTGTACAGATCGCCGTAAATTTTTTGAAAGCTTTTTTCGCCGATGATTCCCTGAAATTCATCCCAGTTGTAATCAATCTCCTGCCGCATTGCTTTCAGGGCTGGAGCTTCGGGCATCCACAGGCCACCGCCAATAAAACTATGGCCCGGCTCCAGGTGAAAATAGTACCCGGCAAAACCCGATTTGCGACCGCCACGTTTGATGCTGGCGCCAAAATTGGATTTATACGGCGTTTTGTCTTTTGAAAAACGAATATCACGGTTGATGCGGAAAAGGCAGTCCCGCGATGTAAGGCCGGTGATGGTGGTATCGCTCCTTTGCAGGGCATCAATCACCAGTTGAATAAAATTTGAAAAGTCGATGCGGGCCGCCTCGTATTGCGCCCTGTTGGCATCAAACCAGGGTTTGTTGTTATTCTTTTTCAGCGCTGTCAGAAAGCGGAGTGTTTGTGGTTCCAGCATGATGGCGCTAAATTACCGCAGGGTGAAGAAAAGCGGCTTTTACCCGGCAGAATTTGTGCGTTCTACTTCCCTATAAACCAGGCTCACTCGTCGAAATCAGCAGCCCTTCGACCGTTCTGTTTGTATCTTCATGCGAGTCAAGCAAGATTCTATGAACCCAGGCAAGGTGGCGTTGGTCTTTTTTCTCCTTTTCTTTTCCTGTTGCAGTGCCACAGCGCAGCGGGATCAATCCATGGCCAGCCGGCACCTTTCCAAACAAGACCTGGGTGAATTTCTGCTCTACAAAAGCAAGCGGGAAAAAACAAAAGCCATCGGCACGGCAGTGGTGGGACCTGTGCTCACGGGCATTGGCCTTTACCTGTACAACAAAAAAACAATGGAACCGGTGCCTGGCGGCGCCGGTATGCAGGAAAAACGGTCACCGGTCCGGGTGATTGGTTTGCTGATGGGAAGCCTGGGTATTACCACAACGGTTTGCAGCATCCCGCTTTTTGTTTCGGCAGCCTCGCTCAAACGCGAAGCCAGGCTGGTGCTGTCGAGCCAGTCCTCATCGTATGTCAATTCTTACCTTGCTTTACCTGGATTGGGTGTGCAGATAAGTTTTTAAACGTTACTATTTCTTCTTGTATTCATGCATCATTGTAAACTGGCCGCCGCTACCGGAATGTAGCCGCAACTGCAGCCGGTTTCTTTTGTGCATTCCTGCGTAGCCAAATGGGTGTTGTGCAGCACCGCTTCAGGCTCAAAAATCTGTCCGTTGATGCGTTCGCAATGCGGACAACAGTTGATGGAAACCGCCTGCAAGTGAAAGGGGTAGGGAAGTTCGGCCTGCCACTGACGGATCCTGTTTTTGATGATGAGTTGCACCAGAGCATTGTCTTTTTGCCCTTCTACATTTACCCTGAACTCCAGCATGAGCAGGTAGATCTCGTGGAGATTGCGGTGCAGGTCAACCGGATCGCTTACCTGTTTTTTGGTTTCGCCAATGAGCACATGAAACAGGTGCCAGAGATAATCCGTTACGGCTGTCTGTCCGCTTTGAACCTTCCACGCATCGTAATGCGATAGTAAGGTCTCTTTGTCCACGCCAAATTTTCCGAAGAAATCACCATACGTCTTCACCAGCCAGTCCAGGTCTTTTGTCATGCTGCAAAAATCGGAAAGGATTGGTTGCGGCACTGCCTGATTTCTGTTATCGTGCCGGTGATAATAAACTGGATGAAAGGCGATTTTGTCACACCTCTGCTGCAGATGATCAGACGGCAACGGCCTGCCTGCTTGCCCTTTCTACTTTTTGCTGATCGGGGAGAGCTGCTTTGAACAAACGAATGGCGGTTAACACTTCGCTATCGGAAAAGTTTCCTGTCAGCGATTTTGCAACGGTGTCAATACGCAAGTCCATTTCCTGCATCTGCTGCTTAAATGCAATCAATTCCTTCAAGGATGGAAAGCGTAATTCTATGTCTTGCATCACGTATCTGATTTTAAAAAGGGTGTAAAAGTAAAGGCGGGTAGGTTTTATCGCTCTAAATTTTTGCGAATGGTATGAAGACTTGATTGATGACAAGTTGAGAGGAGTGGTGATATAGCGTTGTTCGGAAAGATAGTGAACATGCAAAGCCGTAAAAACATTGTATCCCTGTAAGACACAGAAAAAGTAAAAAGATAAAACGGGTGAAACGTGTTTTGCCGCATGTTAGTTTTCTGGTGTTTCATCGATGGTTTGCTTGACTTCAGCTAATCTTCTGCTACAGCGCTGATGGAAAACGTAATCTTGTTGTGCAATCAAAACAAAGCCAGTACAACTAAGAATAAATTACAAAACCTAAACTTTCCGAGTAACAATCTAAAAGCCCGCTGTCATCAGCGGGCTTTTAGTTTTCTCTGTACGTTTTCGTTTATGTTCCATCCATTGCATAACCATTCATGCAAACTGTTTCCATTGCGGCGCAATTGAAAAGCACATAATGGATTTTATTTCACTGTTTAGAATTTCTAAATAACGTAGCAGCGCTCTATTAGGCACATGTCGTCAACTTATTTCCGGTTTGGGCGGACATAGTGCAAATCAACCATCCACTGGCCATCAATCTTTTTCCATGTTCGCACATAGGTTCCATCAATGACAACGTGTTCGTTGCTCAGTGTGTCAAACTCCAGTTTGTATTCTCCGAACTCATACGCTAAATCCCCTGATTTAGCCACTTCCAGCCGGTTTGTTTTACTGGTGATCTTTTGATTCTTCCTATTGGCTACTGCATCTGCATCTTCTTTTACCTGTTCTTCATCCGGCTTTCCAATAATGGGACGGACAAACCTGCCGGAAGCAAAAACGCTGTTATCTGTGCGTTTAATAACTGTTGCATCGCCAGCTCTTTCTTTGTCAATCAAACTTCTGATTGCTTGTTCGTCTGAAGTGTTTTGGGCCATAACCAAAAGGCCAAGAATTTGCATCAATAGCAAAAAGAACAACTTGCGCATAATTGTATGTTTTTAATGAAGAAAGCGATTCCAAAAATATACGGGGCTGTATGTAGCAAGCAAAAGGTATAAGTTCAAAACAGGTCTCCGGCCAGAAAGAAGGAAAGCCAAACTTTACAAAAGCTGATCTGTAAAGTAAGATATAACATATTCTAACAAATTACAATAGGTTTTTGAGGTTGGGTGGTTGCTGTTTTATGCGAAAATGAATAGGATAAGGAACTACGTTAAAGTAGAAATTAGAATAACCGCTGCGAAAACCTCTATTCCTCCTGTTCTCTGCGGTAAAAGAGCCAACTATCGGATTCGAACCGACGACCCTTTCATTACGAATGAAATGCTCTACCAGCTGAGCTAAGTTGGCTTGTGCTGCAAAAATAATTGGCGGCATGTTTTTTTCAAATTCCATAAGGCAAACACCGAATTTTGTTTTTATGGTAACCCTTCCCTCCCTGCTTGATAATGATTTTTACAAATTCACCATGCAGCAATGCGTGGTGAAACTGTTTCCAAGGGCCAGGGCCCGCTACCGGTTTATCAACCGCGGTCAGCATGCTTTTCCACCTCATTTTGCCGACGCTTTACAGGCATCGGTAAACAGCATGACCGGACTTAAACTAAGCAAGGAAGAAAAAGCCTGGCTGGCACAAACCTGTCCTTACCTCGATCCTGTTTACTTGGATTTTTTGCAGGGCTATTGTTACGATCCTGCCGAAGTGCAGATAACACAAAACGGTTCAGATGTAGACGTGGTTGTAGAAGGCTATTGGTACCGCACCATTCTTTGGGAAGTGCCCCTGCTTTGTTTGATCTGCGAAAATTTTTATGCCTTGCAGGATGCAGCAAGGGAAAGCGATGAGCAGGTGGCACAAAAAACAAAAGCAAAGATTGAGACCTATGGGGAGATGGGTGTAAAGATTGCCGAATTCGGTACCCGTCGGCGTCATTCGTTTGCTGTACACAACCTGGTGGTAAAAACATTAAAGCAGTTTGGAGGCACCTTTGTCGGCAGCAGCAATGTGCACCTGGCAAGAGTGCATGGCACCAAACCTATCGGTACACATGCCCACGAATGGTTTATGTTTCATGCGGCTAAATATGGCTTTAAAATGGCCAACACCATGGCGCTGGAACACTGGATCGATGTATTTCGCGGCGATTTGGGCATTGCCCTTTCCGATACGTTTACTACGGATGAATTCTTCGAGATCTTTGATAAGAAATTTGCACGCCTGTTTGATGGTATTCGGCACGACAGCGGCGATCCACTGGAGTTTGCTGACAAAACCATCCGGCATTACCAAAATTTGGGTATTGATCCGCGTTCGAAGAATATCATCTTTTCTGATGGACTGAACCTGGAGAAAGTGGAAGCCATTGTAAAGCATTGCCAGGATCGCATCGGCATTTCCTTTGGCATCGGCACCAATTTCACCAACGATGTAGGATTAAAACCAATGAACGTAGTGATGAAAATGACAGAGGCCCTGCCGGAAGGCGAATCGTGGACGCCGGTTGTAAAGCTTTCCGATGAACCGATGAAACACACGGGTGATGAGGAGAGCATCCGCCTGGCAAAAGCGAATCTGCAGATAAAAGAATGAGAATGGGTTAATGTGACAATCTGATAATTTGCTAATGGGATAATGGTTGTCCTGGTACATTGTTTTTTTCATGTACAGTACCAATAATCAATATCCCACTATCTGCTTCACAAACTCTCCGTTCCAGGCACCGTGCCGCGATCATCTTTTTCATTCAAAGGGTTTTTATCACTGCGCTGGTGCTCCTGTGCACTGCGTTCGTTAAAGGCGCCTTGATTACTGCCATGCACATGGCCTTCACTGTCCATGCCCTCTACGGTTTTAATACCCATGTCCCTGTGTTTGCCGGCTTCTTCCCCTTCATTCCATTTTTTATTCTTGTCCATAAAAATCCGTTTGTAATGGTAGCACAAAATTGTTGCCGCAAATAAGCACTGATAAAAACAAAGGCCGGTACCAGTACCAACCTTTGCATTGAATGACGATAGAATAAATTAAAACACCCTGCCTTTTTGCAGATCGCCGCCGGCTTCTACCACCGATGCTGAGGAAACCGAAATAGTCGATTTGATGAAATCTTTTTCATCGGCCTTATAAATATTGGGCACGTATTTCTGCGGGTTGCGATCGATATACGGAAACCAGGTACTGTGCACCTGAATCATGATGCGGTGGCCCTTTTTAAACGTGTGTAATACATCCTGCAGCGGCACCGTTACTTCGGCTTGCTGGCTGGGTGTAAAGGCTTCGGGCTTTTCAAACGAATTGCGGAAGCGACCACGAAAGGTTTCATGCCGAACCAGTTGCTGGTAACTGCCCATGGTAATGTTTTTCGGATTGTGTGCATACTCCTCGTGGGTCTGCGGATGTACATCAATCAGCTTCACGATAAAATCAGCATCGGTACCGGTCATCGCTACTTTCAGTTTGGCCCTGATTTCCCCGGCAATGGTAACGTCTTCATTTAACGTATCCGTTTCAAAGGTTAGCACATCCGGACGGCGGGAGGCATATCGCTGGTCATCGCTCATAAAGCGGCGCGGTGTAAAGGTCAGCCCTTCCACTTCAGAGGTATACGGTACCGGTTTCATCGGATCGCTGACATAGCTGAACGATTTTGCTTCGGGCATGGGTTGATTGATGGAGAGCTTACCGTTCTCGCCAAAATAAAAGCGAAGCGTTGGTGCATCTTTCGGCGGCCAGGTATCAAACTGCTGCCATTTTTTTGATCCGGTGTTAAACATGTAGGCTTCGGGCAGTTTATTGCTGCCTTCGTCTTTCAGGTAATAGGCAAAAAACGGCGCTTCTATTTCCCGCAGGTAGAAGGTGGAAATGCTGTCACCAAAATAAATATGGCCGTGAGTGCTTTTCGCTTTTTCACCGGCCCAGTCGCCATGTGCCCACGGACCCATCACGATAGTGTTTTTAGCAGCGGGTGTGCTCTTCTCAATGCGTTTGTAAATGTTGAGCGGTCCATACAGATCTTCGGCATCAAACCATCCGCCAACGGTCATCACGGCCGGCTTTACATTCACCAGGTGCGGCAAAATATTGCGACGTTGCCAGAAGGTATCGTAGTTGGGATGTTCAATGATCTGGTTCCAGAAAAAATTATCGTGGTGAAAATTTTTAGTGATGTTTTTCAGTGGACCCTGTCGCAGGTAAAAATCATAGGCATCTTTTACCGGATTGCTGTACAGGCGCATCAGTTCCGGTGCAAACCAGTCTTCTTTTGTTCGTTCTTTTTTCTGGTAACCAAATACGGCAAAGGCCGGGGTATAGCTTTGCAGGTAAGTACCCATGTGGTGAAAATCATCAAAGAAAAAATCAGCGATGGGTGCCTGCGGCGATACGGCTTTCAGTGCCGGGTGTGCATCCGGTAAGGACGCGGCAGAGTAATAGCCAGGGTAAGAGATACCATAGATGCCCACCCTTCCGTTGTTGGACTGAAGATTTTTGATCATCCAGTCGATGCTGTCCCAAGTATCGGAGCTTTCATCAATGGCTTTTTTGTTTTTGATATCGTTGCCCGGGATGTTCGGTGTCATGTTGTTGTACTGGCCATCGCTCATATAACGGCCACGCACATCCTGAAATGCCAGGATGTACCCGGAGCGAACCAGGTATTTCGACGGATGTCCGTAGGTTTTAAAATCACCGTAACTGCTGGCATTGTAAGGGGTGCGGTTCAGCAGGATGGGGTATTTTTTGCTTTTGTCTTTGGGGATATAGACCAGGGTAAAGAGTTCGGCGCCATCCCGCATTGGGATGTGGTATTCTACCTTGTCGTAGTGCTCACGCATGTAGAGCGAATCCTCATTTTGTGCGAATGCATTTACCGAGAAAAAGAAGAGAAAAAGGGTAAACAGTCTTGGATGCATAGTGTTTGTTTAAGAGATTCCCGAAAGTTAATCATTCCTCCAATAAACCAAACAGGCAAAGGCCGGCGACAGCCGGTTGCAGCTTATCTTTAAGAACTCAATCCGCAGATGCATGAAACGATTTCTTAGTGTAATTCTTCTGGCTGTCTTTTTCTTTCCGGCCATCTCGCAGCAAACCCAGAAACCACCCCTCCATGGTAAAAACTGGATGGCCATTACCGGTAAGCCCCTGGCCGCTACCGCTGGTTCCATCATTTTCCAAAAGGGAGGCAATGCCGTTGATGCTGCCTGTGCTATGCTTGCCGCTACCTGCACCATGTGGGATGTGCTGAGCTGGGGTGGAGAAACGCAGGCGCTGATCTATAATCCCAAAACAAAAAAAGTTATTGCCATCAATGCAATGGGGTTTGCACCCACCGGGGCTACACCGGAGTTTTTCAGGAGCAAGGGCTACAACTTTCCGCCGGAATACGGTCCGCTGGCCGCTACTACACCGGGCACGCCGGGTGGTCTGTTGTACATGCTGGCCAACTACGGCACCATGACGCTGGAACAAGTGCTGGCACCGGCCATGCAACTGGCAGCCGGCTATCCCATCGATGCGCAAACGGCCAACAGCATCGAAAGGGGCAAGGCCCGCATCAAAGAATGGCCTTACAGCAAAAAAGTTTTTTTACCGCACTTGGGCGAAAAGCGGGAAGCACCGGAGGGCGGCGAAATCTTTATACAAAAAGACTTGCTGCAAACCCTTACCAAACTGGTGGAAGCAGAAAAAGCAGCAAAGAAAAAAGGGGCTTCGCGAAAGGCAGCGATTATGGCGGCCTACGACCGCTTTTACAAGGGAGATATTGCCAAAGAATTTGTACGTGGGGCACAGGAACAGGGCGGATTGATCACAATGGAGGATCTGGCCAAATGGAAACCGCTGGAAGAAGAACCGCTGAAAGTTTCGTACAAAGGCATTGATGTATACAAGCTACAGCAATGGACGCAAGGCCCTGCGTTGTTACAGGCGCTGAACATCCTTGAGAATTTTGACCTGAAGGGCATGGGTTATAACAGTGCCAAATACATTCACACGGTTTACCAGGCGATGAACCTGGCCTTTGCCGACCGTGATTTTTATTATGGCGACTCCTACTTTCCGCCGCAAGAACCGGTGAAAGGTTTGCTGAGTAAAGAATATGCAAAGCAACGGGCCTCCCTGATTCAGTTCAACAAAAACGATCCCACTATTGGCCCCGGTGATCCGTATCCGTTTGAAGGAAAGAAAAATCCTTACGTGTCATTGCTGAAAAACCGCGGTTACCAAATGGATACCAGCGGACGGAATTTTGCGCCGGCGCATGATGTGCGCAACAGCCTGGGTAAGGTTGATTACGAAGAAAAACTATGGGCCGGAACAACAACAGTGGAAGCGGCCGACAAAGAAGGTTGGGTGGTTTCCATTACACCCAGCGGGGGCTGGATACCGGCCACCATTGCCGGAAACACTGGCGTGGGCATGAGCCAGCGCATGCAAAGTTTTGTACTCGACTCCATGCTCAATCCTTTCAACGTAGTGGCGCCTGGAAAACGTCCCCGTGTTACGTTAACACCGTCGATGGCGTTGAAAGACGGCAAGCCTTATTTGTCGTTTGCGGTGCAGGGCGGCGATACACAGGATCAAAACCTGTTGCAGTTCTTTTTGAATATGGTGGAATTTGGCATGACGGTGCAACAGGCCGCTGAAGCCGCCAATATCAATTCCAACCAGCTATGGCTTTCCCTGGGCGGTACCAAAACATCGGACCGGCAACCCAGGCCCGGCAATATTTTACTGAGCAGCAAAACGCCAGAAGCCGTACGCAACGAATTAAAGCAAATGGGTTACACACTCAGTTTTGATGACCGTACCAGTGGTCCTATCAACGCCATCTTTTTCGACTGGAAACACGGCAGCTTGTGGGGTGGCTCCAGCAACCATGGTGAAGATTATGGAATAGGATGGTAGGAGAGAAGCGAGTGGGGAGTAGCGAGTGGAAAGTAGCCGTTAGGTTGAAATAGTTCTTACAAGGAAAAACCCTCCTGGAGTTTAAGGAGGGTTTTTTTACAAAAGATAGTTGCAATAAGTGGCTACTTGCTACTGACAACTAACTACTTGCTTTTTCCGCTACCTGTTTTCTGCGCATTTTGTAACCCTCTGTGTAATACCAGTATGCTACCACGGGTGCTGCGTTCGTGACCAAACCGTCAAACTCTCCCTCACCCAGGTAGGCTTCAACCATGAATGTTCTGTCTAACGACCATACATAGGCTTTTTTCCCGGCCGCATGCACTTTGTCAACTTCTTCTGTCTGAAAGCCGCCCGTGTACTGCGGCGCCCACACCTGGGCGTTCATATCCAAAGCTGTGTTCCAGTCCAATTCGCAAATTGTGGGCACAGACTTGTAATCTTCCAGCCGGCGCAAACAATTGTACATGTACTCATCCGGCACTCCAATGTAGATGGTAAGTTTGCGGTCAAGGGCTTTTGCTTTTTCGTGATACGCTTCTTGCAGACTGCGCACCTGTTCCAGGTCACATTCTTTTTTCATATCCAGCCATACAATCTCCAGCGGTGTCTGGTACAGCACCGTATCCAGCATTTCTTCCAGGGTAGGTATCTCTCCTTTGTTGCGCAGATCCAGGGTCTTTAGCTCTTTCAGGGTTCGCTTGTGTAGCATGCCGCCAAAGAACATATCCTGCACGGTATGAATGGAAAGAAAGCTATCGTGAAAGATCACCGGTACATTGTCCTTTGTTATCCGCACATCGATCTCAATGCCATTGGCGCCAAGTTGTGCTGCCAGTTTCACCATGCCGGTTGTGTTTTCAGAGATGGATAAAAAATCTACGTTCCGCGATCCGCCCCGATGGGCAATGATGTCCAGCGGCGGCACATCGGGCAATGGGTGCTGTAGCGCCAGAAACAGCGGTTGCTCCGGCTTTTCATTTCCTTTTCCGTACCAACCCTGCAGGCAAAGCGGTTTGATGTCCCTGTCCGTGTCAAAAATTTCGGCAGCATTTGCTACCAGCCACACCAGCCCGGTGCCGGGTTCGGAAGCCCTGCGCCAATGACCTTGCAACAGGAGGCTGTCTCGCTGTCTTTTTCCTTTGCATAAAATGTAGGAACCATCTTTTTCGCAGAAAATAGAAAGATGAAAAACCTGTTCTTCTTTTTCTACAGTATAACTGTATTTGAGCACGGCAGTTTTACCAAACTGTTCGCTGCCTTCGGCCAGGGTATATACGCCCTGTAAGGATGCTGCATGGCTTGCTGTCAGGGGTTCAGCATCGGGATGCTCAAAGCGCATCCACCGCCGGCGGGGGGTTGGAATCCGGCGGGTACGATACGCTACATAGCCAACAAAACCTGCTACAAGAAGAAGCGGTACCCACAGCGGTGCATATTTCCGGAGGCTGTTCATACAAATTTTTTATAGGGGTTGTGCAAGAAACAGACCGCGGCCACTATTTGCATTCGTATGGAAGCACCTGGAAATAGAAAGGGGTCTTCGTGCGGCTTTTGTTTTGAATAGCTAAAGCGAAACGGCGTATAATTTGTTGAACAGAAAATATGGAAGAGGTGCTTGAAAAAATACGGGACTTTGCCGATACAGCCCATGGTACGCAGTTGCGGAAGTATTCTCCTGACCGCTATATTGTTCACCCGGTAAGAGTGATGAAAATGTGCAGGCGGCATACCAACGATCTTTCGGTACTGGCAGCAGCCTTGCTTCACGATGTACTGGAAGATACGCCAGTTACCAAATCGGATCTGCACCAGTTTTTGCTGGGGCAGATGGATGTGGAAACCGCGGGTAAAACGGTCCGGTTGGTGGTAGAGCTTACAGACATTTATACGAAAGCTGTGTATCCCCGCTGGAACCGGCGAAAGCGCAAGCTGAAAGAAGCCGAACGCATCCAAAAAACAAGCGGCGAATCGCAAACGGTGAAGTATGCTGATATCATTGATAACTGCAGGGAGATTGTAACACAGGACCCGGATTTTGCCCAAGTCTTTCTTCGGGAATGCAAAAGTTTGTTGCGGGTAATGCCAAAAGGAAATGAATCGCTCTACCGCGAAGCTGTGGAAACTGTGAACACAGGCTTGCAACAAGTGCGGACGGCAACGAGAGAATAAGCCAATCGTAGGGGTATAGCATTTAGGTTAACGCTACTTAATCACTGTTTTTTGCCTGGGTGAGAGCCCGTTCAAATTGTGTGACAAATTTCTCAAACTCCAGCCAGGCGGTACCGCCGGCTTCTTTTGATTTTTCGTATTCAGCCGCGTATTTCTCTTTAACGTCTTCCAACTCTTTCGTTACGTCAGGATTGCCTGCCTGCCGGGAAGCGGCTATTGTTTTATCCAACTCCTGCTGCAGAAGGATATAATTGCTTTCGCTGCTCCTGTTTTCACGAATGGTTTGCATGATTTGCTCAATGGGTAAGGGTGATGCTGACATGGAGTGACTTGCTTGTTTATTTGTGAATGATGGTATCACCAATTCTATTGCTGCTTTGTTGATACAATAACGTACACCTGTAGGTGTGAATTTATTCGGAAAAAGGTGTCCGAGATGCTGACCGCATTGCCGGCAAACCACCTGTGTTCTTTCCCTTCCGTAAGTACTGAGTTGATTGAACCGAATACCCTCCTGCAGGTGCTGCCAGAAGGAAGGAAACCCGCAGCCGGCATCGAACTTTTTTGCCGCTTCAAACAAGGGGTGGCCACAGGCTGCACATACATACTGACCTGTGGCGTCCTCTGTATCCGTAAAATTGAAATGCTTTTCCTTCAAGGATAAAATAACCGTTTGCGGCTGCAATCGTTACAGGAGATATCAGGCTTCTTTCCAGATAGACGTGGAATGACGACGAATAGAATAATTGGCACTTGCTGCCACCTGACCGGGTCTTTCCGAACGCACCAAAACAGGACGACTCATTACCTTTCTTCTTCTTCTTTCTGCACCGTTTTCTTTTCTGTTTTCCATATTACAATCTGTTTCCAAACTGTAAAAACAAAATAGTGCCAAAAATGAAAACCGGCTGTCCCTGTGGAAAAGAGCTTCGCTACAAAAGCCTACTGCATAACAGCCAGACCTACTTGCATTCTTTGGCCATGGCCGCCACTTCCGTGGTGTCACTCAGGTAGGTGATAAGGGCTGCGCTGTCGGCCCCGGGATATTTTTTCTGCACCTGGCCAAGCACACATTTGCAAAGGGCATAGGCTTGTGCGTCGCCAAGATTTTCTTTGGCATTGTCAACACATTCGGCCAGTATCTCCAATTCGCTTTCTTTTGAAAAGGAAGTCGTTACCTCACCGGGTGCTGCCGGCGTGGCTGCTTTTTCGGAGGCGGTATCGGCGGCTTCGTTGCTGCATGAAAAGCAAAAGATGTAAGCAACAAGAAAAAATCGTTTGAACATAACAGAAGAGTTTAGTGTGTGTAAACATCGCTGCAAAAGCAATACCACCGGCAGAACGGAAGGTGGTTAGCAGCAGTTTATTACGGCATTGTTTCGCCTTCATTCTTCGTTAGAGGCTTACGTAAAGTTTGGAACGATTATGTCCTTGAATGCTGATTCGTATTAAAGAAGGACTCTTTTTTTGAAAGTTCTTAAGGAGTTTGCTGAAAGTCTTCCGGGCGAAAGGTGGGGAAGCTGCGGTAAACGTACATGGATGATTTTGCCTTGATAGAAAACTCTCCTTTTTCTTCCTGGAGCACAATCTCTGCAAAGCCCTCATCACTATATCGCTTTCCGTTGTCTTTTTCATTCAGGCGTGTGTACACAAGGTTGCTGCCGGGTGTACTGGTTTGCTGTTCAATGTTGGTAATCAAAAGATCATGCAGGAGATAAGGCTGCTGCGGCGATACGTTTTTAAAAAAATCTGGTATGGTCCATACTGCTGCCTCGTTCTGAACCTGGCCAATAAGAGGAATATCGGTTGAACCTGTTTGAATGGCGAGCGAAGCTGGTGTATCCATCTTTACCCATTCTTTGCCAAACAGGAAATTGAACCGCCCGAAATCGGGCTGAAACCGGCAGCGATATTCTTCTCCGCGTCGTATAAACACCGATACAATCCGGGAGTTTTTATTCACCAGCAGGTTGTCGCTGCCAAAATAAAAAAGAAGTGCATCAGAGCCTGTTTGGTTACGTACCGTGAGGGTGCTGTTGCCATCGTTAGCCGGTAGTTTGGTAAGACCCGGCAGGGGTGTGGCACCGGTTTCCAGTAGCATAGATGTACCAACGTTTTCCTGCTTTGTCGACAAATAAAGAAACCCTTTGAGATTGCGTTCATTCACACTGCTGTTTAACTGGTCGGAAGGGGATGCCGATGTTACCGCTTCCATGTATTTATCTTCCGGTTGTTCCGGATGTTGCCCTTTTTTCCCGGTAAGGTAGACCAGCAAAAAAGCCACGGCCAGCAACAGCGCCGCGCCGCCGCCAATATACAAGGCCCAGGGCCGGCTTGCTGTTTCCGCTGCCTCTTTTTTTGCAGGTAGCGGGGAGCGAAAACTGGCTGAATATTCCTGGAGATCTTGCTTTGCTGCCGGCTCCATTTTCAGGCTATACACGCAGCGACAAAAAGCTTTCAGATATTCAGTAGAGGCATCCAGCCGGAAACGTTTCAAGATCTGCAGCAGCGTGTTTATCATGTCATTCCGTTGGGCTGCACAGGCATCGGGCAGGCTGTTCATCAATGCGATCCAGTCACCGGAAAACACAAAACCCAGTTGCTCCTCGTTTACTACAAATTGTTCCCAGCTAAGCAAAGCCAACGAGCGGGTATGCTGTTGCAGGTATTCGTTGATGGATGCAAAGGCAAATGCTTCGTATTGGGGTAATATGAAAGAAGTATAATCGAGCAGCTTTCGCAGCGTTGGATACACTTCTTTTTCCTGGCAGATGGTAGCAGAAGCCTTTTGAAAAGCAACGGCGAATGGCCCGGAAATGAATTGCACAAAGGAGGGATTATAGCGGAGAAAAGAAGCTTTTTCCATCGCGGCTTCATCAAACCGGCCTTCCTCCAAAAACTGCAACAGGCCTTCCTGCTCCTGGATCGTTTTATGAAACTGCCAGGTACTTGCATTTACATTGCGAAGGGCAGTTTCCAGTTCTTCGTTTAGCGTCGTATGGCCCGCAAGCTTTTGTTTCGCCTGGAGAAATATGTCTTCTGAAAAGTTTGCACTTTCCGCTGCGCTTAACGAAAGCAGGGTGATAGGTGAGCGATAGGCAGTTAGGTTGTTCACAACAAGTTGTTTGGTTGGTGATGACGGCTGAAAAACAGTCGGCTACAAATAAAGAAAAAATTGTTGAAAGTATAGCCCCGCAAGCCTTCGGGGCTGATTTCACCTTTTCTCCCGCTATTGATAACAACGCAAAGGACACCATGTTTCGTTTGCGGAATACTGAAGATATATTTGCCAAAACCTCCCTTAAAACGGAAAGCCTTTACCGGGTTGATAAAGGCTTTAGGATGGGTTATTTTACCTGCTGCTGCTGCAGAAACTATACTTTTCTATTCTTCAATCTTTTCATCTTCCACATTCTTGAGCACTTCGGCCGTGATTTTACGCAGCGGGTTTTTTGTTCGCTCTTCGTACTCACCGCGACGGCGGATAATGTCAACACATTCAAAAACAGCGGTCATAAATGAAGTGTGGTCGGCAATATTTTTTCCGGCAATGTCGTAGGCGGTTCCGTGGTCGGGAGAGGTGCGAACAAACTGCAGGCCTGCGGTATAATTCACGCCTTCGCCACCGGCGATAGTCTTAAAAGGAATCAGGCCCTGGTCGTGGTACATAGCCAGTACAGCGTCAAACTGCAGGTAGCTGCGCCGGGCAAAGAATGCATCGGCACTGTAGGGACCAAAGGCAAAATATTTATGTTTGCCGTCTTTGATAGCCGGCTGAATGATCCTTTGTTCTTCATCACCCACCAAACCTTCATCGCCGGCATGCGGGTTGAGCCCCAGTACGGCAATGCGGGGTTTGTCAATGCCAAAATCCCTGCGCAAACTGTTGTTCAGCAGGTTCAATTTTGAAACAATCGCCTCGCGGGTAATTTGTTTGGCAACTTCGTTCAGCGGCAGGTGTTCGGTTACCAGCGCAACCCTTAGGTTATCGGCATACAGCAGCATCAGTACATCTTTGGCTTCACCAACTGCTTTCAGAAAAGGTGTATGTCCTGTGTAGGCAAATTCTTCGCTCTGCACATTTTTTTTATGGATTGGTGCGGTCACAAGTCCCTGGATATGCCCGGCTTTCAACGCATCAGCTGCGGCCAAAAGCGATCTTACCGCATACCTGCCACCGGTTTCAGTTAGTTGCCCGGGGGTAATGGTAACATCTTCTTCCCAGCAGCTTAGAATGTTCAACTGTTTGGGGCTGAGCTTGGAAAATTCCCGGATACTTTGGTAATTAAAATGGGCATCGGGTACCGCCTTGCGGTAAAAGTTCAGGAGCTTGGCCGAAGCAAAGATCACAGGGGTGCAATATTCAAGAATACGGTGGTCCGAAAAGGTTTTAATGATGACTTCCGGTCCAATGCCGTTAATGTCGCCGCAGGAAATGCCAATGACAGGTTTATTCATACTGCAAATATGGACAAAGAATTGCAATAGAGGATATGATGCTCTGGTGACAAAATACTAGCGGGAAGATGGTGCAACACAAACGGGCAGATGCCTGTTGGTACCTTGTTGTTTCGCCGCTGTCGGGTTTCTGTCCGGTGTCCTGACTTACTTTTGTGCCGATGTACACCTTAAAAAAATCACTGGGACAACATTTTTTAAAAGATGAAAATGTTTGCCGCAGAATTGTGGATGCGTTAAAACAGTGCCCGTTGACAAACCTGCTGGAAGTAGGTCCTGGCGGTGGTGCGCTGACAAAATATTTGATCGAACTTCCTGACCTTACGTTCAAAGCGGTGGAACTGGATGAAGAAAAAGTGGTGTACCTGAAACAAACCTATCCGGTACTTGAGGACAAGATCATTCATCAAAGCTTTCTGGATATTGAGAAGCCTTTTGATACACCCTTCACTGTGGTAGGAAACTTCCCTTATAATATTTCCACGCAGATTCTTTTTAAAATACTGGAATGGGAAACCGGCGTGCAATGTGTGATTGGCATGTTTCAGAAAGAAGTGGCGCAACGGGTGGCGGCCAAAGAAGGCAACAAAGTTTACGGAGTGACTTCTGTTTTGGTACAGGCATTTTACGATGTGGAATACCTGTTCGACGTCAGCGAAAAAAGCTTTACGCCGCCGCCAAAAGTGATGAGTGGTGTTATACGGCTTTTGCCAAGAAATGAGCCATTAGAAATGAAGAGCCGCAAGGCATTTTTTAACTTGGTAAAAACGGCGTTTAACCAGCGGCGTAAGACCTTGCGCAATGCCTGCAAAGCCTTGTTTGATGCCGCTACGCTTGAAGATCCGATCTTCAACAATCGTGCAGAACAATTAAGCATACAGGATTTTGCCGCCTTAAGTTTTAAAATGACATAAGAGGGAAACGCTAAACGAAATACAGGCATAATCTGGTAGCCTGTTCTTACTGTTTTTGCAAATTGCGTTCGCCGTCTCATCTACAATAAAATTTCATGAAAATTATCATTACAGCTCCGGTTCACGATCATTTGCGGGAGGTTTTCCAAAAGAACGGCTATGCCATCGACTATCGTCCCGACATTACCTACGAAGAGTTACAAAACAGCATTGCAGATGCAGATGGCCTGGTGGTAACAACCCGCCTTAAAATTGATAAGGCCCTGTTGGATAAAGCCGCAAAGCTGCAATGGATCGGGCGACTCGGTAGTGGAATGGAACTGATTGATGCTGATTACGCATCACAAAAAGGTATTCGCCTGATCAGCACCCCCGAGGGCAACCGCAATGCAGTGGCCGAACAGGTACTGGGTATGTTGCTTTGCCTGCTCAACAATATCTGTCGCTCCTTTCAGGAAGTAAAGGGAGGACATTGGTTACGATCAGAAAACCGGGGCATTGAACTGCGCGGAAAGACTGTTGGTATCATAGGTTTTGGAAACAATGGATCACAGTTTGCTAAACTGCTGGCGCCATTTGACGTAACCGTGTTGGCACATGATAAATACAGAACCGGTTTTGGCAATGGTTACATCAGGGAAGCCAGCCTGCAGGAAATTTTTGATCAGGCGCATGTAGTAAGCATGCATATCCCGCTGACAAAAGAAACGTTTCATTATGCCGGGGAAAGGTTTTTCAACAGCTTCCGGCAGCCACCTTTTTTCCTGACCGCCTGCCGGGGTCCGGTGACCGATACGGCCGCTGTGATCAAAGCCCTCCGGGAAAAAAAACTGGCCGGGGCTGCGCTGGATGTACTGGAAAATGAAAAACTGCACACCTATACCGATGTGGAAAAAGAACAACTGCATTTTTTGACTTCACAGCCCAATGTGCTTGTCACTCCGCACATTGCGGGCTATAGCCATGAAGCATTTTTGGAAATGGCCGTAGTTCTACTACGTAAATTGGGCATTCAATAACAGGTGGCTGCTGTACGTTGCGCTACGTACAGTTCCCTTTTTTCCGGTACGTAATAATTACGGAAAAGTAGAGCGCATCCACTCTGTGTTACCGGAATGGTGTTGTCTAATTTTGGGACCAAATCAAACCCTTATGAAAACATTAACCATTTCTGCCGTATTGCTGCTTGCAGCCATTGTTACGTCGTCTTTTGTTCTTTCGCACCAGGCTGTGGCAAAAGAGAAGGCAAGCAAGGTTCAAAACGTAACTTCTTTGCGTGCACACCGGCAGGGCAAAGCCATTGTTCTTACGTGGTCAGCGGTAAATACAGGCGTAGCTACCTTTCAAGTGGAGCGTTCTTACGACGGGGAGTATTTTGACGTGATCCAAAGCGTGGAGAATACCGGTGCCCGTAGTTATAAAATACAGGATGATTTTGCGCCTGGCTATATCTATTACCGTATCTGTTGCGTAGATACAAACGGTGATGAAGTATCCAAATCGGCAGTAGAAGTGGTCAGGATTGTGCAACGAAAATAACGGGAGGCGGAACTCGCTTCCGCTTCTTTTTTTCTCACCATCAATCCACCTCTTATGAATAAACTTCTACCTTTCTTTTTTTCTCTATTGCTTTCTGCTTATGCCAACGCTCAAATTACGACACCTGTGATCAAATCAGGTTTTGGTGTGGATGGGGATTTGCGTGCTAATTTTTACAACAACTTCGCTACCTCCGGCAATGACGACTGGTTTTCGACCGGTGGTACCGGTGGTGTTCCAATCATTGACACAACGGGGGCTGCAGCCATAGTGGCCGGATATGCGTCGGATATCTCTCCTTATCCAAAACGCATGGCTTCTTTTTATCGCTCCATGCGGGTAGCGCCGTACAGTGTTGTCAATAACCGGCTTTGGTTGGATGCCATGTTTATCCGTGATTTCCACGGAGCCGATCAAACGGTATTTGTACAAGGCTCCAGTAAAAATGGAATGAGCCCTGCCGAATGGGGGGGTACAATACAAACTGTGCCCGATAAGAATGAAATTCTGGATGTGATGATGCACCTGCGGAGAGCCGGTGATGGTAAAGACCCTAACCGTATTGATTCGTTGTGGATGTACGGAGGCATTTCAATCGAGAACACTTCCGGTAACCGTTACTTTGATTTTGAGCTCTATCAAACCGATATTTACTATGACCTTACTTCACAGAAATTTTACGGCTACGGACCCGATGCCGGTCATACAAGCTGGAAGTTTGATGCCGCCGGGAATATTCTGCAGGCAGGCGATATTATCTTCTCAGCAGCTTATCAAAGCTCAGCACTTACCAATGTGGAAGCAAGAATCTGGATCGACCGGGCTTCGATGAGCATTACGCCAATCGGCTTCAACTGGACAGGTGCGTTTGACGGCGCTTCCACCGGCTCGCAATATGGATATGCTGCCATTACGCCGAATACAAGCGGAATTTTTTATACAGGCCTGGAGAATAGCAGAGCGACATCGGCCGGCCCTTTCAAGCTGGTTCGTGGCGACAACAGCGTAGCGGATGATTATTCCATTGGACAGTTTATGGAGTTCTCTGTAAACCTTACCAAGCTTGGGATTGATCCGGCTACCCTTTTGGGTGGTGATGTATGCGGTACTCCTTTTAACCGGATGATTATTAAAACAAGAAGTTCCGATGCATTTACATCATCTCTGAAAGATTTTGTGGCACCGGTGGATTTGTTTTTGGCGCCACGGGTTAATGCGGCTACCGATGTTCCGCTGTATTGCGGTTCTATTGGTGTCAGTGAATTGCGGGTGATGAATCCTTCCGTTTCTTCCGTTTATACATGGACAACGCCCAACGGAAGTATTGTTGGATCGAATACGGGCACCATGGTGACTGCCGATGCTCCCGGAACCTATATTGTAACCCAACAACTGGCAGAAGGCTGTAGAGCCTATGCAGCCGATACGTTGCAGATTGTATTTGATGCAGCCTGCACTACTCTGGAAAGCGGTCCTGTTGCTTTAAAGGCAGAACTGAAAGAAAGCAAACCCCAGGTTAGCTGGACATCTTATATCAACGACAGGGTGCTTTATTACGAACTGGAAACAAGCGGGGATGGATCTGTATTCCGTACGCTGCAGCGGTTCACAAACAAAGACATTCAGACGGGTATTCTGTCTTATCAATACAGCGACAAGACAATGACGCAGGCGAAAGTTTATTATCGTGTGAAGCTGGTAACCCCCAGTGGCGTGTTGTACAGCCGCGTGGCTGCTATACAAACAGGAAAAACAGTTTCCGTTCAGTTTGCGCCTAACCCGGCTTCTGCCTTTACAAGAATCTCATTTGCCTCAGAACAAAACCAGCGCATTGAACTTGCTGTGTTCAGCCTGAACGGAAAGCGGGTATTGGAGAAAACGTACCAGGCAACAAAAGGAATGAATACAATTACCATCAACGAGGTGCAACACTGGCCGGCCGGTATCTATTCGGCACAGGTGCGGATAGGAACAGAGGTGCACTGGCAAAAAATTGTAGTGCAGCATGGCCGGTAAAAAACGAAACGGAAGCGGCAACCGGTAACGGCTGCTTCTATTTTTAGAATGACTGCAGGGCTTTTTTAAATTGTTTTTTGTCCCTGCAGTCTTTTTTCGTCAAAACAAGGTTTTGAAGAATAAACCAAAACGTTTGTATCAACCATTATCCATGAATTCCAAACTATCTGTACTTTCCTTTTTGACTTTTTTATCACTGGCAGGTTATGCCCAGTCTATTACACCGGCAGTTGTCAATTCAACAGGTAGCAGCTATGCAAAAGATGGTTTGCTGCTCGACTGGAGCGTTGGTGAAATGGCACTGACCACTACCATGGATCCGCAAAAGCACCAGCTTGTCATTACCAATGGCTTTCTGCAATCAGAAAGGGTTTCCAGGCACCAGGATATGTCGTTTTTTGGCGAGGACGAAATAACTATTTTGCCCAATCCTACCAATGGAAGATTTGACGTGAAAATAGAAACCAGGCAACAAGGCCGGGTTGCGATCGATGTATTCAATGTAAATGGCAAACGAATCGTTACCAGAAGAACGGCCAATTTTGCTCCCCCGCTGCTAGAAAAGTTTGACCTGACGGCGCAGCCGGCCGGCACTTATCTTATACAGGTGACATTAACGCCTTTGCCCGGATCCAGTGGCAAAACAGGCTTATTCCGCATCATTAAAATCTAATCGCATACGCTTGATCAATCAATATTCTATGAAAAGGTTCTTTGTTGTTTTTTCTTTTTTCTTCATTGGGCATTATGCAAAGGCACAGGCGCCGGCCCAAATTAATTACCAGGGTGTTGCCCGCAATTCTGTCGGGAGTGTTCTTTCGGAGCAAAACGTTGCTTTACGGTTAACCATTCGCGAAAGTTCTTCGGAAGGCGCTGTTATTTACCAGGAAACCCGAAAGCTGCGCACCAACCGGTTTGGTTTGTTTACCGTGGCCATCGGAAGTTCCGGTGCCACCGCAACCACCGGTAGTTTTCAAACCGTCAACTGGGGGTCCGGCGGAACGAAGTTTCTGCAAGTGGAAATGGATCCGCATGGCGGAACCAGTTTCGTTAATATGGGGACATCGCAACTATTGAGTGTACCATATGCCATCTACGCAGCAAGTGCTTCACCCGTGGGTACTGCCGGTGGCGATTTGCAGGGTAGTTTTCCCAATCCAACCATTGCCACAGGAGCTATTACAACCGATAAAATTGCAGCTGGCGCCGTATCAACCGATAAGCTGAAAACAGCTGGTGCCGCAGCCGGCCAAGTTTTGTATTTCGACGGGAACCATGTCATCTGGAGCCGGCCGGTTTCCACCCCAACGGGTGATGCCGGAGGCGACCTTTCCGGAACCTATCCCAACCCGATACTGAAACCCAGTGCGGTTACTACAAACAAAATTGCGGATGGGGCTATCACCAACCAACAGGTAAGTGTCACAGCCGCCATTGCTTATTCTAAACTGCAACTGGCCAATAGCATCAAGAGTACAGACATCGTTGATGGCGCTGTGACGGATGCCAAAATTTCGGCTGTGGCTTACAGTAAGATTACCGGCGCACCTACGTCGCTGGCGCCTTCGGGAACTGCTGGTGGCGATCTTTCCGGCACGTACCCCAATCCAACTTTAGCCACCTGGGCTGTTACCACAAACAAACTGGCTGATAATGCGGTATCGGGTACGAAACTTCAGGATGGATCAGTGACCAGTGCAAAATTGGCAGCTGGTGTGATTCCCGCTACGCTTCCGCCCAGCGGCATGGCCGGTGGCGATCTTTCAGGCAGTTATCCAAACCCCATTGTAAAAGATGGTGCTGTCACCAGCAACAAACTGGCAAACGGCGCCGTG
Organism: Flavisolibacter longurius; assembly: GCA_014163555.1. Lineage (GTDB taxonomy): Bacteria > Bacteroidota > Bacteroidia > Chitinophagales > Chitinophagaceae > Flavisolibacter. The sequence goes on from JACJGO010000008.1 coordinate 42,443, forward strand.
TCTACCAACAATGTGGCAGATGGTGCAATAACAGATGCAAAAATTACCAGTCTTTCTTATAATAAAATAACCGGTGCACCTGCGTCCCTTCCGCCATCCGGAGCCGCCGGTGGTGATCTGGTGGGAAGCTATCCAAATCCTACGATTGCCGACCAGGCGATAACTACGGCAAAAATTCAGGATGGTGCCATTACAGCTGAAAAGCTGGCCCCCGGGCTGGTAACCGGCGGCACTACCATTGCCGGTGTGGCCGGCGGCGATCTCTCCGGCGTTTATCCCAATCCCAACATTGCTTCCGGCGCTGTTACCAATAACAAAATCGCCAATGGTGCAGTGATTACACCAAAACTTGCCGATGGTGCCGTTACTACAAACAAACTGGCGGATGGTGGTGTGACAGGAGCAAAAATCAATACGTCCGGTGCCAGTGCAGGGCAGGTATTGGGTTATAACGGAACAGCGGTTTCGTGGATCACTCCTTCAGGCGGTGGTGCCTTAACCGGAGCTGCGGGAGGTGATCTTTCTGGCAATTATCCCAATCCAACTATCGTTGACAATGCAATCACTACCAATAAAATAGCGGCCGGCGCCGTATCACCGGCCAAGATCAGCACCGCCGGTGCTGTCAGCGGCCAGGTGTTGACGTATGATGGAACCAGCGCCGCATGGATGCAGCCGGTTACCGGTGGCGCTCCCAGTGGTGCAGCCGGAGGTGACCTGGGTGGAACCTATCCCAATCCCACGGTTACGCAACTTCGCGGTGTTGCCATTGCTACGGCTAATCCTGCCAACGGCCAGGTTTTAAAATTTGATGGCACACAATGGATGCCTTCCACAGATAACACAGGTAGCTTCACCCTTCCATACACGACCAGCATCAATGGAGCAACCAGTTTGTTCTCGGTAACCAATACCGGCGCCGGTGCGGCACTGGATGGTACTAATGCTACTACCGCCGACAATGTAAGTGGCGCCATAGGCCGAATCTCTTCTGCCAATCCGGGTGCTTTTTCTGCCGGTGTGAAAGGCTTGAATGCCGGAACCGGAACCAACGGAATTGGTGTGTACGGTGTGCACGCCGGGAAGGGCTGGGGTGTTTACGGAAATGCGTTGAGCGGAACGGGTGTGTTTGGAAATTCAACAAGCGGTTTTGGCCTGCTTGGCAGCAGTGTAAGTGGTGCCGGCTTGTATGCCGACAGCAAAAACGGAAACGGTGCGCTGATTGAAATTACCAATCCGCAAAATACATCCGATGCCCTCCTGGTTTCCAACTCCGGACAGGGGAGCGGTATTTCGGTGAACTCTGGCCAGGGCAGTGCCTTGTTTGCTACCAGCACCTATTCTTCAGGCGTATCAGCCAGCAGCGACAATTCAAATGGTGTGGAAGGTGTCAGCAACAGTGCGGCTTCAGCCGGTGTGCTGGCCTTAAACACCAGTGATGGTTTGGGTGTTTGGGGTGTTTCGCTGGGATTGGGTACAGGGATGAAAGGTTCCAGTTTTACGGAAGGCGGTACAGCCTTTGAAGCAGAGCTGGATGGTGTAACGAATGGAACACTGGCCCGGTTTAAAACCAACGGTAATAATGTTGCCCGCATTGATCAAAGTGGTCGTGGCTATTTCAACGGTGGCACCATCAGCAGCGGAGCAGACGTTGCAGAAGCTTTTGCCGTGGAGGGTTCACGAAAGGCTTACGAGCCCGGCGATGTGCTGGTCGTTTCCATGGCATCAGACCGCACCATGGAAAAATCATCCACACCTTACTCTACATTGGTTGCAGGCGTGTATGCCACCAAACCTGGCGTGCTCCTGACCGAAGAAAATGCTACCGACGCCAATTTGAATGATATGGTGCCGATGGGTGTGATTGGTGTTATCCCCACCAAAGTTTGCTTGGAAGGTGGCTCCATCAAGCGGGGCGATCTGCTGGTAACGTCTTCGCTGGCCGGTGTGGCCATGAAGGCCGACCCGGATAAGGTAAAAGTGGGACAGGTAATTGGCAAAGCACTGGAAGATTACACCCAGCAAGGTGTAGGGAAAATAAAAGTATTGGTAAGCGTAAAATAAGTTCAATAAAAAAAATACTCAACATGAAAATAAGGTTTGCACTCCTCCTGATCTGTTTCCTGGTACTGGCTGTTCAGCAAGGCAAGGCGCAGGAAAGGGGCAAAAAAGTATTGCAGGAAATGGCGGGCAAAAAAGCGGAAAGAGAAAAGCAGTTGGGCCTGTTGCGTTCAAAAGCCAATGAACAGAAAGGCCAGCAGCAGTTTGAGAAAAGGCCGGACTCACACAAGGAACTGCCACCGGCGGCAGGGAATGGCCAGGGACATGGATCCAATCCAGGTGAGCAAAGAAAAGGCACTGATGCAACTCCTGTGGACAACCGTGCGGCACCAAAGGAGTAAACCGCAGCAACCAATTTGAGAAGACAGTTTTCGGAAATTAGTTGGGCTGAATCTTCTTCTATAGCCGAGGCTGCAAACCAAAATTAGGTTTGGCAGCGAAATAAGTTTTTCATTTATATTTGTAATACTTGAGGCAACGCTCCCGGAACGGAGCGTTGCTATTTTTTTCATTTCTATCTAAACCTGTTTGATATGAGTGGAGTAAACTACATGACCAAAGAAGCACTGGAGCAGTTAAAAGCTGACCTGCAACGCATGAAGGGTGTAGAACGTCCTGCGGCGGCCAGAGCTATTGCCGAAGCAAGAGAAAAAGGTGATTTGCGTGAAAATGCCGAATACGATGCAGCCAAAGAAGCCCAGGGCATCCTGGAAGCAAAAATTGCTGCCATGGAAGGTCAGTTGGCGCAGGCCCGTGTGTTGGATGAATCAGCCGTTGATACCAGCAAGGTTTCTATTCTTACCAAGGTAAAACTCACCAATCTGAGCACAAAAAAACAGGTGACCTACCAGATCGTCAGCGAAACCGAAGCAGATTTGAAAGCCGGTAAAATTTCGGTTACATCCCCTATTGGCAAAGGCCTGCTGGGTAAAGCCGTTGGCGAAGTGGCTGAAGTAGCTGTGCCTGCCGGTGTGATGAAGTTTAAAGTAGAGGACATTTCCATATAATAGGATAATTGGATAAGGTGATAATTTGATAATGTGTAAATTGGGAAGGTTGAAAAGCTGTTTACAAATAGAACCGTAAGAATTGCTTTTAGCACATTATCAAATTATCCAATTATCACATTCGCTAATTTTCCCTCTCCATGACCCTTTTCACCAAAATCATACGCGGCGAAATTCCCAGTTATAAAATCGCAGAAAACGAAAAGTTCTTTGCTTTTCTGGATGTGTTTCCCTTGCGGCAGGGTCATGTTTTGGTAATCCCGAAAACGGAAGTGGATAATCTCTTTGACCTTGGTGAAGACTATTTGGCCGAGATCCTGGTATTTGCCAGGCCTATTGCCAAAGCCATTGAAAAAGCGTTTTCCTGTAACCGTTGCGGCATTTCGGTCATTGGACTGGAAGTGCCGCATGCCCATATTCACCTTGTTCCCATCAATTCGTCAAACGATTTGAACTTTACCCAACCCAAGCCCAAAGCTGCCGATGAAGACCTGAAAGCAGCCCAGGAAAAGATCCTGTCATTTTTAAATAAAGCATAATGAAAATCACCAAGCCTTTCGTGTTCCTGTTCGCTCTTTTGGCAGCGGGCCAAATTCTTCATGCGCAGGTGCAAACGGCCGACAGCCTTGTGCATAAAATCTTCAACAGCCTGAAGGCAAAGGACGAAAAAGCATTTGTATCGTTGTATCCCAATGGCCAGCAGTTTGGCCGCTTTATGCGTACAGTGATGGAAGGCGCCATGAAGTCGGAGCAAATGAAAGAGATTATGAGCCTGGATGAGAAAACAAAAAACCTCAACCTCGACAGCCTCATTGATGCGCAGGTGGCGATGTTCATGAAGCCGGAAATGGTGAATAAAATGCAGGACGATTTCGCCAAAACTTTTCAGCGCATTATCGAAAAAGGCGAACAGAAAGGCGTGAACTGGAGCCAGGCGCAGTTAAAAAGTTTCACGCTTGATTCGTCTGCGGTAGAAGGAGATGAGAATATGCCGCTTCAATTGGCGGGTTTGAAAGAAGCCAAAGGCGTGATCGATTTTACGGTTGGTGATTCGGCCTATCAGTTAGCCTACAGCAAAATGATGTTCATTCAAAGCGAAGGTGGCTGGTTCGGCGCCGAGTTTCCGCAACTGGCCCGCAAAGGTGAAAGCCTGGCACCGGATCCTTCTGCGGAAGATGAGGAAGCGGAAGACGTTGCTGAAATGATGAAAGAAGAGGCTCCTGCAGAAAAGCCAGCTGCCAAAACAAAAGCACCGGCAAAGAAGCCTGCTGCAAAGCCAAAAGCAAAATCGCAGGCACCAGCCAAGAAAAAGACTACAGCTTAATACGGTGTTCGTTGGCGGCTACAAACTGCTCCCAACTTGCCTTGGATTTCTTTTTTGCCAGCGGCTTGGATACTACTTTCAGGCCGGGGATGCGGGTGCTGTAATGATGGCAAACGGCTACGGCCAGGGCATCGGTCGCATCAAACTGCGCCGGCTTCTCGGGCAAGCCGGTAATCTGTTGCAGCATCAGCCACACTTGTTCTTTGTCTGCGTTCCCGTTGCCGGTGATGGATTGCTTTACTTTTTTAGGCGAGTATTCGGTAATGGGAACGCCTTTTTCCATAGCGGCTGCAATGGCCACACCTTGTGCCCGTCCCAGCTTCAGCATACTTTGTACGTTCTTGCCGTAGAATGGCGCTTCAATCGCAAATTCATCCGGATTGAAATTGTTCATCAGCAACATCACCTTCTGGTGAATCTTCTGCAAACGGTAGTAATTGTCTTTGGTGCTGGTGAGTTTGAGTACATCCATTTCGCGGATGGTGATATGATTGGCAACAACTTCTATCACGCTGTATCCCATGAACAGGGTGCCCGGATCGATTCCTAATATTGTCAAAGGCTTTTGCAAGGAGTGGTTAATTTTACCGCAATGGTCCGGAACAAAACTATCAAAATTTTTCTCAATTACTTTTTAGGCCCACTTTTATTCGCTGGATTGTCGTTTTCCATCTTTCAACAAATCCGTCATCAGCCGCATCTGGCGCAGTCATGGACCGAAATCAAAGCCTCTTTTCTTTCTGTTAAAATCCTTTACCTGTTCGTTACCGTTGCACTCATTTTTGTCAACTGGGGACTGGAAGCGCAGAAATGGAAGCTACTTGTAGGCACGGTGAGGCCTACCTCATTTTCTACGGCGTACAAGGCCGTGTTGTCGGGTGTTTCATTTTCGGTGGCTTTACCGAATCGTATAGGCGAGTACTTGGGCCGGATGGTGTACCAACCCGAAGGCAGCCGGCTGAAAACAATTTCGCTGGCCATCGTTGGAAGCATTGCACAATTATTGGTCACGCTGTGTGCCGGTATGCTTGGACTGGTGCTGGTAAAAAAAGAGTTACTGCAGGCCTACCCGCAAACCACCATCTGGTTTCAGTTTCTTTTCTACGGGCTCCTGTTTGTCACAGCCTGTATCTTTCTTGTTTATTACAAGGTGAGTGCCGTGGTGTCTTTTTTCAGCCGTTGGCTGCGCACCCACCATTTTTTGTATCTCGTAGAGTCCTTGCAAAAGTTTAACGGTTCTTTTCTTTCAAAAATCCTTTTGCTTTCGTCTCTTCGTTACGGGGTGTTCCTGGTGCAATACCTGGCAACGTTTTATCTTTTCCAGGTAAATATGTCGCCCGGTGTTGCCATGTCGGTGATGAGTGTTGTATTTTTAGCGCTTGCTATAATCCCATCCATTGCCCTGATTGAAGTGGGATTGCGGGGAGAAGTAAGCCTGCGGCTGGTGGGATTGTTCAGTGCCAACGGCCTTGGAATCGGGCTTACATCGGTCACCATCTGGTTTTTAAACCTGATTTTGCCGGCGCTGATAGGAACCCTGCTCCTGTTGAATGTAAAACTGCTGACGAAAAATGAAGAAGCTTAATTATTGTTTTATACTCGCGATTTGCCTGTTTGGCCTTGGCGCCAAAACCAAGGATCCTGCGCCGCAAGCCGAAATTTGTGGTAGCCGGAACATGACCACGCAAAACGGTGAGCAGATCATGTACATTGTTTATTATACGGTAGCCGGCATTTATGTGAATGCGGGTAATGCCACCTTTACCAATACTGTAGAGCGGCTGAACGGCAAACCGGTATTTCATATCACAGCTAACGGTGCCACCAATACGAAATACGACTGGATCTTTAAAGTGCGGGATAAATACGAATCCTTTGTTGATACCGCCACCATGCAGCCGCTGAAATTTATCCGGGATGTGAGTGAGGGCAATCACAAGCACTACGAGAACATTACCTTCAACCATGCAGCCAATACCGCGGTTACAAAAAGCGGCGTGTATAAGGTTCCTGATTGTGTGCAGGATGTGATCAGCGCCGTGTACAGTGCTCGCAATATTGATTTTGACAAGTATAAAAAGGACGACAAGATTCCGTTTAAAATGTTTCTGGATAATGAAGTGTACGATATGTACATCCGTTACATGGGAAAGGAAGATGTCAAAACAAAATACGGCAAGTTCCGGGCGCATAAATTCAGGCCGCTGCTGATCAAAGGAACCATTTTTGAAGGCGGTGAAAAAATGACGGTATGGGTGAGTGATGATGCCAACCGGATTCCCCTGCGCATTGAAAGCCCGATTGTGGTGGGAAGTGTCAAAGTGGATATGATGAGTTACCGCAACCTTCGGTACCCACTCAGCAGCTTAAAAAAATTCAGCGGACAGCGTTTGTCGGAGTAGTAACTGTGTCGCAGTTGAAACAAATATAGTCCCAAAGTTTTCTGCTCCGAAGGAGCACCGTGTTTATAGAAAGCAGGCACAATAGAAGGTGGCTCCGGAGGAGCCACGTGTTTCTCCTAAACCAGGCAAACAAATATTTTTCCTCGTAAGGGAGATTATATTTTTCCAAAAACTCCTGATACTCCTCTTTAAATGTTTTCTTTTTATGGTGTTCTTCCTGGTTGAGCACATAGTGGCAAACTCGATCGATCTGTGAATGTCCATAGGAAAACACGCCATAGCCTTCCTGCCAGTGAAATACTCCTTTAATCCATCCCTTTGCCTTTATAAATTCGTTGCTCTGCACCTTTATTTCTTTTACAAAATCTGGAATATACAGCGATGGTTTTACACCGGCAAAAAGGTGCAGGTGATCAGGCATGCAATAAACAGCCAGCATTTTAGCGCCTCTTGTTTCTACCAAAGAAGTCATGTACTTGTGTAATTCTTCCCGATGGTTCTTTGGAATGAGGCTTTGTCTGCCTTGTACGGCAAATACAAATTGCAGGTAAATGCGGGAATAGGTGCCGGCCATATACAGAAGTTTTGATTTCTTCTAAGTTACAACGGCTGCAGATAACACATGGCTCCTTCGGAGCCAGATAGGATCTGTATGGCTCTCTTTCTATAAACACGGTGCTCCTTCGGAGCAAAACTGATTAAAAAACTAACATCATTAATTGCATTATCAAATCCTTTATCCCAACTCCTCCAATTTAAAAAAATCCTTTGGCCGGATGCCTTTTTCCGTTTGCTGCAAGGTGCAGCATTCGTACTGCGCATCATGTTCAAAAAACAAAACGTAATCTTTTTCGACAGCTTCGGTCAGAAAGCTTTTCTTCTCCTGCAGCGTGGTTAGCGGAAACATATCATACGCCATGACATAAGGCAGGGGAATATGACCGGCACTGGGCAAAAGATCGGCCATGAATACGATTGTTCTACTCTTGTAACTGATTTGTGGCAGCATCATGCCGGCTGTATGGCCTTCAACAAAGCGAAGCGAAATGTTATTGGCAAATGTTTGCGCCGGCAGTGGTTGGGAAGCATCCCAATCCACATTGGGCAGTTCAACAAACTGCAACTGCCCGCTTTCCTGAATGGGTAAAATGTTTTCTTTTAAAAACGAAGCCTTCTCCCGGTCGTTGGGGTTCACGGCCCAGTCCCAATGCTCTTCATTGCTCCAGTAGGTTGCGTTCTTAAAGGCTGTTACTAATTTCTCGCCTTCGCGAACGATGGAGCCGCCGCAATGATCAAAATGAAGATGCGATAAAATCACATCCGTAATATCATTACGGTGGAAGCCGTGTTGTGCAAGGGATGCATCCAGTGAGGCATCGCCATGCAGGTAATAATGGCTGAAGAACTTTGCGTCCTGTTTGTTGCCAATGCCGTTGTCGATCAGAATCAGTTTGCCGTCATCTTCAATCAGCAGGCAACGCATGGCCCAACTGCACAAATTGGCCTCATCGGCCGGATTGATTTTATACCATATTGATTTGGGCACAACGCCAAACATGGCGCCGCCATCCAGCTTAAAGTTTCCGGTGTTTATCGTATAGAGATTCATGTCACAGGTTGCAATTTTTTCGATTGTTTTAAAAGCGCAAAAATTAAAAACAGCAGGCCAAGACAAAAGAACGTAACAAGCGAAAGCACTGAATTACGCATGTCATTTGTCAGTTCTTCTATGTAGCCAAAAGCCGTAAGTCCGATAACAATGGCAATTTTTTCTGTTACATCATAAAAGCTGAAAAACGATGCGGTGTCTTCTGTCTCGGGCATCAGCTTGGAATACGTGGAGCGGCTCAATGCCTGGATACCACCCATCACTAAACCAACGGCAACTGCCAGACCATAAAACTGGTATTCGCTGCGCATGAAATAAGCAGCCAGGCAAATGCCTATCCAAAAGATAACAACACCAATCAGCACAGGAAGATTGCCAAATTTCTCCGATAGCCTGGCCATCAGGTGGGCACCGGCAATGGCAACCAGTTGAATGAGTACGATGGTGATGATCAGGTTTGTGGAAGGCAGGTTAAACACTTTGCTGCCAAAATTGGTGGCGGCCAGCATAACTGTTTGCACGCCCATGTTGTAAAAGAAAAATGCAAACAGGAAAAGTTTCAACACCGGCATTTTCAGCATTTGAAAAAATACCTTGCGCAACTCTGTAAATCCACCGGTAATGATACCAAGTCCCTTTGGCGACCGGGTTTGCGATGCATTGCCAACCGGAAGGTGACGAAAGGGAATTTGTGCAAAGCCTATCCACCAGATCCCTACCAGTAAAAAGGTCAACCGTACAGCATGGCCTTCTCCGGAGAGAAAAGGAATCTGTTCCCAGAAAACAACCAGCAGGAAACCGATGATCTGCATGATTACACTGCCTATATAACCTGCTGTAAAGCCTTTGGCGCTGATGCGGTCACGGTCTTGTACAGCCGCAATTTCAGGGAGATAGGAATTGTAAAACACCAGGCTGCAGTAAAAGCCAAATGCCGCCAGCATCATGCAGATGATACCCATCGAAAAATTTTCGGGCGAAAAAAAATAGAGGCTGCTACAGGCCAGGGCGCCAATGGTGCAAAAAGCCTGCATAAAGCGTTTTTTATTGCCTTTGTAATCGGCCATGGAAGAAAGTACCGGAAGCAGGATGGCTACGACCAGGTAAGTAGCCGCCAGTGCATAATTGTACAGCGCTGTATTGACATAGCTTCTTCCTAAAAAAGTGACATTACCATTAAAGGGAGCTGCCTTCGTCATTTCGGTGTAGTAAACCGGGAAAAAGGTTGTGGTAATTACCAGGTTATAAACGCTGTTGGCCCAATCGTACATTGCCCAGGCGTTGATAACTTTTTTGGGAGCAGTTTGCATATAACTATAAAAATATAAAAAGACACCGCAGGGGGTGTCTTTTTTTCAATTCATCAATATTGTAAAGAAACCGAACGTTTCAATAATTACATCAACTGTGTATTATTACAGAAGGCCGGTTAGTACCAGCACCAGCAAAATCAATCCGGCAATAATGCGGTACCACCCAAACAGCCGAAAGCCATGCTTTTGCAGGTAACCGATAAAAAAACGAATCGCCAGCAAGGCCACCACAAAAGCAACAACATTGCCTACGGCAAAAGCAATGATGTTTTCTTCCGTAGCCATGATTACTTCGTACCCTTTTTGTTTTTGTTCACCCCAGTCTTTCATTACCAGCGAATAAATGGTGGCGGCAAACATGGTGGGCACGGCAAGGAAAAATGAAAACTCCGCAGCAAAGTTGCGGGTAAGCTTTTGCTGCATGCCCCCGATAATAGAAGCAGCACTGCGACTCACTCCCGGGATCATGGCCAGCACCTGCCAAAAACCAATAATAAAGGCTTTTTTAAAGCTTAGTTTTTCTTCAGCTTCCACTACTTCCTGTCTGGTAAGATGATGTGCCAGGATATCAGGCTCCCCGCTCTGCGCCGACTGCGGAAACCATTTGTCCACGAAAAGCAATACAATACCACCAAGCACCAAGGATACGGCCACGATAACAGGACTACCCAGCATCTGGTCGATAAAATCATTGAACAAAAAACCAAAGAAAAGAGCAGGAGTCACGCTGACCATTAATTTGAGGTAAAACTGCCAGCGGGTGAACTGAAAGAATTTTCTCCAGTACAAAACCACTACGGCCAGGATGGCACCCAACTGAATGGCGACTTCAAATATTTTGGTGAAATCTTCCTGGCCAATGCCAAAAGCCGAGCTGGCAATGATCATGTGACCAGTGGAGGATACGGGCAAAAATTCGGTAAGGCCTTCTACGATGGCGATAATGATCGCTTGAAAAAGATTCATTATTCTGCCGCTTCGTGGTTTTTGGGTTGACGGAAGATGGCATAGATCTCCACAGCAAGGCCTAGAAGAATTACGATGGGTGCGATGGTGATCCGCCTTGTGCTGTAAACTTCCGAAGGGTTAAACACATTCGGGTCATCGCTGCCGCCACCAGCCATCAGGATAAAACCAAGGGTGAGAATGGCAACGCCAATCAGCATCCATTTGTAGTTTTCTTTGTCAAACAGCGCTGCGGCTTTGGGTTTCGGTGCTTTGACCTGGGCTGCGGGTTTTGTTGCTTTCATTCGAAATTTAATTGATGGGCAAAGTAAAGGAAGTTTGTGGTTTGTAGTTGCCATGCATTTGTTTTAGAAAGGCGCCTAACTACAAACCACTAATTACAAACTACAAACGCTTAATACAAATCATCCAGTTTCATACGCAGGTATTTGGATACACTGCGCCAGGTGCTAAGGAAAGTAATGGTAATGCCAATAACCATCAGTACCAGAAACAGGATCAGCAGGGTTGAACTTGACCGCACCACTTTGAGCCAGGGAATAAAATTTTCGGCCACAACCATTACGATATAAATCAGCAGGATGGCAATACCGGCGCTGATAGCGCCATTAATAATGGCACGTACCGTGAGCGGACGGGCAATAAACTGCCGGGTGGCGCCCACCATCTGCATGGTTTTGATGAGAAAGCGGTTGCTGAACATGGCCAGGCGAATGGTGTTATCAATCAGGAAGATCACCACAATGGAAAGCAGAATGGCGATACCCAGAATGATCAGGCTGATGTTGCGGAAGTTTTTATTCATGTTCGAAACCAGCTCCTGCGGGTACGAAACATCCGAAACCAGGCCGGTGCTTTGGCCCTGCTTGATATCAGTGGCAATTTTTTGCAGGCTGTCCGGATCTACATATTCCGTTTTCGGGTGGAAGTAGATACCGTCGGGCAGAGGGTTAAAATCGAGAATGGTACTGAAGTCTTCATTGCCGTCGTCGAGGTATTTTATCTTGGCCTCGTCCTTTGTTACATATTCGTATGTGCGGATGTAAGGCCTTGAGGCGATAAATTCCATCAGGGCAATGCTGTCTTTGGCAGAAACTTTATTGGCCAGGTAAACCTTTACTTCTACGTTTTCCTTAAAGTAATCACTTAGTTTGTTGGTATTGATCACCATCCAACCGACAATGCCCAATAAAAATAAAACCAGCGTAACGCCGATGATGCTCATTACATAGGACGGTTTTCCCCGCTTGGACGATGCTTTACCGACTTGTGCCATGCTCTTAACTCGTTTTGAAGTGGACAAAAATAACGGTTTGAGATTATGCATCAAGTCCAGCGGTCGGCAATTGAGCAGAATAAAAGGCCGAAACAGTTATTTTTGCCTTTCCCTAACGATTGCTGCTGTATTATATTGCCATCTGAAGCGTGATTTGTGAGATGTTTGGGGTGTGGATAGTATCAAAGCCGTTCCCATCAGAACGACTTTTCCTTTTTTAATAGGTCCGGATTCTTTGCCCTGCAGAAATGCAGGTGGTGCAGAAGGATCAAAATAATTCTAACATGAGCGAAACCGTCAATACAGGAACAACAGGAGCCGGAAGTGTGGAGTATGCCTTCCGTGCCATTGAGCAAAAATGGCAGAAGCAGTGGATTGAAAATGGTACCTACAAGGTGTCCAATCAAAGCAGCAAGCCCAAATATTATGTGCTGGATATGTTTCCTTATCCCAGTGGGGCAGGACTGCATGTGGGGCATCCGTTGGGTTATATTGCCTCCGATATTTTTGCCCGCTACAAGCGGCTGAAAGGTTTTAATGTTCTGCACCCGATGGGTTATGATGCCTTTGGCCTGCCGGCCGAACAGTACGCCATCGAGCACGGCGTGCACCCGGCCGAGAGTACGGCAAAAAACATCAACACCTTTCGGGGCCAGTTAGACAAAATTGGTTTCAGCTACGACTGGAGCCGCGAGGTCAACACGTCCAACCCGGCGTATTATAAATGGACGCAGTGGATCTTTTTGCAATTGTTCAAAAGCTGGTACAATCGCAAAACGGCCAAAACAGAACCCATTGAAGGCCTGATTAAAATTTTTGAGGAAGAGGGAAACTTTAATCACCCCATTCCCAATACACAGTTCCAGATTCCGGAATATCCGCATGTCACCTTTACATCCGACGCCTGGTACAGCTTTACCGAAAAACAACAGCAGGACATCCTGATGGAATACCGTGTAGCCTATTGCGGGTATGGCGAAGTAAACTGGTGCGAAGCTTTAGGCACAGTTCTGGCCAATGACGAAGTGGTGAACGGCGTAAGTGAACGCGGTGGCTATCCTGTTGTAAAAAAGAAACTGCGTCAATGGTACCTGCGCATTACCGAATATGCCGATCGTTTGCTGGAAGGCCTGCAACGTGTGGATTTCAGTGATGCGATGAAGGAAATGCAAACCAACTGGATTGGTAAAAGCAGCGGCGCTGAAATTGATTTTGCCATTGCTGAGCAAAACGAGTCGTTACGGGTGTACACCACTCGTCCCGATACCATTTTTGGTGTGGACTTTATGGTAGTAGCGCCGGAACATGAACTGGTAGAAAAAATAACAACGGCTGACCAAAAGGCAGCTGTAGAAGAATACATTGCCTATGTAAAAAGCCGCAGCGAACGGGAACGTATGGCAGAGAAGAAGATCAGCGGTGTGCCTACCGGCGCCTTTGCGGTGAATCCCTTTAACAAGAAACAAATTCCCATCTGGATCTCGGAATATGTGTTGGCGGGCTACGGTACCGGCGCTATCATGGCCGTACCCAGCGGTGATGAACGTGACTTTAAGTTTGCGAAACATTTCAATATCCATATCACCAATATTTTGGGTGATGCCTATAATGGGGAAGAAGCCAATCCTACCAAAGATGCCATTCTTACCAACAGCGGTTTTTTGGATGGAATGGTGATGCGGGATGCGGTTGAAGTGGTCATTACCAAATTGGAAGAACTGGGCATTGGTAAACGCAAGGTAAATTTCAAAATGCGGGATGCGGCGTTTAGCCGTCAACGTTATTGGGGTGAACCCTTTCCCATTAAGTGGATCGATGGTGTTGCTTACCCGCTGGATGAAAGCGAATTGCCACTGGAATTACCTTATGTGGAAAGTTATGGTCCGGGACCGGAAGGTGAGGGGCCGCTGGCCAATATTCCCGAATGGACATCGCAAAATTTGGAGACGAACACCATGCCGGGATATGCCGGTTCTTCCTGGTATTTCCTGCGCTACATGGATCCGCACAATAATGAAACCTTTTGCGATAAAATCATCAGCACGTACTGGAACCAGGTGGATTTGTATGTAGGCGGAACAGAACATGCCGTAGGCCACCTGCTGTACAGTCGCATGTGGACAAAAGCCTTGTATGACCTGGGGTTGATCACGTTTGATGAACCGTTTAAGAAGTTGTTGAACCAGGGAATGGTTCAAGGTTCTTCAAGGTTTGTGTACAGAGTGAGAGGAACGCAGCAATATGTTTCTGCCGGTCTGAAAGAACAACATGAAACGGATAGCTTGCATGTGGATGTGAATATTGTCGATGGTAATGAACTCGACATCGAAGCCTTTAAAAACTGGAAGCCTGATTTTGCCGATGCAGAATTTATTCTGGAAGATGGCAAATACATCTGCGGTGTAGAGGTAGAGAAGATGTCCAAATCAAAAGTCAACACCGTCAACCCCGATCATATTGTAGAACGGTACGGCGCCGACACCTTCCGCATGTACGAAATGTTCTTGGGCCCAGTGGAGATGAGCAAGCCCTGGGATACCAAAGGCATTGAAGGCGTCCACCGTTTTTTGAAAAAGCTCTGGCGACTTTTCTTTGATGAGACCAAAGGAAAATTGGTAACAGAAGACAAAGCCACGCCGCAGGAACTAAAAGCGTTGCACCGCACCATCAAAAAAATTGAAGAAGACACGGAACGTTTTTCCTTCAATACCTGCGTGAGTGCATTTATGGTTTGCGTGAATGAATTGACAGACCTCAAATGTCACAAGCGGGAAATTTTGGAGCCTCTCCTGATCCTGTTAACACCGTATGCGCCACATATTGCCGAAGAGTTATGGCAGCAGTTGGGAAATACAACGTCGGTGCTTGATGCTTCTTTTCCAAAGTTTGAAAGCAGCTACCTGGTAGAATCAACAAAAGAATACCCGGTTTCCATCAATGGAAAATTGCGTACGACGATGGTGCTTGACCTGGCCGCTACGCAGGAGCAGGTACAAGAGGTGGTGCTGCAAAGCGAGGTGGTGCAGAAATGGATGGAAGATAAACCGCTGAAGAAGTTCATTTTCGTAAAAGGAAAAATGATCAACGTGGTGATCTGATCCTTCTGATCAAAATCTTCAAAGACGCAACCCATTTCGGTTGCGTCTTTTTTGTATATGCTGTAGCGGTCACGAAGTATAGACTTCGTAATAAACTTCGTGCTTCTCTGTGTCTTTGTGCCAGAGTTTACCCTGAGGAAGGGTGGTTCAAAAAATAGCTGAATAGAATTACCAACCGTACAAGTGTGCGACGCAACCGACGCTCAATCTGCTTTCTTCAGCTGGTACCACAAAACAAAACTTCTTTCCCCTCATTTTTCTGTAAACTTGCCAATATGAAAAAGATGCTGGTATTTCTAAGCTGTTGCCTGTTTACGGTTTCCCTTTTTGCGCAGGACCTGAACGTGATGACCTTCAATATCCGCCTCAATACGGCTTCGGATAGCTTAAATGCCTGGCCCTACCGCAAGGACAATGTGGCAGCACAAATCCTTTTTCATGATGTGCACCTGCTTGGCGTACAGGAAGCCCTGCACAACCAGATGGTAGATCTGAAAGAGCGACTGCCGCAATTCAAATCCATTGGTGTGGGACGTGATGACGGCAAAGAAAAAGGGGAGTACTCGGCTATTTTTTACGACACCACAAGGCTGCAGGCTTTGCAGTCCAACACCTTCTGGCTTTCGCAAACACCAGAAGTGCCGGGCAGCAAAAGCTGGGATGCTGCTATCACCCGCATTGTGTCCTGGGCAAAATTCAGAGACCGCAAAACCAAAAAAGAATTCTTCGCCTTTAATACACACTTCGATCACCTGGGAAAAGAAGCGAGGCGGGAAAGTGCAAAAATGTTATTGGAAAGAGTAGCGTCCATTGCAGGCAAAACACCGGCCGTAATAACCGGTGATTTCAACGCTACGCCTGACGATGAACCCATACAGGTGATCACGCAAAAATCAAATGCAGGCCACCTGGTCAATGCAAAAGAAATCTCGGCAACGCCGCACTACGGACCAACGGGAACGTTCACGGGTTTTGGACCAAAAGAACGGGATAACCTTCCCATTGATTATATCTTTTTAAAAGGTCCATGGAAGGTGAAAAAACACGCCACGCTTTCGCAAACCTGGGGTGGGCGGTTTGCTTCTGATCATTTTGCTGTGCTGGCAATTATGATGTTGTAACGTAACAAGGCGTAGCCCAGCGCTTTAGGCTCAACTATATTTTACCCAGCTAAAATCATCCGGCAAGCGAAGGATGGTATCGGGGAATTCAAGTGCCGGTTCCAATGCTTTGAATGTGTAATTCGTGTAGTCGTCCCAGTGCTCAAACCTGGCATCCGTTCCCAGGATGCAATAGGTTTTGTCCACCGGCCAGTAAATCAGCACCAGGTAATCCGGAACCTTTGGCATTTTCTTTTTCAGCAGCTCCCTGTACGGTTGTACATCACCGTAATACAAGGTTCGCATGTCCTCAATTTGTGCAGGTGGTCTTTGGGCCATATACCAAAATTACTGCCTGGTCTTTTTCAACCGTATCACGGCGCTGCTATCTTCAGTGCTCGATAAATTGGCCGTATGCCGCTTGTCGCCAGCCATGGCTACCATGTAAGAAGTATTGGGTGGAATGGCGCCCAGGTTTTCGGCCACCATCGTTAATTCGCTTTCTTCACCCAAATCGGCAACAGCAATTTTTACGGTGTATGGCTTGTCAGAAAGTTTGACATGCGTGAACAACATGCGGCCGTCCAGGAACAGTGATATTGAATCGCCATCCACAATGGCATTGTCATAAAAAGAGAGACTGATGGAATCGCCTTGGACTGGAATGGTGGTAAATACTTTTTTCTTGCGGGTGATGAATTTCTGCTCCACCGTTTTTGGTGTATTGTATACCACTGTTTCTTCCGGCTTTGGTGTCATCACCTTCGGTTCCGGTGCAGGAATGGAAACCATGCCGGGGCTTGTAGGACGGGATACCGGCGGCTCTTCCGGTACTGTCTGCGTTCGCGGACGAAAGGCCACCAGCGATACGCTGTCGATGACATCCGGGTGGTTGGTGCCGACGGTGAAATTTTGGATCACCCAATCCCATTCATCGCGAAAGCGGGGCGATTTTTCTGTTTTCTGAAGGTTCACCGTGCCTTCTTTGATCTCTTCGTTTTTTTCATTGCTCGATCCGTCCAGCAGCATAATGCCGCTGCCAGGACAATTAAAATCAGCCCGAGACAACAGGGGTGTTTTTCCCGGTGCCCCAAACATACCGCCGGCTTTTTCTTCAATCAGCCTGTCATCCCACCATACGGCCTGGTTGGTCTTTTCATCAAAATACCCTTTGATGCTGTAGCGACGGTAATTGCCAAAGGAGGAATAATAATAAGATGTACCGGTAATGCTGTCACCGCTTTTTATCAGCTTTACTTCCACCGTTTGTTTGTTGATCTTTCCGTGCCAGACGCCGGTCAGCATTTGTGCATTCAGAAATGAAAAGGAAAAGAAAAAGGTGGTGAGCAGAAATAGTTGCTTCGGAATGTTGGTGGTTTTTACAGGATTCATGCTCCTTGGTAAACGCCATTCCGGGCAAAAAAGTATATATAACATTTCCGCAGGATGAAATAACTTCCCGCCATGCGTTCGTTTTTGCAACAACCTTATCCTTTCAGTGATAATACGGGCAGAAAGCTGGCTGTATGCGGAGGCATTGGGCTGTTTATTACGCTCTTCTTAGGTGTTTTTGAGCCCTTTGGCTTTGATGCGTTGCAGAACAGTGAAAAATGGCTGCACTCTTTTCTTTTTGGTTGTGTTTCTTTTTTCATCGCCCTGTTTTTCCAGGTGGTCGTGCCAAAATTATTTCCATCCCTGTTCCGGGAAGAAGGCTGGCGAAGCTGGAAAGAGATTCTTTACCTGCTTATTACCACAGTGGTTGTTGGGGCCGGCAACTATGCTTTAAAGCTTCTCCTGTACCCACCCACCCTTTCTTTCAGTGGTTTTTTGGAGGCGCAATTGATTACCCTGCAGGTGGGTATCTTTCCCATTTGCTTCGTAGTGTTTATGAAACAGCTGCTGCTGTACCGGCGTTATGCGGCTGAAGCAAGTGCGGTAACAGATGACATTCGGGAGGAAGAGCAGTTGCCGATAGCAGTCCATCCGGAACCGGTGCATACCATTTTATTGCGGGGCGATAACCAAAGAGAAGAGATAAAACTGTTACCCGAAAACCTGCTTTACCTTTCTTCAGCCGACAATTATGTAACCGTACATTATTGGGAAAAAGGAAAGCCGGTTTCGCAACTGCTCCGTAGCACCCTGAAGAAAATGGAGGAGCAATTGACGGGTCATCAGGAATTTTTCCGCTGCCATCGTATGTACATCGTTAACCTACATTTGGTGCAGTCGGTTAGTGGCAATGCCCAGGGATTAAAACTACATCTTGCCGGCCTGAACGAGGCCATTCCGGTTAGCCGCAACCTTACTGAAGTGGTGAAAGAAAGAATTCATGCGCTTTCCCATTCACCCCAAAGGGCCTGATCCTCAATGCTGTTCGCCCCAGCCGACCGCATTTTACCCCAAAGTCTTGGCGGTCGTCCCTCCAAGTTGGATATGCCCTTTCCGTTGTGCCATTTTTGGAAAAACAACGCAACCATGCAGGCACTCACAACAACTCTTTTGATCCTTCACATTTTTGCCGGATTCACTGCCCTGATCACAGGCGGCATTGCATCGGCCACTCACAAAGGCGGAAAAGGCCATCGCCGTTCCGGCAAATGGTTTTTCTGGAGCATGACCGGGGTATTTATCACAGCCACGGCTATCGCTATTTTAAAAAGCCTCGCTTTTCTTTTCATGGTCGGCTTTTTCAGTTACTATTTTGTTGTACGTGGTTATCGTATTCTTTACCTGAAAAAACTGGGCACGGCGCAAAAAGCAACCACATTAGACTGGGCAACCATGGGTTCGGCCTTGCTCTTTGGCGTCAGCTTGGTCACTTGGGCGTTTTGGCAAATAAAAAGCGGTAACTCTTTTTGGCCGGTGCCACTGGTGTTTGGCCTTACTTCAATTGGTTTTGCCCTTGCCGATATCCGGCTTTTCCGGAGTGGACCTGCCACAAAACAGCATTGGATCACGGGACATATTACCAGTATGGGGGCGGGGTATATTTCCACCTGGACAGCTTTTGTAGTGACCAATGTAAAATTTCTTCCGCCGGTTCTGGTGTGGCTGCTGCCAAGTTTTATCGGCTCCATTCTCATTGCACAAAGCATCCGGCGTTATTCAAAATCCGGTTCCGCAAGCCTTGTTGTAAAGCCGGCCTGAATGGATTGAGCACTTTTTTTGCGGGAACTTTTATACAAATGGTTGCTGCTTTACGAGCAACCATTTTGGTCCTTGTCTGTTTTATCAAAAAATACGCTCATGGCTTATCCTACACTGGCGCTGATCAATGCGCTCCGCGATGCCGCCCAAAATCTTCGTAGCGGCGCACCGTATGCCTGGGGGCATCATGGTTCCTGCAACTGTGGTCACCTGTTGCAGGTGGTAACGCAGTTGAGTCGGGAAGAAATTGTTCGGCATGCCCAAACCATACAGGGCGAGTGGACTGAAATAGCAGAAGAGTATTGCGGCGTCACCAATGCTCCGGCTTATCTGCTGGTGTCTAACCTGGAAAAGCTTGGATTGACCCCAACGGATATTCATAACCTGGAGTACCTGGAAGACCGCAGCGTTCTGGAAGCCTTGCCAGGCGGTTTTCGCTGGCTGAAAAAAAACCTGCGGGAAGATGTGATTCTTTATTTTGAAACCTTAGCAAACCTTTTGGAAGAAAAATTACTTTCCTCGGTTCCGTTGCCAAAGCTGGAAAAATGGCAGAAAGCATATCAACCTGTGCAAGCCTAAACCTTTATTGGAGCAGCGAAAAATGGTTTTCAGATTCCTTTTCACTACATGATAGTTTTATCGCCGTTATTTCGCAGCAAAAAACCGTTATGTCTGTTAATTCCATCAATGAGCTGTTGAAAGGATCTGCCACCCTTTTTCACCCAGTAGTGCCCTGGGAGAATGGTGACCGGCTGCTGCTGATGGATTTTACGGCTTCCAATACAGAACTAACGGATGCAGTACTGGAGAATACCCAACTTTTTTCCGATTATGTAAACAGGAAGCTTTCCGATGCCGGCGCCCGGTACGGCATTGGCGGCTACAACGAGCACCGTACAGTGTACAGTCGCAGCAAGGTGTTTGATGCCACGGATGGCGGTGAACCCCGCCGGCTGCATCTGGGCACGGACATCTGGGGAAAGCCCCATACGAAAGTAATGGCACCACTCGACGGCATTGTGCACAGCTTTGCGTTTAACAATGCCTACGGCGATTACGGCGCCACAATTATTCTTACCCATCAACTGGAAGGTGTCTCGTTTCATACCCTGTATGGCCACCTCAGCCTGAACTCCCTGAAAAATCTGCAGGAGGGAGATGTTGTGCGAAGGGGAGATGTGTTTTGCGAATTCGGTATTCCTTTCGAAAATGGGCAATGGCCGCCGCACCTGCATTTTCAGATCATCTGGGATATGGAAGGAAAACGGGGCGATTACCCCGGCGTTTGTGCGTTCTCGCAACGGGAACATTATTTGGCCAATTGTCCCGATGCTGACCTGATTCTGCAAATGATGGCGCATGCATCTCCTGCCTGAACATTTGCAAACAATGGTTCCACGAAGATTGAGTAACTTAGGAGAAGCTGTGCAGTCAGGACTAGTGTGTTTTCCCTTAACCTTAAATTCTTCCTTATGGCCTTCAATCTCTTGGATTCCGTCCGCAGTTACCTCACGCCTGACCTTATTGACAAAGCCAGTAGTCATCTTGGCGAAAACAACAACAACATCAGCAGGGCACTTAGTGCGGCTGTTCCCGCTTTGCTGGGCCTTTTTATCAATCGTTCTGAAAGAGGAGATTCGCAAGGCTTGCTGGCTGACGCCCGGGAGGCGGCCGAAGGCAATGCGTTTCGGCATCCGCAAAATTTATTCAGCGGTGGAATGGGCCCTGTTGTGTCAAATGGCATTAACTGGCTGCGGAATACATTTGGCGATGCTGGAAACAATGTTGTTTCGGCCATTTCCGATTACGCCGGCATCAAGTCCGATTCAGCCAGAGGATTGTTTGGCATGCTGGCACCGGTGGGACTGGGTGTGTTGGGCCGTCATGCGCAGGAGGCAAATCTTTCACCTCAAGGACTCAACGCTTACCTGGCCGATCAGAAGCCTTCCGTCATGAATGCCCTGCCTACAGGTATGAACCTCGGTTTTTTATTTGCCGATGGGCCAAGGGCAGAACATGCTGCATCAGCACACCATGTTTCGGAAACACGCCGTACAGAAACAGTGCACGAAGAAAAACGCACCAACTGGTTGCCCTGGCTCTTGTTGGCACTGGGCGCCATTGCCCTCATCTATTTTTTAACCCGAAGCAATGGTGATGATGATGTTTCATTGACGGGAGCTGATACAACAGCAGTTACGACAACTACAACGGATACCGGAGCGGCTGCCACCACACCTGTTGCCACGGTGCCAGTCCGCGAAACCACCCGTGTGCAGTTAGCTGGTGATACCGCGATCAATGCGTTCCGGGGTGGGGTAGAAGACCAACTGGTTACCTGCCTGAATGATGCCGCCTGTACACCGGGAACAGAACGCTGGTTTGATTTTGACAACATCAATTTTGAAACGGGCAGCGCCAGGCTTACCGATTCCAGCCAGGTACAGGTGCAGAACATTGCTGCTATATTGAAAGCGTATCCAAAGGCCAAGATCAAAATTGGTGGCTATACCGATAGCACCGGTAACGCTGCCGACAACAAGCGGTTAAGCCAGCAACGGGCCGATGCTGTGCTCAATGCCATTAAGGCTGCCGGTGCCAATGCCGCCCAATTGGTAGGTGCCGAAGGGTATGGATCGGAGTTTGCAAAAATGCCCGCTACGGCATCGGATGAAGAGCGGAAAACCGACCGCCGGATTGCCGTGCAGTTGCGGGAAAAATAAGTTATCGTTTCATAAAAAAAGAGGCAACAGGCGTTGCCTCTTTTTTTATTTGCCAGCACCTTGGTGTATTGGCATTGTCAAAGCAGGGTGGTATACTTTGCATTACTGAAAAAGCACTTGAAAGACAGCGGTTTTAAGCATTTCTTAGGCCTGTTTCTTTGCTAAAATCCTTAGCTTTACAGCTATTGAACAAAAGATTTTACCTGTAAGATTGCAAGTGAAAACATAAAATAGCTTGTAGCTTGCAGCTCATAGCTTACAGCTTCTCTCATTATGACAAATCCAAATTTACAACCGGCAAAAGACGGGCTTTCGGCAACGGAAAAAGACTTTGAAAATGGCATCCGGCCAAAACAGATCGAAGACTTTTCGGGTCAGCCGCAGATTATCGAAAACCTCCGCATTTTTATCAAGGCGGCCAAAATACGGGGCGAAGCCCTGGACCATGTGCTGTTTCACGGGCCTCCCGGATTGGGAAAAACCACCCTGTCCCGCATTGTAGCCAATGAAATGGGAGTAAGCATCAAAGAAACCTCCGGACCGGTAATTGAAAAACCCGGTGACCTGGCCGGCCTGCTCACGGGCCTTCAGCCCAACGATGTGTTGTTCATCGACGAGATTCATCGCCTGAGCACCGTGGTGGAAGAATACCTCTATTCAGCCATGGAAGATTACAAGATCGACATTATGATCGACAGCGGACCCAATGCCCGCAGCATTCAGATCAACCTGTCGCCGTTTACCCTGATTGGCGCTACTACCCGAAGTGGTTTGCTTACCGCTCCGCTCTTATCACGTTTTGCCATTAAATCGCGTTTGGAATATTATGATGCGGAAACCCTCAAGCGCATCATCCTGCGGTCGGCTCAAATCTTAAATGCAGAAATTTCTACTGATGCTGCCGGCGAAATTGCCCGCCGCAGCCGCGGTACACCACGTATTGCCAATGGCCTGTTGCGCCGCGTTCGTGATTTTGCCCAGGTACTGAACGACAGCACCATTGACCTTGGCATTACCCAACATGCCTTGCGTGCCCTGAACGTGGATGAGCATGGATTGGATGAAATGGACAACCGCATCCTGGCCGCCATTATTGAAAAGTTCAAAGGTGGTCCGGTGGGCATTACCACTATTGCTACAGCGGTTGGTGAAGAAGCCGGAACTCTGGAAGAAGTGTATGAGCCTTTCCTGATCCAGGAAGGATTTATCATGCGAACGCCAAGAGGACGGGAAGTGACGGCAAAAGCCTATGCGCACCTGGGAAAGAATCCCCCGTTACAGGGAACAACCGGAAATTTGTTCGGTGGGCTGGCATGATAGGAAATGAGCAATAAACAATGGACAATTGGCAAATGGAATGCTACATTGCTTATTGCCCATTGCCTGTTGCTAATTGATTACAATCCTTTTTCCATCACATAATGCGGAATGGTGATCTCCTGGAATTCGTCGCCGATTTTGCGGTAGCCCATTTTTTCGTAAAAGCCAACGGCGGCCTTGCGGGCATGCATGGTAATGCGTTTGTAGCCGCGGTCGCGGGCCAGGTTTTCGGCAAACTGCATCAGGGCCCGGCCAATGCCTTTCCCCTGTACGTCATCCACCACCGCCATTTGCCGCAGCCGAACAGTTTCGGGATCTTCTTCTACCAGCATGCAGCAACCCAACATTCGTTCGTCTTCAAACGCAGCCATGTGCATATGGTGCCTTTCCTTTTCCAGTTCATCCTCGGAAAAATGTAAACCCAGGGGCTTGCGCAAAATTTCATCACGCAATTTTAGCATTTGCTTGTATTCCTTTGTGCCGTAGTCGATGATCTTTAACGCCATGAGCAATCAGGTTATCGTCTTCAATAACTACAAATATCCGTTCTACAGCGCAAATCACCTTTTGTTGGGTTAACTTTTTTATGGTGAATTGTATTTGGCTGATGGTACAAATCAACTCATAGCATACAACTTCTATATATTTATTATCCTATAAGACCAGGAAGTGGTATGCATAAAGCAGAATAAGTCATCGGGCTTAACGGTGAATGTGCGAAACTGTTTTGCGGTTGTTTATGATGGAAAGTTGTTTTTTTCCAAAAACCTATATTTTTGCACCACTATAACCAAATTTTTACAATATGTCAGACATTGCAGCAAGAGTAAAAAAGATCATCGTTGATAAGCTGGGCGTTGATGAAGCGGAAGTAACGAATGAAGCTTCTTTCACCAACGATTTAGGCGCGGACTCGCTGGATACTGTTGAATTGATTATGGAATTCGAAAAAGAATTCAACATCTCTATCCCTGATGAGCAAGCCGAAACCATCACCACTGTTGGTCAAGCTGTTTCTTACCTTGAAGAACACGCAAAGTAATTACCGTTCTGCTATAGAACTTAATAACAAATCCGCCTTCATGTTCTTGTAACGGAAGGCGGTTTTATCTTTACAGCGGAGCAAGGACTTTCAAAATTCAAAAGTAAAAGGACAGAAGCTTGTCTTCTGCTTCAACGTTCCTTTTGAATTTTGCTTTTTTACGTTTGATTTTAATACTATGAGTGCAGGAAAAACGATTGAACTGAAACGGGTAGTGGTAACCGGTATGGGTGCACTGACGCCGCTGGGAAATACCATTACAGACTACTGGAATAATTTACGGGACGGCGTTAGCGGATGTGATTTCATCACTCTTTTTGATGCATCGAAGTTCAAAACCCGTTTTGCCTGCGAGATCAAAGGCTTTGATCCCACCAGTGTACTGGACCGGAAAGAAGCCCGCAAGCTCGACCGCTTTTCGCAAACGGCCATTGCCGCCTCCGACCAGTGTATGCTGGATGCCGGCATCAACAAAGACAATGTGGATGTGGACCGTGTTGGTGTTGTGCTGGGTTCGGGCATTGGTGGCCTGATCACCTTTCAGGAAGAAGTGATCAACTTTGCCAAAGGCGATGGTACACCCCGTTTCAATCCTTTCTTTATACCGAAGATGATCCTGGACATTGCGGCCGGTCACATCTCGATGCGCCATGGTTTCCGCGGTCCCAACTTTTCGGCGGTGAGTGCCTGCGCCTCCAGCACCAATGCCATGATGGAAGCTTTTAACCTCATTCGCATGGGCAAGGCCGATATCATTGTTACCGGTGGTTCGGAAAGTGTGATCAGCGAAGCCGGTGTTGGTGGATTTAATGCCATGAAAGCACTCAGCGAACGCAATGATGATCCAAAGACTGCCAGCCGTCCGTACGACAAAGACCGCGATGGTTTTGTCATGGGCGAAGCGGCCGGTGTGCTTGTTTTTGAAGAATACAGCCATGCCATCAAACGCGGTGCTAAAATCTATTGCGAGATAGGCGGCGCCGGTGCTACCGCCGATGCACATCACCTTACAGCCCCGCATCCGGAAGGATTGGGTGCCAAAAACGTAATGATGCGTGCCCTGGAAGATGCCGAAATGAAGCCTTCGGACATCGATTACATCAACACACACGGCACTTCAACACCGCTGGGCGATGTAGCAGAGATTAAAGCCATCGTAGATGTATTTGGAGAACATGCATTCAATCTGAACATCTCCTCGACAAAATCCATGACCGGTCACTCCCTGGGAGCTGCCGGTGTGATTGAGGCCATTGCTTGTATCATGGCCGTGCAGCACAATACAGTGCCCCCCACCATCAACCATTTTACCGATGATCCGGACATTGACCCAAGGCTGAACTTTACATTTGGCCAGGCACAGAACAGGCCTGTACGGGCTGCCTTAAGCAATACCTTCGGGTTTGGCGGGCACAATGCCTGTATGATTTTCAAGAAGTAT
This sequence comes from Flavisolibacter longurius, assembly GCA_014163555.1. Classification (GTDB taxonomy): domain Bacteria; phylum Bacteroidota; class Bacteroidia; order Chitinophagales; family Chitinophagaceae; genus Flavisolibacter. The sequence continues at coordinate 68,275 of JACJGO010000008.1, forward strand.
GCAGCCCAGTAAGGGTTAGTGGGTTTGAAATTGAATTAATCTTTATTTTCATTTGTGGACTTTTGGAAATCGCTTTATAAGAAAGACAGCAATCCATCCTTTAAGAAAAACCTGAAGGGGGTATTGGGATATACACCCGGTAATCTTTCGCTTTACAAAACTGCTCTCACACACCGCTCCGTAAAAGATGGGATTGACGAGAACAACGAACGCCTAGAGTACCTGGGCGATGCAATTCTTAGTGCACTGGTAGCCGACTATCTTTTTAAACGTTATCCCTACAAGGGCGAAGGCTTTTTAACCGAGATGCGCAGCAAGATGGTAAACCGTCAGCAGCTCAACGACATTGCGCTGAAGATGGGGTTGAAAAAAGTGACGGCCTTCAATAAATCCGATGCATCGCTGAAGAGCAGCCAGATATTTGGAAATACCCTGGAAGCGCTGGTGGGTGCTGTTTACCTGGACAAAGGCTATAAAAAAACGGCCAAATGGGTGGGTGAACGCATCCTGATGCCGCACATGTTCATGGACGACCTGGAAAACTTGGAGATCAATCACAAAAACAAATTGTACGGCTGGGCCAATAAAAACGGCAAGGCTCTGGAGTTTGAAACCGTGGATGAAAAGCTGGAGAACGGTCGTCGCCTCTTTACCATCGCTGCCGTTATCGACGGCAAGCCCATTGCCCAGGGCAAAGCCTTCAATAAAAAAGACGCTTCGCAAATTGCTGCCCAACTAGCAGTAGAAAAACTGGGAATTGTTGACTCGAACAGCGTAGGGGAAATGTGAGGACGTGAAACGACAAACGTCAGAGGTGAAACTGTAGCGTCGCTATAATTTAAACCTGTCTTACGATAGCTTGTATTGGCTGTTCAACTTGTGAACGAGTGAACCCGTGAACTTGTAAACTTCTCCAGTTTTACGTTCGACGATTCACATCTCATGTCTCACCTCCTCAATGCAAGAAAAACGTAACGATGCCCGCCAGGATCAACACGGCGCCGCTGATCTTTTTTTCATTGTGTTCAATAAATTCTGCGGGTAAAAGATCAACCCCTTTAATGCCCAGGCTTACCAGCAGCCAAATACCGGCGATGCTGATGACGGCATAGGCACCGGCCAGCGAAAACACAGCGCCCATGCCGAAGGCTCCGGCCGAAAGAAACAGGCTTTCTACTTCCAAACAGGGAGAAAGAAACATCATGCCCACAAAGATCCAGATCCATTTTTGCTTTGATCGTTTGTAGTCCTGCACGTCTTCCTGCGTGCTGTGATGATGGTGCGGCAGGTTAACGGTGAAATAGATCAATCCAAAGGCAATCAGCAGCACCGCCGTTGCTACGTTGATGGAATGCCCGTATTCTTCTTTTAATTCTTTACCGATCAATCCCAGGATAATGCCCAGCACCACGGTACCCGTTACATGCGCTGCTGCTGCCAGTAACGTGATGGTAGTGATATCTTTTTTCTTCCAGCCTTCGGCTTTGGCTACAGCTACCAGCGGCAGCCAGTGATTCGGGATCAGGGCATGGACGGCAGCGAGAAGAATAGTGGCGGTGAAAAGGCTTAGCATGGTGAATGGTGAGTGGTCAGTGGTGAGTAGGTTTTCTTCATCTTAAGTTTCTTTACTAAACGGCTGGCAAGGTACTTATGATCGGTGTTATGGCGATGATAAAGTGATTCGTTCAAAACTCACCACTGACCACTCACCATTCACCAAAACACTACCGGAGCAGCAGTTCGCAAGGCTTCAGGCCCGTATGCTTTTTAAATGCAGTGGAAAAATGCGAAATAGAAGAGTAGCCCAATAGAGACGAAACTTCGGTAACGGAAATTCCTCTTTCATACAGCAGGAACCGGGCATGTTCCATCCGTTGGCTTTGGTAAAAGTCAAAGATGGTGGTGCCGAACATTTCCTTGAACCCTTTTTTCAGGTAACATTCGTTCATGGCCACCTTGCGGCTCAATTGCTTGATGGTTATGGGCTCGCCAATGTGTTGCAGGAGAACCTCGCGGGCCTTGGCTACTTTTTCTCGGTCCGTTTCATTGTTCAGAAACTTGCAGGTAATCACCTCCAGTGCTTTTTCATCCATGCAATCGAGGCTGTGAAGAAGAAGCATCTGCGTTTGTGCATTCACGAAAATATTTTCCAGGCTACCGCTGTAGTTGTGATTCAGCAAACCTTCCAGCACCATGCGGGTACGGCCGCAAAGACTGATGGTTCGGGAAAATGACGTGTTGTGCTGAAACGAAAGGACTTTTTCGTGCAAGGGTTGCCCTTCGATATGTTGCCGGGCAAATTGCTCAAGCAGGGTTGACGAAAAAGCAAACGAAATAAAATCAACCGTCTCCACCTTTTCCACGCAATTGTGGCTTTCGTTGGCTTTGCAGAAATTACACTCGTAACGGTACTTGGTGCAATACATATTACCAACAAGGCAAAAGCGCAGCTCGATATAATTGTTCTCGGGTTTAGCGCTGCTGTAATGATAAGCAAGCTGGCCTTGTTCGTCGCCCATCCAGGTGGCTGGCTTGGCAAAACGCTTGATGGAATAATGCAAAGAACCTGCAATATGGCGGCTCTCCTCGTACAACACAGCGGTTGTGAGGCTGGCGGCGGCGGCCATAATCTCGGACGTGACGGGTCGTTGCATGCGGGCACGAAAATACGACGAACGTTTTTTATGCGTTCACGACACTTTCACAGCTTTGTCATTTTTAGAAGGTTATAACAGTTCAAAACAGGGCATGGCGGTTAAAATGTTCTTATAGAATGAGCCGAATTGTTTCATACTTTCGCCGCATGCAGTCGAATCTTTCCGAAGTGCAACAAACGCTTGCCTCCGAGGTTTCTATGAGCGGCGTTGGCATTCATTCCGGCCAAACCGTTGCCATTCGTTTGTTGCCTGCCGAACCCAATACAGGCATTGTTTTTAAGCGGGTTGATCTTCCCAATGCACCTACGGTAAAAGCCGATGTGGACAATGTGGTGGAGACCAACCGCAGCACCACGATTGAAGCAAATGGGGCCCGGGTTGGCACTATCGAACACCTGATGGCTGCTCTCGTGGGCAATGGTATCGATAATGTGGTGATAGAAATCAACGCGGCCGAAGTGCCTATCCTTGATGGCAGCGCCGAACCTTTTATTGAACTGATTCAGCAGGTAGGTGTAAAACAACAGGATGCGCCCAAGGTGTATTACACCCTTCAGCACAATATTGTGTTTGTGGACGAGGAAAAGAAAGTGGAGATGGTGGCCCTGCCCTACGACGGTTATCGCATCAATACATTGATTGATTTTAATTCGCCGGTGCTGGGCACGCAGCATGCTGATTTAAAACATATCGCTGATTTTAATACGCAGGTTGCTCCCTGCCGTACGTTTTGTTTTTTTCACGAGCTGGAATACCTGATCGACAATAACCTCATCAAGGGCGGAGACATCAACAACGCCATTGTGGTGGTGGATAAACCAGTATCGGACGAACAGGTGCAGCGCATTTCAAAAGTGTTTCAGAAAGAAAATGTAAAGGTGGCCGAAGGCGGCATCCTGAACAACTTGGAGCTGCGTTTTCCCAACGAGCCGGCCCGGCACAAGTTGCTGGATGTTGTGGGTGACCTTGCGCTGGTAGGCATGCCGTTCAAGGCGCATATCATTGCCAATCGCCCGGGACATGCCAGCAATGTGGCTTTTGCCAAAAAAATAAAAGAGCACTTAAAAAAATTCAAGAATAAAGCGGCCATTCCGGCTTACGATCCCAATCAGCCGCCGGTGTACGATATTCATGCCATTGAAAAAAAGCTGCCGCACCGCTATCCTTTCCTGCTGATTGATAAGATCATTCATCTGGATGAAAAAATGGTAGTGGCCGTGAAGAATGTAACCTACAATGAGCCTTTCTTCCAGGGGCATTTTCCCGGCAACTGCGTCATGCCTGGCGTGTTGCAGGTAGAAGCGCTGGCGCAGACCGGTGGCATTCTAACCATTCCTGACGATCCGGATCATACCTACGATACGTATTTTCTGAAGATTGATAATTGTAAATTCAAGAACAAAGTGGTTCCCGGTGACACACTTATTTTAAAGATGGAACTAATGAATCCCGTTCGTCGCGGTATCTGCGAAATGAAAGGAACCATCTTTGTTGGCGACAAGCTGGTCTGCGAGGCTGACATGGTTGCGCAAATTGTAAAGAAACCCAAAGAAAAACTATGATCTCTCCGCTGGCATCCATACATCCTAACGCACAAATCGGAAACAACGTAACCATTGAGCCGTTTGCCATGATCCACGATAACGTGGTGATTGGCGATGAAAGCCATATCATGTCCAATGCCGTGATCATGCCCTACAGCCGGATTGGCATAGGCTGCCAGATTTTCCCCGGCGCCGTTATAGGCGGCGTACCACAGGACCTGAAATTTGTTGGCGAAGAAACTATTGCTGAAATCGGCGACTATACTACCGTACGGGAATGTGTAACCGTAAACCGCGGTACAAAAGATAAATTCAAAACTGTTATAGGCAAACATTGCCTGCTGATGGCGTATGCCCACGTGGCGCATGATTGCATTTTAGGTGATCATGTGATCCTGGCCAATGCCGTTCAACTGGCAGGTCACGTAGAAGTGGGTGATTATGCCATTATCGGTGGCCTTGCCGGCGCCCACCAGTTTACCCGCATTGGTGCCCACACTTATATTGCCGGGCACACGGTTATTCGCAAAGATGTGCCACCTTATATCAAAGCGGCCCGCGAGCCGATGAGCTATGCAGGACTAAACATCGTAGGCCTTCAACGCAGAGCTTTTTCACAGGAAAAGATCGATACCATTTCCCAGATCTACCACCTGCTTTTTGTGGGCAACCACAGCATGAGCAGTGCGATAGAACGGATCAAAGCCGAAGTGCCGGATGGCGACGTAAAAGACGAGATCCTTCAATTTGTGCAATCGTCCAGAACCGGTGTAATCAAGCGCTATGCAAAAGACGGCGTGGATGAAAATTAACCTGAAAAACGCCGGCAAGCGCTTTAACCGCGAATGGATTTATAAAAGCGTCACCCTCGAATTTTCATCTTCTCATGCGTATGCCATTACAGGACCCAACGGGTCCGGTAAATCAACTTTATTGCAAGCCATAGGCGGCATGCTGCAGTTGAGCGAAGGTACCATCCAATATGCAATGGGCAATGAGCAATTGGCAAATGACGATGTTTACAAGCAGCTTTCGTTTTGTGCTCCTTACCTGGATGTGATTGAAGAGATGACCCTGCTGGAGTTTCTGGATTTTCACAATCAGTTTAAACCGTTTCTTTCTGCTTTTACATCAAACGATATTATCCGCGAGGTAGGACTGGATGCCGCTGCCGGCAAACAGATCCGTTTTTTTTCCTCTGGTATGAAGCAGCGGGTGAAGTTGGCACAGGCTATTTTTTCGGATACAGCTATTGTTTTATTGGATGAACCCTGTAGTAACCTGGATCTGACCGGGATTGAATTGTATCATTCGCTGATACAGCGGTTTTGTAGCGACAGGTTGGTGATTGTTTGTTCGAATGATGCCGTGGAATATAGTTTTTGTAAGGAGGTGATTTCGATAGTGGACTACAAGAATGCAGCGTCTTCGAGGGTTGTGTGATTGGCTGTTGATAGAATGGGCGGTGAGGTTGCTTTTAGATTTGGCCTTTCATTTCTATAGGTCCATTTCCACCTTTTCTTTTGGAAAGAAAAGGTGGAGCCAAAAGTTCAAGGAAAAAGCAAACGCTCCGCTGCTTTTTCCAAGGCCAGCGCACAAAAGCCAATCTTTAGTGGTTGCTTGATTCGTTTTACAAATAGTCTTTCTCTTCAGCTTTTAGCGTCACTCTTGGCTGAGAGATGCAAAAAGCTCAATCGGCCGATTAAGCAAAATACTGTAGGCGCTGTATTGCGCTATCCTTTTCCTACTGTAAAGAGAAACGTTAGCACATGCGCAATAAGGCGCTGAACCATCGGGATTAGGAAATGGAAGGATGTATTGTTTTCTTATTTGAGAATTGATCATTGTGTATTGAATACTGAGAATTGTGTTTACGTAAAAAAACAAAAAGCCTCCACCAAAAAACTGGCAGAGGCTAAAATTGTATCGTGCAAAAGCGAGGGTCTGTGCGTTGGCTATCCCTGCCCCATCGGGGAGGTTAGGTGGGGGCCGGAGGCTTTACCGCTGGCTTGCAATTAGCAGATTTAGATCGGTATATTTTAAATTAAACCGTTCGCTTAAATAAAAATTCGTCAGGGCACCTTTGAACATGTAAATGCCACTGCGCAGGTGCACCCGGTGCCATACCATATGTTCAAAACCACCATCGTCGCCGGCTTCCAGCAGCAGGGGCATCAGCACATTGCTGATAGCCTGCGAAGCCGTACGGGCAAAACCGGAAGGGATATTGGGTACGCAGTAATGGATTACGCCGTACTTGGTATAAATAGGGCTTTGATGTGTTGTGATTTCCGAAGTTTCAAAGCAACCGCCGCGGTCGATGCTGACATCAATAATCACGCTGCCGGTACGCATGCTGCTTACCATTTCTTCGGTTACAACAATTGGTGTACGTCCCGTTTCGTTACTCAAGGCGCCTACCGCCACCTCGCAGGTTTTTAATTGTTTTGCCAACAGGCGGGGTTCAATAACCGAGGTCCACAAGCGATGGCCCAGCACATCCTGCAGGCGTTTCAACCGGTACACGCTGTTGTCAAAAACTTTTACGGAAGCACCCAGCGCAAGCGCAGCTCTTGCTGCATTTTCGCCCACAATACCGGCGCCAATGATAATGACTTTGGTTGGTGCAATGCCTGAAATACCACCGAGTAAAACACCTTTACCGTGGTTGGCCGAACTAAGGTACTGACCGGCAATCAGCATAACGGCACTGCCGGCAATTTCGCTCATGCTGCGTACGATAGGGTAGGAGCCGCCATCGTCTTTTAGGTTTTCAAACGAAATAGCCGTCACCCTTTTTTCCATCATCTTTTGCAGCAATTCTGCTTTCAGAATACTAAGATGAATGGGAGAGATTATCATCTGGTTATATTGCAGCAGCGGCAGGTCTTCGTCAATAATCGGTGCACTTTTTACAAGGATGGGTGCTTTGAAGATCTCCTCACGGTTGTACACAATCCGGGCGCCGGCTTCGCTGTAATCACGGTCGGCAAAATGAGCACCCTCACCGGCATTGTGTTCAATCGTTACCTGGTGGCCGTTGCTCACCAGTACACCCACAGCATCCGGCGTTAAGGCCACCCGGTTTTCCTGGAAAGCAATTTCCTTGGGCAAGCCGATGTGAAGCTGGGCCCCCTTGGGTTTAATATCAAGCGTTTCCTCTAAGGTCTCGTAACTAAATGACGTGCTGACAACTGGCTTTGACGACATAAGAAGTTGGTCTATACCGATTAATGGCTCAAATTACAATTGTTCCGGCAGACTGCCGCCGGGAAGGCTGATTTTTACCCTGCGCTGCGTGTCGCTGATGGGTTCAAGAAACACGCTGACAGCCTCGGCATCAAATAGTCCCGGTGCTTTCTGCGGCCATTCTACCATACAAATGGAACCGCTGTACACACAGTCTTCCACACCGGCCTGTATGATCTCCTCTTCATCTTTCAGGCGGTAAAGGTCAATGTGGTAGATGGTCTTCTCCTGCCCGTTTTCAGCGTACGCATACTGGTTGATGATAGAAAACGTAGGTGAGCCCATTCGCTCGTTCACGCCTTTCGCAGCGCAAAGCGCCTCAATAATTGTGGTTTTTCCGGCACCCATCTCACCATAAAAAAGAAAAACCGTCGTGTCGCCTATATAGTCCCAAAAACGCTTAGCAAATGAGGACAATTCATCAAGAGAAATTGCAACGTCCATGCACAAATTTAACGCCTGTTTGCAACGGCGTTGAAAAGATAATGAGGCAGGTCATTTTCCGCCGGAATGACCGTGGGTACCTTTGTAAAACTGAGTTACAAGGAGTACCAAATGGAAAAGATTCAATGGAAAGTAGAAGGGATGCATTGCGCCAATTGTGCCCTGACTATCAATAAATACCTGCAGAATAAAGGCGCTAAAAACGTATCGGTAAACGCCATTGACGGCGATGTATCATTTGAAGTGGTGGAGGCGGAAAAACCAAAGGAACTGGCCAGGGCTATCGAGTCTATGGGCTATAAAGTTGAGGCTAATGATACCATCCAAACGGAAACGAAAAAACCGTTTTTGAGCAATCATATTCAGCGCTTTTGGTTCTGTTTGCCCTTTACTGCCATTCTGATGCTGCACATGATCCCGGGGCTGCATATTCATTTTCTGATGAACCCCTGGGTGCAACTGGCCCTAACGCTTCCGGTGTTTTATGTGGGGATGTCTTTTTTCGGCCGTTCGGCCATTAAAAGCCTGCGCAATGGCATTCCCAATATGAACGTGCTGATTGCCCTGGGCGCTTTGGCTGCCTTTGTTTATAGCCTTGTTGGTGCTATTATGGGCCTGGGTGATGATTACCTGTTTTTCGAGACGTCGGCTACCATCATTACCCTTGTATTTTTTGGCGAATACCTCGAACACGCCTCGGTACAACGGACACAAAAATCACTGACGGCGCTGGTGAAATCGCAAAAGATAATGGCCAACATGATCGCCTTTGACGATCAGCATCAGGAGATCATTTTCCCGATTGAAAATACCCAGTTGAAAGTAGGCGACCTTGTGCAGATCAATACCGGTGAACAGGTACCTGCGGACTGTAAAATATTATGGGGTGAAGCCCAGGTAAACGAGGCCTTGCTAACCGGGGAAAGCCTGCCTGTTTCCAAACAAAAGAAAGATTTTATCATTGGCGGCAGTATTGTGGAAGACGGCTCGCTGAAAGCGCAGGTAACGGCCGTTGGTGGCGATACGGTGCTGTCAGGCATTATCAACCTGGTGAAAAAAGCCCAGGGCGAAAAGCCGCCCGTGCAACAACTGGCCGATCGCATCAGTGCTATTTTTGTTCCCACTGTTATTGCCATCGCACTGGTTACCCTCGCTGTAAACTGGATTGTATTGGGTGAATTCACACCATCCTTGTTGCGCAGTATTGCTGTTTTGGTGATTGCCTGTCCCTGCGCCATGGGATTGGCTACGCCGGCCGCTATTGCTGTAGGGCTGGGCCGCGGAGCCCGCAACGGTATCCTGTTTCGCAATGCCAGGAGTTTGGAATTGTTCAAGGACGTCAAACAGGCTGTGTTTGATAAAACCGGCACGCTGACAACAGGAAAGTTCTCTATTCACCGTTTTCAGTTTACCGAAGGCGTGTTAACGGAAGAAGAATTCAAACGCATTGTGTATTCGCTGGAAAAATACTCATCGCATCCCCTGGCCAAAAGCATTGCCGCTGCCTGGCGTACAAAAGATGAAATCCGCTGGAAAAAGATTGAAGAAATCAAAGGACTTGGTTTACAAGCCACCGATATGCAGGGCGCAGAATACACCATCGGATCATATAAGATAGCGCAAGCAGTGGCGACCGATAAAGACCATAACGTTTACCTGCTGCGCAACGGTCAACTTCTTGGCTGGATAGACCTGCAGGACGAACTGCGGCCCGAAGCAAAAGAGGTGGTGCAGTACCTGCAGGCAAAAGGGGTGAAAACCATCCTTTTGAGCGGCGACCTTTATGCAAAGTGCAAACAGATAGCCGACGCCCTTGGAATTGAGGAAGTGATAGCCGAACAAACGCCGGAGCAAAAGCTTCGGAAGGTAGCAGACCTTTCGGCTGCGGCTCCGACCCTGATGGTTGGTGACGGCATCAACGATGCGCCGGCACTGGCCAAAGCAACCATTGGCGTCTCCATGAGCGAAGCTTCGCAAATGGCTATGCAAAGTGCGCATGTGGTGCTTATGGGCAGCGACCTGAAGAAACTGCCAACAGCCCTTGGATTGGGACGACACACCTATCTAACTATTAAGCAAAACCTGTTTTGGGCGTTTGCCTACAACATCGTTGCGATACCGATTGCTGCGGTAGGCTTGTTGAATCCAACTTTTGCGGCACTGGTAATGGGCTTCAGCGATGTGGTACTGGGCGTAAACTCAGTACGGCTGTACCGAAAGAATGTTCTCTGATGCAGATCTGTGCTGGATTGCTTATTTTCCCATACCGATCAGCTAATGGACGAGAACCCCTATAATAACCGCCACGACATTTTCACCTCCTCCAAAAAGCTGGTACTTTCCTGTTATGCTTTAACACAGGAGTTGCCGGCCGATGAAAAGCCCAATCTTGTTTTCTATATCCGCAATGCAGCTCTTACAGCCCATCTTTCTGTTTCGCAGGGAATGTTTTCAAAAAAAGGAAAAGCAAAACGAAAGTTGTTGTTGAAGGCAAAAAACGCCTATATCGTAATTGATGCGGCCGTAGAAATTTTAGTCGAACTAAACCTGGTGACAGAAAGACAAACGGTTGATGTGCTGTCGCTGGTATCAACCTGTTATTCGCAAACAGAGAGTTTGCTGAAAGAAAATTAAACCGCATGTTTGCAGGGCATGGAGAGCAGCCTTTCGATACTAAGGCAATACTGGGGATATGATGCGTTTCGGCCGCAACAGGAGGATATTATTAACGCTGTACTAGCCGGTAAAGACACGCTGGCCTTGCTTCCTACCGGTGGCGGTAAATCGATTTGCTACCAGGTTCCTGCATTAGCGCAGGAAGGTATCTGCATCGTGGTTTCGCCCCTGATTGCCCTGATGAAAGACCAAGTAGAGAACCTGAAAAAGCGGGGCATCGGTGCCTTGGTCATTTATTCCGGCATGCAGCGAAAAGATATTATCCGGACACTGGAAAATGCACGGCAGGAGTACTTCAAATTTCTGTACGTATCACCAGAGCGGTTAGAAACCTCGCTTTTCAGGGAATATCTTCCTGCCTTTGATATTAATCTAATTGCAGTTGATGAAGCGCATTGTATTTCGCAATGGGGATATGATTTTCGCCCTTCCTATTTAAAGATTGCAGCCCTGCGGGAAGAACTGCCGGATGTGCCCATTTTGGCTGTAACGGCTTCGGCCACGGAACGGGTACAGCGGGATATCTGCGAAAAGCTTCAGTTGAAAAAAACGGCCGTCTTCCACCAATCGTTTGAGCGAAAGAATCTTTCTTATTCTGTATTTGATGTGGATGCAAAGGCGACAAAGCTTGTCGACATTTTAAAAAAAGTAAGCGGCAGCAGCATTGTGTATTGCAAAACCCGCAAGCGCACAATTGAGGTTGCTTCGCTACTGCAGATGCATGGTATCTCTGCTAATTTTTACCATGCGGGGCTTCCACAGGATGAGCGGGCTAAACGCCAGCAGGACTGGATTGACAACAAAACCCGCATTGTTGTTTGTACCAATGCGTTTGGAATGGGCATTGACAAGCCCGATGTAAGGGTTGTTGTACACATGGATGCGCCGGATTGCCTGGAGAACTATTACCAGGAAGCGGGCCGTTGCGGCCGGGACGGCAAAAAAGCCTACGCTGTTTTATTGTATCAGCAAAAAGACGTGGAGGAATTGGAAAACCTGCACATCAACCGGTATCCAACGTTTGAAACCATTCAGACGGTGTACGATGCGATGAACAACTTTTTGCAGATTCCGGTGCATTCGGGCCAGGACCGTAGCTATACTTTTCACTTCGAAACCTTTGTCCGGAATTTTAAGCTGAATGTCCACCAGGCCCTTTATTCCCTGCAGGCCTTGGAAAGCGATGGCTGGATTGAATACAATGAAAAGAATTTTACACCTTCATCATTGGGGTTCACCACCAACAAGGAACAACTCTATGCGTTTTACCAAAGTCACCCGGAGCATGAAACCTTGCTGACCACTTTGCTTCGTACGTATGAAGGAATATTTGATTTCCCGGTCTTTATTTCAGAAATGCTGGTGGCTAAACTGCTACAGGAAGATGAAAAAAATATCCGGCAGCACTTAAGCCGCATTGCTGCGTTTGGCGTGATCCGTTATACACCGCAGAGCGACGAGCCGCAACTGGTTTTGCGGAAAAACCGCGTAGCCACCCGCGATCTGAAAATGGATCTGAAAGCCTACCAGGAACGCAAGGAGCATTTTATGGAGCGGGTTAAAGCAATGGTTGCGTACCTGAAAAAGAGTTCCTGCCGAAGCCAGTTTATCAGCCAATATTTTGGTGATAATGAAGCGAACCCTTGCGGAATATGTGATGTTTGTCTGGCTTCCAAATCCAATGATTTTTCGGCTGAGGAATTTACTTCCATTGCCCATGCTATAAGGCTTCACCTTGCGCAAAAGCAGGTGACGGCTGAACAACTTGTAGCTGATCTGTCTTCCATTAAGAAAGAAAAAACATGGAAAGTGCTACGTTTTTTACAGGCTGAAAAGCAGATTGCAGCCGACGGGCAAGGTATTCTGCAAAATAATTAGCCACGTAAGCACTTTCTGCTGTTGGTAAGGTCAATATATCGGCTGAACTTTGCGCAGGAATTGGAAACCTCGCCTTATGGAATTTTTCTGTGTGATGTCGGTAGGTGGTTCATTGGCTTCCTACCATATGCAAAAAGAGAGTGAAAGAAGCTACAAGGCCGTTCTTCGTACAACCAACGGAAAGCGGGATGACCTTCCTGACGAAATTCTTCTCGAAAAAAAAGCGGATGACTGGCAGGCTCAGCCTTGGCACGACGATGTGGTGAAAAGCATTATTCTCGCCATCGAAAACAATCATCACTGATATATCTGCTGTCTTTACTCCTTTTTCATTTTTTACAACCGTTTGCCTCTTGCACAAGTTTGGAAAGGTTTTTGGGAAGAACTGGGCAAATTCGATGTTGTGAGGGAAAGAAAAATACTGTTGCTGGATGATAATAAGGACCTGCTTCTGATTGTGCAGATCATTTTAAAAGGCCAGGGATATACCGTGGTTCAGGCCTGTTGCATAGAAGAAGCCATGCAAAAGATAAAAATCCATCAGCCTTCGCTGATCATGATGGATGTTTTTATCAAAGAGGAAGATGGCCGGGAATTGTGCAGCCAGTTAAAAGCAGATCCTAACACCAATGGCATTAAGATTATCATGATGTCGGGCATTGAGTCTGAAAACACCAACCTGCAACGGATCGGCGCGGATGATTTTTTACCGAAGCCATTTGACTACAGCGACCTGCTGGAACGGGTCGACCGGCAGATGTCCGGTGTAGAAGCCTGATAGTTATGCTTGCTATTTAGTGCGGACCATCTTATAGATTTTTATGGCACTCATTAAAACAACGATTAATCCAACCAATCCAATGAGTCCCCACAACCAACTGAGGCTGGACTTTACCGTTGCCAGCATCACAATCGGTACGAGAAAAAGGGTAGCCACCTCGTTCCATACACGTAATTTTTGAGAAGAATAGCGAAAGATGCCGGTCGCTTGTTGTTTGTAAATAGCATGCAGCGAAAAATGATAGAAATACAGGAGCACCACAAATATTAGCTTTACCAGAAGCCACCGGCCGCCTTCAGTAGCGAGGTTTGCATGCCAGTTTCCTTTCAGCATCACCCAGGGACCAAAGAGTAGGGTAAGAATAGCAGATGGCCAGGTAATGCCCAGCCAAAGTCGCTTGATCATAATGGAAAACTGCCGCTGCAAAATTCCCTTTTCCGGCTCTGCTTTATCGTTCGCCTCCGCATTGTAAATAAACAGCCGGACGATGTAAAACATGCCTGCAAACCAGGTGACGATAAAGATAATATGGAGGGCTTTTAAGTAAGCGTACATGGTAGCGGTTTAATGGATGCATGCCGGCGATAATCAATAATCAGCAATCAATAATTAGTCAAGTACCATCTCCCTGCTTCCGTCAACATACTCCTTCACCCACTTAGCCAATGCGCTAACCCAAAGCGGGTGCACATTGAGGCAAGGGATCATTTCAAAGCTTTCGCCGCCGGCATGCAGAAAGGTTTCTTTTCCTTCTTCGGCAATTTCTTCCAGGGTTTCCAGGCAATCACTGACAAAGGCCGGGCAAACCACCAACAGTTTTTTGATACCCTGCTTTGGCAATTCTTCAAATTTCTGTGCGGTGTACGGCTGCAGCCAAGGATCACGGCCCAGGCGTGACTGGAAGGAGAAGGTGAGTTTGTCCATTGGGATGTTCAGCCGCTCTGCTACAATTTTTGTAGTAACCCAGCATTGATGGCGGTAGCAATACTGGTGCGCCGGCGAGGCCACATCGCAGCAATTGGGCACTTTCAGGCAATGTTGGCCGGTGATATCACCCTTGTAAATATGCCGTTCGGGCACACCGTGGTAAGAAAAGAGGACATGGTCCCATTCACCTTCCAAATGCGGTTTTATGCTTTCGCAAAGCGCATGAATGTAATCTTCGTTGTCGTAGTAAGGCTTGATGGTAGTAAGCTTAAAACTGTAGCCGCCTTTTTCGTGCTGCTCCTTTGCGTATTCCACTGCTGTTTCGTAAGAACTCATGGCATAATGTGGGTACATCGGAATAGCAATCACTTCTTCGAGGTCAGGGTTCTTCTTTACCAACTCGTCAAAAGCTGCTTTCGGCGATGGGTTACCGTATCGCATGGCAATCATCACCGGTTCTTCCAACTCTTTTTTTAAGGCATCCCGCAATTGTTCGGAAATAACAATCAGTGGCGACCCTTTCTCTGTCCAGATAGATTTGTAGGCTTCGGCCGATTTGGGTGCCCGGAATGGCACAATGATTCCTTTTACCAACAAGGCACGCAGTAACCAGGGTTTGTCAATCACCCTTTCATCCATCAGGAATTCATCGAGGTAGCGCTTCACATCTTTTACTTCTGTGGAATCGGGTGAACCCAGGTTCATTATAACAATTGCTCGCTTCATAATCTGTGCAAAAGTAATCCCGGAATGTAAACACGAATTTTTTCACGGGTTACACGAAAGGGAACAGGAAAGACTTTGCTGATTCTTTAACCAATTTGGAAGAAATTCCTTTCATAGTTCCCTCATTTTATTTTAAATCGACACAACCAATTATTGCTTCAATCCGTATTTACAATTCATATAGGTTTTCTGTCAATTGGTGTCGCCCCTTTGCAAACTGATGAAAATCAGGTTTTCAAATGACAGTCTAATGACAAAGTTTTTAGGCTACGGCGTTTCCCCAAATTACTTTTGCACCATCGCTGTTGACGAATTGAGAATGGAAAATCAGTACTTCAAAAATATCCCCAACTTTTACGTAGCAGGTATCAACTATAAAAAGTCTGATGCATCGGTTCGCGGCCAATTTGCCATTGGTCACGAGCAATACAATGCTATCCTGACACTGGCCTCGCAACAGGGATTGAACGAGATTTTCATTCTTTCTACCTGCAATCGCACCGAGATTTACGGATTTGCTCACAGCAGTCAACAACTGGTAGACCTGCTTTGTTCACAAACGGCTGGCGATGCGGTAATCTTCAAAAAGGCAGCTTACATCAAAAACGGTATTGAGGCGGTTGAACATGTGTTTAACGTAGGTGCCGGTCTCGATTCGCAAATTCTTGGCGACTACGAAATCGTTGGCCAGTTGAAAACCGCCGTGAAGTTTGCCAAAGAGCAGGGCTTTGTGGGTGCCTTTACAGAGCGACTGATCAACTGCGTACTGCAATCGTCAAAGATTATCAAGAACAGTACATCGCTTAGCGGCGGAACCGTTTCGGTTTCTTTTGCTGCGGTGCAATATATCATGAACCGGGTGGTAAATCCTTCCGGTAAAAAGATTTTATTGCTGGGTGTAGGCAAGATTGGCCGCAACACCTGTAAAAACCTGGTGGATTACCTGGGTACAAAAGATATTACACTCATCAACCGTTCGCCGGAGAAAGCCGCTGCGCTGGCCGATGAACTGGGACTTCGTTGCGCTTCGCTTGATAGCCTGGATGCAGAACTGGATGCTGCCGACATTGTGCTGGTGGCTACCAATTCGGCGCAGCCCGTGATTTTAAAACATCACCTGGAAGGCAAGGGTGAAAAAGTGATTCTTGATCTTTCTATTCCGTATAACGTTGCCGACGATGCGCAAACTTTACCGAATGTACGCATGGTAAACGTGGACATGCTGAGCAAGCTGAAAGATGAAACCCTGAAAATGCGTATGGCTGAAGTACCCAAGGCCAAAGGAATTATTTCAGAACTGATGCTGGAATTTCAGGATTGGTGCGAAATGCGCAAGCATGTACCGATGCTGAAGCAACTTAAGTCCACTTTGAAAGCCTTGTATACGCATCCGCATTACGTTCAAACCACTACCTGCCCCAAAAAGATTGACGGCCATATTCAGCGGGTGCTGAACGAAACGGCCGGAAAAGTAAAGGTGCAAAATCAGCGAGGCTGTCAGTACCTTTCTGCACTGAACGAATTTATCAACGCCAAAAATTAATGAACCCTTTACGTATTGGAACAAGAGACAGCCAATTGGCTGTGTGGCAGGCTACATTGGTGCAAGGCTTACTCAAAGAAGCCGGCGTTCCCTCTGAGTTGGTATATATGAAAAGTGAAGGCGATATTGATACCGTAACGCCGCTGTATGCATTGGGGGTAACGGGTGTTTTCACCAAAACATTGGACGCTGCACTGTTGAACAACCGTATCGACATTGCCGTGCACTCCATGAAAGACGTACCAACACAACTGGCACAGGGCATACAGCAGGCCGCTGTTTTAAAAAGAGCTTCACATAAAGACATTTTGGTTTATAAGGATGGAATCGATTTTTTAGAAGATCCTGATTCTGTTTCTACCATCGCTACGGGAAGTATTCGCCGGGTAGCGCAATGGTTGCATCGTTTTCCGCATCATCACACCGAGAACCTTCGCGGGAATGTGAATACACGTTTGCGCAAGTTGGCGGAGAGTAATTGGAACGGCGCCATCTTCGCTGCTGCCGGTTTGGAACGCATCAATCTTCGCCCTGAACAATCCATTGATCTGGATTGGATGTTGCCGGCTCCCTCGCAGGGTGCCATTATGGTGGTGTGCAGAGAAGGCGATGATTACGCATTCAATTCCTGTCAATCGTTCAACGACGAAGCCACAGCACTTTGCACTAAGCTTGAAAAAGATTTTTTACGTGTGTTGATGGGCGGCTGTTCTACCCCAATCAGCGCCCTGGCTGAAGTAAAGGGAGATGCCATTTCTTTCCGCGGAAATATCTGCAGTCCGGATGGTAGTGATTTAATAGAATTGGAACTGGAAAAGCTCAAAAACGAAAGTTTGCATCTTGGCGAAGATGCGGCTCGTCAACTCCTGAACGATCCCAAAGCACAACACATCATAGAAACGGTTCGGAATGGGAAAGTCTGAAAAATATTTGCTCAGTACCCGTCCGCTGCCCAAGGCTGTGGTGGAGGAAGGTGCGAAAAAAGGCGTTGTTATTGAAGAACTTTCTTTCATTGCCACCAAGGCAATCCAAGATGAAGCCTTGGTTCAGCGCATCAAAACATTAGCATCCGAAAAACACACCGTTGTTTTCACCAGCATGAATGCAGTGGAAGCCGTAGCGGAACAGATTGATGCCACTCCTGACTGGAAAATTTATTCCATCGGCAATACAACCCGCAAACTGATTGAGGAGGCCTGGGGCAGCGATAAAATTGTTGCGACGGCTGATTATGGGAAACATTTAGGCGAACGCCTGATTGACGACGGCGTGAGAGACGTGGTATTTTTTTGCGGCAACATTCGCCGGGATGAACTGCCCAACAAGATCCGTTCGGAAGGCGGCAAAATAGAAGAAGTGGTGGTGTATGAAACAGAACAAACACCCGCCACGCTAACAAAGGAGTACGATGGTATTTTATTCTTTAGCCCCAGTGCGGTGAATGCATTCTTTTCTACCAATAAACCGTCGAAATCAACTGTACTCTTTGCCATTGGAAAAACCACCGAAGAGGCCATCCGGCAGAACAAAGGCCGCAACATAATTGTTGCCAATAAGGTTGACAAAGTAGACATGACGCGGGATGCTATCAACTACCTCACTTCAAACAAATAACAAGCACAGAAAACCAGTATATGACAGCGTTGAAAAATGATCTTTTATTACGAGCTCTGAGAAAGGAAAAAGTTGAACGCCCGCCCGTGTGGATGATGCGCCAGGCAGGCCGGTATTTGCCGGATTATATCAAGTTAAGAGAGAAGTATGATTTCTTCACCCGTTGTCAAACGCCGGAACTGGCCACTGAAATTACCTTGCAACCCATCGACCAGGTGGGTGTGGATGCAGCCATCATCTTCTCTGATATCTTGGTGATTCCGCAGGCCATGGGTGTAGAGGTGTTAATGGAGGAAGGCAAAGGCCCCTCGCTTCCAAAAACCATCAAAACCCAACAAGACATTGATGCACTAAATACGGCTGATGCCGAACATCATTTAAAATATGTGATGGATGCCTTGGCCATGACAAAACGCGAATTGAATGGTAGGGTGCCGCTGATTGGTTTTGCCGGTGCGCCGTGGACAATTCTTTGTTACATGGTAGAAGGCAAGGGCAGCAAAACATGGGACAAAGCCAAACAGTTTGCCTATACCCAGCCGCAATTGGCCCATACGCTGTTGCAAAAAATTACCGATATCACCATTGATTATTTAAAAGCACAAGTGGCAGCCGGCGCCGATACGGTACAGGTTTTTGATAGCTGGGCAGGATCGTTATCACCGGAAGATTTTAAAACCTATGCACAGCCCTACTTATTGCAAATTGCAGATGCTGTGAAAGACAATGCACCGGTGATTCTTTTCCCGAAAGGAACCTGGTATGCGCTGAAAGATTTAAGTCAAAGTGGCGCCAGCGGCATTGGTATTGATTGGACCATTACCCCGCAATTTGCCAGAGAATTAACATCCAACAACATCACACTGCAAGGTAACTTTGACCCCGCCAAACTGCTGGCACCTATTCCGCAAATCAGGCAGTGGGTAAAGGAGATGATTAGCGCATTTGGAACGCAGAATTACATTGCCAACCTCGGTCATGGCATTACACCCAATGTACCGGTTGATCATGCCAGGGCCTTTGTGGAAGCCGTGAAGGAATACAAGCCGTGAGTGGTGAGTAGTGAATCGTGAGTTTGGGCCGTAGGTATTTGTGAAGACTTTTCTGCTTATGTAAACAGAATAAAAAAAGCTGTTATGAAAAGAGCAGGTTTGTTTTTATGGATTCTTTTGATCAGTATAGGTGCAAAAGCACAGGTTCAGACCCTCGACCTGGACCTTCAGAATTTCCCCTATCCCTACCCGGTAGCTTACCTGCCGTTGAAGTTGCAAAAGCAAACCCTTCGGATGGCGTATATGGATGTCAAACCATCTAAGCCCAATGGAAAAACGGTACTGCTCCTTCACGGTAAAAATTTTTCCGGTGCGTATTGGGATAGTACTGCTGCTGTTTTAGCGAGAAATGGTTTCCGGGTGATTATGCCCGACCAGGTTGGATTTGGCCGATCATCAAAGCCAACCCATTTTCAGTATTCCTTTCACCTGCTGGCGCAGAACACCAAAGCCCTGCTTGATAGTTTAGGCGTGGATAAGGTTAGCGTGTTAGGCCATTCCATGGGCGGTATGCTGGCCACCCGTTTTGTGTTGATGTTTCCCAAGCGAGTAGACAAGTTCATCCTGGAAAATCCGATTGGGCTGGAAGATTACAAAACACTTTCACCCTACCAAACCATAGATGCGCTGTATCAGAATGAGCTGAAACAGGACTTTGAAAAGATCAAAGCCTATCAACTGGAAAGCTATTATGGTGGCCAATGGAAACCGCAGTACGACAAGGGGGTAGCCATGCTGGCCGGTTGGACGAAAAATCCGGATTATCCTGTAATTGCCTGGAATTCGGCCCTTACATCGGAGATGATTTATACCCAGCCGGTGGTTTATGAATTTGAAAAGATAACGGCGCCAACGCTGCTGATTATTGGTCAGCGTGACCGTACGGCTATTGGCAAGCCTTTGGTAAGTGAAGAGAAGCGAAAAACAATGGGCCAGTATCCTGAATTGGGGAAGAAAACAAAACAGCGGATACCGAATTCGACATTGGTGGAACTGGACAATGTGGGTCACCTGCCGCACATTGAAAAGTTCGATGCTTTCATTCAACCGCTGCTGCAATTTCTGCGGAAATAACAATGACTATGAGTGCTTCCATAAAAGAACAATTTATTGACTACATACACGATCTGCAAAACCGCATCTGTGCGGCATTGGAAGAAGCGGACGGCAGCGCCAAATTCGTCGAGGACAAATGGGACCGCCCTGAAGGTGGTGGTGGAAAAACAAGAGTGATTGCGGATGGTGCCGTGTTTGAAAAAGGCGGTGTGAATACTTCGGTAGTGTATGGCGAGGTTACGGACGCGATGCGAACAGGCTTGAAGATTAATGGTTCGAGATGGTTTGCCTGTGGCCTTTCGCTGGTCATTCATCCCTTGAATCCCTTTGTACCCACAGTGCATTGCAACTACCGCATGTTTGAATTGTACAACGAAAGGGAAGAAGTCATTGACCGTTGGTTTGGCGGCGGCACGGACTTAACACCTTATTACTTGTTTGAAGAGGATGCAAGGCATTTTCATCAAACGTATAAGGATGCCTGTGATAAATTTGATCCGGGGTTTTATCCCAAATTCAAAGAGGTTTGTGATAACTATTTTGTGAACTTTCATCGCAACAATGAGCGGCGGGGTATTGGCGGAATTTTTTACGATTACCAACGGCCCGATGAAACAAAAGGCGTGAACTTTTGGGTGGCCTTTGCCAAAGCCTGTGGTGATGCGTTTATTCCGGCCTATGTACCGATTGTTGAAAAGAGAAAAAGCATGACGTACTCACCCCAGAACAAACATTGGCAGGAAATAAGAAGAGGACGCTATGTTGAATTTAATCTTGTGCACGATAGGGGAACGCTATTTGGACTGAAAACAAATGGCCGTATCGAAAGTATTTTAATGAGCCTGCCACCAACAGTGCGTTTTGAATATAATTATCAACCTGTACCTGGCAGTGAAGAAGATAGGCTGTTGCAGGCTTGTTTGCATCCTAGAGATTGGGCAACCACAGAGCCTACTGAGGAAGAGCGGGTTGAGTGGGCAAGGCGTTCCAATACCTGCTGATCAAGAATAACTGCGATTACCTTTAAAAGCGAAATTTTAGACGATGTTTTTACAAAGACGCAACAGAATATTAAGAGCTACTCCAGCCATCAGGAGTATGGTGGCTGAAACGATCTTAACACCAGCCGATTTTATCGTTCCGCTTTTCATTGATGAAGGCGAGAATATAAAAACAGAAATTGCTTCGATGCCGAACTACTATCGAAATAGTGTCGATCTTACTGTAAACGAGGTGAAAGAGTTGTGGAGCATAGGTATTAAAAGTGTGTTGCTGTTTATCAAGTGTAAGGATGAACTAAAAGATAATACGGGAAAAGAAGCCTGGAACCCTGATGGCCTTATGCAACGTAGCATCAAGGCCATTAAAAACGCCGTGCCGGAAATGTATGTCATGACCGACGTGGCACTGGATCCCTATTCATCTTACGGGCATGATGGCATTGTAGAGCATGGCGAAATTGTCAATGATCCTACCGTTGAAGCACTGGTAAAAATGAGTGTTTCACATGCCCAGGCCGGGGCGGATATGGTGGCTCCCAGTGATATGATGGATGGACGTATCGGTGCCATTCGCGAAGGTTTGGAGAACAGCGGATTTACCAAAGTAGGCATCATGGCCTATAGTGCCAAATACGCGTCCTGCTTTTATGGGCCCTTCCGCGATGCCCTGGACAGTGCGCCGGGATTTGGTGATAAAAAGACCTACCAGATGGATTACGCCAACCGAACGGAAGCCGTGAAAGAAGCCTTGATGGATGTGGAAGAGGGCGCCGACATTGTGATGGTAAAACCCGGCCTGCCTTACTTGGATATTGTTCGGGAGGTAAAGAATGCCGTAGATGTTCCAGTAAGTGTGTACAACATCAGCGGTGAATACGCTATGATCAAAGCCGCCGCCAAAATGGGTTGGATCAATGAAGACAAAGCGATTTTAGAAACACTCACATCCATAAAAAGGGCCGGTGCCGATTTGATCGCAACGTATTTTGCAAAAGATGCGGTAAGACTGTTAAACAGCTAAGACAATAGATACGCAGATACAAAAAAGTTGTTTTTCCTGATGTCTGCGTGTTATTCATCAAACTATTTCGGTCATGAACATTTCCAAAAGCGAAGAACTTTTTAGCAGAGCACAGAACAGCATTCCCGGTGGTGTGAACTCACCTGTAAGAGCCTTTAAAAGCGTCGGTGGAAATCCTATCTTTTTGCAAAAAGCAAAAGGGGCTTACCTCTTTGACGTCGACGGGAACCGGTACATTGATTACATCAATTCCTGGGGACCAATGATCATGGGACATGCGTTTGAACCCGTGGTAGAAGCCATTCAGAAGAAAGCAGTTGAATCCACCTCATTTGGAGCGCCAACGGAACTGGAAGTAGAGATGGCCGAACTGGTGAAAAGCATGGTGCCCAATGTCGATCTCATACGCATGGTGAGCAGCGGTACCGAAGCTTGCATGAGTGCTATTCGTTTGGCAAGAGGCTATACCGGCAGAAACAAGATTATCAAGTTTGAAGGCTGTTATCACGGTCATGCTGATTCGTTTTTAGTGAAGGCCGGAAGTGGGGTGGCTACCTTCAATATTCAAACCGTACCGGGTGTAACGGCAGGTGTTTCTGCCGATACATTAACAGCGCCGTATAATGATCTTGCTGCCGTTCAGCAATTGGTAGAAGAAAATATTGGCGAGATCGCCGCCATCATCATTGAGCCCGTTGCCGGAAATATGGGTTGTATTATTCCTGAGGAAGGTTTCCTGCAGGGTCTGCGCAAGTTGTGTACGGAAAAAGGCATTGTTTTCATTTTTGATGAAGTGATGACGGGCTTTCGTCTGGCACAGGGCGGTGCGCAGGATCGACTGGGAATTGATGCCGATCTGGTTACTTATGGAAAAGTGATTGGTGCCGGTATGCCCGTGGGTGCCTTTGGTGGCAAGCTGGAAATTATGAAGCAGATTGCGCCGCTGGGCAATGTGTACCAGGCCGGAACCCTGAGTGGAAATCCTTTAGCCATGATTGCAGGCTTTACTTTGCTCTCTCATTTAAAAGATAATCCCTCGGTCTATACGGAACTGGAGGAAAAAGGAGAGTACCTTAAAGCCGGATTGGACCAAGTATTAAAAGAAAGCGGTATTCCTTATGTCATCAATCATCTGGGAACCATGATCTCTATCCATTTCAGCGAACAGCCGGTAATAGATTTTGCTTCTGCCGCAGCAGCTAACAATTCATTCTTCAATAAATATTTTCATGCGATGCTCGACAAGGGAATTTACCTGCCACCGTCAGCATTTGAAACATGGTTTTTAAGTCATGCATTGACCAAAGAAGATTTGGATAGCACGATCGATGCGACACGGGAAAGTCTTGCTGAATTAATTTAATAAAATCGCTACCCCTGTAGGAATACCTCGAATTTTAAGCGCTGGCTACAGCGTCAATTGCCGTCCTTCTACGGCCATCTCGTAGGGGAATGGGTAAATGTTTTTTTCTTTCAAAGCAAAATATAATTGTTCCATTTCAACGTCAGTGCGCAAGGGATCGTGATGGGTAAGCAGAAGCGATTTTGCCCCTGTCAGGGAAGCGAATTTCAGTGCGTCTTCCATCGAACTGTGTCCCCACCCAATGCGTTCAGAATATTCTTCCGCGGTGTACTGGGCATCGTGCAGTAACATATCTGCTTCTTTGGCCAAATCGCTGCCGGATAACCAACGTATATCTTTTATCAAGCCATTGAGCCCTAAAGCCGGTTCATGATCAGGGATGTAGGTAAAAATCTTTTGTTCGTGTTGGATGCGGAAGCCTACTGTTGGTCCCGGATGCGTAACATAACAGGACTGAACGGTAAACGGTCCAATCGTAAAAGACGAATCTTCAACCTCATGTAAAAACAACCGGCAGGTTAAGTTGCGGAAATAAACCGGGAAAAGCGGTGGTGAAAAATAGCGCCCCAGACGGGCACGTAAACTCACCGTTTTGCTGGCAGGTCCCCAAATGTGTATTTCTGAAGAAGGATCGAAAAGAGGCTTGAAAAAACCCAGTCCCTGGATATGGTCCATGTGCAGGTGCGAAAGAAGAATGTCCACCCGTTTTGAGGAAAGTTCCGGGTTGTTCCGGATGTTTTGAATGCCACTGCCGGCATCCAGTACCAGACGCCAACCTTCGGCCACCACCTCCACGCAGGATGTGTTGCCACCAAACCCTTTTGTATCTGGGTTAGTAGACGGAATGGAACCGCGGACACCTTGTAGTGTAATGTTCATTCTTCTGTTGGTCGCCAGAATATTGCTACCGCACCAAGAAATTTTCCGGAACGGCCAATAACCGGATAAGAGGTTACCGAAATGCGCTCAGCCTTGCCCTGAAGGCTTTCTATCCAAAACGATTTGTGATAGGGTAACTGGTTTTTAAGCGTTTTCACAAGTGGCAATTCCTCTGCCGGTAAGGGATTTCCCAAATCATCTTTGTTGTTGAAAACAGTGCCCCATTCATCCACCGACATTTCGCCAGTCTCTTCGTAGCGCTTGCCCAGGATTTCTTCGGCCGGTTCATTATAAAAAAGAAGATTGCCAGCGGTATCAGTTATAAAAACGGGAATCGCTAAGCAGTCAGCGATCTGGCGATTCAGAATTATTTCAATTGCATAAGCCATATTGGGAGCCTGTTGGGCCAGCAACTGTTTTCAGTTATACCAAATTTAAAATATATGGGCTGAATTACTTACTATCCATCAACTTTTTTCGGATGGCAAACAGCGTTATCATGAAACTATTGATTGTAGAAGATTCCTGAAAAATTAGATAAAGGCATTCAGGGCCCAAATACAAGGATGAATCCGCCGCATGCGTTTTACACAAACAAATCCGCTGCGATGCCATCGGCCCGCAGCATGCCTTCATCTGTAAGTCGGGCATGCTGCTCAGATACCGTTACCAATCCGGTACGGATGTATTTTGAAAGATCGTTCTGCAATCGCTGTTTTTCTTTATCACCCCAAAAGGCCTCAATTTTCTGCAGGTTAATGCCTTCCATCGTTCGCAGCGAGATCATGATGGTTTCGTTCAGTTGCTGTTCGGGTGTTAATACTTCCACTTCACGCTGCGGGGCAACTTCGTTGATGGCTTTTATATACAGATTGTTATTCGCCACATTCCATCTTCTTTCTTTTCCGTCGAAGGAATGCGCCGAAGGTCCAAGCCCCAAATACGGGATGCCTTTCCAATACGATGAGTTGTGCCGGCTACGATAGCCTGGCCTGGCAAAGTTGGAAACTTCGTAGTGCTCATAGCCGGCATAGCGCAGCCATTGCATCAGGTGCAAAAACTGCCTGGCCTGCTTGTCGCTGTCAACATCTACGCTCTTTTTTAATGCGATGTTCTTCTGCAACAGCGTTTTTTCTTCCACCGTTAACGCATAGCAGGAGAGATGCTTGATGCCGTAACCAATGGCTGTATGCACGTTCTTCTCCCACATTTCATCCGTCAGCAGGGGAGAGCCGTAAATCAGGTCAATGCTCAAATTATCAATTCCGGCTGCGTAGCTATTCTCGATACAGGCCCTTGCCTGATCAGCCTTGTGGGCCCGGTTCATCCAGCGTAGCTCTTCTTCGTAAAACGACTGTATGCCGATGCTGAGACGATTGATGCCAAGTGCTTTCCAACCTGCCACGGCCTCATTGCTTACGTCATCCGGGTTGGCTTCCAGCGTAATTTCTGCATCGGGTACTAGCGGGTAATACTTTCTCAATGCAGAAAGCAAATAATCCAGATCGTCCATGCCCAGCAGGCTGGGGGTGCCGCCTCCAAAATAAATGGTCTGAACAGTTTCGCCGCCCAAATAGTCTTTTTCGGCTTCGGCCTCTTTTGCCAATGCCTTTACCAGGTCATCTTTGTACCGTAGCGATGTGGTAAAGTGAAAATTGCAATAGGTGCAGGCCTGCTTGCAAAACGGGATATGCAAATAAATTCCAGCCAACTTCGTTATTCGTTTTGTTCGTCTTTTCGTTTGAAAAATTAATGGCTAAGGTAAAGCAGAGAATCGGGGCCCTTTGGGTTTTAACACTCCTGTGGTGGAGTGTTTCGGCACAGGTGTACCCGGTGCGGTATCAGACCAGTGCGACAGATTCGGCACATCTGGCCGTACTTTCATTGCCTTCTTCCTTCTCCAGCCGTTTTGAGGCCAACGCTTATCTCGCAGGTTTGTTACCCCTGCTGCAAAGCAAGGGCTTTGTAACAGCGTCCATCGACAGTTTGCAGGTCGATTCTGCCCAAGCCTTTGTCAGTATTTATTTAGGAGATGTGTACCAATGGGGAAAGTTGCACACCGCAAAAAAAGATGAACCGCTGCTGGAGGCCATCCATTTTCGATCCCAAAAGGGCCCCGTGAGTTTTACCGCCATTCACAAATGGCAACAACAGATCCTGGATTACCTCGAAGAGAATGGCTACCCTTTTGGAAAAGCCTACCTCGATAGCATTGCTTTTGGTACAGATGGGATAGAAGCACTGCTAAAAATTGATCGGGGACCGCTCTATAAAATTGACAGTATTCAGGTAATAGGTGATGCCAACGTGAACAAGGTTTTCCTGCAACAATACCTGCAGATACCTCCCGGCAGCATTTACCGCAAAAGTCAGTTGGAAGGCATCCGAGCCAAACTGGCCGCCCTTTCCTACCTCGAAGAAGAAAAACCGGCTGACCTGAACCTGCTGGCCACAGGTTCCGTTCTCAATCTCTATCTGAAAGCCAAACGCAGTAGCCAGATCAATGCCCTCGTGGGTTTTTTGCCAAATGCGGATCCTCTGGGTATCAACCGAAAACTGCTGCTAACCGTAGATGCCAACATCCTCCTGCGAAATGCTCTGGGTGCCGGCGAAACCATTGGGCTGATGTGGCAGCAACTGCAACGGGGGTCGCCACGATTGAACCTGCTTTACGAGCATCCCTATCTATTTCAATCACCTTTTGGCGCCAGGTTTTCACTGGATATGTACAAACTGGACAGTCTGTTCCTGAATATCAATATGACCCTGGGGCTGAACTACGGGTTGGGAGACAAACGTACCGCTTCGGTTTTTTTACAACGGCGTTCTACCATCGTCAGCGCCATCAATGCGGCGAGTATCATTCAAGGCAAACAATTGCCGCAGGAAGCCGATGTCAGTTCGCTGAACCTGGGCGCCGGCTATGATTACAATAACACGGATTACCGTTTCAACCCGCGACGTGGGAACCAGTTCGCGGTAACTGCTACGGCAGGAACCAAAAAGCTGAAAAAGAATAACCTGATCCTGGAACTGAAAGATCCTTCCAACCCGGATTTTGATTTTGAGCGTTTGTATGACACCGTAAAACAGAGTAGCTACCAGTTTCGGGTAAACCTGACCGGCGCTCAATATTTTCAGTTAGGAAAACAAACCACTTTAAAATTGGGCGCCAATGCGGGTGTATTTCAAAGCCCTGTTATGTTCCGCAATGAATTGTTCCAGATTGGCGGAAATAAATTACTCCGGGGTTTCAATGAAGAAAGCCAATTTGTATCGCAGTACGTTGTCGGCACTCTGGAGTTCCGGTTGCTGACAGGACTCAATTCGGCTTTCTTTGGCTTTGTGGATGGCGGCTGGGGGAAATACCCGTTTGAAAACGTTCGGTCACATACTTATATCAGCGGCGGGGCAGGACTTTCATTCCAGCCCAAAGCCGGATTGATCAATATAACCTGGGCAGTAGGAAAGCGAGATGATCTGGATTTTAATCTTCGCCAGTCAAAAATTCATATTGGTTTTGTGTCTTTTTTTTAATGCAATGGCGGAGCGACTATTTTTGCGGCTCGTGAGGTTTTTCCTGTTTATAACAATCCTGCTTTTTAGTTGCAGTGTCCGTGCCCAAACGCAGGCTGATAGCTTGCGGCAGGATTCGGTGCAGGCTGCCCGTCTGGCCGACTCGCTGCGGCGTCAGGAGGCCTTCGCTGATTCCCTTTCCAAGGTGCCGCCGCCCATCCGCGATTCCATTCGGCCGCAATTACAATTCCCCTTTGCTTCCGATTCATTCCGGTACCGCAAACGGCTTTTTTACGAATTCACCAATCCGGTACGCTACAGTATCTCCGAACGGGAATGGGAGGGAAAGGAAGTTCTGTTTTATTCAATCGTAGGCCTGTTGCTGGTGTTTGCCATTATCAAAAACAGTTTTCGGCGTTACCTGCCCGATTTGTTTGGCTCTTACTTCCGCACCACCATGCGCCAGCGGCAGGTAAAAGAGCAATTGCAGCAAAATCCCCTGCCTTCCCTGCTCTTCAATATTTTTTTCGTTCTAAGCGGGGCTGTTTTTGCGGGCCTGCTTTTCGACCATTTTGATGTGGCAGACGAACAAATGCCGTTTTGGATGCTGGCTCTTTACAGTGCCCTGGCTTTGGCCCTCATCTATGCCGGCAAATTCGTCCTGCTGAAATTCTTTGGCTGGGTCTTCCGCCTGCAGGAAGCTGCTAACACTTACATTTTCATTGTGTTCTCAACCAACAAAGTGCTGGGAATCCTGCTTTTGCCCTTCAGTATTCTGTTGGCGTTTACGGCCGGAGTGGTAAATACTGCCTCTGTTACATTGAGCCTGATCATGGTAGGTTGCCTCATTGCCTATCGCTTTTTCCTGGCCTATATTTCTATCAACCGCACGGTGCGCATTCAATTTTTTCATTTTTTGCTTTACCTCGCGGCCTTCGAAATTTTGCCTGTACTGCTGATTAACAAACTGTTGTTCCTGTTTCTAAGTGAAATATATTAATTTTGCTCAACGTTAGTCGAGCCACACTATGGTAAAACACACAGGGGTCAAGGCCGCAAAAGAGGCCCAACAACCAAAAAAAGTACTGATTACCCAGCCCAGACCGGAAAGTGATAAGTCGCCTTATTTCGATCTGGAACGCAAATACGGTGTCCAGTTGGAGTTTCAGCCTTTTATTCGTCTGGAAGCAATTCCTGCCAAAGAATTCCGCAAGCAAAAGATTGATATTGCGGCGCATACGGCTGTCATACTGACGAGCCGAAACGCCATCGATCATTTTTTCCGGGTTTGTGAGGAAATGAAAGTGGCCGTTTCGCAGGATACCAAGTATTTCTGCATTACCGAAGCGGTTGCCCTTTACCTGCAAAAATTCATTCTCTATCGAAAGCGCAAGGTTTTTTATGGCGCCGATGGCAGTAACAAAAGCCTGTTCGACGTCATTAACAAGCACAAGGCCAACGAAAAGTTCCTGTACGTTTGTTCTGAAAACCAACAGGATAGCGAAATCACAGGCTGGCTGAAAACCAATAACTGCGATTTCTCACTGGCATTTATGTACCGCACCGTCAGCAATGACGTAAAGGAAATCCTGACGAAGACAGAGTTTGACGTGATCTGCTTTTTTACCCCCAGCGGCGTTAAAAGCCTTTTTGATAATGTTCCCAAATTCAAACAAAACGGAACCGTGATTGGTGCTTTTGGCAACAATACATCCAAAGCGGTGGAGGAAGCCGGGCTGAAACTGGAGATCAAAGCGCCGCAACCACAAGCGCCGTCTATGGTGGCCGCTCTTGAAAAGTACCTGGCTGTTCACATCCCTAAACAATAAATTGCTTGCGTATTTGGATAAAAAAATTGTCCCGCCACCCAGCGGGATTCTTTTTCAGCCTATTTTTCGCCTTAAAAACAGCCATGGATAAATACTCTTTTTTTGCAGAAGCACCGCGTAAAAGCCACAATTCTTACTGCCGTATTTACGTATGAAAAAGACCGGTATTCGTCTCTGAAATTGGCTGTAAGCCGTTATCTTTCAAAATCTTTACATTTTATACAATATTCCAAACAATCGTCCGTTTCTGTTTTTACGTCAAGACAACACCATTGACTATTGGAAATGAGAAAAAATCTATTTAACCTTGCCTCATCCTTTAATGCAAAAAAATATTTTTGCCGTATACCCCAGTCTATGAATATGAAAAACCATTACTACACCCTAGTTGCTCTCTCGGCACTTTCGTTAGCTAGCTGTGGAATTCTTGGGAAAAAAGACAGAGGCGGAGCCTTACCCAATGATGGGCAGGTGCATGGTATTGCACCCGGTACCCGTTATACCCTACCCAAACCTCCGGGAATGGTGTACATCCCGCAGGGAACCTTTCACATGGGTCCCAGCGACGAGGATCCTGCTTATGCCTTTAGTGCCCGCAATCGTTCCGTATCCATCAGCGGGTTCTGGATGGATGCCACTGAGATCACCAACAACGAGTACCGCCAGTTTGTGTATTGGGTTCGCGACTCAGTTGCCGCCAAGAAATTGGGAGCTCCCTATGTAAAACAAGCTTCCGACGGTTCGGAGGTGGTTGATTTTGCCAAAATGCGCACCCTGAAGTGGAACGATCCGAAAGTGGTGGAGCAACTGAACGACATGATTCTTCCCGAGCCAGACCGTCTTCGCGGCCGCAAGGAGCTTGATCCTTCCAAAATTGTTTACCAGGTAGAACGCTTTGACCTGAAAGAAGCGGCCCGCCGTGAAAATGCCGGCAAGCCCCGTTCGCAGTTCATCGAGCGTTTCCCGGTGTCGGTTTACCCCGATACGCTGGTGTGGATGCGTGACTTCTCGTATTCCTACAATGAGCCGATGACCAAGCGCTATTTCTCTCACCCTGCCTTTGGAAACTATCCTGTAGTAGGTGTGAACTGGAAAATGGCCGAGGCTTTCTGTAACTGGCGTACGCTTTACCTGAATAACTTCCTGGAATCTAAGAACCGAGTTCAGGAGTCTGACTTCCGTCTGCCAACCGAAGCGCAGTGGGAGTACGCAGCCCGAGGCGGTCGTTCCCAGTCGATGTTCCCCTGGGGTAACTATTACCTCCGTAACAAAAAAGGCTGTCTGTTGGCCAACTTTAAGCCCGGCCGTGGTAACTATCCTGAAGATGGTGGATTCTACACGGTTCGTGCCGATGCCTACTGGCCCAACGACTATGGCTTATATAATATGTCCGGAAACGTAGCGGAGTGGACCTCTTCTATTTATTATGAAGGTTCGTACACTTTCCAGCACGACATGAACCCGGATGTACGCTTTAATGCTAAAGACAGCGATCCTCCCAAAATGAAACGCAAGGTATTGCGCGGCGGAAGCTGGAAGGATGTTGGTTATTACCTGCAAACCGGTACCCGTACGTATGAGTACCAGGATTCTACAAAATCCTACATTGGTTTCCGTACGGTAATTGACCTGCCTGCATCTGCAACCGGCCGTCGTTAATACAGTGTATAAATTCAATTCATCAGAAATGAGGTTGTCTGCAACCTCCTTTCTGATATATTCAACAAGAAGTTTTAAAATCTAAATATCAACCATTAAAAACAACAACAATTATGGCAGCTGCTATTCCTCCAAAAATTAGTAAATACGTTGACGTAGCCGTTTCTTTCGGTGCCGCCCTGGTAATCTGGGGTGCCCTTCGCAAAATTACCCACGCTCCTGATGCCGAAACCTGGCTCTGGATTGGTTTGACCACGGAAGCAGCCATCTTTGCGCTGTATGGTGTACTGTATCTTATTTTCCCGGCTGTAAAAGACAATGCTGCCAGAGAAGAAACAGTTGTAGAAGCCATCACTCCTCAGGGCCGTGTATTGGGCCAGATGGATAAAGCGCTATTGGAGGCCGATATCACACCGGCCAACCTGAACCGCCTGAGCGAAGGTTTCAAAAAGCTGAACACCACCATCTCTAATATGAATGACATTACCGATGTAGTAGCGGCTACCGGTGATTATACAAAAAAGACAAGAGAGGTAACAACCGCACTGACACAGGTAAAAGATGCCTATGTAAATGCTGCCAACTCGGTAGGTGCTTTTAACGCTGCATCTGACGGTGCCCGCATTTTCCATGATCAAATCCAAGTGCTGACAAAAAATCTGTCTTCACTGAACACGATTTATGAACTGGAGCTGCAGGAAAGCAACAACCACCTGAAAGCAATGAATGGTTTTTATGGTAAGCTGGCTGAAACTGCCCAGATCATGACCAACAGTGCTGATGATGCGAAAAAAGTGCAGGATCAAATTGGCTCTTTGGCAAACAACCTTGGACGCTTGAATGGCATCTATGGTAATATGCTTACTGCCATGCAAGGTCGTTAAGCACCGTTGCACCTATGAAAGACAAATTCAACAACTTTTACAACTAGAAAATCCAAAATAACTTATGGCACTTCCCAAAGAGCCACGGCAGAAGATGATCAACCTGATGTACCTGGTGCTGACAGCCTTGTTAGCCCTGAACGTCTCGGCTGAGATTCTGAATGCATTTAAAACCGTGGACAATAGCCTGGATAAAACTAACAGCACCGTTAATATCTCAACGGAAAATATCATGGAATCATTCCGGAACAAACTGGCTGATCCCACAAGCAAGGCAAAAGCTGAAGTTTGGTATCCGAAAGCACAAACAGCACAGCAGTTAACCACAGCAATGTATAACTACATTGAAGGTCTGCGCAATGAGATTTTGAAGGCCGCTGATTTCGATCCGGCCCGAAAGAAAGATTCAACGTACAAAGAAGATAATCAGGATATCGCCACCCGCATCATGGTAAAAGAAGGCAAGGGTAAAGAACTGCAGAAAAAACTGACAGAGTACCGCGCCGCTATGATCAACTTGGTAGCACCTGATCGCAAAGCTGAGTTTGAGCGCAGCCTGCAGGTTGATCCTTCCATGCCGAAAGGCCTGAAAGGTGGCAACAAAACATGGGAAGACGCATACTTTAACATGGTTCCTACTGTAGCTGCTCTGACCATTTTGCGCAAATTTGAGAACGACGTTAAGACGACCGAAAACCGTGTTGTAACGCATCTGCACGAGCAGGTAGGTAAGGTAGAAGTGATCTTCGATGCATTTGAAGCCATTGTAGGTCAAAATTCCAAATACCTTATGCCTGGACAGGAATTGGAAATTACAGCAGGTTTGGGAGCATTTTCAAAGTCAAAGCTGCCCGATATTTCTATTGGCGGATCCAGAGTTTCGCTGAATGAAAAAGGAATGGCGGTTTACAAAACCGCGGCCGGAACCATCGGTAATCACAGCATCCCTGTTACGGTTGCCTTTACTGACCAAGATGGCAAACCCCAAACAAGAACGTTTAACGTGGAGTATACCGTTGGTCAGTCCAATGCCTCCATTGCCCTAGATAAAATGAACGTGCTTTACATTGGCGTTGACAACCCGGTTTCCATTGCAGCTTCCGGTGGCGGCGATGACAAAGTGCAGGTATCTATGAGCGGTGGTGGCGGAAGCATCAGCAAAATTGGTGCGGGTAAATACAATGTTCGTGTAACCACGCCTACGGAAGAAGCAATTATTACGGTAAGCGTTGATGGCAAGGTGGCTGGTTCTTCCCGCTTCCGGGTACGCAGCATTCCGGCGCCAACGGGTACTGTGGGTGGCTTTGCTTCCGGTGACAACGTGAATGCCGGGGCGTTCCGGGCACAAGCCGGTGTGGGTGCTTACATTAAAGATTTTCCTTTCGATATTAAATATGATGTGGTAAGCTACAGCATCAGTATTGATAACGATGAAGGTGATATTGAAAGCGCCGATGTACAGGGTGTATATTTCTCTCCCCGTGCAAAACAAATCATCAACTCACATGCAAAACCTGGCCGTACCATTACCATTGATGGGTTGCGTGCAAAAGGGCCTGATGGTCGTGTGTTTAAGATCCCTTCACTGGTTTATTACCTTAAATAAGATATACGTATGAAACGCCTGATGATAAAATGCTGTGTTTTTTCGCTTTTGCTCGTGATGGTAGCTCAGTCGGCTGATGCGCAACGCACCGGTAGAAGACGAGGGCAAACCACACAGCCAGCAGGAGAGGAAACACAACAACAGAACAACAATAGCAGTGCGCCTTCTGGTTACAACCCATACGGCAACATTCCTATCCGGGTAGATACCGGTACGGGTCCTGGTGTAATTAATAAATCGTTGCGTAACGACGGTATTGTTGACAAAAGCTTTGTTAATGATCGTACACCACTTCCCTATGAACATCTTCGTTGGGACGATGCCCTTTTTATGGAAAAAGTTTGGCGTGAACTGGATCTCCGTGAAAAGTTGAACCAAACGTTCCGCTATGAAGCCGAAGATGACAATGGTAGCCAGATGTTTATGAACATCCTTCTGGATGCTCTAAAAAAAGATTCAGTAGTGGCCTTTGCTGATGAGCGTTTTACTACGCCGTTGACACTCTCTGATATTGAATCCAAAACAATTGGTGGTCCTGCCGATACTACTCCGGTGGTAGATCCTACTGATCCAAACCGGATCCTTGAATATGTAGTGACGAAAGAAACCTTTAATCCAAAGTTGGTAACCAAATTGCGGATGAAAGAAGAGTGGGTATTTGACCGCGAATCAAGCCGTATGATTAGTAGGATCATTGGTATTGCACCGGTGATTGAAAGAGCAAGACCCGGATCAAAGGTTCCGGCTACAGAAGTGTTGTTCTGGGTTTATTATCCCGACCTGCGTAAAACGCTGGCACGTTACGAGGTATATAATCCGAAAAACATGGGTTATGGCCGCATGACCTGGGAAGAGCTGTTCGAAGCAAGAATGTTTTCTTCGTACATCACCAAGTCCACGCTGGACAACCCGGGTAACAAAACAATCCGCCAGATGATCAAAGATCCGATCCTTGCCTTGCTGGAAGGTGAGAACATTAAGGAGCGCATCTTTAATTACGAGCAGGACCTGTGGTCGTATTAATACAAACGTTTTTCTTTTATAAAAATCCTGCCTGTTAAGGCAGGATTTTTTGTTTTTGACTTTTGTTGCGATATCACGGGTTTATGAAAATTGACAGTAATTCATTGATATCTATTTTCGAAAATGAAGGACTTCAACAAAAATCATTTTGAAAGTTTTCTTGGTTCAAAACGAAGTGGAGTAAGGGTTTGGAAGGATGAGTGATAAAAAATGTGGAAAGTACGTATAGGAAATCTGGCTAAAGGTTGTATTTTTACCTCGGTTTTTCATAGGATATTGGATTTTAAAACGGGGCAGGATTTCTATCCAGCCCTTTTTCTTTGCCCTCTGTATCCCCTGATGGGAGAACTTAGGCAGGTTATACTTTTTCCTTTTTACCCTTTCTTACAGCAATAAGATTTTATTTGCTCCATAGCATTACCAACAGCAAAAGTGTGCGACGCAACAGACGCTTTGTCATAGCACATCTGCTTAGTACATTAAAAGAAAATGCCTGTTCGAAAGAACAGGCATTTGTTATTGAGAGAATTTATTACCTAAAGAAAGACTGAAAAATAAAAAGCCACATGGACCTAAGTTTCCCCACTGGGAGACAGGGGGCCTTCTCCCTCAAAATGACTTTTGATTATACGTGCCTTTGATACGCCGACAACCCTTGCCAGTTCCGACTCAGGCTGCTGCTTGATGTTGTTGATGGAGCGGAACGTTTTTAAAAGCAGGTTGGCGGTATTGTTGCCAATGCCTTTGATATCTTCAAGACCGTTTTTAAACGTGCCTTTACTCCGTTTTTCACGGTGGAAATTAAGACCGTAGCGGTGCACTTCATCCCGGATGCGACGAATCAGCTTATGGCTTTCGCTGTCGTAAGGAAGTTTTAGCGATTCTTTATCTCCAACAAAAAAAAGTTCCTCTTCGTTTTTGGCCAATCCAACCATCGTCATTTGTCCCTGCAGGTCCAGTTCTTCAATGGCTTCGTAGGCAGCGCTTAACTGCCCTTTTCCGCCATCAATAATCACCAATTGAGGAAAAGGGTTGCCTTCGCTTTTTAAGCGTTTATAGCGCCTGTAAACCGCTTCCCGCATGGTGGCAAAATCGTTGATGCCTTCCACGGTTTTTACGTTGAACAGGCGATAGTCTTTTTTACTCGGTTCGCCATTTTTAAAACAAACCATTGCCGAAACCGGGTAGCTTCCGTGCAGGTTGGAGTTGTCGAAGCATTCAATATGCTGGGGAACAGAGGATAATTGCAGGTCTTTTTGGATCTGCAGGAGCACAGTGGATTTGTCAGCCTTCATCGCTTTCAGCCTTGCCTTGCTGGCTTCGCTGTCGATGAAATACTGCGCATTTTTCTGCGAAAGCTCCAGTAGTTTTTTCTTATCACCCGCCTTCGGAATAGTCAGAACTACCTCTGGCTCTTCGTATTCAATCTCAAACGGAACAACAACTTCCACGGCGTCGCTGTTAAACGTTGTTCGCAACTGCCCGATGGCAGCGGCAAGCGTTTCTTCGATGGTTTCATCCAGGTGCGTTTCTACCCTGATGGTTTTGGTTTGAATGATAGCCCCGTTATTCACCATCAGGTAATTGACATAGGCAATATCGGTGTCCTTTACAATATTGAAAACATCCACATCTTTCAGCGTGGTGTTCACCACAATGGAACGTGACTGGTAATTTTCCAAGTAGGTGATCTTCTTACGGACCTGTTCCGCCTTTTCAAATTCCAGCGCTTCGGCAAGGCCTTTCATTTCGCGTTTGAAATGCTGGATCACCTCACCAAGATTTCCTTTCAGAATGTTTTTGATCTGGCGGATGTTTTCGTTATAATCTTCTTCGGATTGATTTGCCTCGCAGGGACCCTTGCAATTGCCCAGATGAAATTCCAAGCATACTTTGAATTTGCCTTTTTCAATATTGCGTTGCGTCAGGTTGAGCGGACAAGTACGCAATGGAATGGTTTGTTTGATAAAATCCAGCAGTTCCCGCACTTTGCCAACCGAGGTATACGGCCCGAAATATTGCGAACCATCGTCAATTTTCTGCCGGGTTAAAAATACCCGCGGAAAAGGCTCATTCTTGATAACGATATAGGGGTAAGTTTTGTCGTCTTTCAGGTTAATGTTGAACAGGGGCTGGTACTGCTTGATCAGCGAGTTTTCCAGCAGAAAGGCATCTTGTTCGGTATGAACAATGGTAAATTCAATGCGGCGAATCCGCCGTACCAATTCATGTGTTTTATAACTGTTGATGGATTTGTTGAAATAAGAGCTTACCCGTTTGCGAATGTTTTTGGCTTTGCCTACATACAGCAGGTCGCCATCTTGGTTGTAGTATTTGTAAATGCCGGGTTCCTGTGGTAAGCTGCCGGCGATTTCCTGAAATTCTTTCTGCGTCATAAAATTCTTCGTTCACAAGTTCACGGGTTCACACGTCGACGGGTTGAGCCGAATTGCCTTTTCCTTTCTCCTATCAACGTATCAACCTGCCTCTTTAGGGGTTTTGGCCATCAAAACCATTCCAAACTACCTGCAGCTTTTTTGTTTGTTGTGTTCCGCCGGCTTCGCTAACCGTTGTTACCTGAAAGTTTTTTCCTGCTTCCCAGAGCATATTTTTCCTTACCAGGGTATCACCGCTATTCTGCCAGAGTTCTACAAAAATAGACTGAATATCGTTCTTTCCCTGCGCATTGGGGGCCGGGTCCAGCACAACGTCTTCCCGCTTTACCGGGTGTTCTTCATTGGTGGTGAACATAAACACAAATGCATTCAACATATCGTCATATTCGTGAGTGATCTGGTAATCATTTTTCAGCTCATTGGAACTTATATCCGGCAGGGTAGCAAAATCACGTGCATACCGCTTTACATCTGTATTGCGGATAGGAACGGTATCGCTGACGCCATCCACTGTTTCAATTTTGTAAAACGTGGCCAGCGACGTATCCAGCTTTGCCAGTTCACCTTTGATATAATCGGTCACCGGGAAAAACTGCTCTGCCGGCACATCGGTTTTTTTGTTTTTGCCTTTACAGCCAATCAGTACGATCAAAAAAACGAAGGAGGCCAAAAGTCGGGTCATGCGGTAAAATTAGGGAACAGTGTAAAACGAAAAATTCCCGTGCCTATTGTTAGGTCACGGGAACGGCTAAGCAATTAGACAGGGTTTATTTGTTGACCGAAATGCCAATCTTCAAACCAAAGTCAAACAGGTTTTCTTTAACCGGGTAGTTGGAAATAAAGCTTGACAGCAACTGGTACCGCACTTGTGGTCCCACCTGCCAGGTGGTTTTGCCCGTGTTGTAAAGAACAAAGGTCTCAAACGAGGTATTCACATTCCAGCGGCGCAGCATCCAGGGTACCTGCGTGTACCGTTTGTAATCGGTGGTGATCATGTAAGATCGATCGCCTAGTACATAAGTAGGCTGCACCGAACCGGCTATTCCAAACTGCATTTTCTCATTTCCTTTAAGCGAAACTTCAATACCTACCGGCGCAGAAGCCTGGAAGGAGAAATTCTGCAGCCAGCTTCCGCGGTTGTTGCGGGTTACATCCACATTGCTATAGCTGCTGGTTGTCCTCACAGAATCTACCCGGGAAGAGCGGCGATTGTTCAAAGCAATGGTGGCCACGGCATTGGGGGCCTGAAAGGCTTTGATGTCGTATCGGTTTACATTGAACTGAAGCCCGGCCCGAACCCGTACTTTTTGCGAAACGGAATATTTTTCCGTTATACCCAGTTCAAAACCAAGATCCGGCTTGTGGGTAACCATATTATTCACACTGCTGTACAAAGCCGCATAGTTAATGGACGTAGGCTGCTGTGTATTGCGCAGGTAAGATTTGTTTTCGGTAAGCTTGCGGTAGCTGATGGTGGGTGCAAAATGAAACTGGGTTTGAAAACGTTTGCGTTTGGCCCCGGAAGACGGATACGAATTCAGAGCACTTTCAATGGTCCAGGGAGCATTGTTGGTTTGCGAAAGAAAAGCGGGCTTCAGCAATTCATTTTCTGCCTTTTTTTCCTCCGTTGGCTCGGGGTGAGAATCCACAGTGGTCATTTCAAAGCTATTTTCTGCCGACACACCAATTTCTGCTGCGTGAGTTTCCGGTACTGCTGTCAGTGCAGCAATCCCGT
This sequence comes from Flavisolibacter longurius, assembly GCA_014163555.1. Taxonomy (GTDB): domain Bacteria; phylum Bacteroidota; class Bacteroidia; order Chitinophagales; family Chitinophagaceae; genus Flavisolibacter. Next base: position 107,334 of record JACJGO010000008.1, read on the forward strand.
TTTCAATCGAAGCTGGAAATGTTTGAGTGGGGGTTGATGTCCGGAAATCTCTTGTGGCAGAAGCCAGAGACGTTGATGTTCCTGCTTTTGCAGATGCCGTAGCGGTCGATTGGGTTTGGTCGGCTGGTACTGGAATGTCCGTTACCCGAATTTGCCTTGTTGTATTGGAAATGGTTAAATAAGAGAGTAAGGATGCCGCCATTAAAAATGTACTTAATCCGGCGCTAAATCGTTTGCGGCTTTTTTTTAGCTCACCGGTGATGTTCTGCCATATTTTCTCCGGTGCCTTCATCCGGAGGTTGTCGGCACTGCGTTTTAAAAATTCTTCAAAGTTTTCATTTTTGAATTCACTCTTCATAATCAGTCAGGCTTTGCGGGAATGGTTAGCGGCCACCTACAGCAGCGTACATGGGTTCTTTTGGTTTATAGATGATGTTTTTCTTGAGCAGAATATCCTCCAGCATCGTTCGGGCACGGGTATATTGGCTTCGGCTGGTGCTTTCTTCTACATCCAGCATATCTGAAATTTCTTTGTGTGAGAAGCCTTCAATCGCGTAAAGGTTCAGCACTGTGCGATAACCCAACGGCAGCATGCGGATGCATTCCACTACCTCTTTTGCCTGCACAATGGAGGGAATGGATTCTTCCCTTACCTGCAGGGCACCGGCATGAATCAGGTCCACGCTTTCGTTGAAGCGTTTGTTTTTCTTCAGAATGTTGATACAGGTGTGAATCATAATGCGACGGATCCATCCTTCCAAAGCGCCACGGTTTTCAAACTTGTGGATCTGCGAAAACACCTTGATGAAACCTTCCTGTAACATATCTTCTGCGTCTTCCCGGTTATGGGCATAACGGTAACACACAGCAAACATTTTGTGACTATACCGGTCATACAATGCTCGCTGGGCGGCTGCCTGATTTTGAATGCAACCTTGTAATAGGGCTTCCTCAGTCATAGAAATACTTTGGCTGCATGTAAGTTAGACAAATTTTTTGGTGGAATGCTGCACCTGCTGTAAAAAAAGAAAGGCGGGACCTGCCCGCCTTTCCAGCTTTACCGGGCCCGTTTTTGTGCCCGGATGCGTTTGGGACCATACCAAAGCCACATGCCCGAAAGCACCAACAGCAGAAGACTGATGCCCATCACAATGTTGTACCCAACCTTAAAGGGTTCATCGCCGGTGCCCAGCAGGTCATCTACAATGGAGCCGTCGTGCAGGCTTTCAATAAAGTCACTGCTTCTTTTTTCCACGTATAACAACTGCCCGGTAGAAAGGTCGAGCTGCAGCCCGTAATAGTGCTCTTTGTAGATAAACTTGGCAATGCCTTTGCCGGGGCGGATGTCGATGCGATCGATTTCTGTGGGAAGTGTGTTGTCAACAGAATCGTGCAGGTACCGAACCGCCTTTTGCTCCAGTTGGGCCACTGGCAACCAATTAGCGGCGTCACCCGAAACTCCTTTTTGCGTGGGCGCCAGCAGGCCTGTTTGCTTTTTAATGCCCAGGAGCAGGCCGGTGGCTGCCATCAGCACAAAAAACAGAAACAAGGCCAGGGCCAGTTTGCGGTGCAGCCAGCGGTAAATACGAATCCATTTTGTTTTTTGTTTGATTTCTGACATGCGCAGAAAAAGTTGCTTAGAGTGTAGTTCTCAGTGAAAAAATCAGGTTGCTGCCTGCCGCCACAATGCCCGATGAATAGGGCCGGTACCGCTGGTCGGTGATGTTTTCCCAGCCTGCCGCGACAAAAAGATATTTGTGCAACTGGTAGGAAAGCTTTGCGTTGAGCGTATACCATTCGGGTGAAAAGGGGCGACCGTTTGCATCTTTTGCATAGATGTCGGGCTTTGCCCTTTCGGTTGGTGCCAGGTCATCGTAAGCCACTTCGCTGTTGTAGAACAGGTAGAGCTCTGCATGCAGCTTGTTTTTACGGTAATGCACATGGGCACTTCCGTAAAAAGGTGGTGCATGCCGCAGGGGCACCTGTTCGTCTTTGGCATCGTCGGTTTCTTTGCCCCAGATCCAGTTGGCATGGGCCTGCAAGTAAAGGCTTTTGGCAACATAAAAACGGGCTGAACCTTGTACGCCCCATACCGTTGCTTTGGCCACATTCTGCAGGGCTTCCACGCGGCTCTGTACGCCGGAGAAAAGAATGCTGTCGCTGCCGTTGAAGGTATGGGGCCGCCTGACCACGGCATCTGTCATGATGGTATGAAACAGGTTGGCCTCCAGCCGGAATTTGTGCAGTAAATCTTTTACAAAGCCAGCTTCGAAATTGACGGCGTATTCCGGTTTCAGTCCTGGGTTTGGAACGGTAACATTTCCCGGTGAGCTTTCAAACAGCTTCCCGATATCATCTACATTGGGCATCCGATAGCCAGTGGAAATATTGCCATTGAACTGCCAAGTCTTTTCCGGGCGGTAGGTAGCTCCCAGATTGCCGGTGAGGGCGCCATCGCCCAAGTTTGCCTTTTTGTAGGGAAAGGGAATAAACGTAGGGTCGAAGGTTGCGTTCAGCCGATTGTAACTGTACCGGAGGCCACCATTGAGCGTGGTAATAGCCGACAGGTCGTATTTATAGCTCCCGTAAACACCCGTTGTGGACCAGGTGCTGCCATTGGGGTAGCGAGTAGCAAAATTCACCGTAGCGCCGTTGGCAATGTTGGTTTGCGTACCAAAAGAACCCACCTTGTTGTAAACGGTTTCCATCCCATAAAAGACTTGGCCCCGACCCAACCGTTTGGTAGCGTCAATATTCAGGCTGTAGGCATCCACTTCTTCGGCCTGGCGGGTACGGGTGTTGCTGTTGCGGGCCCTGTCGATGCGGCTCTCTTCATAGTTCTGGTAAGAAGCCACGATGCTGATGTTATCGGCAAGGCCGCTTTTCTGCGTTAGCAGGGCACTCAGCGTATGCATGCGCCAAAGCATGGGACCGTAATTCCATTCGGCAAAACGCGGGGCACCATTGCGGTACTGGATCAGGCGGTCGTAACGGGGTGCGATGCCGGTACCGGCATAGGTAAATGCGTACTGCAATTCCACGGCCTCACCGGCCTTGTAGCGAACCTTGCTCAGGAAATTTTCCTGAGAATACCCGCTGAACCGCTGCACGTTGGGATTGCTGTTTTGGGTGACCACATCCTGCCCGCCGATACGCTCTACATATTCGGGACGGATGTAGTTCTCTGCCCTTCCATTCTTTCCCATGCGCAGGTCGTCAAACGCACTACGGGTATAGGCGGCAAGAAAAGAAAGGTTGCGGTTGCCCACCGCCACATCGGCATGGGCCGTTCTTTCGTTATTGGCCGTGGCATACCGGGCAAAGGCCGAGCCCCTTACCAGGTGTTTTGAATCGTTGGCAAACTGCGGCTGCAGGGTACGGAAAGCCATCACGCCGCCAATGGCATCGCTGCCGTAAATAAGTGAGCCTGGACCAAAAATAACCTCGGTATTTTCCACGGTCAGTGGGTCAATGCTGATGATATTTTGCAGGTTGCCGCTGCGGTAGATGGCGTTGTTCATGCGAACGCCGTCCACCACCAGTAATAAGCGGTTGGTGGCAAAGCCCCTGATCATGGGACTGCCGCCGCCCAACTGGCTTTTCTGTACAAATACGGTCCCGGTTTGCGCCAGCATATCGGCTGCTGTTTGCGGATTGTAATGATAGATCTGCTGGGGCACCACGCGGGTGATCTTGTTGGGTACTTCGTTGCGGGATTGCTGCCATTTGTTCACCGAAAGGGTAATGGCATCCAAGTTCCGTTCGGGCAGGCTGTCCTGCCCGGCGGACATAAGCGCACAGCCGAGCACAAGGCCCAGGCTTACCGGTCTTTTCATGTAATTTTTTGTTTTCGTAAAAAAATGTTGCGGATCAGAAAAGAAGGCGCTTTCGGGGTGGGGGACCCAACACCAGGCGAATGGGGGAGAGAAGGGTAAATCGCGGAAAAATGACCTTTTCTTTTTTTACAAAGAAAATCACTGAAAAATGAAGAAGGAGAATGCAACCAATAAAGCTTTGGAGCAGGAGCAGAAATTGTAAGAAACCGGCATTATTTCCCGACAGCAGGAGGTGCAACAAGGAGCCAGCCACCTCTGTTTCGTCATCATCATACACACCGGTGAGCTGATAGTTGCCGCCAACGATGGTGTAGGAAGATACATCAAACATGCGATCACCGACCCAAAGCTCTCGCCCCTTCTCTTCCCAAACTATCTTGGCTGCGGGTACTACAACCGTAACCTGGTCTTCTGTTTGGAGTCTTTCTTCCCGTGTTGACTGGATGTAGGCCTTGCCAAGTTGCAACACAAACATGGCCAGCAGCGGAAAGAGCAACATTGTGCTGAAGATAGCTGCGCTGATATGTCGGCTGCCGTTTCTCACAACACAATGTTACGAATGATTTAAGTGGTCAATACTTCACCGGTCATTTCCTCCGGAATGTGGAGCCCCATCATGGTTAAGATGGTAGGCGCAAGGTCCCCCAGCTTACCGGGTTTGATGTTGCCTTTCCATTTATTGTCGATAATGAAAAAAGGAACCAGGTTTAGTGTATGGGCTGTATTGGGCGTGCCGTCAGGATTGATCATATAATCCGCATTGCCATGATCGGCCGTAAGGAAAATCGTATACCCGTTTTCAAGGCCGGTAGTCACAACCTGTGCTACGCAGCTATCGACGGTTTCTGCTGCTTTTATAGCCGCTTCCCATACACCGGTATGGCCCACCATGTCGGCATTGGCATAATTGAGACAAATAAACGAGGCTTCTCCTTTTTCAATCTCGGCAAGAATAGCCGTGGTTACTTCCGGGGCACTCATTTCGGGCTGCAGGTCGTAGGTGGCTACTTTGGGTGAAGAAACCATGAGACGTGTTTCACCTTCAAATGGTTTTTCCCTGCCGCCGCTAAAGAAAAACGTGACGTGAGGATATTTTTCGGTTTCGGCAATCCGCACCTGTTTCAATCCGGCCTGCTCAATAATTTCGCCCAACGTATTGTTCAGGTTGTCAGTTTCGAAAATCACATGCACACCTTTGAAGGTAGCGTCGTATTCCGTCATGGTGGTGTAATGCAGGTCCAAAGGCTTCATTTCCTGCTGCGGAAATTCCAGTTGCGTAAGCGCCTTGGTGATTTCGCGGCAGCGGTCAGTACGGAAATTAAAACAGATGGCGGCATCACCGTCTTTTATGGTGGCAATCGGACTGCCGTCTTCGTGTGTAATAACGGTTGGTAAGATAAACTCGTCAGTTATGTTTTGTGCGTACGAGCTGGAAATGGCTTCTGCTGCACTGGTGGCTTTTTCGCCAACGCCTTTTACCATGGCATCATAAGCCAGTTTCACCCGTTCCCAACGGTTATCGCGGTCCATGGCATAATACCGTCCGCTGACACTAGCAACCTTTCCGATGGTTTGGCGGCAATGGGCTTCGAGTTCTTCTACAAAACCAGCCCCGCTTTTCGGATCGGTATCACGGCCATCGGTAAATACATGGATAAAAACATTGTGAAAGCTGTTCTGCTGGCAGATATCGAGCAGGGCTTTCAGGTGATTAAGGTGTGAATGCACACCCCCATCGCTCACCAGGCCCAAAAGGTGCAAGGGCTTATTTTGTTCTTTTGCATAGGCTATACTGTTCAGTAAAACTTCATTATTCGCCAGTTCGCCTTCGCGAATGGCCACATTGATGCGCTGTAACTCCTGGTAAACGATCCTACCGGCGCCCAGGTTCAGGTGGCCTACTTCAGAATTTCCCATTTGCCCCTCCGGCAGCCCAACGGCTTCTCCACAGGTCGTAAGGGTTGTATTGGGAAACCGGTTGTATAAAGAGGAAACAAATGGCACATTGGCATTGCGGATGGCATCCGAAGAAGGCACGGTGCCCAGTCCCCAACCATCCATAATGACTAAAATAATTTTCTTTGACGGTGTCATATATTGCTTTGAAGGTTGCAAATCTAACCATTCGTGAAGGTTTTGTTTATATTCATCGGCCGAAATTGACGGCTGATATATGGCATATTTTTCGCTTTCAGCAGGCCGGACTAACAAAATGTCTATGAAAAAGATAATTACACTCCTCTGTATCGGCGCTTTTGTTCTTTTTTCCGCGTTTCAAACCACATCCAACGTGGATGATGTGATCAGCGCTTTGCGCAGTGGCAATGCCACGGCCCTGGCCAAACACGTGGACGAAAACATTGAGATTGCTCTGCCTTCTAAGAGCGATACCTATAGCCGTTCGCAGGCTTTAGTGATTTTGCAGGATTTTTTCCAAAACAAGGGCGTACGCGGCTTTGATGTAAAGTTTCAAGGTGAGAACGGTGGCAGCCAGTATTGCATTGGCACGCTGCAAACCAAGGGCGGTAACCTGCGCACGACCTTTTTTATGTCGAACCGCAACGGAAAACAATTCCTGAAAGAAATTCGATTCCAGTAATCATAATACTTCGGATTGTTTTCAACGATCCTGATGAAACGGCTGCCCGAAAACGGCAGCCGTTTTTATTTTGCCTGGGCAGAATAGCGGTTGTTCCATTAATCACGGTTTTTCTCTTTTAAATCATGCCCGTCTGCGGTTATTTTTGTAGACATGATCAGAGACTTTGATGCGCAGTTGTTCAAGTTGGTGGATGCGGCTCTTCAGGAAGATATAGGCGATGGCGATCACTCGACGCTTTGCTGCATTCCGGCCGATGTAAAAGGAAAAGCGGTTTTAAAGATCAAGCAGGATGGTATTTTGGCCGGACTGGATGTGGCGGAAAAAATTTTCCGGTATAAAAAACCGCAGTGTCAGTTCGTACGCCACAAAACAGATGGAGAGGAAATGAAAGCCGGCGAGACTGCTTTTGAGGTGGAAACCTTTGTGCACACCATTTTGCAACTGGAGCGGCTGGTGCTGAACTGCATGCAGCGCATGAGCGGCATTGCCACCCAAACCAAACAGTACACCGACAAACTGAAAGGCTATAAAACTAAGCTGCTGGATACCCGTAAAACCACACCCAATTTTCGGCTTCTGGAAAAGAAAGCGGTGCAGATTGGGGGTGGCGTGAATCACCGCTTCGGGTTGTTTGATATGATCATGCTAAAGGATAATCATATTGATTACAGCGGCGGGCTGGAAGCGGCCATAGAAAGAGCCCACGCTTACGTGCAGGATTACCGTCCGGATCTGAAAATTGAAGTGGAAACCAGAAGCATTGCCGATGTAAAAAGGGTGCTGGAAACAGGAAAAGGAAAAGTGTTTCGAGTGATGCTGGATAACTTCCAACCGGAAGAAGTGAAAGAAGCAGTGGAACTGATCGGTGAGACCTTCGAAACGGAAGCCAGCGGCGGTATTAACCTCGATACCATTGAAGCCTATGCGGCCACTGGTGTGGATTATGTAAGTGTGGGTGGGTTGATTCACCAGGCAAAGAGCCTGGACCTGAGCTTAAAGGCAGTGATCGTCTGAACCGGGTTTTTAGGATGTGTGGGATTTGATGGAGTTTATTTTAAACGCAAGCAATGAGCAAAAAAAACAAGAGCGATAAACATGGATTTGTGTACAGCACCGATCCGAACTTCAGCTTTCAGCACGAAGAAGAGAGCACGCAGGAAACCCTGCCGCCACAACAGCAAAAGCTGAAAGTGCGCCTGGATACCAAACAACGTGGAGGCAAGGCCGTTACTCTGGTGGAAGGCTTTGTGGGTACAGATGACGATTTACAGGATCTTGGCAAAAAGCTAAAAAATTTTTGCGGAACCGGCGGTTCGGCAAAAGACGGCGAAGTGATTGTACAAGGTGACCAACGCGATAAAGTCTTGCAGTGGCTGCAGAAGAATGGGTATAAGAATGCGAAAAGAGTTGGGTGATTGGATATTGGATAGTTGATATTGGGATATTAGGAAATTGCAATATTGTGTAAACAAAAAATGGCTTCAGGTTGTTCCCTGAAGCCATTTTTTATTGAAGAAAAAATATCGACTATCTAATATCTCTTTATTCTCTCTATTGTCCTTGCGCCAGGCTGTAACTCCGTTTATCACCCCACATATTCAAAACTTCCATGGAAGCGATTTTAAAATCGCCACTCAGGCTGGCATAAAGTCCCAGGATATCCTGTTGATTTAGCGGCTGATCGTTGATGGATTCAAAACGGGCATTAAACAGGTTAACAAGGTTGGTATATTTTGAACCGGTAGGCCATACCTGCGTACCGCGGTTGCTGATGTTAATCAGTTTGAATTTTGTTCCGCCGTGGTGCATGCAACGATTAGCCACCACTTCGGGTTGCTCTTCGCATTCAATAAACATATCCACGCCTACGATCTTTTCCTGCTCGGTTTCTTTGGTCACCATCATCGAGTTTTCCTGCAGCTTAAATACGGAAGGTGTACCCGGTTGATTGGGTGTTACCGGCTTGGCGCCTTGTTCCGGTGTTTTGCCAAAGTTGCCAATAATGGCATCAGCAAAATCTTTTGTATTCAGGGCTGTTTTGCCCTTGTCGCCAAAATCGCCGGTACGAATTCCCTGCTCTAACGTGTACAGCAATGCGTTTTCAATCACTGCTGCATTTTCCATCAAGCCTACGTGACGCAGGAGGCCCAGACCGCTTAACAACAATGCGGTTGGGTTGGCAATACCTTTACCGGCAATGTCAGGCGCTGTGCCGTGCACCGCTTCGAAGATGGAAATAAAATCACCGATGTTGGCTGAAGGCGCAAAGCCCAAACCGCCAACAAGACCGGCGCAGAGATCGGAGATAATATCGCCCTGCAGATTAGTTAATACCACTACCTCAAATACATTTGGACGAACCACCAGTTGCATAGCCAAATCATCTACAATCTTATCATCGGCCTGCAGCTCGGGATATTCTTTTGCCACTTCATAAAACACTTCCAGAAAAAGACCATCCGTCAGCTTCATGATGTTGGCTTTATGCCCGCAGGTAATGCGTTTGGCGCCGGTCTTTCTCGCCATTTCAAACGCATACCGAATCACTTGTAAACTACCCGGTCTTGTGATAAAACGGCGGCTCAGGGCAACGTCCTGCGTAATCATATGTTCAATGCCACCATAAGTATCTTCAATGTTTTCGCGAACGATGGTGAGATCGATGGGAATGCCGGCCTTACTAAAAACCGTATCCACGCCGTGAAGGGTTTTAAACGTACGGTTGTTAGCGTAGGTGTTCCAGGTCTTACGAGCTGTAACGTTCACACTTTTCACACCTTTCCCTTTTGGTGTTTCCATGGGGCCTTTAAACAAAATGCCCAGGTCTTCAATCGTCTGCTGGGCTTGCGGCGTCATCCCATTGCTGAAGCCTTTGTCAAATACCCATTTTCCCATTTCTACGAATTCGTATTGCAATTCCACCCCATTTGCATCGAAGATGCGCAACACTGCATCCATGATTTCCGGTCCGATTCCATCGCCTTTGGCTACTGCTATTTTCATATTGAACTATTTGAGGTTACGTTTCCGCAAAAATATACCGGGATAGTGCGGCATTTCCACAAAAAAATCACAGAACAATTTATGGCAACAACTTTGATTTACATTTAGCAAAAATCGCAGCATATGGTTAGCATGATATCGGAAGGCGTGAAGGTGAGCGTGGAAACATTTTACCAGCAGGATTACAGCAACCCGTTGCAGTCAGAGTTTATGTTTGCTTATCGTATCACAATAGAAAATCACAACGGATTTCCAGTGAAGTTGCACAGCCGTCACTGGCACATATTTGATTCAGATGGTAGCTATCGCGAAGTAGAAGGAGAAGGAGTGGTAGGTATGCAACCTGTGATCAGCCCGGGTGAAGAATACCAATACGTAAGTGGTTGCAATCTGCATACAGAAATGGGACGGATGCATGGCTCGTACCTGATGGAAAACCTGCACACAAAAGAATTGTTTGATGTCAATATACCTGCGTTTGAGATGGTAACTCCGTTCAAGTACAACTAACCGTGTACACAACTAATTACCTATCCTGCCCTTAACGGTAATCATGCACCTATTTGTGATTTTATCCTGTTTGTAAACGCAATTGGTACGGCTGGTTGCGTTTTTGCGTATTTGTACAATTCAGTTCCTCGCTGTTCTCTATTTTAATTTTTCTCCCTCCTTTCTTCATTCGTCAATTGCGAGTCCAACGAGTTAATTTGCAGCATGCTGCAAAAGTTAATGCAAAGCCGGGTAGTAGCCTTTCTCTGGCTGTTTATCATTACCATTCTTTTTCTGCTTCCGGGTTCGGCATTGCCGAAAAACGAAATGCTGATTCCGCATTTTGACAAATACGTACACGTTGGCTTTTTTGCGGTGCTGCTTTTTTTGTGGCGGCTCCAGGGAGAACCTTCTTTCCGATTTGGATTATTGCTATTGCTGCCGGCGTTTGTTTACGGGTTAGGGATTGAATACATCCAGCATTATTTTATTGCCAACCGCTCATTTGATATGGGCGATGTTATTGCCGATATGGTTGGCGCCGTTGCAGGAGTTTTGGTAGCAGGGTTATATAAAAAAAATAGACCCCTGTAGAAACAGGGGTCGCAACCAAAACTAACTGCTTATGAGAAAATTGACTGCTTTATGTGAGAAGAACTATCTTTTATAGAGCAAAATTGCTGCCAATTATTTTTATCGATTTGTTAAGTGATTCTAAAAATGAATTTTCATTTCAGAACCATTGTAAAGAACTATTGTAAACTTAGTAAATAACGTGCCAAAATCAAATACTGTTCTCAAAATAAATAAAGCATTCTGTTGAATGACATTTTTCTGACAAATTATTATCGACTGGTTTTTTTATTACAATTATCTATAATTCAACCAGCGTGTGGAGAGTGAAAATTAATTCCCAATCCTTCCACAATTAATTTTGCTTTGCCATTTTTTCAGCATTCTCGGCAAACTGCAGCGCATCTACCAGTTCATCAATAAATCCATTTAGCACATCCTGTAGATTGTAAAGTGTCAGACCAATACGGTGATCGGTTACACGTCCCTGTGGAAAGTTATAGGTTCGGATCTTGGCACTGCGGTCGCCAGTACTTACCAGGCTTTTCCGGTGACGGGCAATTTCGTCTTCCTGCTTGCGCACCTGTTCTTCATACAGGCGGGTACGTAGCATCTGCATGGCTTTTTCGCGGTTGGCCAACTGGGTTCGTTCCGTTTGGCAAACCACTACTGTTCCTGTGGGAATATGCGTTAACAATACTTTTGTTTCCACCTTGTTTACGTTCTGTCCACCGGCGCCACCGCTTCGGGCTGTCTCCATCTTTACATCACTTTCCTTCAGCTCAAAATCTATTTCGTCTGCTTCGGGCATAACGGCCACAGTAGCTGCACTGGTGTGTACCCGTCCGCTGGTTTCGGTATCCGGCACCCGTTGTACACGATGCACACCGCTTTCAAATTTCAGTGTTCCGTACACATCGTCACCTACCACTTCAATCTGGATCTCTTTATAGCCGCCAACGGTTCCTTCGGTCTCCGACAGAATGCTTGTTTTCCAGCCCTTGCGTTCGCAGTACCGCATGTACATGCGGGCCAGGTCGCCGGCAAATAAGCTGGCTTCATCGCCACCCGTACCGGCACGGATTTCGAGAATGGCGTTTTTGTCATCCTGCGGGTCTTTCGGGATCAGCATCTGCCGGATAACGGCTTCCATACCGGATAATTTTTCTTCGGCCTCGGGTAATTCCATTTTGGCCAGCTCCCGCATTTCTTCGTCGGAGCCGTTCAGCGCCTCTTTGTAAAAAGAAACATCATCAATGCGTTTTTTATACTCATGGTGCGCCTGCACAATCTTTTCCAGGCTGCGGTACTCTTTGGAAAGTTGTCCAAACTTTTTATTGTCAGCAATGATTTCAGGGTTGGTCAGCGCCACGCCAAGATCATCGAAGCGGGCCTTGATAGCTTCCAGTTTATCGAGCATAGGTAAAATTAGAGCCGCAAAGGTAACCCTTGCCGCACGAATAAGACGTTAAGAAGGGCCGTATTTTCGTCCCGATGAAAACCCGGAAACTTACCGCTCCTCGCATTTTTGATGGTTATCGTTTTGTAGAAAACCATGTGCTGATTGTTCAGGAATCCGGTGTGGTAGAAGCCCTTCTGCCCTCTGATGAAGTAGGGGAGGATGTGGCTGTTTACGATGGAATTCTAACCCCAGGTCTTATCAATTGTCACTGCCACCTGGAATTAAGCCATATGCGGGAAAAGATTCCGGAAAAAACCGGCCTGGTGGATTTTGTTTTTAAAGTAGTGACTGAACGCAGCGCTTCTGAAGAAGTGATTCTTTCGGCGATAGATGCAGCAGAAACGGAGATGATCCGAAACGGGATTGTTGCCGTTGGTGATATTTGCAACAATACGATGACATTGGGGCAGAAAGCAAAAGGCAACCTGCATTATTACAATTTTATTGAAGCCAGTGGCTGGTTGCCGCATGTTTCGGCGCAACGGCTTGAAAGAGCGAAGGGGATTTTAGATGAATACAGGAGGCGGGAGTCAGGAAATGGGAGGGAAGGGAGTTCGATCGTTCCGCATGCGCCATATTCTATTTCAGAAAGTTTATGGAAGGCCATTCAGCCTTATTTTGAAAGAAGAGTGGTTTCTATTCATAACCAGGAAACTCGTTTTGAGGATGAATTTTTTCTGCAGGGCACCGGCGATTTTGAACGCATGTACCGCCTGATGAAGATCGACAACAGGCATCATCAACCCACAAAGCGAAGCAGTTTGCAATCGTATTTCGATAAATTACTAGGTGCTGAAAACATCATTCTTGTACACAATACGTTCACGAAAAAAGAGGATGTGACGTACGTCAAACGTGAAACGGCAAACGTCAAACAGGAGGTGACTCAACTTCAAACCCCAAACGCCAAACTCCAAACTTTTTTCTGTCTTTGCGTGAATGCAAACCAATACATTGAAGATGCATTGCCGCCGGTAGAAATGTTGCGGCAGCAAGGTTGCAACATAGTGTTAGGCACGGACAGCCTGGCCAGTAACTGGAGCCTGAATATTTTGGATGAGATCAACACCATCCGCAAACATTTCCCGAAAATTTCCATGGAAGAGCTGCTGACTTGGGCGACCAGTAATGGGGCCAAAGCACTTGGTATGGATAGCTATTTAGGCAGTTTTGAAAAGGGGAAAAAGCCCGGTGTGATGCTGCTGGATACAGGAGCAAGGCAGGTGCGCAGTGTGCTGCTCAACTCATAACTTCCCGCAACACCGGCAGGGTTCGCAGGGTTCCAAACTCCGGAATGTGAAAGGCATAATACTGCTCAATGGCATGCGTAATACGGCGACGCATCTCCTGGTTTAAAAACACCTGCTCCAGTTCCTGTGGCTGCATGATTTTTAAAATATCGGAAACGGTGGCCGCTTCTCTGTCTAAAAGGTAAAACTGGTGCTGCGGTTGGTGTTCTGTAAACTGACCTTCCTGCAGATCGAGGTAATGTTTTTCCTCGGAATATTCATCGCTGACACGAAAGCCAAAAAACACCGCAAGATGAAGGGCAAAAAACAGCGGAAAGTTTCCGGTTACAGCATCATTGGCCTCATCGAGGTGGTGCAGGGCGTCTTCCACAAAATAAAAAAGATCAGGATTGGCTTCGGGTTGCTTCAGACATTTGGCCATCAGTTCTACCATGAACATGGCAACAGCATTCTTTCGAACATCAGAAAGCACATGCTGGTACAGGTAGTCCCATTTGTACTCCCGCAGTCGCTGCAGTTTGTTGAAATCGTTGTGATAGGCCACCAGTTCCAGAATGGAAGCCGGCTGGAAAAACGTGGCTTTGGCACTGCCTTTTTTGCTGGCCTGCCGCACACCGTTAACCAGGTAGGATTGAAGTCCGAAAAGCTCTGTAAAGATGGTTACGATGAGGGAAGTTTCGCCGTATTTTACCGAACGAAGAACAATGCCTTTTGTTTTTTGGATCATCGAATTTTAAAAGTTTACCGTTTGCGGTTTACTGTTTACAAGTTAAGCGTAATGCAGATTAAAATACGCTTACATTTGGTAGAGTATTCTTAAAATATAACGGAAGAATCAATTGTAAAACAATCCCGAACGGTAAAGTGCAAACGGTAAACCTGGAACGATGAACAGTCACTTTACCAGCACTATTTTTCCTACAACCTGTTCACCTTTTACCGGATCCACTGCAATCACCAGGTACACGCCGGTAACAGCTTTGTTGCCTTTCGGGTCGCGGCCATTCCAAACGGCCTGGCCGCCCAGTGACCGTGTTTGGTACACCAGTTTTCCATTGGCTTCCGTGATCTTGACTATACTATTTTCCGGCAAACCACGGATGCCGATGGTGCCATTGTAACCCGGCGGAACCGGGTTGGGATAAACCAGCGCAGCCCCATTGACCGTTTCTGCTTCGGTGGCATCTCCCCGAAATGAGATGAGGCCATTGGCAGTAGCAATAAAAACTTCTCCTGTATTGCCATTGATGGCGATTTTCCGGACATCGTTGCTCGGCAGCGGACTGTTACTTTCCGTGTAATTTGCAAGAAGCTGATCGCCCTGCGCCGACACCAGGTACACCCCGCTCGTAGTGGCTACCCACTTACGGTTGGCGCCATCCACGGCAATGCTCCGCACTTCTTGTCCGCGGAAAAGATAATTAGCAAAAGCTCCTTCTTTTACAATGGGCAAAATGGCTTCGCAGGCAAGCGAAAAAACCTCGGCTCCACATTGGAAAACCGCAATGCCGTTGGTCGTTCCTATCCAGATGGCGCCTTCCTTGTCTTTGGCCAGGCAAAGCACATCATTAGCCGGGAGATTGCCTTGGCCGGCTCCTGTTTGCACCAGTCGCCACCGGTCGTCGCCAGGCGATTCAAACCTGCCGTGGTCAAAAAGGAGAAGGCCATTGCCAAGGGGTGATTGAATCCACTTCAGCCCCGCATCATCCACTATAATTTGTGCAACCGCATTCTCCCGGAGGGTGAAAGGCGAGGAAAAGGATTGCCAGCTACCATCGGGTTTCAGCACATGCAACTGCCGGTCAGCACCAAAATTGGATATCCAAAGATTGGCATCGGTGTCAAAGGCAAGACCCGCCACCCGGTAACTCGAAGGATCGCCAAGAGCAGGGAGAATAGGAGAGGCCTGCTTGTAAATTTCCGGTTGGCCGTTTGCGTTAATATGTACAAGGCCGCCCCCAAATGATCCAGCCCAGACCGACCCGTCTCGCGGGTCGGCGGCAACAGAAACAACATCCAAAACTGTATCCAGTTGCGGGTGGCTATATTGGTTGTATGCCGACCATTCAGAGCCTTCCAGCTTAAAAATGCCACTGGGATTATACTGGTAATTCCAGCTACTGTTTACAGCCCCGGCCGCAGTCCAAAGGACACCTTTTTGTATCGTCATCTCTCCCAGCACAATATTTTGCGGGGAAGCCGGTTTGAAGTTTTCAATGCCGCCGGCTGATGCCTGCACCAGGCCTTCTGCCGCGTCGGCAATCCAATAGCTGTTGTTGCGATAGATTGTTTTTTGCGGTAGCACAATACGGCCGGCCTGTTGCAGCACCTGCTGAACCGCACCGGCCCCCGAAATCACGGTTACCTGCGCAGCACCGTTGGTGTTGTATTGTGAAAGCAATAACCGGTCATTCTCGGCCTTTACTGAATTAATGGGCAGCCCATTGGCAAACAAAAAGCTCCAACTATTGCTATTTTCTATGAACAGGGAATCATTCTGAACCACCACAACGGTGCCGGCAAAGCTGGCAACGTCCTTCGCTGCTGCTGCCGCCAGCCCATTATTGCCGGAAAGCGTTTGCCAGGCCCTGAAATCGGCAGGATTGGGTGCGTTCACCACCGTTCGTTTGAGTCCTTCATCCGTGGCGGCATAAAAATGCAGACCGGTTTTGGCAAAGGCATTTGTTTTTACGTTTCCGCCATTGTTGGCAATGGACCAGCGTTCTTTTACTTCATATTTTTCAGCATCCAGCACCACCACACCGAGGCCGGTGGAAAGGTAACAATACCGCCCGTCAGGATAGATTGCATAAATGTTTTTATTGCCGGCGACAGCAGAGCGTTTGAGGTCAGGGATATTGCGAATACTGCCCGATGTAATGACATCGATATTGCTGTTACTGTAGGCAACAAAAAGTTTTTGGGAGGGAATGTCAAATTGGATGGCGCTGATGCCAGTTTCGCTCAATCCTGAAACGGTGCTGTAACGGCTTATTTCCCCGCTTTCCAAGTGAATACTGAAAAGGCTCAGTGGTGTGGCAGCAAAGACCGTGGTTTCGGATGCGGTTACATCCAGTGCCACTTGGTAGGGAAGGTGCTCCCGCCACATGCCCAGCGGCGGAAGTGTCGTTTGTCCCGCTGCACAAATCGAAATCAACAGAAAAACAAAAACAAGTCTCACCTTTCAAATCTAAGCGACAAAGTGGAAAGAGAAAAAGCGCAAGACTCTGTAGTGGGTTGCAGGCAAGACTTGAAGAGCAATTACCCAACCATTTTATGCCTTGCAGCCTGAATTAAATGAAGACAACCATGACAAAAACCCAACGCCAAACTCCCAACGCCAAAATTCAAACTGCTCTATCTTCGCCCCCATGTGGAAATCCATCGCCATTGCTGTACTGCGTTACAAAACCGTTTTACTCATCCTGCTTTTGCTGGCAACCGCCTTTTTTGGTTACCATGCCAGCCAGGTGAAGCTCGGATATGATTTTGCGAAGGCCATTCCCACCGACAATCCAAAATATCTTGCTTTCGAACGCTTTAAAAAAACCTTTGGCGATAACGGCGGGATGCTGGTGATTGCCGCCCAGACGGACCGGTTTTTTGACTCCAGCTTTTTTAATGACTTTACCGCCCTGCAGCGGAACCTGAAAAACGTTCGTGGAATTGAAGGGATTCTTTCTGCGCCGGGGGCTGTTAACCTTGTCCGTGCCGAAGGATCGGAACGACTGCAAGCGTTGCCGATCTTCAAAGACTCGATTCTGACGCAGGCACAAATTGACAGTGGAAAGGCGGTGTTGCTCAACATTCCGTTTTACCGCGGGCTGTTGTATAACCTGTCGTCCAAAACCTGGATGATGGCTGCTACGGTAAACAATGCCCTGTTTAATTCGCCTGAGCGGACGGGGATCATCGAGAATGTGCTTTCGCTGACAGATGCCTTTGAAAAAAAGCAAAACATAGACCTGCGCATGAGTGGCCTGCCCCTGATCCGTACTATTCTTTCGGACCGGATCAAGGCGGAAATGAAGTTTTTCCTGATTGGCTCCGTGCTGCTTTCGGCCCTGATCCTTTTGCTTTTTTTCCGGTCGATTGGCGCTATGGTGCTTTCGCTGGTGGTAGTGGGTATTGGCGTAGTATGGAGCGTAGGCTTTTTACACCTGATGGGGTATAAGATTTCATTGCTGACGGCCCTTATTCCGCCACTTGTTGTGGTGATCGGAATCCCTAACTGTATTTATTTCCTGAATAAATTTCATACAAGCTATAAAGAAACAGGCGACCGGCGGGAGGCAATTATTCAGATGGTCAGCAAAATGGGGATTGTTACGCTGTTCTGCAACATAGCCGCCGCCATCGGCTTTGCCGTATTTGCGCTGACCAAAAGTGCCATTTTAAAAGAGTTTGGCGCAGTTGCCGGTGTCAACATCCTGGCCCTTTTCTTTATTTCGCTTTTCCTGATCCCGGCCGTACTGAGCATACAGGCGCCACCCAAGCCAAGGCACATGCGCTACCTCGACAATCACAGCCTGCAACAGTTTCTGGCAAGGGTAGAACGTTGGTCCGTCAATCACAGGCGGCTTATTTTCGGGATCACCGCTGTCGTACTGGCTCTTTCCTTTATCGGTATGACACGGTTGAAAAGCGTGGGGTATATCGTGGACGACGTGCCGAAAAACGATGTGATCTTTACAGACCTGAAGTTTTTTGAAGAAAACTTTGGCGGCGTCATGCCGCTGGAGATTGTAGTGGACACCAAAAAAAGACAAGGCGTTACCCGAAACCTGCAAAACCTGGTCAAGATTGATTCACTGGTGCAATTCCTTGCTTCCCAGCCCTATATTGGAAAGCCGCTAACGCTTACCGAAGGACTGAAGTTTGCCCGCCAGGCTTTTTTTGAAGGCGACAGCAATTTTTACAGCATGCCGGGCGATAATGACCTGATTGCCCTGCGGCCTTACCTTTCGCAAAACAACACGGATTCAAGCAGTACCGCCGCTGGCGGAAAAGGATTCAACCGGCTGGTTTCTTCTTTTATGGACGAAGAAAAACAGCAGGCCCGAATTTCGGTAACCATGAAAGATGTGGGTTCGGAACGGCTGCCTTTTATTCTCGACAGCATTCAAAACCGGGCAGAATTTATTTTTAATCGCGATAGCATAACAGTTTTAACAGCCAGCGCAGATGAGAGGGAGGCGAACAAGGACGACTCACTTTGGGGCAAGCGGCGTTTCGAAGTAGAACTTACCGGGGCTTCGGTTACGTTCCTGGAAGGTTCGCGGTTCATTATCAACGGCTTAAAAGAAAGTGTGTTTTGGGCTTTCCTGCTGATAGCACTTTGCATGCTCTACCTTTTCCGGTCATTGCGTATTCTTTTGTGCTCTCTGATCCCGAATGTGATTCCCCTAATCACCACGGCGGGCATTATGGGCTGGGCAGGTGTACCCTTAAAGCCTTCTACTGTGTTGGTATTCAGCGTGGCGCTGGGAATTGCCATAGATATTACCATCCGGTTTCTGGTAAATTACAAACAACAACTCAAGGGAAATGGAGGCAATGTTCAAAAGACCGTCATTGATACGATCCACTCAACCGGCCTGAGTATTATTTACACTTCTATTGTACTGACAGCCGGTTTCGTGATTTTTTGTTTTAGTGGTTTTGGAGGTACGCAAGCCCTGGGTTGGCTCACCTCTGCTACGCTGGTTACGGCAACAATAGCCAATCTGGTGCTATTACCGGCGCTTTTATTGTCTATGTTTAAGCCAAAGCAGCTTCACTGATGAGTTGGGTTTGTCACAGAATTGTTAAAAAAATTTCTAATCAAATTTTAAGTGTCCCCCAAAAAACAGTTTGCGAGAAAATTAAATGCGTAAACTTTTTAGCAATTTTCCTGTATTTATTTAACAAAACAGTTGAATATCTGTTTAAAGCAACTGTATTGATCAGTCTGGTTTAGTTATCAAAATTTTTCATATGTATAATGTAAGCAGGTGATTTGCTAAAAAAATGCAAAGGTCATGCAGCGAAATGCTAATTTTTTGCGACTAACTAATTCGCTCATCCTTTAGATTTGCGCTCCTATCATTTTTAACTAAACAAAAGACATGAGAAGAACTCTAACGCTTATGCTGGGGCTGCTCCTGCTTCATCTTCAGCTATTGGCACAAAACCGGACTATCACAGGTCAGGTACTTGATGCACAGAATACTGGCATCCCTAACGTTTCGGTTTCCGTTAAGGGCAGTGCGATCGGAACCTCCACAGGCGCTGATGGACGCTTTTCCTTAAGTGTGCCTTCAACGGCTACAACCCTTCTGGTATCTTCTGTAGGTTTTCAAAGCCAGGAAGTGGAAATTGGAAACAGAACCTCGATTGATATTACGCTGGCTTCCAATGAGCAACAAATGTCGGAGGTGATTGTAACCGTTCCGTATGGTACCATTCGCAAAACAGCCTTTACGGGTTCTGAAACAACGGTTACCTCAAAAAGTATCTCCAAGCAACAAGTTACTTCTGTTACCAAGGCGCTTGAGGGCTTGGTATCAGGTGTGATCACTACCAATGGTGGCGGTTCACCCGGCTCTGGTGCCAACATCCTGATCAGAGGGGTTGGTTCCATCAATGCCAGCAGTGCTCCCCTCTATGTATTGAATGGAGTTCCGTACGACGGATCTATCTCTGCCATCTCTACCGATGATATCGAATCGGTTACTGTGTTGAAAGATGCTGCTGCTGCTGCTCTTTACGGTTCCCGTGCCGCAAACGGTGTGGTAATGATTACTACCAAAAAGGGTAGGAGAGGCAAGACTGTAGCTACGGCTACCCTCCGCCAGGGCTTTATGAGCCGTGGTATTCCGGAGTATGACAGGGTAGGCCCTCAGGAGTATTATGAACTTTTCTGGGAATCATACCGCAACTCTTATATTGCCCAGGGACAAAATCCAACACAGGCCGGCATTTCGGCTTCCAATGTTTTGACTGGCCCTAACGGTTTAGTGTACAATGCTTATAATGTACCGGGCAACCAGGTGGTTGATCCTGCAACTGGTAAACTGAATCCCAATGCACAGTTGTTGTGGAATGATTCGTGGGAAGATGCCCTGTTCCGTACCGCTCTGCGTACCAATGCCAACTTTAATATATCAGGTGGTGGCGACAAAAGCACCTATTACCTGTCTGCCGGTTACCTGAACGAAGAAGGTATTTTGCGTTTTTCCGGCTATAAAAGATATAACCTGCGGATGAACGTGGATGCCGCAGCAACTGACTGGCTGAACACCGGTGTCAATATCGATGGAGCCTTTGCAAGAAGAGATGATGTGCCCAGTGGCGGTACAGCTACCACCAACCCATTTTATTATACAAGACAAATGGGTCCGATCTACCCGGTGTACCAGCGTAACCCAACTACCGGTGAAAGAATCCTGGATGCCAGCGGAAATCCTGTTCTGGACTGGGGTACGGTAGATCAAATGGGAACCCGTCCCTACGCCGGCCGTTCTAACCTGCTTGGATCGCTGGACCTGGATGAGCGTTCTTCCAATATTACCAATGCCAACGCCAACACCTATGCCGAGATCAAGTTCCTGCGGAACTTTTCATTAAAAGCAACGTTGGGTCTTAACTATTATGAAAGCGGCAACACCAGCTACCAGAACAACCAGTTTGGTGATGCAGCCCCTTCTCCTGGTCAGAACAACGGTGGTCGTTCTACCAAAACGTTTGACCGTCAGCTTTCCCTGACCGGAAACCAGGTATTGAACTATACCCGTGATTTTGGTTCACATAATGTAAGGGCACTGGCTGGTCACGAGAACTACCGCTATCGGTATGAGTTTGTTTCCGCTAACGCATTTGGTTTTCTTTTCCCGGGCCGTACCGACCTGACAGATGGTATCGGACCCTTCAACCCGGCTTCTTCCGGTGTTGATAACCATCGCATCGAAAGCTATTTCACCAGCGTGAACTATAGCTATAATCAAAAATACCAGGCTTCATTCAGCTACCGTACAGATGGTTCTTCCCGCTTTGCCGAAGATGTTCGCTGGGGTAATTTCTATTCTGCCGGTGTAAGCTGGAGACTGACCCAGGAAGATTTCATGAAAAACATCAACTGGCTGAACGAATTGAAATTACGAGCCAGCTATGGTGAACAAGGTAACGAGAACATCGGTTTGTACTACCAATATGGTAACTACTACGGCGCCGGTACCAACGGTACGCAGGTAACATATACAGCACCCACAAGACCTGCCAACACGGAATTGCAGTGGGAAACCAACAAAACCATTAACGTCGGTTTGGACTTTGCCATGCTGCGGAATCGCCTGCAGGGTACTATTGAATATTTCAACAGAGAGTCTGACAACCTGTTGTTCGACGTACCGCTTCCCATCTCGGTTGGTTATGCCAGCGTATGGCAAAACATCGGTACCATGAAAAACTATGGTGTTGAAATGCAGTTGGGATACACCGCTATTCAGAGCCGCAATTTTAACTGGAGAGTTGATCTGAATCTTACCCACTTTAAGAATAAGATTACCAAACTGCCACCGAACCAGGCAAAGAATGGTATCGTAACGGGTACGAAAAAATTGTTTGAAGGACGTGGGATCTACGATTTCTGGCTGCGTGAGTATGCCGGTGTCGATGCCGCCAATGGTGATGCGCTGTATTACATGGATATTACCGATACCGATGGGAAAGTGACCGGACGGAAACTGACCAACGTATATAATAACGGTACATTCTATTTCCATGGATCTGCCCTGCCCGATATCACGGGTGGTTTGACCAATTCATTTAACTACAAAAACTTCGAGCTTTCTATCCTAACCACATTTGCATATGGTGGCCTGTTCTATGATAGCAACTATGGTGGCATCATGCACCGCGGAGATGCCGGTACGGCCTGGCACGCAGATATCCTGAACCGTTGGCAGAAGCCGGGCGATGTGACCAATGTTCCGCGCCTTGAAAATGCACTTGGCGGACAGGATGGTGCTTCTACTCGTTGGCTGGTAGATGGTTCTTACATCAACATCAAAAACGTTACGTTAAGCTATGCTCTTCCTTCTAACCTGGCTAACAGGCTTCGTATGGGCGGAACATCCATTTTCGCAAACGTTGACAACGCCTACCTGTTTACGGCCAAGAAAGGGCTGGATCCACAGCGTGCCTTTACCGGAACTGCAGATGCTTCGTATGTGCCTTTCCGTACGTTCACTGTAGGGCTTAATATTACTCTTCAATAATCAATCAAGTAAACGATGAAAAGACTACTTTATATAATTCCGGTTTTTCTGCTTGCGCTGGCAAGTTGTAAAAAAGACTATCTGGAAACCCGGCCTACGGGAAGTGAAGAAGAATCCCTTGTGTTCAGTAAAATTGACGCGGTTAATTCTACCCTCAGCGGGATGTACCAGGAAATGTACACGTACAGTGTATCGGGAAGCGGCAGCCATGCTGATTACGGACAAAAATCTGTCGACCTGCACCTGGATCTGATGGGAAATGATATGGTTGTGCACAGCCAGGGTTATGGCTGGTACAACACCACCTATCAGTACACGCATTCCGGTATTGCCACAAACGGTAGCTCTTCTGACTTTTTCTGGTACCGTTATTACGATATGATCAAGCAAGCCAATAAGCTGATCAACAACGTAGATGGTGTACAGGATGCCAGCCAGACACAAAAAGAGTCTGTAAAAGGACAAGCTCTTGGCATGCGTGCCTACTGTTATTTCTACCTGATCAACCTTTATCAACAAACGTATAAAGGCAATGAGAGTAAACCCGGTGTTCCCATTTATATCCAGGATACGACGGTAGGTAAAGCAAGAGGTACTGTTCAGGAAGTGTATAGCAGAATCGTAGCCGACCTGACAGAAGCTGAAAGCTTACTGGAAGGAAAGGCTCGGGTAAACAAAGATGCCATCGATGTAACCGTTGTACAGGGTATACGTGCCCGTGTAGCGCTGATTATGGAAGACTGGGCAACGGCCGCTACGTATGCAAACAAAGCCCGTCAGGGATATACGCTGATGACTTCCAGCCAGTATGGCACTACATCTGCATTCTCGTCAATCACCAATCCTGAGTGGATGTGGGGATCAACGATTCCGGCTGATCAGGCGACGCTCTATGCTTCTTTCTGGTCGCATATTGATATCCGCACCGGCGGTTATGCAGCCCTGGGCCAGCAAAAAAAGATTACCAAAGCATTGTATGATCAGATGCCTGCCGCTGATGTACGGAAAACAGTGTTTACTCTTCCTACATCTACTTCAACGTCTGATCCTGCCTACAATCAGAAAAAGCACCAAGTACCAACTGCCGGTAGCTGGGCAGCAGACTACCTTTATATGCGGGCAGCTGAAATGTACCTGATTGAGGCCGAAGCACTGGCTCGCCAGGGACAAGATGGTCCGGCAAGAACAGCATTGGAAACATTGGTGAAAACAAGAAACGCTGCGTACACGGCTGCTTCGTTAAGCGGACAAGCACTCCTGGATGAAATTCTTTTGCAAAGAAGAATTGAACTGTGGGGAGAAGGATTCGCTCTGTTCGATATCAAGCGTTTGAAGCAGGGGCTGAACCGCCCAACCGGCGCTGGCAACCACGGTTCGCCAAACTTCAACCCTGGTGTTTACACAACTTCTGCAGAAGACGCCAGAATGATCTTCCGCGTTCCGCAACGGGAGTTGGACAACAATTCCAGTATGACACCGGCTGATCAGAATCCCTAACATTACATTCGAAAATTGACTTAAAATGAACCGAACATTTTTAAAGATATCGTTCCTGTTTCTTTTGTTTGGCGCGGTTGTTTCCTGTAAGAAAAACAACTATGCTATCGACCAGGATATTGTGCCGCCAACATTTGTGAAGTTTAATACGTTGCAACCGGCCGATAGTGCAGGTACCTACTTCATCAGAAGCAATAACAACGTTTTCAAGATCCCGATTGGTGTTACGACAGTTTCAAATACCGACAGAACCATTCAACTGACATACTCATCTAACAGTGCCGTACAGGGGCAGCAGTACACTGCACCTGCTACCATCACCATTCCTGCGGGAAAGGCGGTGGATACACTGACGATCCAAGGGAATTTTGCCGGGTATACCTCTTCTTCAAGAGTGGATACCTTAAAAATTACCGTAGGTGGTACTGAAACGCCTACAAATGCTTACAAGGGCACATATACCTTGTACATGCGTAAATATTGTGAAGTTGATATCAATGCATTGGCAGGTGACTACAATAACACCAGAGAAGATTTGGGCGGTAGTGTATACGGTCCTTACCAAACAGCGATAAGCAATATTGTACCCATCAGCGCAACAAAGGCCAGAGTTTCTGTCGAAAATATTTATGATTATGGATGGGGACCGATTGAATTTGAGTTAGACTGGTCCAATCCGGCAAACCATACTGTAACAGTTGTAGCAAAAAGCTCAGGTATTGGAAATGCCGGTACCCTTAGTTCTGCCTATACAGGACAGCAGGTTGCCGTTCGTTCAAATGGAAGGGTTGGCACTTTTAATGCGTGTGACCCCTCTATAACACTAAGTTTTCAACTGGGTGCAGCGAGTGCTACAGGAACAACCTGGTTTTCTAGTTCGTATATAGTAACAATGAGACGATAGGTTGTTAGGTAATTATAAAAAGCCACCAGCAAGCTGGTGGCTTTTTTGTTTAGAAATGTCTCTAATTTTCCTGGAATCATAAAACGTTTTTACCCCATTCCAAATGCGGTTATGCATGGCCGATATTTTTCTTGAGGTTATAACTCATAAGTTGTCTGTGGTAAAAGAGGTTGACTGAAATAAACTATTTATGTATTCCACACTTTTTTTGTTCCGTGAAGCAGCATAATTAAAGCGCTTTCTTGTCTACAAAAAATTGACGGACGGATACTATCGCAGGATAAGCGGAAAAAAATGTTAAAAAAACAATTCTGCGCTTTATATTCGTTGCCTTCTGGATTAACTCTTAAAACAAAGAACAAAAACATGAGAAAATTTCTGACGCTCTTGCTGGGCGTGCTGCTTTTTAGTGTGCAGCTCCTGGCACAAACCCGCACGGTTACGGGTAGGGTTACAGATGCAAACGGAGCTCCCATCTCCGGCGCATCGGTGATTATTCGGGGTACAACCACCGGTACGGTCACTTCCGGCGATGGAACCTATTCCATCAACGTTCCTGCTAATTCAAGATTGATCTTTTCTGCTATCGGTCAAACCACACAGGAAATGGCAGTAGGAAGCCAATCCACCATCAACATTACCCTGCAGGCTGGTGCCCAGCAAAACATGCAGGAAGTTGTGGTGGTAGGATATGGTACCCAGCGCCGCCAGGATCTGACGGGAAGCGTAGCGCAAGTAAGCGGTACCAAACTTCGTGATCAGCCGATCCAAACTTTTGAGCAAGGTTTATCAGGTCGTGCTGTGGGTGTGAATATCAACATCCCGAATGGTGTGTTGAACAATCCCCCGGTGATTCGTGTCCGTGGTGTGAACTCCATTTCATTGAGTTCTTTTCCTTTAGTGGTTGTTGATGGCATTCCTGTATTTACGGGCAATACGGGTAACACCGCTGCCAACAACGTATTGGGCGACATCAATCCTTCAGACATTGAAAGTATCGAAATCCTGAAGGACGCTTCGGCTGCGGCCATTTATGGTTCCCGTGCCGGCGCCGGTGTGTTGCTTATTACCACTAAAAAAGGACGCACTGGTCGTGCAAGAGTGAACTATGAATCCTGGGCCGGTTATACCAAGCCTTACAACCTGCTGCCTGTGCTGAATGCGCAGGAATTTACCGATTTGAAAAATGAAGGTCTTGCCAATGCAGGAACGCCGGCTGATGGCACCCGTGGTTTTTATACCATGAAGGATGCCAATGGCAATGTGGTCGATACAAAGTGGGCTGATTATATTTATCGTACCGGTTTTGCCCACAACCACGTATTGAATGTGAGTGGTGCCAACGAGCGGACCAACTATTATTTTTCGGTTGGGTATAACCGTTCCGAAGGCATGTTGCGCCGCAATAACCTGGAGCGTATTACCGGTTCTTTCAACATCGATCAAACCGTTAATGATTGGTTGAAAGTAGGTGCCAAGATGAACTATTCGACCAACGTAAGCGAAGGACAGAACTCTGGTTCCTTCGGCGGTGCTTTCAACATTGCCGGTGCCGGCCGTTTGCCCCTGGTGTTAACGCCAAACGTTCCTGCTTTCAATGCCGACGGAAGCTATTATATCAACCCCGCTTCCAACTCCATCGGGCAGGGTGCCAACCTCACTGCAGTGCCAACCTATTACAATGCGGCGATGATCATTGACCTGAACCGTTTTTATTCCCGTAACAACCGGGTACTGCCCAGTGTGTATGCGGATGTAAAACTGTTCCGTGACCTCCGGTTCCGTTCCGTTTATGGTATGGACTACCTGATGACAGAGAACACGGACTACCGCAATGCCATCCATGGGGATGGGGTACAATTCCTGGGAGCAGCGCAGGCCACCCTGCAACGCTACCGCCGTACCAACTGGCAAAACATTCTGACGTATGATACCCGCATTTCAGAAACACACAGCCTGAACGTGCTGGTGGGTGCGGAACAGCAATATAGCCGCTCTTCCGGTTTTGGTTCTGACCGTCGTAAACAAAGCGATCCATTCTTTACGCAGCCGCAGGCCGGCTTTACCGAGATTGTTCCGTTGGGCGATTTCCTGGGGGAAAACTTCCTGCAATCTTATTTCGGTCGTATCAACTACGACTACCGCAAAAAATATCTCTTCTCCTTTAACCTGAGAAGAGATGGTTATTCAGCCTTTGCGCAGAAATGGGGTAATTTCTATGGTGGATCCCTGGGTTGGAATGTATCAGAAGAAGATTTCTGGAAGTCCAGTTCCATTGCGAACACCGTCAGCTCATTCCGGATTCGCGGTAGCTATGGCCAGGTTGGTAACTTCCAGGGCATTGGCGACTATGTTTCACTGAGCACATTTGGCGGTGGTTTATATGCAACCTTACCAACCCTTGCTTTGAATAACGTAGGGAACTCCAATCTTTCCTGGGAGAAAAGCAATAAGCTGGATGTGGGTTTTGTTGCCGGCTTGTTTAACAACCGCCTGAACCTTGAAGTTACCTATTACAAAAACGACATCACAGATCTGATTCTGAACGAACCACAAGCCCCATCAAGAGGTATCCCCGGCAACTCCATTGCCGCCAACGTGGGTAGCATGACCAACAAAGGCGTTGAGTTTTCACTGGGTGGTTCGCTTATTTCCAACCGTGATTTCTCCTGGTCGGCCAACTTCAACATCACTACACAGAAAAACGTAGTAACGGCTCTGGCCAATAACAATGCGGACATCCTGGTTGCCACTGCCGGCCTGGAATCTGTTTCCCTGATCCGCGTGGGTGAATCCATTGGTAGTTTCTACCTGGTGGAAACCAAAGGAATCAATCCTGCAAATGGTCAGCGTGTTTTTGTACAACTGATTAAAGATGCCAATGGCAATGTTACCGGCACACAGGATGTGCAGTACAACCACGCCGCTCCATCTGCTTCCCGTTGGACCAAGGTTTCTGACGGAACACCTGTAAGAGGCGCCAGCCAGACAGCCGATGGTCAGGTGTTTGGACCTGCCCTGCCAAAATGGTTTGGTGGATTGGATAATACCGTACGCTACAAAGGGTTTGACCTGAACTTCCTCCTGTTCTTCAGCGGTGGTAACTATGTATATAACGGTACCAAGGCTGGCCTGCACGATAACCGTAACTGGAACAACGGAAAAGATGCCCTGGATCGTTGGACAAAACCTGGCGAGAATGCCAAATGGCCAAGAGTTGTATTTGGCGATAATGTCTCCAACGGTTCCGGTTTAACCATCTCCAACAACGTTGAAAAAGGAGACTTCCTGAAAGTACGGAACATCACCCTCGGTTACAACCTGCCGGCGTCAGTAGCGCAAAAGGCAAAACTGAACAACGTTCGTTTGTATGTGGCCGCATTCAACGCCCTGACCTTTACAGGGTATGAAGGCTTTGATCCGGAAATTCAAACCAACGGTAACAGCAACGGTGCACCCAGTGTTGATAGAAACTCTACGCCAATGGCCCGTACGTTCAACTTTGGTTTACAAGTAGGGTTCTAATTTTTTTAAAAAATAATCATCATGAAGAACATGAAATATAAATTATTGGTCCTGCTGGCAGTTGTAGGAATAGTGTCCTGCCGCAAGGATAAATTATCACCGATTCCACAGGATACCATTTCAGACCAGGTTGCCTTTCAAACCCCGGAAAGAGCCCTGCAGGCGGTGAATGGTATGTATGCGGCTGTAAAAACCGGGAACTTTTACGGTGGTCGCTTTCCTGTATACCACGAGATCAGGGGCGAGGATTTCAACAACAGGACCAACAATGGTGTGACGGGTTTTCAAACTTACAACTACACCGTTACCCCAACCCTGAATGAGGTGAACAATTTGTGGAACGCGGCGTATGCGGCCATCAACCGGATCAATGTTGTGATTGACGGTGTGCAGAAATCATCCCTGCCCGACAATATCAAGTCGCAGTACATTGGCGAAGCCCGTTTCCTCAGAGGATTGACGTATTTTTCATTGGCTACGCTTTATGCCCGTCCTTATTGGGATGGCAACGGCGCCAAGCCGGGTGTGATCATTTACACGGAGCCGCAATTAACCAGTGGCAACAACAACAAAGCCCGTTCTACAGTAGCGGAAACATATGCGCAGATTATTTCTGACCTGGATTTTGCAGAGCAAAACCTGCCACTCACGTATGCGGGTGCAAACATGAACGTACACAGGGCTCACCGCAATGCAGCCATTGCCCTGAAAACAAGAGTATACCTGTCGATGCGCCGCTACCAGGATGTAATAACTGAGGCCAACAAGATTGTATCACTAGCCGCTCCGTTCACCAGCACCACCGGTGTTCAGCATCGCCTGGCTACAAACATTGTGGATGTATTTCGTCCAGGAAGGACAACCGAGAATATTTTCTCTTTTCCTTTCACGGAATTGGATCTTCCCGGCACACAAAACAGCCTGAATCAGTATTTCAGTCCCAGCGGTACACCTGACAAAGGAAACGGTGATTATTCGCTGAACACAGCTGCCGGCAGCATTGTTGCCAATACGGCCTGGAGCGCAACGGACAAACGCCGCGCCTTCAATATTGACAAGAGTGGCCAGACCTGGCTGCGGAAGTGGACAGAAAATACCGACGATGTACCTGTTATTCGTTATGCTGAGGTGTTGCTGAATCTTGCCGAAGCCCTGGCCCGCACCAATGGGTTGGATGCAAGAGCCATTGCCCTGCTGAATGCCGTAAGGCAACGCTCCGATGCAACCGCTGTATTGGCGCCGGCAACTCCGCAAGCGCTTATCGATGCCATCCTGCTGGAAAGACGGATTGAGCTTCTCGGCGAAGGTTTCCGTTCGATTGACCTGCTGCGCCTGGGCCAGCCACTGCCAGCTAAACCCAATGTGGCTTCTACGGTAGGAACCGATGATGCACAATACATTTGGGCCATTCCAAACGGTGAGTTATTGGTAAACAAAGCCGTTGTGCAAAACACCGGTTATTAAAAGCCTGACTTGCCTCTAACTAAAATGGCCAACGCACTTGCGTTGGCCATTTTAGTTATGATCTCTGCTTGCTTATCGGACCATTAAAAAAAATAGCCGCTTTTAAGCGGCTATTTTTCTTTACTACTTTATATAACAAAGCGGCTATTGCAATACTTGTCTGAGCGTTTGTTCCAATTCGGCACCATGCAGGTTTTCGGCAACAATATTACCCTGCGGATCTACCAATACATTGTAGGGAATACTTTGAACGCCATACAATGACGCCGCTTCGTTATTCCAGAATTTCAGATCGCTGACATGATTCCAGGTAAGGCCGTCCTGCTGAATTGCTTTGAGCCAGGCATCTTTGTTCTGGTCCAGCGACACACCCAGGATGGTAAAGTTTTTATCCTTGAATTGATTGTAGGCTTTTACGATGTTGGGATTCTCTTTGCGGCAGGGCTGACACCAGCTTGCCCAGAAATCCACCAGCACATATTTGCCCTTGAACTGCGAAAGAGAAACCGGTTGTCCGTTCACGTCAGGTTGGGTAAAATCGGCAGCCTTGGAAGAAGGCAATCCTTTTTTTACATTTTGCAGCGCAGTGTGCGAAGGAAATGTTTCTGCCGCTTTTGTTACAAGCTCTGAAATCTCAGTTTTGCTGAAACCTTTCAACCCAAGGTTGCTTACCGTATTCTGATAAGAGCTGATTACATACAAGCTCAGTACTGGACTTTTGCTGTTGGTGAGGTATTCCCTTGCTGTCTCTTCCAAGCCTTGTGCAGAAGTTTGGATAGCTGCAAAAGCAGTTCCTACCAGGCTATCCGAAGCGCCGGCTTTTTGCAGGCTGTCCACCTTACTCCCCTGGGTAAACAACTGCATGCCTTTTTCATACATCGCCTTGTCAAATTGCAGGAGCGATTGTGTGGCCGGGGAGTTTTTTACCGTATAAGGCTGCGTGGTATTATTCAGGTCCGCATCCACTGTAATCTTGGATGCATCGTTGATGAAAAAGGCAAACGGAACTGTTTTGCCCTTCAGGCGCAACTGAAAGAGGCTTTCTTCCCTGTTCTTTGTTTTCAGTGTAAACGAGCCATCTTCTTTCAATGCAGCGGAGTCGAGAATCGTGGGGCGGGCATCCGGCGTGTTTTCTTCAAGATACACCATATCCGCCGCTGCATTTTTAACGGTGCCGGTTACTTCAAAACTGGAGCCACCTTCCTGCTGCCCGCAGGAAACGGCGCCTGCCAACAACACGATACCAAAAATCTTCTTCATGTTTTTTATTTCAATTTTTCCTGGATTTTGCGGGTGACTTCTTCTGCGTTGGCCTTGCCCTTCGACAGTTTCATCACTTCGCCTACAAATAAACTCAACAAACCCTTCTTACCCTTTTTATATTCTGTTATTTTTTGTGCATGTTTGGTTAAAGATGCTTCGATGAACGCATCCACTTCGCTGCCCGATTGCAATTGCAGGCCTTCTTCGCGGATATAGGCTTCCACATCCGCCCCGGGACGTTGCAGCAGGTACGGAAATATGTTTTGCGAAGCCATGCCGTAGCTGATCACACCTTGCTCGATAAGCGAAATCAGTTTAGCCACAACGGCAGGTGCTACCGGAAAGTCATCCCTGCTCTCTTCGGCATCGGCCAGTGCATTCTTCACCGGACCAATAACCCAATTAGCAGCCGCTTTGAACTGGGAAGTTTCTTTTGCCAGGTCGAAAAAATAGCGGGCCAGTTCCGTATCCTCAGCCAGTAGGGAAGCATCGTATTCGGGCAATTGGTACTCCGTCATTAATTGCTGTTTGATCTCGCTTTGCAGCGGCGGCATGGCTTTGCGGATCGCCTCAATTTCTTCATCGCTGATCAAAAACGGCGGCAGGTCGGGTTCGGGAAAATAGCGGTAGTCATCTTCATCTTCCTTGGTGCGGATCACATACGTGGTAAAGGTTTCATCATTCAGGCCTTTCGTCTGCTGCAGGATGGTTTCACCCCGCTGATGCTTTTCGATCAGGACAGCGCTTTCGGCTTCAATCGCTTTTTTAATGTAGCGAATGGAGTTGAGGTTCTTGATCTCTACCTTGGTGCCAAGCTTCGTCTCACCCTTAGGCCTAACCGAAATATTGACGTCGCAGCGAAGGCTGCCTTCTTCCATGTTGCCGTCGCATACACCCAGGTGTCGTACCAGTTTACGCAGGGTTGTAACATAGGCGGCAGCTTCATCGGCGCTACGAAGATCCGGTTCCGTCACAATCTCCAGCAGGGGCGTGCCGGCCCGGTTAAAATCCAGTTGCGTATATTCTGTAGATCCATCGTGCACACTTTTGCCGGCATCTTCTTCGATGTGTATACGGTTGAGACGAACTTCTTTTTTTTCTTTTCCAACCGTGAACGCCACTACGCCGCCTTTGCAGATAGGAGTGGTGTGCTGCGAAATCTGATAGCCTTTTGGGAGATCGGGGTAAAAATAATTTTTGCGGGCAAAATAATTTTGCTGTACAATTTCAGACCGCGTAGCCAAGCCCAGTGTAATGGCCAGCCGGATGGCTTCCTTATTCAACTTTGGTAGGGTGCCGGGATGGGCCAAGGATATGGCACTCACCTGTGTATTGGGCGCTTTGCCAAACAGAATCGTATCGCCGCAGAACAATTTTGTTTTTGTCTGCAGTTGGGCATGCACTTCCAGGCCGATAACAACTTCGTACTGCTCTTTCATAATCGGGCATAAAAGTAACCCTTCCTGCGGTGTGATAAAACCTGCCTTGCACGCTTCCTGTACCTGGCTTTATTGTGTCCAATCATATTTAACCGGCAAGTTTTGGCACTTGTCGATTTTCTTAACGTTTTTTTATTGTTTCCCTTATATTCGCCGACTATAAAATCAGTAACTCGATTTTTCACCTAAACTCTGAACAATTACATGAGAAAACTGCTAATGCTCTTGCTGGGAGTATTGTGTCTCTGCACGCAAGTCCTGGCGCAGAACCGATCTATTTCGGGGCGCATCACAAATGAACTGGGGGAAGGCATTGCCAATGCCTCGGTTAATGTAAAAGGTACCACTACCGGTACAGTCACTAATTCCAATGGTGCATTTACCCTCAACGTAGGACCCGCTGCCAGAACACTAGTGATTTCTTCTGTTGGTTTCCAAACCAAAGAAATTACCATCGACAGCAAAACCTCCTATGATGTAAGGCTGATGAGCGATCCTCAGAACATGAACGAGGTTGTGGTGGTTGCCTATGGTACTGTGAAGAAAGGCGAGAATACTGCTTCTACAACGCAGATCACCGCCGACAAATTCAAAAACAGACCGATCACCAACATTTCGGCTGTACTGGAAGGTGCTGCACCGGGTATTCAAACCCTGTCGGCCAATGGGCAGCCTGGCTCCAGCCAAACCGTACGTATTCGTGGTTTTGGCTCTATCAACGCCTCTAACGATCCACTGTATGTAGTGGATGGTGTGGTGTACTCCGGTGGCTTGAGCAACTTCAATATGGATGATGTGGAATCTGTCTCCATCCTGAAAGACGCCGCTTCTACCGCTCTTTACGGTTCCAGAGGTGCCAACGGTGTAATCATCATCACCACCAAAAGAGGGAAGAAAAACCGGAATGCCATTTCGTTCAGAATGACGCAAGGTATCTCTGAAAGAGCCCTGCCTGAGTATGAAAGAGTAGATGCTTTCCAGTATTATCCCCTGATGTGGCAGGCTTACCGCAACAGCCTTGTTTATGCTGCTACACCTATTCCTATTGCCGATGCCAACCGGATTGCTTCTGGTTTGCTGCCTCGTATTGCAACGGGTACCAACAGAGGAAAACAACTCTATAATGGTACGGCTTATAACGATATCTCACAGAACCTGACCTACAATCCGTTCAATGTTCCGTCTACAGAGATTGTTCTGCCGGATGGTACCATCAACCCGAATGCTCAACTCAAGTGGGCGGATGATCTGGACTGGAACCGCGAACTGGAAAGAAAGGGTCACCGCCAGGAATACACTGTTAACTACAGTGGCGGAAACGATAAAACTGATTTCTTCAGCTCATTTGGTTATGTTGACGAAAAAGGATTTATCATCCGTTCTGACCAAAAGCGTTTCCTGGGTCGTTTGAACATCAACTCACAACCGCTCAACTGGTTCCGCACCGGTATCAACCTTTCCGGTACGGTAACATCATCTAACCAGGCCAGCGATGGATCCAGTACAGGTTACGTGAATCCGTTCTTCTTTACCCGCCAGATGGGACCTATCTACCCGATGTATGCCCATGATCCTGCTACCGGTAATTATATGCTGAACTCCCTGGGCCAGCGTTTTTACGATTATGGTAACCTGAGCGCAATGGGTATTCCTAACCGTCCTGCCGGTGCTTCGGCTGGTCGCCATATCCTGGAAGAAACAAAACTGAATCAAAGCCGTTATAGCCGCAACATTGTGAGCGGTCGTGCCTATGGTGAGATTCTGTTTACAAAAGATCTGAAGGCTACCACCAACATCAGCCTTGATCTGACAAACTATTTCGGTTCAACGTATGATAATAACCTGGTAGGTGATGGTGCGCCTGCCGGCCGTGCTTCTAAAAACACAACGCTTACCAAAAGCTATACCTTCAACCAACTGTTGAACTATACCAAGCGTTTTGGCTTGCACAACCTGTCGGTGCTGGCCGGTCATGAAAACTATGACCTGAACATCGAAGACTTTAGCTCTTCCCGCCAAAACCAGATTGTTGCCGGAAACTATGACCTGGACAACTTTACGACTACCAACAGCGTAAGCTCACAAACGGACAAGCACAGAATTGAAAGCTACCTGTCACGTGTGAACTATGATTTTGATGGAAAATATTTTGTTTCCGGTTCGTTCCGCAGAGACGGTAACTCCCGTTTCCATAAGTTGTTCCGTTGGGAAAATTTCTGGTCAATCGGTGGTGCCTGGCGTTTGGACAGAGAAGCATTCATGCAGAATGTTTCCTGGGTGAACGCACTGAAACTGCGTGCTTCTTACGGCCGTGTGGGTAACGATGCCGGTATTGGTTATTACCCGTACCAGGCGCTGTATGCTCTTGGCTTCAACAACAATGCTGAACCGGGTATCCGTCAGTCGGCCCTGCGCAACGACAGCATTACCTGGGAAGGTCAAAAGTCTGCTGACGTAGCCATTGAATTTGGTATTCTGAAAAACCGCATTTCCGGTACCATCGAATATTACAACCGTAAATCCGATGACCTGATCTTCGGTGTGCAGTTGCCACTTTCTATGGGTGGTTATACAGTTAATAAGAACATTGGTGAAATGGTGAACAAAGGCTGGGAAATCCAACTGACCGGTGACATCATCCGCAAGGCTGGTTTCAACTGGAGAATGGACCTGAATTTCTCTACCCTGAAGAATGAGATCACCAAAATGCCGGACAACCAACCCGAGATCATCTCCGGTACGAAAAAGCTGGCTGTTGGCCACTCTATCTATGACTACTGGCTGAGAGATTGGCAGGGTGTTGATCCGACAGACGGTGCCGCGTTGTACAGAGCAACCAGCTTTGTTGCTTCCAACAGCCGCGTTCGCGGAAAAGACGATACCGTAACGGTTAGCCAGAACAACGCCATGTATGTATATGCAGGTTCCGCTATTCCCAAATTCTGGGGAAGCATTGGCAACACGTTTACGTACAAAGCCTTTGAAATTTCTGCTTTGCTGACCTACCAGGTTGGTGGTAAAGTGTACGATGCTACCTATGCTGCTCTGATGCACACAGGTACCTATGGTACAGCCTTACATGTAGATGCCCTGAAAGCCTGGCAGAAGCCTGGTGACATCACCACTGTTCCGCGGATGGATAACTCCAAAGGTGGTGTGTTTGATGCGCAGTCTACCCGTTGGTTGATAGACGCTTCTTACCTCAACATTCGTAACGTAAGCCTGGCCTATTCACTGCCTTCGTCGTTGATGAGCAAGATCAGCTCTGCTGGTGCCCGTGTATTTGTAAGCGGCGAAAACCTGTACTGGTTCTCTAAGCGGAAGGGCATGAACGTGCAGCAATCTTTCACCGGTGTTACTTCCAACGCGTATGTACCGGCTCGTGTCGTGACGTTTGGCTTAAATGTTAACTTCTAAAAGAAAACAATGAAACACAGAAACAAAATCATACTTGCATTCTTATCGGCCAGCATGGTGATGGGGGGCTGTAAGAAAACCTATTTGGAAACAACTCCAACCACCTCCATTGCCGCTTCGGATGCATTCGCCTCAACAAACAATGCCTGGGCAGCATTGAACGGTATTCACCGCTCATTGTACATCCAGTACTACAGCAACCAGGATCAGGGCGGTCAATCGGCCAACATGATCTACATGGACATGCTGGGAGAAGACCTGGTGAACACAACACAGGGTAATGGCTGGTTTATTTCCACCTACCGCTGGCTGGCACACCGTTCGGCCACCAGCACGGTTCCGTATTTCAACTACCGCTTTTATTATACCATCATTGCCAATGCCAATATGATTATTGACAATGTGGATGCTGCTTCAGGCGGACAGGCTGAGAAAGACGTGATCAAAGGCCAGGCGTTAGCATACAGGGCATGGTCGTACTACCAGATGATCCAGCTCTTCGGAAAGCGTTTTGATGCCAACGGTCAAAACAACACCGAAGGTCTTCCGCTGCTGCTTTCTTCAGCGGATGTTTCCAAGCCTCGCTCCACGGTTGCAGAAGTGTACACACAGATCAATGCTGATCTGGACCAGGCCATTACCTTGCTGACCGGCAAGCCGGCCCGTGCCAACAAATCGCACATCAACCTGGGTGTAGCCCAAGGCATGAAAGCAAGAGTAGCCTTAACACAGCAGAACTGGCAGGTAGCCGCTACGATGGCCGCTGCCGCCCGTACCGGTTATACACCTATGACCAATGCGCAATACCTTGCTGGTTTTAACGACTATACCAATCCTGAGTGGATGTGGGGTGTACGGCAGGTTGCTGACCAAACGACCTACTTCTATTCTTTCTTTGCTTACATGTCGGCTGATTTCAACTCGACGAACATCCGGACCAATCCAAAGGCCATCAACTCAAAACTGTATGAGGAGATCGCTGCTACTGATGTACGGAAATCAATATGGGATCCAACCGGTTCCAACACGGCTTTCCCGATTCCTCCCGGTGGTGTTAGAATGCCTTACATGAACCGCAAGTTCTTGTCGGGTGGTGGAAGCGGAAGCAGTATCGGTGATGTGGTTTTGATGCGTGCATCTGAAATGTACATGATTGAAGCCGAAGCAAAGGCCCGTTTGAACGATGCCTCTGCTGCCAATGTGCTGTTCCAACTTGTGAGCAAAAGAGATCCTTCGTATGTACAATCTACGCTGACTGGTCAGGCTTTGATTGATCATATCCTGATTCAGCGCCGGATTGAACTCTGGGGTGAAGGTTTCCGCTTCTATGACCTGAAGCGTTTGAACCAGCCGCTTGACAGAAGAGGTGCTAACCACGACCCGGCTGTGGCAATCGTTTTACAGGTTCCTGCCGGTGACGAGCAGTGGCAGTTCCTGATTCCACAGGATGAGATCAACTTCACAAACGGACTGGTTAAGCAAAACCCGCTTTAATCGTTTGTTTTTCGAGATAAAAAGAGGCTGTCCGAAAGGACAGCCTCTTTTTTGTTATGCAAATCTTTTTCGAAAGTTGGTTAGTTGCCCTTGTAATTTGAGAGGTCATATAAGACTGCTTGCTATTTGTTTTGATACCATGTGGGTTATCACAGGTTTCGGACCAGTTGCGATAAACAAGGTGAAAGATGCAGTGCATTGCCTTCTCACAGCAGTTGCTTCAGAGTTGTGTACAGATTCCGCTTGCATCGCCACGATAGGCAAAAGAAGGATGGGATAGCAGCCTTCCGCGATTCGGGGGCAATCGATTAAAACGTTTCTTGCTTGTTATGGCGACGAAGGAGCCATCTTTGTTTGGAACAACAAGAAATGATTGACGGGTGTTGCATCTGTTGAAAAAGAAGCGATATCTGTATTTATACCAAAGAGCTTCAAAGAGAGTATCAAAAAGAATAGAGCTATCTCACCGCCATGTGATCAGCAAAAAATAGCCCCGCCAAAAAGCAGGGCCATGAAAGACTGCACAATGAAACGATATCCTGAGTGGGTGGTTGGCAGTTCAACACCACTGCACCCAAATACCTTAGAGGTCAATTGTTTTTAAATTCCGGGGCATTCTGACTTCGATGTTTTGTGATTTGCCACCGCGATTTACCTGGAAGCGAACCGAAGCCTGATCTTTTTTCTCTTTCATTACCTTGGCGATTTCATCCGCGCTGTTTATGGCTTTGTCATCCACATGCGTAATGATATCGTCTTCTTTGATGCCGGCTTTGTAAGCGGTGCCTTCGTCATCTACATCCAGCACTTTTACGCCTTTGCCTTCATCGGTATCCTGCACGGCAATACCCAGCTTCGGACCGCGACTTGGATAGTAAACGCCTCCAAAACCCTGGCCTGGCGCCATCCGTTCAAAGGAACGGGCACCGGGAGCTTCCCGCCACACCTGGTCGGTGAGTACACGGGGGGCTGTCATAGCTGTGATGTTCACTCCTTTCCAGCGGCCCAATTCGGTAGATGATTTTTGTTCTTTGCCGTCACGCAGGTAGGTGATGGCCACTTTATCGCCCGGCTTGTGCGAACGGATAGCATCCGTTACATCATCCGTGGTTTCAATTTTACGGTTGTCGATCTTCGTGATCACATCACCCTTTTTCAACCCAGCCTTTTCGGCTGCACTTTCTTTGGAAACCGATTGAATTTTGGCCCCTCTTTCATCACCGTCGGTGACCACACCTAGCATGGCGCGGTTCGAATCCACGCGGAAGATGGAAGGCTGCATCCGATCGAAGTTGAAATCGAAGTTGTGGTTAGGGCCAAATGAAACAGCGCCTGAGCCCCTGAGGTCATTCACCCGTACGTTAATGTCTTTCAGGTCAGCTACATCTTTACCGTTAACTTTTACCTTATCGCCTTCAATTTCAATCACGGTCTTTTCATCCTTGTCGCCGGAACGGGTAATCACAATTTGCTGCTTCTGGGTCTTTTCTTTCACCTTTTCCTTTGTTTTGGTATCCTGTGCCAGCAAAGCGGAAGGAACCATACACACCAGCAGCGCAGCCGCCATCGCACGATTTAGAAAACGTTGTTTCATAAGCTGAATTATTTTAAATTTTTACTACGTTTATTTTCGTAGATCAAATATAGTGTGGAATTCCAAATTACGAAACTTTTCGCAATTGTTAAATTGGCGAGCGGTTTAAAGGGCCGCTTTAACGGTTGCTAACACTTGCCGGAGGTTCGAAATGTCCTGTCCGCCTGCTGTAGCAAGGGTTTTCTGTCCGCCGCCACCGCCTTTGATCAGCGGGGAAATTTTTTGCTTGATAAGAGCCGAAGCATCCAAGCCTTTCTCAGTGGCTACAGCATCGTCGAAAAGCAGCACCACAGCGGCTTTGCCCTCGATGGCAGCAGTCAGTGCAATTACGTGATTGGCCACAGCCGCCTTTAGTTCAAAGGCCAGCTTTTTCAGCGCATCTGCGGAAGAGAGTTCAACCACTTCCCCGATAAATTGAGCGCCGTTAACAGCCTCTGCTTTTTGCGCCAATGCATCCCGCAGTGATTTGATCTGCGCCGCTTCAAACTTCTCGATGTTTTTTCTCAGCGCTGCATTTTCATCGTATAAAGCGGTAATTGCTTTTGTAACGTCTTTAGGCGCCTTCAGCGCTTCGCGAATACTTCGCACCTGTTCAAACTGCTCCTGGATGTAGGCTTCTGCCGCCATTCCGCTGATGGCTTCAATCCGCCGAACACCGGCTGCTACTGCCGCTTCCGATTTTATTTTAAAAAATCCCAGCTCGCCGGTGGCGCCTACGTGGGTGCCGCCGCAAAGCTCAATGCTAAATGGAGCTTCTTTCGCTTCCCTTCTCCCTTGGGAGAAGGTGCCGAAGGCGGATGAGGCCGAGGGATCGATGGTCACCACCCGGACAAAATCGCCATATTTTTCGCCAAATAAGGCCATAGCACCGCTATTTACCGCTTCCTCTTTGGGCAGGGTACGAATGACAACCGGGATATTTTCCCGAATCTTTTCATTTACCAGCTGCTCTACTTCCCTGATCTCTTCATCGGTCATTTTGCTGAAATGCGAAAAGTCGAAGCGGAGGTAATCAGCATTGACCAGCGAGCCTTTTTGGGCCACATGAGTGCCCAGCACTTTTCGCAGAGCTGCATGCAACAAGTGGGTAGCGCTGTGGTGAACGGCGGTGTGTTTGCGTTTGGTGCCATCTACTTTTGCAATGATTTCTCCCTCAAAGGAAGAAGGCAGTTTCTCGGCAAAGTGTATAATAAGATCATTCTCTTTTTTGGTATCTACAATTGCCAAGTTCTCATTGCCGATGGTCAATTGTCCGCTATCGCCAACCTGTCCGCCACTTTCAGCATAAAAAGGAGTTTTGTCTAAAACGATCTGAACGGCTTCTTTGCCTTTGGCTTTTACTTTCCTGTATTTTAATACCTGCGCTTTGGCTTCCAGCGAATCGTATCCCACAAATTCGTTGCTGTTGCCTTCGTTTACAATTACCCAGTCTTCGGTGTCGATAGCGCCAGCTTTTCTTCCCCGCTCTTGTTGCTCTTTTCTGGCTTCGTGAAAACCTTTTTCATCCACCGTCAATCCTCTTTCGGAGGCAATCAATTGCGTGAGATCCAGGGGAAAACCGTAGGTGTCATTCAGTTCAAAGGCATCTCTTCCATTGATTTCACCTTTTGCGTTACTGATAATGGTTTCAATGCGCTTCAATCCTTTTTCCAGCGTACGCAAAAAAGCTTCCTCTTCTTCGCGGATCACTTTAGCAACAAATTCTTCCTGCTTTTTTAATTCCGGGAATACCGTTTCAAACTGTGTGGCAATTACCGGAACAAGCTGGTGCAGAAGGGGCTGCTGGAAAGAGAGATAAGAATAATAATACCGAACGGCCCTGCGCAGGATTCGTCGTATCACATAACCGGCGCCGGTATTTGAAGGCAGTTGTCCATCGGCAATGGTAAAGGAAATAGCCCGGATATGATCGGCCAAAACGCGGAAGGCAACATCGCTTTTGGTGTCGCCACCTTTGTATTCCTGACCGGTAATGGCGGCAATCTTTTCAATCGTTCCGGTAAATACATCCGTGTCATAATTCGACTGTTTCTGCTGAAGCACCCGAACCAGTCGTTCAAAGCCCATCCCGGTATCAACGTGTTTAGCAGGCAGGAGTTGCAGGCTGCCGTCTTTCAGGCGGTTGAACTGGATAAATACGTTGTTCCAGATCTCGATCACCTGCGGATGATCGGCATTTACCAGGGTTCTGCCATCTACGCTGGCCCGCTCACTATCCGGACGGGTGTCCACATGAATTTCGGTACAGGGGCCA
Source organism: Flavisolibacter longurius (assembly GCA_014163555.1). Lineage (GTDB taxonomy): Bacteria > Bacteroidota > Bacteroidia > Chitinophagales > Chitinophagaceae > Flavisolibacter. Next base: position 148,657 of record JACJGO010000008.1, read on the forward strand.
CATGGACCTGTATCACCCATCTCCCAGAAATTGTCTTTTTTCTTTCCGAGCAAAATCCGGTCTTCCGCAATCCATTTTTTCCATTCAGCCGCTGCTTCCTCGTCTTTTGGAAGCCCATCTTTAGCATCGCCTTCAAACACGGTTACGTAAAGGCGGTCTTTTGGAATGTTCAATACACCCGTCAGCAATTCCCAGCTCCATTCAATGGCTTCTTTTTTAAAATAGTCGCCAAAGCTCCAGTTGCCCAGCATCTCAAACATCGTGTGGTGATAGGTATCAACACCCACTTCTTCCAGGTCGTTGTGCTTGCCGCTCACCCGCAGGCATTTCTGTGTGTCGGCAATGCGGGGGCTGGGCGATTGCCGGTTGCCTAGGAAGTAATCCTTGAACTGGTTCATACCGGCATTGGTGAACATCAGGGTAGGATCGTTCTTTACCACGATAGGGGCGGAAGGCACAATCTGGTGGCCTTTGGATTGGAAGAAGTCCAAAAAGGCACTGCGTATCTCGGCACTGGTCATTACAATTAAGATGGTTTTTTGCGTTGAATAGACTTATTTTGTCGCACCTCGGTTTGAGGGAGAGCAAAGATAAGCAAGGTGAGTGGTGAGTTGTGAATGGTGAGTAGATTACAGCGTTTTGCTCAAAGAAGCGTTCTGTTTGAAGATCGAATGGTTCTTTACTCACTACTGACCACTCACCATTCACGCTGGCGTCGTCATGAAGAAAATCAAATATTACTATAATACCCATACGCTTCGCTATGAAAAGCTGATCACGCCGCTGCGGGTAAAGCTGCTGCGGGTATTTGGTTTTCTGGCGGCGGCTTTTGTTACGGCAGTGCTGATTGCCTACTTCGCTTTCCGGTTTGTGGGCTCGCCGTACGAAAAGCAGTTGCGGGCCGAAAACGAGCAACTGGAATACGAACTGCAGCGATTGAATGAACAGGTACGATCGATCAACCAGCAGATGGGCACGCTGGAAAAGCGGGACAATGAAGTGTACCGAAGCATTTTTGAAGCCACGCCTATACCTGACAGTATGCGTACTGTAGAAGCCGAAAGAGCCCAGGAAATTGCCAAGGTGGAAGGCCTGCCGGAAGGGCAATTGGTTTACGCCATTGACACTACCATCCGGCGTATTCGGGCCCGGATTGCCGCCCAGCAAAAATCATATACAGAACTTTCTCGCCTGGTGGAGAAAAAAGAAGACATCCTGGCGGCCACGCCAGCCATTCAACCTGTCAGCAACAAAGACCTGAACCGTATAGCTTCCGGTTACGGTTACCGTATCGACCCTGTTTATAAAACCATCAAGATGCATTCGGGACTGGATTTTGCCGCACCGCAGGGCACACCCATTTATGCCACCGCCGATGGCATGGTAAAAACGGCTGGTCAAAGCAGTGGCGGGTATGGTAACCATGTGGTGATCAACCACGGTTTTGGCTACGAAACTCTTTACGGGCATATGGTGCGCATCAAAGCCCGCAACGGACAACGGGTAAAGCGCGGTGAAGTGATTGGTTACGTGGGCAGCACTGGTAAATCAACCGGTCCGCATTGCCACTACGAAGTACATAAGAACGGTCAAAAGCTCGATCCAGTCTATTTCTTTTACAACGATCTTAGTCCCCAGCAATTTGACCAGTTGTTGAAACAGGCCAGCGCCTCCAACCAAAGCCTGGATTGATATGCGAATGCGATAATGGAATAATGTGATAATTTGATAATGATTAGAAGGATTGGAATAAGTAAAACCTCTTCGGCCTAAACACCTACAAAACCCTAACGCCAAACCCCAAACCTCATGACGATTCAGGAAGCCCAAAAAAAAGTTGATGCGTGGATCAATACCACCGGTGTGCGGTATTTCAGTGAACTTACCAACATGGCCATTTTAACCGAAGAAGTTGGCGAAGTGGCCCGGCTGATGAGCCGTTTGTACGGCGAACAATCGTTCAAGGAAAGCGATAAGGGCAAGGAGTTGGGCGATGAACTGGCCGATGTGCTTTGGGTACTCATCTGTATAGCTAACCAAACCGGTGTCAACCTCACCGAAGCCCTGGAAAAGAATTTTGAAAAGAAATCATCCCGCGACAAAGAACGGCACCAGCATTTGAAAGATGTCTGAACTGGGTTAGATGAAATGACTGGGGACTTTAAGATAAATTAATCCCCTTTTCCTATGAATCCCGTTCAGATGTATTGGCGATGTTTTTGTAACGCAATTGCCAAACGAGGTGTATGAAGAAATTTTCATTGGGTTTGGTATGGCAGTCGTTTAAAGAATCCATCAAAGAGTTTGGAAAGGACAAGATCACAAAGTTGAGTGCCTCCCTGGCGTATTATACCGTCTTCTCGCTGGCGCCGCTGCTTGTCCTAATAATCAGCATCAGCGGTTTGGTTTTTGGTCAGGATGCCGTGGAAGGCAATATTGCCGGACAGATTTCCACGATCATCGGCCCCGAAGCCGCCTCACAGGTGCAGGCCATGATCAAAAACGCATCGCTGACAGGACAGAGTACCACGGCAACCATTATCAGTGCGGCTGTTTTGATCATCAGTGCCACCACCATCTTCGGCGAGTTACAGGATTCTATCAACAGCATCTGGGGCTTGCGCAAAAAAGAAACGGCAGGCTTTATGGCGATGATAAAAACCCGGCTCCTTTCTTTTGGACTGATTGCCAGTTTGGGTTTTATTTTGATGGTTTCATTGATTGCCACCACAGTACTGGCCGGTATGGGTGATAAACTCCAGGAAGCTTTTCCCAATGTATCCTTTGTGCTTTTTTATGTATTGAACCTGGCGCTGACACTGGGCGTTATTACTATATTGTTTGCTGTTATTTTTAAAGTGCTGCCCGATGCAAAAATGCGGTGGGGTGCGGTATTACCCGGCGCATTGGCTACAGCCATTCTTTTTATGCTGGGCAAAATGGGCATCTCCCTTTATGTCAGCAAAAGTGACCTGGGGTCCAGTTTTGGGGCTGCCAGTTCTCTTGCCGTCATTTTGGTTTGGGTTTATTATTCTTCCATCATCCTGTACTTTGGGGCAGAGTTCACCAAAGTATATGCAACAAACAAGGGCGAAGAAATTGTCCCGGACCAGTATGCAGAGTGGGACGATCGACCTGCCGTACCAGGTGCCAAACCCAAAGAAGCCCCTGCCACAAAAACACGGTCTGCTGCTTCCACTCCTTCAGGACGATCATCAAGAGCACAGCCACCGCCGGCGCCCCAACTGGCGGTTAGCAACCGGTATGTCAGTGGCCGCGAACGCATGCGGGAACTGGGTGTAAAAATGGGGAAGGACAAAGACAAACCGGGGATGGGAAAAACCTTGCTAGGGCTTGCATTATTTTTTGCCACCCGTGGAAAAGACGAGCGCAAAGAACGATAATCACCGCAAAGCCGGTTTGGTGTTTTGGGCCTGAAGTGGCTGGCCGCTTTTTTGTAACTACCCCAAGCAAAAAAGGCAATGGCAAAAAAGCTTACGCCAAAAGGCATTTGGGGATTGCTGAAGAACACATTCAATGGTTTTATTGATGACCGGATTGTTAAGCTTAGCGCAGCGTTAGCGTATTACACCGTTTTTTCCATTGGCCCACTGATTATTATGGTCGTATACCTAGCGGGCATCCTGTATGGAAGAGAGGCCATTGAAGGTACCATTTTTGATGAGTTGCGAAACCTGGTGGGAGCACAACCCGCTGCGCAAATTCAGGAGATGATTAAAAATGCGGCACTCAATCAAAGTGGTCCCGTTGCGGCCACTATCGGTATCATTACCCTGCTCATTGGTGCCACCAGTGTATTTGCCGAGATCCAGGATTCCATCAACATGATCTGGAGCCTAAAGCCAAAGCCCAAAAAAGGCTGGCTGAAAATGATTCTCAACCGCCTGCTTTCGTTTTCAGTGATTGTTAGCCTGGGATTTATTCTGCTGGTTTCCCTGGTTTTAAACGGATTGATTGAAGCCCTGATGCAACGGCTGCAGGCCCGCTTTCCCGATATTACCGTAGTGGTGATGTATATCATCAACCTGCTGATCACGTTCTCGGTGATCACGGCGTTATTTGCCGTTATTTTTAAAGTGCTGCCCGATGCCATAATCAAATGGAAAGATGTGATGATTGGTGCCATGGTAACAGCAGTGTTGTTTATGATTGGCAAGTTTGGGATTACATTCTATATCGGCCAGTCGGATGTCGGTTCAACCTATGGGGCTGCCGGTTCGCTGGTGGTGTTGCTGGTATGGGTGTATTATTCGGCCATCATTCTTTATTTCGGTGCCGAGTTTACCAAGTATTACGCGGCTGAATATGGCTCCCACATCCAGCCCAGCCATTATGCGGTTTGGGTAAAAAATGTGGAAGTGGAGGAAGGAAATGGTTCGCTGAAACAGCAGGAGGCAAAAAAGAAAGACGAGAATGATAATACCGGGGATCATGTGAAAGTGACATAGGCCAATTTGGTGTTTGGTGTTTGGGTTGGCGTGGCTGATCAATCGGCATTTCATTTTTCGGCATCCTTGCTTTGCAAAAAATAACCGGAAGAAATTTTCAGATTGAGGACAGGTTGTATTTGTGCAACCACTTCGGCCTAAATAACCCCAAACTCCCAACCCCAAACCCCAAACCTTTTATCTTTGCCGCCATTATGGCAACAGATAACAACCGGTTTCAGGCAATCATCTCGCATTGCAAAGAGTATGGATTTATTTTTCCTTCGTCTGAAATATACGACGGCCTTGGGGCTGTGTACGACTATGGCCAATGGGGCAGTGAACTGAAGAAAAACATCAAAGACTATTGGTGGAAAAGCATGGTGCAGATGAACGAGAATATCGTGGGCATCGATGCCGCCATCTTCATGCATCCCACCACGTGGAAGGCCAGCGGTCACGTGGACAATTTCAGCGACCCGATGATCGACAACAAGGACAGCAAAAAACGCTATCGTGTCGATCATCTTATTGAGGCAAAGGCCGATGAACTGGAAAAAGCCGGGCATGCCGAGCAGTCAGAGATCCTGTTGCAGCAAATGGACTCACTGTTAGCAGCAAACGATTTTGCCGGGCTGAAAACACTCATCGAAAACAATAAAATTTCCTGCGGCATCAGCGGCACCTGCAACTGGACCGATGTGCGCCAGTTTAACCTCATGTTCTCCACCGAGTTTGGTGCAGTAGCGGCCGAAGAAGGCGAAGAAAATATTGTGTACCTGCGCCCTGAAACGGCACAGGGCATTTTTGTCAATTTTTTGAATGTACAGAAAACCGGACGGATGAAAATTCCGTTTGGTATTGCGCAGATAGGGAAGGCCTTCCGCAACGAGATTGTTGCCCGGCAGTTTATCTTTCGCATGCGGGAGTTTGAGCAGATGGAAATGCAATTCTTTATCCGTCCCGGCTCGCAAAAAGATTGGTATGAGCACTGGAAGGCCGAACGCATGAAATGGCACCTGAGCCTGGGCATCGGGGCCGATAAATACCGCTTTCACGATCACGTAAAGCTGGCGCACTACGCCGATGCCGCCTGCGATATTGAATACAATTTCCCCATTGGTTTTAAAGAGGTGGAAGGCATTCACAGTCGCACCGATTTTGACCTGAAGGCCCACCAGGAATACAGCAAAAAGAAGATGCAGTATTTTGATGCGGACGTAAACCCGGAAACCGGTAAGCCGTATGGCAACTACATTCCGTACGTGATTGAAACGTCAATTGGTGTAGACCGTACCGTGATGATGGTGCTGAGTGAAGCTTATGAAGAGCAGGACTTAAGTACTGAAGAAAAACAGGACAGTCGTGTTTTGTTGAAACTGCCACCCAAACTTGCTCCAATTAAATTAGCTGTTCTTCCGTTGTTGAAAAAAGATGGCCTTCCTGAGATTGCGAGGAGCGTTATGGATGAATGCAAACCGCATTTCCGTTGTTTTTACGAGGAAAAAGATGCAATCGGCAAACGCTACAGAAGAATGGATGCCATTGGAACGCCGTTCTGTGTTACCGTTGATCATCAAACGAAAGAAGACAATACCGTTACCGTTCGTTACCGCGATACCATGCAACAGGAACGTGTACCCATAGCGCAGATCAAAGACCTGGTATTGAAAGCACTTTAATACATCCGTACGAACACGCCGCGGCATGTCCGCAGAAACAAACGGATTGACAAAAGCCATTCAGGAGAAATCCTAAATGGCTTTTTTATGCATTGCCGTTGGCTACAGTTTACCGCTGATTTGATAGACCAAGGTGCTCGCTATTTCTTTGAGCAAATTTTCCCACCGGCCAAACGCTCCGGCTGTTGGCAGAATATAATCTTCCAGAAAATCGCTGCCACTTCCTCTTGATAAAAATTCGCAGGGATAAGGCTCAACCGGAAGGCCGGCTTTGCGGAACATTTTCACTGCCCGTGGAATGTGCATGGCTGATGTGATCAGCAGGTAAGGTCCCGAAAGCCGCGCAGAATCGGCTAGGCTTTTGGCCCGTGCCGCATTTTGTACCGTATTGCGTGATGTGGTATCGGTAAAAATAGTTTCCGCAGGAATGCCCATCTCTATCAAATTCTTTTTGATAAAGCTTGCTTCGCTATAGGCATCATCGGTCATATGACTGCTGCCGGCGGCTACAATGATATTTTTAATTTGTCCCCGCTTGTATAGCAGTGCTGTTTGAATAAACCGATCGGATACATTGTTGAAATAACCCCTTTTGTCCTTTTCGCTATACGAAACCAATCCACCTGGAAGAATGCCGGTTTGATAAGTTTGTGACGGTTCCAGTTTTACTGGTTCGGCCTCGTAGGCTTGTAAGGCCCAGGTGCTGATCGCTGGATTGGTGAAAAACAGCAAGAGCCCCACACCGGTTCGAAACGCTATCTTTTTACGCTTTTCATTTTTGGTAAGGAGTGTATAGACAAACAAAAAAACAATCCATAAGAACGGGCGAAGAAGAAAAAGCGCCAAGTTGATAAGCAGCATCATGATGGCGGCTAAGATAGTCGCAATTGGTTAACCGTAAAGTTCCTGGTGAATGGCCTTGCGTTCATATCCCAAACCCTGAATGCGTTCTTTGGCTTCATTGACCATGGCCTTCCAGCCACAGAGATAAAAGTTGGCGGGTGGCGGTGTATCGTTGTCATTTTTTTTCTCCCGTACAAGATCTTCGTAAATGGTATGAACATATCCCTGGTGACCGTTCCATTGTTCGCGGGAAAGGGTGGGGAAGAAGTGGAAACCGTCCATCTCCGCTTCCAATTGTTTCAATTCGTCCACATATAGCAGATCTTTTTGTGTACGGGTACCAAAAATCAGGTGGATGTTGGGGTGTGGAATCTTGTTGCGGTGAATGTGGTGCACCATGCTCCGGAAAGGGGCAATGCCAGTGCCGGTGCAAACAAAATACAGGTCTTTTTCCAGTGAGTCGGGCAGCGTGAAGACGCCTTGCGGACCCCGGATGGTTAGTTCCGAACCTACCTGCACTTCGTTGAATAAATACTTTGTTCCGGCGCCATCGTCTAATAAAACAATCAGCAGTTCAAAAACATTGCTGCCGTCGGGCCAGGAGGCGATTGAATAGCTACGCCAGCGTTTGGCCGGTTTTTCATGAATGGGAAGGTCCAGTGTTACAAACTGGCCAGGGGTAAAATCAAAGGAGCCCAGTTCCGGAACTTGTATCCAGAAACGACGGGTATTGTAGGTTTCATTTTCAATACGTGTAACGACGGCTTTGCGCCAGGGTTGAAGTGCCATTCTGCTGATTTTGTTCAATTTACGAAAATGAAATATCCGAAAAGTTTTCCACAAAATCGGCTGCTTGGCACAGAACTTGGGAACTAAAAAAACAGAAAATAATTTCTCTAAAATATTTTTAGTCGGACGGTTTAGGTTAAAAGGGCTGGTATTCTTACCGGCCTTTCTTTTTGCCCATTATTGATTTGTGTTTCGCAAATCAATTAACCAGGCTTTACAGCAGAACCTTGATTCTTGGTTTTATCCTACTGCGCCACTGCACTGTCCAGAGCGGTTAATTTGGGCAATACACTATAGTAGAATTTTCCATTCTGTTTATAAACAAGAACTATTTCATTGGTTTCAGCCAGCGTTTTTCCCCGGTTACCAAAATCTTTTCCTTCTGCAGCAGGGGCTAAAATCAGTTGCGTTACCCGTTGAGCGGTTTTCGGTACCAATTCTTTTTTTGGCGAACCAATATTGGCATCATCACCATACATAACTGGTGAAGTGGTGATGGTCCGGATGGTAACGCCCATCCGTGTTCCTTCCACCCAGATTTCTGCCGGATAAACACGGGAAGAAGAGACCGCATACAGAAAGTAATTCTTTCCTTGTCCGGAAGATGTGCGAAGACCGGTTTCGGGGTTCATTTCCGGGGCCTTGCCGGCAGACACGGCCTGGTAATACCCATACAGTTTTACCGTGCCTTTTTCCTGTGCAGATGCGGCGATGATAAAACTTAAAAGAAAACCCACTAAGAATAACTTTTTCATATCAAACGTTTGCTTTTTACATTGTCTTCAACAGGCGGGCCAACAAAAAACCCTCTGCTGCCAGAGGGTTTTTTCTTAAAGCCTTACTATTTTCTGTACATGCCTGTATTTGTTATCGGCACTTACAATGTTGATGATGTAAACTCCCGGCGCCATTCGCTGCAGCGGAATGGTTCCGTTCTGGTAACCTCTCTGTTCCTGGAAGACCATTTGTCCCTTCATGTTCATTAGCTGAACCTGCACCTTCTGAATGCCCAGCATATTTCCTATTTGGTACTGAACGTCCGAAGCGGCTGCCGTTGGCGCAACAAGGCGGATGAAATTCCGGTCGTTGGTCACCTGAGGCACACCGGTATTGAGGTTGGGTGTAAAGTTGGGCGTTCCAATATTGGTGTAATACATACCGTTGCCATGTGTACCTATCAGCAGTACATTATCAGAGGGACGGTAAGCCATTGACTGTACCACAGCATAGTTCAGCATTTGCCCGCCTTCCCGTTGCCAGGTAGGCTGTTGGTTAGCATCCAGTACAGTACCAAGGTTTACCGTACTGTAAAGACCAACCGATGTGCCTACATAATATTCTGTCACAGGTTGGTTTGCCGCATCTTTTTTTACTACGATCATGCAACTGCGTACAGATGGTGTGGTGAGGTTTCCTTCAGCCGTTTTCCAGTTGGGCGTAGCCGATCTGCCGTTTTTCGTCCACCAGATGCTGGTGGTATTGTAGTTGGAAACAACGGCCAATACTTCATCGTCGTTGTTTGGATTAACCGCAATGTCCTGCACGTTGCCGGTAAGTCCAAACGGTGTAATGTTTACGGGAGCTCTGTTTGCCGGTGCGTTCTGCGGATCATCCAGCCGGAAGATTTTGCCGTTGGTGGTGCCAAGATAGAGCACATGGCTGGAAGCGTACGGTCCCCGGCTATAGGCCATACCCCGGATGGCAATATTGGTGCCATTGGTAGGGCTTCCCGGGTTGACAGCAGAGGAAACCCCAGTCATTTCCGTCCAGGTGCTGCGGGTAACGGTGGATGCTGCCGTTGTACGGAAAAGTCGGTTGAAATTGACGTAATAAAGATTGTCTGAATTATCTGCTTCCAGCCTGAAATTGGTTACAAACTCGCCAAATTCGTCTTCCGCTCCTGCTGATGATGGTGTCAGGTTGTTGGGGGTGATCTCAGTGCCGCCGGTGAAGGGAGAGGACAAGCGAGCACGGTACAATCGTCCAAGTTGAATGGATTCGTAAATATATTGGGTGCCATTGTTGTCCAGCGAAATTCCGACAAATGCACCATCGGCGCTAAACAGGAGGCGGTGATTGTTGCTGTCGGTGGCTGGTGTGCCTAACACACCGGTTTTGTCACGAAAGCGTACCCCATTATCCTGCGAACCGGAGGCAAAATTGTTTCGGCCCGCACCCGGATCCATGGCTACATTATAGACCTGAAGCGTTTGGTAATTGGGCAGCATATTCCAGGCAACAGTGGCAGCCAAAATATTGGTTGTTTCCTGGATGCCTCCGTCATTGCCGCAAATAGCCCGGTTGGGATCTGTAGGATGGAAGGTCAAACGATGAATATCCGCGTGACTGTTTAGGTACTGACTATAGGAAAAATCGGTACGATAACCGCCAATCCAGGCGGTGTTGTTTGGTGTGGCAAAGCCATCGGTTGAACGGTAAAGATTGGTGCCACCCACAAACACCACATTTGGATTATCTGGTTTAACCGCTACTTCCATATTGTACCCGCTTTGCAAACTAAGCGGGTCAGAGTTGCTCAGGTTCCCACCCGGAAAATCCGGCATGTTGGCGGAACGATTGCTCCAGGTGAAAGTGTTTCCGCTCATGTCGAATCGAAACAGGTCGGCCTCCGGCTTTAGGTCACCCCCTGATGACACTGGGTCGCTGCTGAGCCCATTTTCGTAAAAAACATAGCCAATGTTGTTGTTAGAGGGTGCCAGTGCCATAATAATCCGCTTACTTTCATAGATATTATTCGTACCTGACTGCTGAACAACCTCATAAGAATTGCCTCTCCATCCGGCCACAGAATCAACACCCAGGGTGGCTCCACCAGCAATTCGGGTAAATGTATTGTTCTCACCTTGGTCGGAATACCATACACCCCTGGCAGTCAGGTCGGCACCACCATTTACAGCCAAAAATATTCTTCCTGAATTGCTGATGACAATATCGGTTTGGCCGGTGGCACTGGTGGCCGGACCCGCAACGGCCCGGAAGATCTGCCGGAACGAATTGCCGCCATCGCTCGATTTCATTGCCAGCACCCAAGAGGCTACATACACATCGCCATTAACGGGGTTTACGGCAATATTGTAAACATAGTCGAACGGGTGGTCCCAAGTTTCATAAACGTTTGTACCGGGGTTGGGCAGCTTGGTCCAGGTTTGACCGTTATTTGTGGATTTCCAGAGACCAAATCCAAAAAACGTAGCTCCAATGGCACTGGCCGTATTGCCAATGGCTTCGCCACTTCCGGCGTACCAGGTATCTTCAAAACCAGTCCGCGGGTCCTGTGCCAGGGCTGTCAGGTTGTGGATATTTTCAGAGGGTGTAACCAAGGTCCAGGTATTACCGCCGTCCTCCGAACGCATAATGCCTCCACTAACGCAGCCAGCAATGACTACCCGGTTGGTAGTGCCGTTAAAGCGGCGGTCGTATTTTACAGCACGTGTTCGGCCCCCAATATTATTTGGGCCGGCTGGAAAATAGGTGTTCAGAACCTGTGTACGGGCTAAGCCGCCGCCAATGGTAGCATAAGTTGTCCTTTCCGGTGCCTGCCGGGCAAAGGCTATTTCAGCTTCGAAAACACCGGCCGGGATGGTACCGGTGACAGGGTCTTTCAACATATCAAACTCGTACTGTGACCGGGCTTTTACATACCGGGTAGGTGTTTTGTCTTCTTCACCCTCACCTTCTTCATCACTATGTGATACCCGTTGCGGCTCAAACTCATGACCCAATTGTTTTTTACCGGGTAAAAAGATAAGCAGGCAGGCAAGCACGAGTACAGCAGACAACAGGAAAGCAATTCTGATCTTCATGTTTTGTAGTATGAATGATGGATAAGCAGTGGTGCAATACGTTTCCTCTACTCGGTTCTGCATTGCAACCAACAGCTAATACGCGATGAATTTACAATAAGTTGCCTGTATGAAAAACAACTCTTTATCAGCGCTGCCGTTCTGTTGAAGAATGCTTTTTCGAAACAGAGAATTCCAGAACAAATGGCTTTCTTGCCACTTACTGTAAGGCGTTAAAGTTTTGCGCAGCAACCTGTAAAGGCAGCCATTGCTTCCCGCCATAAGCCAATCAGGCGTTATCTTTGCAAACTTCATCGCAAAGCATAGAAAGGACGAGACGTAATGAGTGTAGGTGCTTTATTGGAAAAATACAAGGCTGACCCCCGCCTGTTTCAGTTGGCGGACAAGATTTCTTTTGCCCAGCCGCAAAAAATCATCCTCAAAAATTTATTTGGCAGTGCCTCGCAGTTTGTGGCCGCAGGTATTTTTCTGCACCCGTCCTGCGCACAGCTCAACCATCTGTTTATCTGTAACGATGCGGAGGATGCGGCTTATTTTCACAACACGCTGGAGAACCTGACAGGGGCATTGAACCTGCATTATTTTCCTTCATCATTCAAAAACAGGAAAAATTACCGTCTCCTGAATGCCTCGCATGTCATGCTGCGCACGGAAGCACTGACGAAATTTTCCTCCCAAACCGGCAACCGCGTAGGAGCCCTGGTTACCTACCCCGAAGCGATAGCCGAAAAAGTGGTGATCTCCAAGGCCATTTCAGAGAATATCATTCACATCAAAGCAGGCGACGAGATTGATCCGGATGCATTGTATGCAAGACTGGTAGACTATGGCTTTGAGCGCACCGATTTTGTGTATGAGCCCGGGCAGTTTGCTGTACGCGGTGGTATCTTGGATATTTATTCGTTCGGCAATGAAAAGCCCTACCGGATTGAATTGTTTGGGAATGATGTGGACTCGATCCGAATCATTGACCCGGAAACGCAGTTGAGCGAACGGCGCCTCCTGCAGGTAAGCATTATCCCCAATGTGCAAACGCAGTTTGAAGAGGAAGAAAAAGTGTCGCTATTGCAGTTTCTGCCCGAGAATACGATTGTTTGGATACAGGATGAAGAACTTTTGCGGGAAAGGCTGCTCACAGCCGAAGAAGATCTGGAGTTGTTTCTTTCCACAGTTCAACCCGGCCTGAAAAAAGACGAAGAAGAACAGGATGACAAGCTGGTGAAAAAAGAAGTAAAGCCAGAGGAGTTTGTTACGGCTGAACAATTCTTCGATGATCTGCAGGCCCGCCATGCGGTTTATTTTGGTTATGAAAAACCGGAAACGTTTGATGCGCAAATTGGCTTCAATACCAAAAGCCAACCGGCTTTTAACCGGCAGTTTGACCTGCTGATAACCGACTTGAAAAGCTGGGAAGTAAAAGGGTTTGAGCTGAACATATTTGCCGAAAATCCAAAGCAGCTCGAACGATTATACACCATCTTTAAGGATTTGAAAGAAGAAATTCAGTTCAATCCTATTGCTACGTCTATCCATGAAGGCTATATTGATGAAGACCTGAAGATTGTTTGTTATACCGATCACCAGATCTTTCAGCGCTATCATAAATACCGCGTTAAACAGGCGTACAACAAAAACAAGGCACTTACGCTGCGATCGCTGCGCGAATTGCAGCCCGGTGATTACGTTACCCACATCGATCATGGTGTTGGCGTGTACAGCGGTCTGCAAAAAATTGAAGTGGGCGGTAAAATGCAGGAGGCCGTGCGACTGATCTACAAGGACAAGGATATCCTGTATGTCAACATCAATTCACTGCACAAAATCGCCAAGTACACAGGTAAAGAAGGAACGGTTCCCAAAGTAAATAAACTGGGCTCCGATGTCTGGAACCGGTTGAAGGATAAAACCAAGGCCAAGGTGAAAGAAATCGCCTTTGACCTGATCAAACTCTATGCGCAACGTAAGGCACAAAACGGCTTTCAGCACACACCGGACAACTACATGCAAACCGAGCTGGAAGCATCGTTTATTTACGAAGACACACCAGACCAAAGCAAGGCCACGCTGGATGTAAAAAAAGACATGGAATCGCCATCGCCGATGGACCGCCTGGTGTGTGGTGATGTTGGTTTTGGAAAAACGGAGATTGCCGTTCGGGCTGCGTTTAAAACCGTCGTGGATGGGAAACAAGCTGCTGTGCTGGTTCCCACCACAATTCTTGCCTTTCAGCATTTTAAAACATTTAGTGATCGGTTAAAAGATTTCCCGGTTACGGTTGATTATATCAATCGATTTAAATCTTCGAAAGAGAAAAAAGAAACCCTGAAGAAACTGGAGGAAGGAAAGGTTGACATTATCGTAGGCACACACGCCATTTTGGGAAAGGACGTGAAGTTTAAAAACCTTGGTCTTCTTGTGATTGATGAAGAGCAAAAGTTTGGCGTGGCGCACAAAGAAAAGATCAAAACGCTTCGCACCAATGTGGATGCACTAACGCTGACGGCTACTCCGATTCCGCGTACGCTGCAGTTTAGCCTTATGGGAGCAAGGGACCTTTCCATCATCAACACACCGCCTCCCAACCGGCAACCCATTCAAACCGAAGTGAGGGTGTTCAACCAGGATTTTATCCGCGATGCTATCTATTTTGAAACGGAACGGGGAGGACAGGTTTTCTTTATTCATAACCGCGTTCAGGGTCTGGCCGAAATGGCTTCTATTATTCAGGGACTTTGTCCTGACTTGAGCATTGGCTGGGCACACGGCCAGTTGGAAGGCCACGAACTGGAAGAGCGTATCATGGATTTTATCGACAAAAAATACGATGTGTTGGTGTGTACCAACATCGTGGAAAGTGGCGTGGATATTCCAAATGTGAATACCATCATCGTAAACAATGCGCACCAGTTTGGCTTAAGTGACTTGCACCAGTTGCGGGGACGGGTAGGCCGAAGCAATAAAAAAGCGTTTTGTTACCTGCTGGCTCCACCCATGAGTACCCTGCCAAACGATTCGAGAAAGCGCCTGCAAACCCTGGAGCAGCACAGTGAACTCGGTAGCGGTTTCCAGATTGCCATGCGTGACCTTGACATTCGTGGTGCCGGTAACCTGCTGGGTGGTGAACAGAGCGGCTTTATGGCGGAGATCGGGTTTGAAATGTACCAGAAGATCCTGGCCGAAGCCATCAAGGAGCTGAAGCGAACGGAGTTCAAGGAATTGTTTAAAGAAGAAATTTCGAAACAGGACGATTATGTGCAGGATTGCACCATCGATACCGACCTGGAGATTCTGATACCAGACGACTACGTTGAAAATATTACCGAACGCCTTTCTCTTTATTCACGGTTGGATAATTGCGAAACAGAAGAAGAACTGCAGGCTATGGAGCAGGAACTGACCGATCGGTTTGGCCTGTTGCCACCGCCGGCGCAGGAGCTTTTTGTTACCGTTCGTTGCCGAAAACTGGCTGTGGAACTGGGCTTTGAGCGATTGATCCTCAAGAATGACTCGCTGAAATGCTACTTCATCAACCGTCCTGATTCGCCCTATTTTGAATCGGAAACGTTCAACCGCATATTAGGTTACCTGCAAACCGGGACCAATAAGGCAAAGCTGAAACAGGTTGGGAAAATGTTTATGATTGTAGTGGAACCCGCCAAAGACATGCAGGACGTGTACACGTTTTTACACCGCATGCATAGCCAGGTAACGAAACAGCAAACAGAAACCGCTTAAATCAGGTATTGGCCGGTACCGCAATGCTGGTAAATGGCAACAAAAACGAACCCAGGAACATAATGTAAAACCCGGTTCCAAACGACTGCAGCGTTTGCCCTACGTTTTCCTGGGCCTGCGTCATATTGAAAATAATAAAAGCGATAATGGTAAGAAAGGGGATGAGATTGAACAGAACGGAAGTTGGTTTGCGCAGTACGGAGGAGATCAGGAGATAAACCACACAAACAACAACGATAATCATGCAAACGGTCATTACCAGTGTGGAAGTAGGTTGGTTGGCGGCGCCGCGGATATTTTTAAAACCACTGGTAAGCAGGGCCCAGGCGCTAAAGGCTGTATCGTTATACATCGTTTCGGTGTACAGCGGTAGGAAAAAGGCCGCCAGGATGGCCAGGCTTAATACAATTCGCAGGATATTCTGGTTTTCCATTCTTTGTGAATTTTGGCGAAAAGGTAGAAACTGTTGAGCGTATTTACAAATATTGAGACAGGGCTAGGTAGAAACACGCTGCTTCAAAGCGTTGCTGTTAAAACATCATTATTGTCTACAAAAGCCGCATGTGCTCTTCGTCCGTCAGGCCTTCTTCAGTTTCATTGTATTCCACAATAAAATTATTACGGCCTTCCCCAACAATAATCCGCAGGTATTTTCCCTGCACCAGCTCCAGCATTGACAGAAAAGTAAAGATGGCGTGAACACGGTTTTCCACCTGCTCGAAAATCTTTTCAAACGAAAGGGTACGTTCCCGCTGTGCCAGCGAAATCATGTTGGACCGGCTGGTTTCCATAGAGTAATTGTAACGCACCACGGTATGGGTGGGTTTGTTCATCCGGTCGTGGTAGCGCTGCATTACCCGTTCAAAGGCTTTCATCAGCTTAAAAATGGTAATGGTTTGCACCTCTGTACCTTCGCTGGCCTCTTCACCAATTTGCGAAAGCTCTTTTTGGATGTTGCCCCGCTTGGCCATCAGGAGGCGTTCGGCTTCCAGTTGGGCCATCTCCGCAGCGGCTTCCTTGTATTTTTTGTATTCCAGGATCTTGTCCACCAGTTCCTGCCGGGGGTCAATTTCATTGCCTTGCGCATCCAGTTCCTTCCGGGGCAACAACATTTTTGCCTTGATGCGCATAAGGGTAGAAATAAACAGAATAAACTCGCTGCTCAATTCAATGTTCAGCGTTTCCTGCTGGTGAATAAAGGCCAGGAAATCGTTGATGATCCGGGTAATGGGAATATTGTAAATATCCAGTTCGTCCCGTTCAATGAAAAACAGCAGCAGATCGAAAGGGCCTTCGAACTGGGGTAATTTAATCTGATAGGTTGCACTCACAGGAATCTCCGTTTTAAAAATGAAAAGTCCCGTTTCCAAAACGGGACCCCTCAAAAGTAGCGTTTCTTTGGTAAAAAGCACAACAAAGCCTTGCCGGACAATGATTTCGGCGGAATAGTGCTTTTTCCTGAAGCTGTTCCCAACGCTGCCAATTGGCAGTTACCGTTTCAGGGAATCGCGGATTTCCATCAACAGCTTTTCCTGCAATGTATATTCCGGGGCTTTGGGCTCGGTTGCTTTGGCTTCTTTTTTCCGCTTTAGTGTATTCATTCCTTTTACAATCATAAAAAGAACAAACGCGATAATGATAAAGCTGATGACGGCAGACAGGAATTTGCCATACTTAACGGCTCCCCAGGAAAGTTCTTCCAGATTTTTGGCGCCGGCAGCCTCCAGGGCTGGTGTGAGAAGGAGGGGAGTAATGATATGCTCAACCAGCGACGTTACAATGGCTCCGAAGGCCGCACCAATGATAACGGCAATAGCCAGGTCTACCACATTGCCTTTAAGCGCAAATTCTCTGAATTCTTTGATAAGTCCCATGTTAAATGATTTTGGTTATGCTCTAAGGTACAAATCTAACGTTCAGTTAAACCTGTTTCCTTTCCGGTACCGGATACTGCATCGACAACCCGGATAGACTATCTACCAGGGTTTTGGTGATCAGGTATTCTTTGTACCAGTTCTGATCCGCCGGCACAATAACCCAGGGTACCTCGTTGCAATGGGCAAACACATCTTCATACATATTCATATAGTCGTCCCAAAGCTTGGATTCGGCAAAATCATTGGCGTTGTATTTCCAAGCTTTCAGTGGATTGTGGACCCTTTCGGCCAGCCGTTCCTGCTGTTCCTCCGGCGAAATATGGAGATAGAATTTCAGGACAACCGTTCCGCTTTCCTGTAACATCCGTTCAAAATCATTAATAGCCCGGAAACGTTTTTTTGCCGTTTCAGCATCGCACCATCCTTTTACCCGGGTTACCAATACATCTTCATAATGGCTGCGGTTAAACACCTGTATCATGCCTTTGGCCGGTGTGTGTTGATGAATGCGCCATAAAAAATCATGGCTCAATTCTTCTTCCGTTGGCACTTTAAACGATTTTACGGAAATGCCCTGTGGATTAACACCGCTGAATACATTGCGGATGGCACCATCTTTTCCGCTGGCGTCCATGCCCTGCAGGATAAGCAGCACACTGTGTTTGCCTTCAGCGTACAGGAGGTTTTGCAAGTTGTCCAATTGTTCTTTCGTATCGGGTAGCAGGGCCTTTGTTTCCGCTTTATCAAATTCTTTCGGGGCCCGGGTGGAGAGGGTTTGGAGTATAGCCATAAAAATTCTTGTTTCTTACCGGTAA
The DNA here is from genome assembly GCA_014163555.1 of Flavisolibacter longurius. Lineage (GTDB taxonomy): Bacteria > Bacteroidota > Bacteroidia > Chitinophagales > Chitinophagaceae > Flavisolibacter. Next base: position 166,670 of record JACJGO010000008.1, read on the forward strand.
GCTGCTGCACTTTTGCAGCCTATGCAAAATCAGAAAGCAGCCAGTTGGGTTCTTTTTGTTATCCTGGCGCTGTTGTGGGGAAGTTCGTTTATTTTAATGAAAGAAGGCGCAAAGAACCTTACCGGCTGGCAAATCGGAGCGGTTCGCATCCTGTCGGCATCCGTTGTTTTTCTGCCGTTTGCCCTGGTCTCTATCCGAAAAGTTCCTTCCGCGAAAATCCCGCTTATTGTGCTGACAGGCGTGCTGGGAAACCTGTTCCCGGCATTTTTGTTCGGTATTGCCATTCAGCAGCAGATTCAAAGTTCACTGGCTGGCATCCTGAATTCGTTAACGCCCTTGTTTGTGATCGTTATCGGCGCCCTGTTCTTTAAAAAGCTGGTGCCTTCCAAAAAAGTAGTGGGTGTGCTCATTGGTTTTGTTGGCCTTGTCTTGCTGAGCCTTTCCCGTGGACCGGTAACACTCAGTGAAGTTGGATTTACCCTACTTATTCTCCTGGCCACCCTTTTTTATGGACTAAACGTAAACATCATTACGACCTACCTGAAAGGTGTGGATCCATTCCGAATGGCAACCATCTCCATTGCATCGCTGCTGGTGCCTACATTGGTTGTTCTGCTACTCAATCCGGTTGCGCTGGATACGGCACCGCAACGGCAGAGTGTTTATGCCTGTGTGGCGCTGGGGATATTGAGCAGTTCTGTAGCCACTGCGCTTTATTATATTCTCATTAAAAAAGCAGGCGGTTTGTTTGCTTCGCTAGTTACGTATGCCGTACCGGTTGTGGCAATCGGCTGGGGATTGTTGTTTGGAGAAGAAATTACCCTGCTGCAGGTGGGTTGCTTGGGCGTTATTCTTAGTGGGGTATATCTGGCGAACCGGTAGTGCCCACTTAGGCCGACTCTTTCTTTTTCATATCTATCTTTTCCTTCAGTAAAATGTTTTTTTACCTTCTGCATATTTTAACTGACAGGATAGATGTCCGATACGGCTAAGATGTAGTATAAATAACAAATGCCTGTTGTAAAAACAGGCATTTGTTATTGTCAGAAGTTATTGCTTAATGAATGATGGAAAAAGAAAAGTCACATTGACCTAAGTTCCCCCACCGGGGGACAGGGGGCCTTACACCGCCATGATTTCTTTTTCTTTAGCAGCCAGGTGCTTGTCCACAAAGGCAATATAGCGGTTGGTCAGGTCTTGGATGTCGGTTTCGGCATCTTTAGCGGCGTCTTCGCTCAGGCCGTTCTTTTGGGCTTTTTTGATATTTTCAATGGCATCGCGGCGAATGTTCCGTATGGCTACTTTGGAATGCTCGGCTTCACCCTGGCAACGTTTTACCAGTTCTTTACGGCGCTCTTCGGTCAGCGGGGGAAGAAACAGGCGGATGATGTTGCCATCATTTTGCGGGTTGATACCAATATTTGAGTTGATGATTGCTCTTTCAATAGGTTGGAGCATGTTTTTCTCCCAAGGCTGGATGCTAAGCGTACGGGCATCCATCACGGTAATATTACCTACCTGGCTGATGGGCATGGGAGAACCGTAATAATCCACAGTAATACCATCCAGCATTTGGGGATTGGCTTTGCCGGCCCTGATCTTTACCAGTTCTGCTTCCAGGTGGCCGATCGCTTTTTTCATGGAATCTTCTGCGAATAAAAGGGTTGACGACACGTCTTCTGTTGCCATACAAAGGAATTTTTTTGTCCCGCAAATCTAAGGAAGATGCAATGAAAAGATAGCTTATTGCTCGGCAACCGCCGCTTCATCATTTTTAAACGCAACAATTTTGCTGCCTTTGTTTTCGCTGATTTGCGAGTGGGTGGTGCTTGCCACTACCAGCACCGGACGCTTGCGCCAGAACTGTAATAAAACAATAAGGGCATACGAGGCGCTGATCATTGAGCAAAGAAGGATGGTAGAACCCATGGACCGGCCCACGTACGCAAGCGCAATAAAGCTGACATTGATCAGAAGGCAGATAAGGGTAACCTGGCTGTGGTTCAGGCCACGGTCGAGCAGGAGATGATGAATATGGTTGCGGTCGGGAGAAAAAGGCGACCGGCCTTTGCTGATGCGAACGGTAAAAACCCGCAGGGTATCCAGCAGGGGTACCAATAAAATGGAAAAGCCAATGGCCACCGAGGACGTAATCGGGAAAGAGCCGTTTACCGAATCGGCCACTGTAATGAATTTAATGACCAGAATGGCATTGATAAGGCCCAGCAGCATGGACCCGCTGTCGCCCATAAAAATTTTTGCCGGGTGATAGTTATAAACCAAGAATGCACAAAGAGCTCCGGTAAACGCAAACGAAAGCAGGGCGTACGAAGGCATGCCAGCCATGGTAAAGTAGGCACCAAAAACGGCTGTCGTCAGAATGCCAAGACTGCCGGCCAGTCCATCGATGCCGTCAATCAGGTTAAAGGCATTGACCACTACCACAATAGTGATATAAGTTAGTGGGTAAGAAATAGCGTCCGGAAGATCGGTCACACCCAGAAAACCATGCATGCTGTCGATGCGGATGCCACCCAGGTGAATCACAATTCCGGCGGCCAGTAACTGTCCCAAAAACTTTTTAGACGGAGAAAGCACCAGAATATCATCTTTGATCCCCAGGAAAAACATTAAAAAAGCCGCTGCATAAAAGTATTGAAACTCGGGGGCCTCTTGGAGCGAAATGGATAGCAGCAAGGAAAGAAGAAAGCCAATAAAAATACCTACTCCTCCCAGTGAGGCAATTGGTTTGGTATGCAGTTTTCTCGCATCAGGAAGATCGAACAAGCCCTTCTCATCTGCCACACGGATTATAGTTGGTATAGCGATAAACGAGATGACAAATGCTACCGACCCAGTCAACAACAGATTCATCATTCTGCAGGGTTTTGGGGTAAACAATTTGGTTTCATGCAAATCAGTCTTTCACGTTAACAATACTGACGCCTCTCGACTATTGCCATGAAACGTGAGCGGCAAAAGTAATAAGTAACAATGAGATTTTTTATAATAAAAAAGATTGCACTTTTGCACGGCAATAATTCAGAACACGTCCTTGCAAACAAGGATTCAACTCAACTAAAAACTTATGCCAAGTCTTACAGAGATAGCTTCACAAGTCAGAAGGGATATTGTTCGGATGGTTCATGGTTCAGCCAGCGGGCACCCGGGTGGCTCCCTTGGTTGTACGGATCTTTTAACAGCTCTTTATTTTAAAGTTATGAACCACACCCCGCAGCCCTTCGACATGGATGCTAAAAACCAGGATGTATTCATTCTTTCCAACGGGCACATCTCCCCGGTTTTTTATTCGGTACTGGCCCGCAGTGGTTATTTTGATGTGGCCGAATTGGCAACGTTTCGTAAAATTAATTCCCGCCTGCAGGGGCATCCTACAACGCACGAAGGACTGCCGGGTGTGCGGATTGCAACCGGATCGCTGGGGCAGGGCATGAGTGTGGCCATTGGGGTGGCACTGGCCAAAAAACTCAATAACGACCAAAGCGTTGTTTATACGCTACATGGTGACGGCGAGTTGCAGGAAGGGCAGAACTGGGAGGCCATTATGTTTGCCCCCAATCACAACGTTGACAACTTAGTGGTGACGATTGATTGGAACGGCCAGCAGATTGACGGCCCTACCTATAAAGTAAATGATCTGGGCAACATCCGCGAAAAATTCAATGCATTTGGCTGGCATACTTTGGAAATGAACGGGAATGATATGGACGAAGTGGTGCATACCCTGGAAAAAGCAAAGTCCTTGGTAGGCAAAGGAAAACCCATTGCCATCATTATGCGTACCATTATGGGCAAAGGCGTGGAGTTTATGGAAAACGACCACAACTGGCACGGGGTAGCTCCTAACGACGAACAACTGGCCAAAGCACTGGAGCAGTTGCCGGAAACGATGGGCGACTACTAGGCCCCTGCCCCCCGGTGGGGGAACTTAGGTGCATTTCTCTTTTCTTTTTCAACGAGACGTTAGATTATAAAACAGGACACGCTTCAGCGTGTCCTGTTTTTCTTTTGGGAGATAACGTTGCATTTCTCACAGCTACGCAGTGAGAAAATGGTCGCACGGAGCCAAGGAGAAGGCCAATAGCAATAGACAACCGGCAATAGGCAAACTTCAATTCTGACAAGGAAATCCCTCCTATTCTCCTTTGCTCTGTGCGAAAAAAAACATTGGCGCAGCCAATGCATAAAGTTTCACCTAACGAAAGATTATAAAAGGAAACCGGCTTGGTCTAAGTTCCCCCACCGGGGGACAGGGGTCTTTATTCACTCCGTAAGACCACCTGCTGTTTTGCCGCTTTTCGTGCCGGGATGTACGCCGCCACCAGCGAAATAAAAAGCACGGTGCCGCCCACCAGCAAAAAATCCCAGGGATTGATCTTTACCGGGAAGTAGGCGATCATGAAAGTGTCGCCCTGTAAGGGAATAAGCTGAAAATGAATTTGCGCCAGCGCAATCAGCAGGGCCAGCAACATGCCAAAACCGCCGCCGATGGTGGCCAGCAGCAGACCTTCGGTAAGGAATATCCGTTTAATGAATCCGCCGCTGGCGCCAATGGCATGCAGTACGCCAATGTCTTCTTTTTTCTCCAGCACCAGCATGGTCAGGGCACCTATCATATTGAAGGCAGCAACCACCAAAATGAGGGAAAGAATGGCGTAGATCACCCATTTTTCCATCTGCATAACCGAATAAAGGCTGCGGTTTTGCTCGTAGCGGGTTTCAACTTTGTAGGTATCTCCCAGGAGTTTTTGCAAATCCGTCTGTACTCTTTCTGGGTTGGCAGTAGGTTGTAAGGCAAGTTCCGCAGCTCCATACGCATTCGGTTCCATGCTGAGCATGGCCTTTACAAAGGAGAGATTGGTGATGGCGTATTTGTTGTCAAAATCCTGCTGAATCACAAAGGTGCCGGCAGTATTGACCGTATCGGCAGCCAGCGCTTTCATGGGATCTGAAAGATCAACCTCGCCTTTGCGTGGCAGATAAAGTGTTAGCGGAAAAATATTACGATCGCTTCGAACAGCTACCGCATTTTCAATACCGGCGCCCAGCACCAGCAAGGGTTCGTCTTCTGTTCCGGTGTTGAATTCACCGCTCACTACGTGCTGCGGTACAGAGGTTACCTGGCCATAGGCTTCATCCACCCCCTTTAAACTTAACATGGAGGACGACTCGCCATTTTTAAGGTAAGCCCTTTCTTCTACTACCAACGATACCGCTTTTACGCCGTTAACAGACCGGATCTTTTGCAGTTGTTCTGCCGTCAGCGTCAGTTGTTTTCCTTTATCGGGACCAATGCGCAGGTCGGGATAGAAGGAGGAGTACAGTCCTTTCACCAGGTCTTCAAATCCATTGAAAACGCTCAGCACCAGGATAAGTGCCGCAGTACCAAACAGCATGGCCACAATAGAAATCCACGAGATCACATTGATGGCATTGGTGGTTTTTTTTGCTTTGAAATAGCGCCAGGCAAAGAGAAAGTTCAACGTTTACGGTTTAAAGTTCAAAGTTGCGAGTCCTCTTTTTCACTGTCTTTCTTTTCGTCCTCTTTGATCTTATTAAAGAGTTCTTCCATCTTGAAAACCTGGTCCAGCGTATCATCGAGGAAAAATTTAAGTTCGGGGATGCGGCGAAGCTGGTGCTTCACACGGGCCGCCAGTTCTTTTTTGACTTCCCATTGGCGCTCCTCAATTTTTTTCAAGACCTCTTTTTTATCCTGTGCGTTGTAGATACTTAAATAGATACGAGCCTCCAACAGGTCTGGTGTGATTTTCACCGATGAAACCGATACCATGCTGTTGTTGACAAAGCTGAGCCCAAGCCGCTGAAAAATGGCATTGATTTCTTCCTGTATCAGTCCGCCGATCTGCTTTTGCCGTTTTCCTTCCTTCATAAAGATTGATTAATTGTGGGTGCCTGTCCCGCCGAATGGACGACAGACGGGGTAAAATTACTTACTTTGCGTCTTTCCAAAACAGTGCCGCAGGCCACACATGAAGAAGTACGCCAGAGTTTTTATCTATTTAAGCCAGTACAAAGGCGAAGCATTTCTCTACATTGTTTTTATTCTCCTGTCGATTCTTTTCTCCCTGGTTTCGTTCGGGATGCTGCTGCCGTTCCTGGAGATGATCTTCAACGGCGATCAATTGGGCGAAAGCGGCGGCATGCTGGGCGATTCGTCGAACCCGGTGGTGAGCTATATCCGTACGTTCTTAACCGAAAGCATTCAGCAGCGGGGAAGCATTCCAACACTGGGCATTATTTGTATCCTGATTATTATTTCCATTTTTTTCAAGAACCTTTTTCTCTACCTCGCTTATTATATTTTAAACCCATTAAAGAATAAAATCGTTAACCGGCTGCGAACCGAGTTATATGAAAAGATTCTGCACCTGCCGATTGGCTTTTTTACCGAAAAGCGCAAAGGCGATGTGATCAGCCGGATTACCAATGATGTTGGCGAAGTGGAAAGTTCCGTGGTGGGTACGCTGGAAGGTTGGGTAAGAGATCCCCTTACAATTTTGGTAACGCTGGCAACATTGTTCTTTATCAGCTACCAGTTAACGCTGTTTGTGTTGATGTGCATACCGGTTGTAGGTTTTGTGATTGGCCGGATCAGTCGCAGCCTGAAAAAAGGATCAGCCGAAGTAGCGCACCTGAATTCCGAATCGCTTTCGGTGCTGGATGAAACCCTGAGTGGATTGCGTGTTATCAAGGCTTTTAACGCTGAACCGCTTTTGCGCAACCGTTTTTTTAGTATCAATGACAATCTGGTAACTGCCAAGAACAAAATTGGTTTCCGTCGTGATCTGGCCTCGCCGGCTTCGGAACTGATGGGGGTAATGATCTTTACGGCTATTCTTTTTTTCGGTGGCCAATTGGTGCTGAGCGAACAGCTTTCTTTGACAGGCTCACTGTTCATTGTTTACCTCGGCTTGTTTTACCAACTGATTAACCCTACCAAAACCTTGTCGGGATCGTTCAGTAACATGGCCCGGGGAACGGCAGCCATAGATCGCATCGAAGAAATATTGAAAACTAAAAGTGCCGTGGATGATAATCCGAATGGCAAAAAGCTTGAAAATTTTTCTGCAGACATTGAACTGCGAAACGTAACGTTTTCCTATGACGGAACGCCTATCTTAAAAAACATCAACGTTACCATTCCCAAAGGAAAAACCGTTGCCCTGGTAGGTTCGTCCGGGGCAGGCAAAAGTACGCTGGCTGATTTAATTCCCCGTTTCCATGATGTCAGCGGTGGTGAACTGCTGATTGATGGTGTGAACATAAAAGAGTATTCGCTCAAATCCGTTCGGGATCATATCAGCATTGTTACACAGGAACCGATTCTTTTTAACGATAGCATCGAGAACAACATCACCTTAGGCAAGCAGGATGCCACTAAAAACGAAGTGGAAGAGGCGGCGAAGGTTGCCAATGCCTACAACTTCATCACCAAAAAAGAAAAAGGCTTTGCATCCAACATTGGCGATAGGGGAACAAAGCTGAGTGGTGGCGAACGCCAGCGGCTCACCATTGCCAGAGCGATTGTAAAAAATCCGCCGATCCTGATTCTGGACGAAGCCACTTCCTCACTGGACACCGAAAGTGAACGGCTGGTGCAGGATGCCATCAACAACATGATGCAAAACCGTACTTCGATTGTTATTGCGCATCGGCTCTCTACGATTCGCCATGCTGATGAAATTTTGGTGCTGCAAAAAGGTGAGGTCGTTGAGCGGGGTACACACGAAGCATTGCTGCAAAAGCAAGGCTATTATTACCGCTTGGTGCAGATGCAGGAGGTGAAATAAAGCCCCCTGTCCCCCGGTGGGGGAACTTAGGTCATGGCAGCAATTCTTTTTCAATCAGTCTTTAAGCAAAAGATTTCCATAGAATAAAAAATTGCCTGTCGCAAAACAGGCATTTTTCTTTTATGTAGTAAGCAGAGTTGCTACTATAAAACTTCAGTTGCGTCGCACACTTGTGCTGTGTTAATACTATTCAGCAACAAAAAACATTTTGAAGTAGTGAATATCAGCGGATAAAAAGGAAAGATAGATCTAAGTTCTCCCACCGGGGGACAGGGGCCGTCTATTTCAAAATCTCCCGGCTGATTACCACTTTTTGTATTTCGCTGGTGCCTTCGCCGATGGTGCAAAGCTTGCTGTCGCGGTAGTGTTTCTCTACGGGAAAATCTTTCGTGTAGCCATAGCCGCCAAAAATCTGAACGGCATCGTTGGATACTTTTACAGCCACTTCACTTGCATAGTATTTGGCCATGGCTGATACTTTTGTCACGGGCTGTTTTTTGGTCTTGAGATCACAGGCTTCCAGCGTCAATAATTCAGCGGCCTCAATCTCTGTTGCCATATCGGCTAGCTTAAAGGAAATGCCCTGGAATGATGCGATCGGTTTGTCGAACTGGTGACGCTCCTGCGCATATTGAAGGGCCGCTTCGTACGCACCTTTAGCAATGCCCAACGAAAGCGAAGCAATGGAAATGCGTCCACCATCCAAAACCACCAGGGATTGCTTGAATCCTTCACCCACTTCGCCCAAACGGTTAGCATCGGGAATGGTGCAGTTTTCAAAAATCATTTCGGCGGTTTCAGAAGCCCGCATACCCAGCTTGTTTTCTTTTTTACCGCCACTAAAACCGGGTGTGCCCCGTTCCACCACAAAGGCAGTGGCGTTGTTCTTTGCTCGTGGTTCGCCGGTGCGGCAAATGACAACGGCAATATCGCCGGTCCTGCCATGTGTAATCCAGTTTTTAGTACCATTGATCACCCAGTTGTCGCCGTCTTTTACCGCAGTGCATTTCATGTTGCCGGCATCGGATCCTGTGTTGGGTTCAGTCAGTCCCCAGGCGCCAATCCATTCGGCTGTGGCCAGTTTGGGCAGCCACCGTTGTTTTTGTTCTTCGTTGCCAAAGGTTAAAATATGGCCGGTGCAAAGCGAGTTGTGAGCGGCTACACTCAAACCAATCGAACCATCCACTTTGGAAATTTCTTCAATAATGGCTTTGTATTCAAAATAAGAAAGACCGGCGCCGCCATACTGTTCGGGTACCAATACACCCATCATTCCCAGTTCGCCCAATTGCTTAAAAATGTGCAGGGGAAATTCCTGTGTTTCATCCCATTCCATCACATGGGGCTTAATGTGTTGTTGCGAAAAATCACGGGCTATCTGCGCCACCTGCGCAGTGATTTCGTCCATTTCAAAATTCATATGTAGGCAATCGTTTTAAAAGGTGAAGATAGTGTCGGAACCAGGATTTGGGTGGATGTAATGGATTAACAGGATGTAAAAGTTTTGCTCTTACATGAATTGTTTTTTGAAAACAAAACATTTCTGCAAATCATTTCTATCCTTCCAAATCCTTGATCAGACAGTCAGTTTTAGTCCATCATATGCAAGGTGCGTGCCTTGCGGCAGAAGCTTTTCCATTTCTTCGTGCTGCCCCAGTTGATGGGAGATGTGGGTAAAATACGCCTGCGGAATTTGGAGTTCCTGCACCAGGGCGATGGCTTCGTCAAGCGAGTAATGCGAAATGTGTTTTTCCTTGCGAAGTGCATTCACCACCAGCACCTGGCTGCCCCTGATCTTTTCTTTTTCACTTTCATCTATGCGGTTGGCATCGGTGATGTAGGTAAAGTCGCCGAAGCGAAAGCCAAAAACCGGCATTTTCAGGTGCCATACTTCTATAGGTGTAATGGGAATATTACCGATGGAAAACGGTTCAAGACCGATGGTGTTCAGCGCAATATTGGGAACGCCGGGATATTTTTTATCGGCAAAAGCATAGGCAAATTCCCGCATAAGTGCATCAATGGTCATGGAGTTGGCATACACTTCCATCGCCTGCTCTTGGAAATAATTAAAGGCACGTACATCGTCCAATCCCGCAATGTGGTCTTTGTGCGGGTGGGTGAACAACACCGCATCCAGTTGCTTTACATTTTCACGCAACATCTGGTAACGAAAATCCGGCGTGGTATCCACCACAATTGTGGTTTGTGCCGTTTGCACCATAATACTGGAGCGAAGTCGCTTGTCCCGGCTATCTGTAGATTTACACACATGGCATTCGCAAGCGATCATAGGAACGCCGCTGCTGGTGCCTGTGCCAAGAAAGGTAATGGTAAGGGGCATGTTCACGAAAGGAAGTTAAGGAGGGAATAAATAAAGTACGCAGTACGCACTAAGCAAAAGGCAATAAGTTGAAGTTTGTGTTCGGCTGCGACTGCCAACTACCAACTGCCTACTGCGTACTCTCATCCCCGCCTCCCTGCGCGGCACGGTAGCGGCCCATAATATCATCAAACCATTTCCGGCTGTCGGGTGTAAGTGAATCCGCATCGATCTTAAGTTGCGGCACCAGGTCAATCAGGGTATTGATGCGCCCTTCCAGCGGAAGAAATTTATTCAGCACGACCACTTTCTTATCTTCTAAAATGCAAAACCCACTTTGAAAAGAGCCGCGTTCATACCGAACAATGTAGCCGCTTTCTTCAATCATCTTATCAATCTTGTCGAGTGTGTTTTGTGTATATTTCATGACGCCTCTTTGGTTTGCTGTCGCCGGCAAAAATAAGCAACACCCTACGATTGAGGGGGCAGACAATTATATTTGTGTATGAGCAGAAAAGATTATTTTATTTCTCTTGGTTTTTTGATTGCGGGCATATTGCTTCATCCCCTCTACAAAGCATTTATACCGTTTTGAATTATTAGGTACGGTATATGTGCGGGTTAGGTCATGAAGTGTTTAAACTACAGCAAAGAGATTGGTGAGGAGGTGGAGGTCTTGCAGGGACTGTATCGCAAACAAAGCCGGTCAT
>JACJGO010000009.1 GCA_014163555.1 Flavisolibacter longurius
TGGAAGAATATAACCAAAGAAGACCACATGAAGGATTGAACAACTTGACTCCTGTGGAGTGGAAAAACAAAACAATTCAAACCGAAAATACTCTAACAACTACTGTCTGAGAAAAGGGGTACTTACATGTGCACTTCTGTGGACACAGGTGAAGTATTTATACAGGAAACGTACAATCGAAGATCATGGACAAAGAGATCAAATGGTGGCAGGTGGCATTGGCAACTATTGCAGTTTCAGTATTGGGAGGCTTGTCCACCGGGACAACAAAAAGAACGGAGCGAAAGCTGTATAACCGCAAATTAAAACAGGCGCCCTGGGCACCGCCGGCGCCTGTCTTTGGTCCGGCATGGACCCTCAACAATTTCTTTTTACTGCTGGCCCTGAAGCGGTTGCTGGAAGACAAGACCATCAGCAAACGCAAACGTCTTTTTATCAAGCAGGCAGCTATCTGGACCATCTTTTTCACTTTTGGCTACGTGTACTTTAAAAAGAAAAGCCCGGTACTGGCCGCAGTATGGACGCTGTCGGACCTGGCACTTGCCCTGACCAGCATACTGGATGCCTGGAAGACAGATAAAAAACTGGCCGCAAATTATTTTCCCCTGCTGGGATGGACGGGATATGCCGGATCGGTAGCCCTTTACCAGGCACTGAAAAATCCCGACCCTGTTACCCATACACCGGCACTGGCAAACTAGATGGCGTTAATCAGTTCAAATGCTTGTAAGGAGGATCAGCCTGTGTCAAAACCACAGGCTGATTTCATTTCGACACAAAGCAATAAGCAAGGATTCGTTAAACAAGAACCGTAAATGGAGCAAAAGGGTAAATTGCTTTTCTATATTGGCGCTTCTTATGAGAAAGAAACAAATTGGCCTTTTCCTGCTGCTTGCTTTTTTATCAGCCAGCCTGTTTGCCCAGGAGGAAAAACAACCCCCAGGAATACACTATTTTTACAACAGCGGTTGGCTGGTGGAAACCACCCGGCACCTGCTGGTATTTGATTTTGTCCCAGATCCCAAGGCCGGTGTCAGTTTTGCCGACCTGCAGAAAAGAATAAACGAAACATCCGCAAACAAGCCATTGCTCGTTTTTATTTCACACAATCATCCGGATCATTTTACCGATTCCATTTTTACCCTGCAGCAACAGGCCAGAACAATGCGGTTTATTCTTGGCTGGAAGCCGACATCTCCTCCCGCAGTGAAAAACCTTAGCTTGTTGTTTCCCGGCGACAGCCTTGTGCAAAATGATCTTTCCGTGTTTACGCATCCCGCCACCGATGACGGATCAGCGTTTTTAGTGACGATAGATGACCTTACCATCTACCACGCCGGTGACCATGCTTTGTGGGTAGAAGAAATTGCAGGCGATTATACAGCTCCGCTGGAAAAGTTCCGCACCAAAGCACTCCGGATCGACCTTGCCTTTTTACCCGCCGCAAGGGGACTGATGATGGGATGTGCCGTGGATTCGGTCATGGAAAAAAGTGTTTGCCTGGCGGCAACCATCCTGCAGCCTAAAAAAGTGGCCCTGCAGCACATTGGCTGCACAGATGCCCTGCATCGCTACAAGCAGGTACGACAAAATCTTACCGCGTTGAAAGTCGATTGGATCATACCGGAAGCATTCAACAGCCGGGTATACTGACTAGGATTAAAGGATCTTGGATGCAAGGATCGGATTAGGTTCCTAAAATAAAGCCTGTGATTTTTCACAGGCTTTACCAATTGAATTGCAAATACGTTTACCTAAAGAATAATCATCGATCCGTCCTGTTCTCTGTTCTTTCTTCTTCTGTTGTTTCATCCGAGGTCATAGCCGTTCCGGTTGCAGCGGCCTCTCCTGCATTGTCCACCGGAATCCCGATCCTGTCGGCAACATTCATTCTTTCTTCCAGTGAAATCTCAGATAATTCATTGAACTGTTCAACCCGGTCATGGTCTGGGTTTAGGTGATCGTCCGGTCTGCTTTGTTGTGGATTCGCCAAGTCTCTGTCGTTTATCATACTATCGTTTTTTATAGATGCACAAGCTTAGTGCCATATCTACTTCAATGCTGATTGCACACGAGAGAGGGGTAATGAGTACAACAGGCCTTACGTAGTAATTTCCTGACAATACTTAACGTAAGATTGTTCTTAAATTATACCTCCTTAACCCTTTTGTTTTCCGGAAGGCGATCTTCTTTTTTATGGTGAAGAAGGTAGGAGAGTGCACCTGTGGACCAGAGCGCCCATAATATGAGAACCGGTAGAAAGAACAAACGGCTAAGACGTTTTTCATCCGTATCCAGGCCAAATCCATCGATGCGGTTGGTGTATTGCGAAATATTGCCTGTAAAAACCAGCACAAAAAAAATGGCCAGGGCAATTCCCAGTTTTATTTTATGCTTTACGAAAAAGATCAGGGAAAGTCCCAGCAGGATCTCCACAACGCCGGAGGCCACCACAACAAAGTCCGTAAAAGCCGGGTTGGAAGGAAGCCAACGCGGCACCTGGGCCTGAAAATCCTGCCGCTGAAAACTAAGGTGACCAATTCCGGCAAAGGTCATGGCGATGCCAAGAAGTACCCGGAAGAAGTTTTGAAGAAAACCTGTTTTCACCGGCCTGTTTTTTACCATACAATTTTTATCATTTGGTTGTTGTCTTCGGATGGATGCCTGTTCAGTGTAACCTGCCTTGCTGTATTCAAAGCTTCTTTTTCTGCCTCCGGTATGGCGTTGAAAATATGACTTGACTTTATCAAAACCTGCGCCATGCAGGGGAAGGATTTTTCTATAGAAGAATAGACATGGGCATCAAAGAATACACAATGCATCTATTGGAGATCGGGAAAATAAACCGGTATCGTTTTCCTGGAATGTTGTTTCTCTTCTTTGCATAAAAAATGGAACAAACACTTTTATCAATACGGATGGAAAACCATTTTGTTAGGATTTCAGTAAAATATTGGGCGAACTATTCTTATTCAAAACTAAACCCTATCTTCGCCCCGATAATTTGAGCCTCGCATTGGTATGTTAATTAGTCTGCTTCAAAAACCTGCATCTTAGTTAGTGTTACTTCTTGCCTTCTCAGATCGTTTTTTACTTATTTAATTTTTTATTGCATGAACATTTATGTTTCCAATTTGAGCTTCAACGTACAGGATGAAGACTTAAGAGAATTTTTTACCGAGTATGGTGAAGTAACATCGGCTAAAATCATTACAGACCGTGAAACCGGCCGTAGCCGTGGTTTTGGTTTTGTTGAAATGAGCGATGATGAAGCCTCTAAAAAAGCCATTGCTGAACTGGATGGCGCCGAAGTAGAAGGCCGTACCATTAAAGTAATGGAAGCCAAACCAAAGGAAGACAAGCCGGCCCGCAGCGGTGGCTTCCGTAGCAATGGCGGAAACTTCAACAACAGCAACTCTTATAACAAGAATCGTTATTAATCAGTTGTTCCAAATCTTTCAAGCCCCGGTTCGCTGGGGCTTTTTGCTTTAGGCTACTACGTATTTTCTACAGGAATACTATTTCCGGAAAGACATTGTGGCCTTTTTTGCTTGTGTTTCTTCAATACTGTAGCCTGCTACCGGAAAAATAACAAATCACTCTGGCGTGGCTGGCAGAATCTTTGTAAAGGACTGACTGATCAAATATTAATACGACAGAGGATTTTAAATGACTACCATGAAAAAGAAAAACATCTTCCGACTCACGGCGATCGCCGTATTCCTGATGGGCCTTATGCTTTCCGTCCCCGGCTTTGCCCAGGATGAAAAAGAATTGGGCCTGATTGAAGACAGCAAAAACGCAAAGGCAGAATTTATTAAAAGTGATGACCTGATGCAAAGCTTGTTTGACAATGCCTATGCCTACGTTATTTTTCCCAACATCGGCAAAGGTGCTATCGGTATCGGCGGTGCGGCCGGCAACGGCATTGTTTTCCATGGCGGAAACCCCATTGGCAGTGCAAAAATGAAGCAGGTAAGCATCGGGTTTCAGTTTGGCGGACAAACCTACCGTGAGGTGATCTTTTTTGAAAATGAAGACGCACTGAACCGTTTCAAACAAGACAATTTTGAGTTTGCCGCCCAGGCTTCGGCGGTGGCCGTAACCAAAGGCGCTTCCGCCAATGTTAAGTACCGCGATGGTGTTATGGTGTTTACACAGGAGAAAAAAGGACTGATGTACGAAGCATCAATCGGCGGACAAAAGTTTGACTTTTCTGCCTTTTAGTGCGTAGGTAAAGCAGATTCTCTTATTAAATCAAAGAACTGGGGTTATGCAAAATGCCCTATGTCTCTCAACTGTTCAAACCCGGGTAGTACTACCCGGGTTTGAACTTTTCAGGACTATTTTATTGTTGTAGAATCAGCAGATCTTCCGCGTAAACAATAGCCGAACAACAAATCATACATTTTTTCTACCAGTTGACCATCCTACTTCGCTGCTTTAACCCGTATTGGGTTTTTTCATCTTGTAAACCGCTTCAGTTTTGTAATGGATTGGACATGGATGAGACCAGCAATGCCGTTTTCTATCACCCTCCACCATAAACCGAAATTGAGATGAACAGCAAATTCATTACTGCCGCCGCCTGTTTAATGGCCCTCTTCATGGCCTGCAAAAAAAAGCCCGAGAACCATCCGCCACCTGTGCCGCCAGTAGAAGAAGCAGCAAGGGTAGGGGTAAAGCTAAACAACCAATACCTGGATGCCGGCAAACTCGATTCAGCCATCCTGCTTTGGGAAACCGGCGGTCAGGTACAAGAGGAAAAAATGCAGCTCTCTAACGATACCCTGTACGTGGAGATGAAAAATCTAGCCCCGGGCAATGGCCGTCTTACCGTGCAGGTATTTTCCAAAGTGGTCATCCGGCAGCGCAACCTGCAGTTTGAAAACCGCTCCGAAAAAACAATAACCGGAACGCAGTCAATTCACCTGGCCGCACCCACCGGTTACGACGACCCGGCCTGGATGCCCAGGGTGATTATGATTGATCCGTTTTCAAAGCTCACGGCCATTGTTGGCTTGCGTCCTGTTGATCCTTACTTCCTGATCAAAAACATTCCGCCCGGATTTAAAATAGAACACGAGCGGAACTACACCGTCATACCCGGTGGCGCCGTATATGTGGGCGGGGGACTTTGGAAATGCAATACAGTGTGCACCGACAGCCGCGGCATCATCGAAAACCGCGAGTACTTTAAGCCTCTGGCAGAACAAGTGGGCAACAAGGAATGGAAGATGGTGGAAACCGGTATTGGCCTGTTTGGCCCGAACAATACATCGGGTGGAACACTTTATTTCAATCATTGGTAAGGCTCAAGGGTATTGTAGCAACGAGCCCTCACTTAAAGGAAAAACAACTCCAGGGAGACGCGTTGGTGGTTTTACTATTTCCCTGAAGCGGGTAGGTCTTCTCAGGTTGTTTCCATCATATCGTTTTTCGTTATTTTTTTTAATAGCTGTGGTGTTACTCCAGTGTGGAAAGGAACACGAAATAATAAGTACTCGTACATCGCAAGCAATTGACAGATTTTATTTTACGCTTTGATAGGTTATTGTAACAGTTTGTACGGTTTCCTCTTTTTGCGGCTAGGTCAGGCTGTTAGTTTTATACCCTGAATAAATCAAAACCATACAAACACAATGAAACATTTCTTGAAACAAAACATCTGGCCCTATGCAATGGCACTGCTTGTAATCTTTACGTCCTGCAAAAAAGAGTCAACTGAAAACCCGGGAAATGGTTCCGGTGAACCCAATACCGTAGTGGGTACAGTTGTGAATGCACAAGGACAACCCATGGCCGGTGTGAAAGTGAGAGCGGAGAATCCCACTGGTTACAACATCTATGTGGATGGCACTACCGATGCCGCCGGAAAATACAAGCTGAAGATAAACGGCATTGGCGGATGGAAAGTGTATGCCTGGAAAGAAGTGGAATACGGCGGGAAGCTGTACAACCTTCGCCTGGGTATGAAAAACGCAGCCGACTATGATGCGTTTTCTACAGAAGACAAAACCGTTGTAAAGGATTTTGTTTGGAAGCTGGATGGACGCATCCCCGACAGGCCGGCCAGTGCCGATTATGGCATGGGTTATTTTGGCGCATCGCTTTATTTTGTCAACCTGAACGATGCTTTGAAAATGCCGGCCGGCACCAAGGTTACGGTTACCCTGACGCCGGAGGAAGGCGCCACCTATCTGGATGGCACCCCCGCTACCACTACGGTAACCAAAAGTTTTACCATCGGCAACAATGGCGACAACTACTACATCGGCGATATTAAAGTCAGCAGTTATACCATGCGCCTGCAAAGTGAGCTGAATGGCGTTACCAAAACGGTACGGGTGGGTGTGAATTCTGTTTTGGGCAACTATTTCGAATCGATCAGTGAACTGTACTGGGACCCGCATACACTTTCAACAGGCTCGTATGAAAGCGGTATTAAAACAGGTACAAGTATCTCGTTTTATATGAAGCAACAGTGATAATGATTCCGCTGAACAAAAAAGCTGCTTTACAAAAAGCAGCTTTTTTGTTTTCGGGAGAATCCGTTCTTTGTTTGAGCAACTTCGTTTTCTTCAAATAAGCTTCCCGAATGAATTTGCCAGACATGGCCATGAATTGCTTTATAGGGGCTGGCAGTTGCACAGCTTTTTAACACAAAGCCAGTTTGGTAGAAGTTGTTGGTGGGGGATGAAAAGGACCACTGGCAGGTCCAAATCGTTAACGAATCGATAGTAGGGCGGAAAAGCAAAATGAAATAGCTTTGCGCCCATGATAAAATTTGGCTCCCGTGTGGTTTGTATCAATGATGTGTTTAGCGACGAACAGGTTGCAATGATCCCTAACCGCCCGGTTAAGGACAAACAATACACCATTGATGAAGTGATGATAACACGCAGAGGCAAGGCCGTAACGCTTGTTGAAATCGATAATCCCCCATTAACGCACCCCACCGGCCTAGGAACCTTTATTCCTTCCTTTGACATCAATCGTTTTAAAGAGATGGAAGAGGTACCTGCAGAAGAAGTGGCAAAGGCAGAGGAAGCCCTTGCCTGAACGGCCCCGGTATCAATCTAAAAAATAGGATAGCCTTGTTGGCAAGCCGTATCGACTTGTGTGATAAGGTGAAGCTTTCACCAGCAAGAAATGCTGCGGCATTATAGGCGCAGGCCAGCAGTGCTGCGACGTTTGCTTTACTACAGGTTGGGTAGTGCTATGTTTTGAATTGAGAACACCACCAGCAGTTCCAGGCCAGCAGGCCTGCTTACGATCTCCCAGCCAGTGCCTCTTCCACCATTTGATTCAATGTTCCTTCATTTTCAAGTGCATTGCCCATGGTATTGTTGAAATAAGCATATACTTCCAGGCCTTCTTTCAGCCAGGCTGCAATGCGCTTTGCCTGGCCGGCTAAATACTCGTCCGCATAGCTGCCCCGGTACGTTCCCTCCGGGCCATGAAAGCGCAGGTAATGAAAATCCTCGGCAACCCTTACCCGTGGCGTGGCCGACCGTGGCATATCCTGCTCCACCATCCCTGCGTTGAAATAGCACAGCATCCGGTACACCGTGCTGTTGTACCAGGTGGGGTCTCTAAACTCCACGGCAAGGTGCCAGCCTTTTGCATCGGAGGCTAGGGTTTCCAGTATTCCTTCCAGGCTTTCCTGGAGGTCGCTTTTTGCCGATGGTGGCAGCTGTACCAGCAGGCAGCCCTTTTTATCGCCTGCCTGGGCGATGGCCGCCGTAAATGTATCCAGGTCCTGTGCGTTGAACTGCAGGCCTTTTGCATGCGTAACGGTTTTGGGCAGTTTAAATGTGAACCTGAAATGGTGCGGCACGCTTTCCTGCCATTTGGATACGGTTGCCGGTTTTGGAATTTTGTAAAAGGATGAATTGATTTCCACCGAAGAATGAATCGAAGCATAATAGGTTAACCGGCTGGCGCCTTTGAATTGGGGCGGGTAGTTCGATTGTTTGACGGGCAAAACAATGTTGCTGGTACCGGAATAAAAGGTGAGCCTGTTTTCCATAGCTGGGGATGTGCAAATTGTTTGCCCGGCTGGTTGGATTGTCCTTCGGTTGATGGTGCTGGAACGCTAGGCTATTGTCAGAGAGGAGAGCCGGAAAGCGTATGATCGTACCCGAACGATTCGTTGGTAGAAGAACCGTTCGGACAGCAAGAGGGACCTTTGCTGCTGGCTGAATAAATAACTGCTATTCCGGCTCCCGGACCTTACCGCAACAACGTGGCAGGATTATTTTATATGTAAGAATGATATCTGATTATTCACATCCTAAAATTCTTTTTTTATGGGAAATATCCTTTACGTCCTTGTTGTGGTTTTAATTATCGCTTGGCTTCTTGGAATGTTTGCTTTTAATGTATCGGGCGGGCTGATTCACGCATTGCTGGTGATTGCCGTAATCCTGATCATTATTAAGCTGGTATCTGGCAGAAGAGGTATCTAGTTAGATACGGTTAACTCGGAAAAGAACCTAAATGGCAACAACCTGCCCGGCGGGTTATCCATGCACTATTGAGAAGTCATGTTCTCAAGTTTGGCCACTGGTGTTTTGCAAGGCATTGTAAGACATCAGGGCTTTTTTTATACTTGAAACGAAGGAACGCTGTAGCAAATAAAACAACTGTGACCTTCGATTGCAGGTGAGGCTAACGACTGCTGGCCGTAGTTTGTAACTATTACTCATATGGTTTTGATGGCATCAGTAATATGTTTTCCTGTACTCTCACCTGCTTCAAATATTATTTAGGGCCAACCTTATTCAACCTGTAAATAAGCATCAGCATACCAAATCGTTTCAGTGTCAGGTTCCGGGAATCTTCTATAAAGTTCTCTGACTGGTACCGTGTCAAACTGGTATTCCGGTTTAGGATATCGTACACGGTAAACCTGATTTCTGCTTTTTTGTTCCGCAAGATTGGTTTACTGATGGCTGCATTCCACAAAAGGTAATCCTGGTTAAATCCTTCTGCTCTTCCTGTATAAGCCGTGTAATCAACGGTGCTGGCTATCCGAAAACCATTCCCCAAAAAACAGGACGCATTCAGGGCTACCCCGTGCGAAAAATAGGAGGTGTTCTGCGTGTTCTCCAGGGTATAGGAGAGGGTATTGTAGCTTGCGTTCAGGGTTAGTCCCATATCAAAATTTCCGCCCGGATTGTAATGGAATTGTAGATCCTGGCTAAGGTTCAGTTCTTTCGAAAAATTCCGGGTGTTATTCACCAGGCTTACATTCCGGTAAAGATCAATTTGGGAAGACGTATTTAGGGTAGCACCCTCCCAGGAAGCAAAGGGGATTCCAATACCAACATTCCCACTCAGGTTATAGGCGCCATTCAGGTTAACCGGCATCCATATTTGTTCAAAGGCGTTTTGCTGAATAGAACTGGTAATCTTGTTTTGGATTTTGGTATACGCTATATAAACAAAAAAGCTGCGGAAGTTGGTGCTGTTAAAAGCATTGTAAGAAAGGTTGGCCACATGGCTGTATTCCTGTTTCAGAGCAGGGTTGCCTTTTTGAATGTAGGGGTACGATAGGATATCGGTAACATCCTGTAGCTGCCGGATATCAGGCTGGTTGCTGCGGCCCCGGTACTGAAGCTGCAGACTTTTGCCCGAACGAAACTGGTAGCTGACGGAAGCCACGGGAAGCAGGTTGCGAAACCGGTGGGAAAGCTGGCTGTTTTTACTGTCGTCATTTATCCTGAATAAAAGCTGCTGCACGGTAACGCCGATTTGGTAATTCAGCTTCCTGGTCATACCCCTGAAATTCGCCCCAAAGCGATGCCACCGGTTTGCCTGCGTAAAGTCGTTTGTCAGGCTGTCTTCGGGTACACCATAGGTTTTGGTGACAGAATCGTATGCATAAGCCTTTCGGTTTGATGCATTGTGCTGCCGACCGAACCCATAATGCACTTCCAGGATCTTTCCTTTGCCAACCGGTTCGGTATACGACAAGGCAACCGTGTGGTGCGTATTTGCAAGGATGTTTTCCGAATAATAGTTTCTATCGAACGAGCGGGAAAGGCTTCCATTCGAATGCAGGACTTTGGAGGCGATGTCAGAATAAACTGCCATGTCATTCCTGTTGATGATTTGTGTTAGAGCGGCGGAAAAGGTTCGCCCGGGACTGCTGAACCGGCGACGCCAGATCAGCGAATTCACCAGGTTAAGGGGTTGTGCGTTGTTTGCGGAGGATGACTGGCTTTCCCCGGCTTTATGGGTAGCAGCGCTTGTTTGTACCGCGTTGGCCTGTTGTTCCCCGTAGGAGGACCGGGATTTTTGAAGCCGAAGGGAAGGCGTGAAAACAAGCGTATTGAAAGAATCGATGGTATAGGTGACCTTCATATTGAAGCGGTGTGCCAGGCTTCTTGTCCGGACATTCGAGGTTCTTTCGGTAAGCAAAACGGAATCCGGCAAAAACGTTCGACGGTAGGCAGATCGTTCATTGATCGTACGCTCATGAAGAAGCAAATAGCTGGTGGTTACATCCAGGTTTTTCCCAAACAGGTTGTGGTAATTAAAACCGGCAACAGACGATTCGTTTAATCCCGTACCGGTTCGTCCGGGTAAAATCTGGTTGTTGCCTATTGCCGAAGTTTGTCCTGCCATGGCTGATGCCGACGCAACCGTATTGCTGGTGCCACCAAGGAGGGAAAGTTGGGAAGCCCCGTCAAAAAGATTGGCCGAAAACCCGGCCTGGTACCGGCTGCGGGTGCCAATGCCAGCGCTGGCATTGCCAAAATGCCCTTTCTTTTTGTCTTTTTTCAGCTTTAAGTTGATGGCCCTGCTGCGGCTGCCATCGTCAATACCGCTGAATTTAGCCTGGTCGCTGGCATCCGAAAATACCTGCACCTGTTCAATCATATCAGCCGTGAGGTTTTTTGTGGCCATTGAGGGGTCATTGCCAAAAAATTCTTTGCCATCAACGTACACCTTCTGCACCGTTTCACCCTGCGCTTTTACGGTGCCGGATCTGTCTACCTGCACACCGGGAAGTTTTTTCAGCAAATCTTCTACGGATGCATCGGGACTGGTTTTGTAGGCACCAGCTTTATAGTGGATGGTATCACCCCGCAAGCTAAGGGGTGAGATGTCCTTGATAACTACTTCGGGAAGCACATGCTCGTTTCGTTTTACGTAAAGAATTCCCAGTTCCGTAATCGTTGATCCATGCGCTACATAAAAAGCTTTTTTCAACAAGTCAGCTTTCTGAAAGCTAACATGGAGGCGGTAAGTACCCGTATCTGGAAGGTTGAAGGCAAAACTTCCGGTTGAAGAGGAAAGCAAAAAAAAGCGGAGCGAAGTATCTTTTTGGGATGAGATGGAAACTGTGGCATTTTGAATGGGTGCAAGGGCAGTAGAATCGTAAAGACTGCCTTTTACGACTAGATTGGTTGGCTGTGCAATGCCTGCTTTAGCCATGACAATGGCCAGGAAAATAAGAAGTAGGCGCTTTGTGAGAGTTGGCATCATCAAGTAAGGATTGGCTTTACTACACTGCCGCTTGGGCGTACGTTTTTGCTTTTAACGCTTTGCTTTACCATCCAGAATAGCCTCTTTCGAGAAATTTATTAGCATACACGCAAGAGGTGGAAAACAACAAAAGAAAGAGGGAACTTGCCCTCTTTCTTTTGTTAACTATGCCAGTAAGATACTTTTTACAACTGTCCCAGTATCTGGTTTAGATTGCGCAAGAGTGCCGATAATGGACTTCCGCCGTCCAGAAGACCAGCTACTGCGCAAAGCAGATTGCCCAATAATTGTCCAGGACCCGATTCTGCGGTAATGTCCAAATCAATTGCACTCAATTGTACACGTAATCCTAAAAGATTGAGGTCAAGTGGACCAAGATCTAAATTGAGAATATCACATGTTCCCGTGGCACCTGTTACCGGTAGCTGGATAACTTGAGATATGGTTCTTACAATTCCTGTTAAAGGATTTGTCAGTGTCCCTGCTAAGGTACCAACCGCAAAAAGTTCTCCGTTACGAACAATAAACCGTTGTACATCAAAAGTGCCCACAAAGGAAGCGACACCATTCACAGTTCCGGTAATATCAATTATTGTCGGGTCCACTTGCTGCACATACGCTTTGCTTTGTGGAGTTGCATTTGCTTGCATCAAAACAGAACTGCTTACAAACATCGAGGCAATAGCAATGGCCGCTGCCATGAAGTGTTTTTTCATACATTAATTTTTTAAATGGTTATCGTTTGGTATCAAAAGGCCTCTTGACAGAGTGAAGTTCCCAACATCAGTGCCATTCAAGCCAAAACACGGCAGTTAGAAAGAACTTGAATTTTTAGCGCTATTGGTGACCTTTTTATAAAATGCTATGGATGAGTTCCATTCAATGCATGCGAAAGCAGAATATTACATCTCTGGCTAAAAATTGGATTGAAATTTGTTTTAATATTCGGCATTTTTTTAGGAGCTAGTTTCAACAATAACTTCTGATATGCAACGCCTTAGTACATTATTTCCTGCGTACAGAAGGTGAACAATATACAATGCCAAAGCCATGGGAGAAAAGGTATATGAGTTTGTTGATTTGGATAAAGAGGAAGCATTTGTTCAGTTATGCACCACGTTTGGCGGTGTCCTGAAGGATAATACTATACATTTCAATAACAGCCTTGTTAGCGGGAAGCTTTGCAGGTGTGTTCCGGAAAAAGATACCTGGATACGGAAGTGGAAGCTGAATGTATCTGAAAAGATTATTTTACGCAAAATGCCGGCACCCGAAAAGGAGGATAAAAAGCTCTGTATCGTTTATCTGCTGAATCCGACCATTTTTACAGTTAAGAAAAGCATGCGTAGCATGGCATTGTCTCACCACCGGAACAATGTTTTTTTCACCAGTGAGGCCAGCCTTGATTTTTCTGTGGTACCCAAACAACCATTTTATGTTCTGGATCTTGCCATAACCACCTGCTGGATAGAGCGTCAGTTTGCAGATGCCGATCCATTCTTTAAAGAAGCCTTGGTCCGGTTTATTTCAGGGCAGGAGAAAAACATTTCTCTTGAAACCTGTTCAATGGATGAATTTAAAATACTGCGGGAGCTGGAATTGTCGGAGACGGTGGGTACTGACCATGATTTGTTGTTCTTACGATCACGGTTCTATAAACTGCTTATTGATTTTTTTTGTAAGGTGCTCAGTCTCGAAAAAGCTAAAAGTGCACAGGGGCTTATACACTACGAACAGGTAATGCAGGCCGAAAAACTGGTCATGTCAGATCTGAAGCAATTGCAAAAAGTTGAATGGATAGCCAAACAGGTGAACCTTAGTATTTCTTCGTTGATGCGACAGTTTCAATTGGTATTTGGAAAAGGAATTCAGGAATATTATATCTGCCGGAAGATGGAAGCGGCAAAATCATTGCTGCTGAAACAAAAACATGCGATTAAAGAAATTGCGCAAATGCTTGGTTACAAACAGCCAAGTGCTTTTATAGAAATGTTTACAAAGCATCATGGTTATTGTCCAGGCATGATAAAAGAATGGAAAGCTGAAGTCTAGCCTGTATACCGGATGAAGAGTGCTGCCCCTGATTTACTTTTTCAAATTCAGGTTATTTACCAACCGAATCAAACGTTTTTTTATGGAAAGTGAAATCACAAAGAGCCATGGTCCGGTTGATAGTAAGCGTAAAGCGTTTCAACTTTCGCTGGAACAGGAATGTATTTTACAGCCCATACAGAAATGGGGCAGTGTACATGTCTACCACATTGAACCCGGTTTAATGGTTCGAATGTGGAATTGCCGTTTGAATGGAGAAGCTGAATTGGTTCTTGATCTGCATTCGCAGGAAACGGATTTTACACTTGCCTTTTTCCCGGAGCGGATGCAAATGCAGCTTAGTAATGATAAGCGGTTATGGCATAAAAATGCAGCCTGGAATATTATTTTCGCAGGGCCAATCTGTCTTCGCCTTCATCTTGCTCATGAAACGAATGCTTGTTTCCTGAGCCTTCATTTCACACAGGATTGGCTTCGTAACCATGTATGTGAATCTTATACAATCTTCAGCGGGGAAAATGTCCGGAATCGTTCAGGTGAGGGATTTTTTATGCTGGAATCCATGAGTGCAAAGGAGCTGGAATCGGTTTTAGCCGTACAGAAAGAAAGCTGGCAAAAATCATTGGGTATTTTATATGTAAAGTCACACGTGCTTACATTGGTCAATGATTTTTTTGCAAGGGTTTCTGATACGGAATTGAACAAACTGGAATCGAATGAATCAACCGATGTATTGGCGTCAATTGAGCAGGAACTGGTTGCCAATATCAGTTCAGCGCTTCCTCCGCTAAAGGAATTGGCATCCCGGTTTTCCTTGAGTGAATCATCGCTGAAAAGACATTTCAAGCAAAAACACGGAGAGAATATCTCCTCTTTTTTTCAAAAGCAATAAATGGCATTTGCTAAATTCCTTCTCGAAAAACGAAATTATACAATGTCCGAAGCGGCAATAACAGTGGGTTACAAGTCAACCTATAATTTCTCTACTCAATACAGGAAATATGTCGAAATGTGTAAAGAACACGAGTAAAACTGAAATGGGCAGATAATCTGTTATATAAATAGCTGCAGAACCGGTGTTAAGAACCAGGATTAGAGAAATTGTACAACGGGATTAATGTCTGGAGAGAATTATGGATTTACAATGATTCCGATGTTTGTAGTGTTCTTTTTGATTTAGGATTACTGGTTATAGTAAGATCCAAGGCACATGTTTGGTCTTATTGATCACATCCAGTTTCATTTCTGCGACACTCATAACAACCAATTTTTCTCTCTCAAATTTAATTCTATTCTTTCAGTGACAAACGCCCACAAGCAGTACACAATTGCACAAGAAAAAAGCCCCGCATCACTGCAGGGCTCAATCTATCTAACAACACTAAAAATTAATAACGGTAAGCCTCAGGCTTGAACGGACCTTCTTTGCTGATACCGAGGTACTCGGCCTGTGCTTCGGTCAGCTCATCCAGCTCCACACCAATCTTGGCCAGGTGCAGGCGGGCTACTTTCTCATCCAGGTGCTTCGGCAGAACGTAAACCTTGTTCTCGTAGGCCGCACCGTTGGTCCACAGTTCAATCTGGGCCAGGGTTTGGTTGGAGAAGGAGTTACTCATGACAAACGAAGGGTGACCGGTAGCGCAACCCAGGTTCACCAGGCGGCCTTCAGCCAGCAGGATAATATCCTTGCCCTCGATGTTGTAAATATCCACTTGCGGCTTCACGGTATCTTTCGTGTGACCGTAGTTGTTGTTCAACCAGGCAACGTCAATTTCAATATCAAAGTGACCAATGTTACACACAATGGCCTTGTCCTTCATGCTGCGGAAATGCACTTCCGTGATCAGGTCGCGGCAACCGGAAGCGGTAACAATGATATCAGCCTCTTTCACGGCATCAACCATCTTCTTAACTTCAAAGCCGTCCATAGCAGCTTGCAGGGCACAGATGGGATCGATCTCGGTCACGATCACACGGCAACCGGCACCGGCCAGGGAAGCGGCAGAACCTTTACCCACATCACCGTATCCACCTACGACAGCTACTTTGCCAGCCAGCATGACATCCGTCGCACGACGGATCGAATCAACCAGCGATTCTTTACAACCGTACTTGTTATCAAACTTGCTCTTGGTAACTGAATCGTTTACGTTAATGGCGGGAACCGGTAGGGTGCCTTTGGCCATTCTTTCGTACAGGCGGTGAACACCGGTAGTCGTTTCTTCGGAGATGCCTTTTACGTATTGCACCAGCTCGGGGTATTTGTCCAGCACCATGTTGGTCAGGTCGCCACCATCGTCCAGGATCATGTTCAGCGGACGATCAGCGCCACCAAAGAACAGGGTTTGCTCAATACACCAATCCGCTTCTTCCTGTGTTTGGCCTTTCCAGGCAAACACGCCAATACCGGCAGCGGCGATGGCAGCAGCGGCTTGATCTTGTGTAGAGAAGATATTACAGGAGCTCCATTTTACTTCGGCGCCCAGGGCCACCAGCGTTTCAATCAGCACGGCGGTCTGGATGGTCATGTGCAGGCAGCCGGCAATGCGGGCACCTTTCAAGGGCTGGCTGGCCGCGTACTCCTGGCGAATGGCCATCAGTCCGGGCATTTCAGCTTCTGCCAAACGAATTTCTTTGCGGCCCCACTCGGCAAGGCTCATGTCTTTTACCTTATACTTCAGGGAGAAGTCGATGTTGGTGTTTGTGAGTGTTGACATTTTGTAGAATTATGAATTAAACGTTAGAAAGCAATTTTTTTCGTTGTTGACAGTTGATAGTTGCCCGATACAGCCTACAGCTAACTGACAACGACCAACGCAACGCCGCAAAGGTAAGGTAGTAGGAAAAAATCCTGACAGACTCTCAAAATTTAGGAAAATCATCAGCTATTGGCGTACTTAGCAGGAAAATCGCCTGTTTGCTTATGGCCAAAGCCCTTTCGAAAGAGGAAATGCCTGTACTGGACACAAAAGACCTCGAGATTCTGAAGCTGCTGCAGCAAAATGCCCGTGCCACCATCAAGGAGATTTCGGAAAAAGTACACCTTAGTACCACGCCGGTGCACGAACGCATCCGGCGCATGGAGGAGAGTGGAGTCATTCAACAATACGTGACCTTGCTGAACGCTTCCAAAATAGGCAAGGGGTTGATGGTGATCTGTTATGTTTCGCTGCGGCAACACAGCAAGCATGCCGGGGAGAAATTTATTAAAGGGATCCTGGAAATGAATGAAGTGTTGGAATGCCTCACCATCTCCGGCGAATTTGATTTTATGCTGAAAGTGGTAGCCGCCAACATGGATGAATACTACCATTTTCATGTCAACAAACTGAGTTCACTGGAGAACGTAGGCAATGTGCAAAGCGTGTTTGTCATGGGTGTGGTGAAGATGACGCAGCAACTGGTGTGGTGAGGCGGCATTGGAGGTTACACAGAGAAGCACAATTGCAATAAAAAACAGCAGGCATAACCAGATTCACAAGGGTGACTACCAAATTCACAATAGCGCAAAATAGGGGAAGAAGAGAGGATGAGATTTGGTGAAAATTCTGGTATGAAAAAAATCATTTTTGTTTTCTCGCTGACAGTCAGCCTTGGCCTTTCCGGCTTATCCCAGGTAACCTTAAAAGGACTTACCACCATCTACGGCGGCACGCCTACCGACGACGTGCCGGTGCTGGCCGTTGCCATTTCCACTACCGATGCGCAGTACCAACACAAGGAAGGCGAAGCCCTTGGTTTTCCCTTGAAGGTGCGCCGGGGCCGGGAGGCAAAGATTCTCACCTCCTGGCAGGTTTTCGATACCGGTGGCGTTCACCTTTTGGTCGTCTCGCCATCGTCGCTGCCCGCCAATAAGTTTGAATACCGCGTCTTAAAAAATGGGGAAGGAACCATGCGGCCCTGGACAACCATTGGCGACAACCAAACTCTCTCCCAGGCCGGAACAGCCATGACTTACCTGGGAAATTTCATCTCGGAGAAGGGCAGCTTCCTGGTGATAGATCTGCGCAGGAAGGGCAGCGACTCAATTTCCTCAGCGGCCCTGGTTTTCTTTCGGAATGCACAGCCTACGCTTTCTATCATCTACCTGGGCGATGAAACCAAACAGTTGCTAAAGCGGATCGCTGAGCCCAATAGGGATCCCGATCCGCAGGAAAGGCAAAAATGGACTGCCCGGTACAGCGAAGAAGAGATGGATGCAGGAACGGGGCTGCCGAGAAAACTGGTGCTGGAACCGGAGCAGAGCACGGTGATCTTTTATCTGAAAGAGCAGGTACAAAAAGCGGAGCTACTTGAATACCAACTGGTGCGAAACGGGAAAGTGGTTACCGATTGGAAGCCGAACGATTATGACAATGGTTTTGTTTGGCTCAACAACCTGCCACCAGGCGATTACCAGCTCAACATGCGCTTTGCCATTCAGCGGGAGAATGTAACCTCTTACCCTTTTCGCATCAGGGCCCGATGGGACCAGACCCTGACATATAAATTCATTGCAGGCGGCTTAATAGCTGCCTTTTTTGGTTTTTTGTTCGTACTCTTTCGCCTGCGCCGGCAGCGGCAAAAATTGCGAAGTACCCAGGCGCAGCGT
Source organism: Flavisolibacter longurius (assembly GCA_014163555.1). Lineage (GTDB taxonomy): Bacteria > Bacteroidota > Bacteroidia > Chitinophagales > Chitinophagaceae > Flavisolibacter. The sequence goes on from JACJGO010000009.1 coordinate 18,143, forward strand.
GACAAGGCGCAGGCCGGCCTTCGAACCATCTACGCTCAACTGAACCCGCATTTTATCTTTAATGCACTGAGTTCTATCCAGGGCCTCATCAACAAAGGCGACACGGAGGCGGCCAACCGTTATCTTTCCACCTTTAGCAGGTTATTACGGGAGTCCCTGGTGCACAGCGAAAAAGAAAGCGTGCCCATGTCGGCCGAAGTACAAATGCTGGACACCTACCTGCAACTGGAGCAATTGCGGTTTCGCTTTCAGTATTCTATTACCGTAGAGGAAGAAATTGATCCGGATTCGGTAGAATTGCCGGCCCTGCTTTTGCAACCCCTGGTAGAAAATGCCATCAGGCACGGTGTGTCAGCCCTGCAGGAAAAAGGACAAATTCATGTATCGTTTGTCAGGAAGGAAAATGCTCTTTTAGCAACGGTTACCGACAATGGCAAGGGCTTCAACACAGCAATACCCGCATCCGGTTTTGGCTTAAAACTGACAAGGGAGCGGATAGCGCTGCTTACGGAAGCTGACAGGGAACACGCCATAACGCTTTCCGTAGAATCAGCAGGCAGCGAAGGAACCACGATTGTTGTACATTTCAGGAATTGGTTATGATCAGGGCCGTTATTATTGATGACGAACAAAACAATATCGACAACCTGGAAGTGTTGTTGTCGAAGCACTGCCCGCAGGTGAGTTTAGCAGGACAAGCCTGCAATGCGTTGGAAGGAGCAGCACTCATCCGGAAGATTTCCCCCGACCTTGTTTTCCTGGACATCCAGATGCCGGGAGGGAACGGGTTCGACCTCCTGAAATCCCTCGACCAAACCGATTTTGGGATCATCTTCGTTACCGCCCACGACCAGTACGGCATCCAGGCTGTAAAGTTCTCCGCCATCGATTATCTGCTGAAGCCCGTGGCTGTGGAAGACCTAAAAGCTGCGGTACAAAAAGCGGCAGGCAAAGCCGCGCAGAAGAACCAGAACCTGCAACTACAAAATCTCCTGCAGTTGCTACGACAAGAGCAAGAGAAATCCAGTCACCGCATTGCCCTGCAAAGTACCCGGGAAACCCGGTTTATTGAAACGGGCAAAATCCTTCGCTGCGAGTCTTCGAATAACTACACAACCTTCCATCTTGCCGGTGGCGAAAAGATCGTTACCTCCCGGCCCATTTTTGAATACGAGGAAATGCTGGCCGGTTATGATTTTTTCCGTTGCCACCAGAGCCATCTTGTGAACAAAAAACATATCAGGAGTTGGGTAAAAGAAGATGGCGGCTACCTGCTCATGGACGACAATTCAGAGGTTCCTGTTTCCCGGAACAAACGGGAAGCCTTGAAGCTTTTGTTTGTGCAGAAATAAGGAGAAAGGAGTCGGCATACAAAGCACAGCAGGTAGGCAAAAAGAACTTACGAGGAAACTTCTTACTACAACCGAATGCTACACCTTTCCATGCGACCCCAAACTCCATACGCCAGACGAGAAATTTTAAATGATAAAGGGATTGACGATGGCCGTTACCTGCTCAAGCGTCAGCGGTTCGTCAAACGATTCTGAGGCGGCATTGGCAGAAATATTCATTCCATTGATGCCTGTAATTTGGACGCCTGCCTGCATCGTGGTTTCTTCACCGGCATAAATAGCGTCCACACCCGGTACACCACCAGTATCTTTTCCCGTGATCCATGGTTTGTTTGCGGCAACGCCACGCTTCTGCCGCAGGTAACGTATATAGGCCGCATGCCGTGCTTCTACAGAATGGATCTGCAGGGCAGCCGTCAAAACAGCATTGTTGCTAATCAGGTTTCCGGCCTGCCCTTTATAAGCTCTCACTCCGGTATCTTCAAAAGCCTGCGAAACAGCCAGCAAGGTGTCGTAATTCGAGAACACATTGGCATACGGACCATTCATGCTTCCATTGCCAGCCGTGAAATCAAATTTATCTGCGGTAAGGGTTACGGGTGTGCCTTGCAGTTGCATGATGGTCTGTCGCAACGCAGCCACATGGGCCACTTCATGGTTCCGGATGGCAGTTAAGCCCGGCAAATCGGCTGCTGGTATCAGGCCTGCGGTGCCCACGGCTTTCTTGTAAAATTCCGATTCAAGATATTCCAGCGTGAGGGCAAAGTTCAGAACGTTGACAATGGAGCCAGTGCTTTGTCCATACGCTTTTTTAAACAGGGAACTAAGGAACAGAGGGAGCGAGGCCAGGGCAATCTTACCGCCAATAGTGCCAAACTGTTTAAGGGCAGCACGTCTTCCATCCAGCCGGTCGTACACTTCCGGATCTACTTTTTCTATTTCAGTGATTACGTTATATACATTCATGATCCTGGTTTTACGTAGTGGGTAAATTCGAGGCATTCAGTTTCGACTTCAGGTAATTACCGGCAACGGAAAGCACTTCCGATGGCGATTTGGCCAGGTCAAACCCATTGCTGTCGACAACATCGGCATTGCCGAAACTGTTGGGGGTAAGCAGTTCACGGATCAGCGCCGCATGCCGGGCTTCAACGGACACGATCTTGCCGGCTGCCAGCAGGTAATTGACATCGATTAACAACTGTCCGGCACCGTTATATGCTGATACGCCCAAGTCTTCAAACGCTTTGGCCGTTCCCAATACACTGGCCCGGCTGCCAAAATCAATGCTGCTGAAGTTGACCTCCAGTGCTGGAATGGCATTGTTTTTCAGAGCATTTTTAAAGAATTCGCGGTGGGCAATCTCGTGGTCCCTGATATCGGTCAGGTAAGCCGTTTCCGCTGCAGTGATGCCTGAGAATTGCGATTGCACGGCCTGTGTGTAAAAGGCAGCTTCCAGTTGTTCCAGCGCATAGGCATAATTCAAGACGCCAAAATCGCCGCTACCCAGGTTAATGCCGTCTTCATCATCGTCTTTACTGCAGCCCGTCATCCCGGTGGCAGCACCCACCAGCGCCAGGGAGGCACCTGCCATGCCACCGATGCGCAGGAAACTTCTCCGGTTGATCTGTGATTGTGATGATAATGCTGTTTCTTCCGTTTCGTTGCGTTTTCGTTTCAGGATTTCCATGTTAACTGGTTAAAGCGTGTAAAAATTTTATTAGGGTGTTATCAATGGTGGGTAAAGGAGATACGAGGACTTGTTTGATTTGGATTTCGGAAATCAAAAAAAAGTTGAACTTTTTCTTGAATAGTAGTGATAATAAATGAAGAGTAAGAAGGAAAGTACAAGCGGAGCGGTGAAGCATTTTATTTACTATCCGTGAAGAATGCCTTTGTTCCAGGCTCCAAATGAGAAGGGAAGAAAAGCCATCTCCACAAAAGGAGATGCCCTGTTTTCACTGGGAAATGTTTGTTTACATTTTATGCAAAAGCACACCATCAACAACGTGAATGACGCCGTTCTTCTGGTGCACATCGGCAATGCTCACTGCTGCCTTGCCGCCATTTTCATCCCACAACCATATGCCTCCTTTTTCATCAGCAGAAGCATAGATTTTCCCGCCCTGGAGTGTGGTAATCGTGGCTTTCCCATTGTTCTCAGCAATCATTTTCCTGAGCTGCGCCGCCGTCCAGTTACCCGATACAACATGGTACTTTAATATGTTTTGTAATTGCGTCTTGTTCTCCGGTTTCAAGAGATTATCAACCGTACCCGTTGGTAATTTTTCAAAGGCGTCATTGGTAGGGGCAAACACAGTAAAAGGTCCGTCGGTTTGCAGAACATCCACCAGGCCTGCGGCTTTAACGGCAGCTACCAGGGTTGTGTGATCCTTTGAGTTTACGGCATTTTCAACGATATTCTTTTTGGCGTACATGGGGGCACCGCCTACTGTAACCGGCTCTTGTGCATGAAGGGTGGTAAGCAGAAGAAAAAAGCTAAGTGCGAAAACAGAAATCTTTTTCATGATAATTGTTTTCCCTACTTACGAGAGGTAGAATCCTGCGGATTGAAAAAGAAGGAAATTTTTTTAGGAGGGTTTTCCCATTACGTACATCTGGTCGAGGGTAGGAACGGCGCTGCCGCCCTTGTTTTCCAGGGTAATGGCAAAAGCATCTGCTCTTTCAAAGGAGGCCATTTTTTGCGGTTGGTTATTGCCTTCAGCAAGCAGTCCTGCATTCACAGGCTGTCCGTTTACAATGGCCCATAACTGGTATTGTTTGCCGGCAGGTACCTGAGGTAGCGAAACATTCATCACAAACACCTCGTTGGATTGCTGGTTCCAGAAAACCTTGGCCGAAGCCACCGGTTTGCCGGGGACGGGCTGCAGGGTGATGGCTGCTACATTTTCATCCTGAATAAGCCGGAGCATCTGTTCATAGGCAAGTTGCTGTTGCTGCAGGGTGAAATTGTTTTGATCCGCTGTACGAATGCGTTGCTCCAGAGATGCTATGTCATTTTGTTTGTTCCGGTTTTCACTCACCAGGAAAAAGATGGTAGCAATGCTAAGAAGCAACCCGGCTACAGAGGCAACCATCAGGTAATTCTGATTCCGTTTCTTTAGCGGGATTACCGGTGTCTGCGAATCTTCCGTTGACGTTGCGGCCAGGGGACGCACAGGAGCTTCCGTTGCCTTGTTTTCCGGTGTATGCTGTAAAGAAGAAAGTCTTTCGAATATCTTCTCTTTCGCCGTTGGGCGGGGTGCTAGTGTGGTTTGCATTGCCATCGCCTCCAGAGTTTCACTGATGCGGTCAGCTTCCGCTTTCAGTTCGGGAAACAGCACGATCAGTTGCTCCATTTTGGTGGCGTCTTCTTCCGGGAGCAATCCTATAACATAGAGCTCCAATTCACCGGACGATATGATGCAACTGATATCCACTACTTGTTTTGAATGTTTAAACGTTTTCTGAGTTCGATAATGGTTGTACGTAATCTTGTTTTGACAGTTCCCAATGGCAATTTCAGCATTTCCGCTATTTCTTCATGCGTATAACCTAAAAAATAGGAAAGTTCCAGCAGTTTTCGGCACTCTTCCGGCAATCCTTCTATAACCTTTTGCAAACCGGCATCCTGGTAATTGCTTTGAACAAGGCCATCACCAGAATTTACGTTGTCGGACAGGGAAATGGTTTTCCCGTCTTTGTTAAATTCCTTCGAGCGGGTATAGTCGATGGATTGGTTTCGTGCTATATTCAACACCCAGGTAAAAAGCCGGCCTTTTGCCGGATCGTAGGAATGGATGTTCTTCCAGATCTTCACAAACACTTCCTGCAGAATATCTTCGGCTGCTTCCTGACTGGGGACGATCTGGTAGATTACACCGAAAATGGCTTTGCCGTAATGGTCGTAAAAATAATGGTAGGCCTGCTCCTCGTGAAGTTTTAATCCTTGCACCAACGCTTCTTCGCTATATGGTATGGAGCGTGTCGACATCATAAAAAGCTATGCAGAACCCTTACAAACATAATCCTGTTTGGTAGAATATTTCTTTTAGCAGGATAACATTTGAAAAGAGGCTGGAAAATCATGATCACAGAGTTTTACAAACAAACAAAGTCGGTAAAAGTTTAGTTCGTGTGTACAAAGAGGAAATTTTCTAACGCTACCTGTTTTCATTTACGCAAGACATTCATGTAGGGAAAAGATAATTGTCAAAAACATTCTTGGGATTCGTTTGCATGATTACCTAAATAAATATTGGAAGGTTTTCGGCAAGAAGAGTGCAGGTTGAATTTTCATTGCTTATTGTGAAGATTTGTACCATTTATCCTGGAATCCGTAGGCAGCCCAGCCATCAAAACGGCCCAGTTCTTGTTTTTATCCTATTGAAACTGAATTGTGAACGTTGAAATTGTGTGGTATGAAAACAGGAATCCGTCATGCGAAAACCTATGTCTTTACCGTATTGTTGCTGGTGTTTACCGGTACCGTTTGGGGAAATACTGCCAGCGGCCCCATTGGTTCGGAAGCACAGGCCGAAGCCCTGCAGCAACAGGTAAAACGCTATGCAGAAATCGAAAAAAAAGGCGGCTGGCCAAGGATCACCCTGGCAAAACGGAATTATAAAAAGGGTGAGACTGCACCGGCCATCCGGCAAATAAAAATGCGCCTGCAGGCGACCGGCGAGTATTCTTCCAAAGACACCTCTTCCCTGTACACAGCCGAACTGGAAACCGCTGTAAAAAAAGCGCAACGGCAATTTGGCTTTCCCGAAAACGGGATTGTGGAAGCCTCACTCGTGCTGGCGTTGAACGTACCGGCCTCTGTTCGCAGGCAGCAGTTGGAATTAAATCTTCAGCGGCTGCAAACAGGCCAGGTTCCGGCAGGAAACCGGTACATTGTTGTCAATATTCCCGAATACAAACTGCATGTGTACGAAGGCGGCGTTCACCAGTTTGAAATGGCGGTAGTGGTGGGAAAAGAGAAAAGCCCTACCGAAATTTTCAACGAAGAACTGACCCATGTTGTTTTCAGTCCTTACTGGAATGTGCCGCCGAGTATTGTCCAGAACGAGATTTTACCGGCCATGCGCAAACGAAAAAACTACCTATCTTCCAATGGCTACGAAATTACCGGACAGGAGAACGGCCTACCAGTGGTCCGGCAGAAACCGGGTAAGAACAATTCATTGGGTGGCGTTAAATTTCTGTTTCCGAACGAGCATGCCATTTATTTTCATGATACACCGGTGAAGTCGCTTTTTCAAAACAGGATCCGGGCCTACAGTCATGGTTGTGTGCGACTGGGCGAGCCGGAAAAGCTGGCGGAATACATTCTGCAAAATGATCCTTCCTGGACGGCTTCCCGCATTCGCGAAGCCATGAACGCCGGCAAAGAGCAATGGGTTAAGCTGGACAGCCCAATACCGGTAGCCATTGTGTATTACACAGCCTGGGTGGATGATAAAGGCGAGCTGAATTTCAGGGATGATATTTACAACAAGGACGCTGTGAGTGTGGCGATGAAGTAGGGAGAGGAGCTAGTAAAGAATAGCTAGTAGCGAGTAGCTAGTAGTTAGTAAGTAGTAGAGAGTAGAAAAGTTATCCATAAGAAATAAAGCAATCCTCCTAAACTCTTAGGATGTTTGCTCTACTGAAAAAAGGTTTGCGACAAATAGCTACTCTCTACTTACCCTCACTACTCGCTACTCTATCAAAGAATGGTTAAGAATGAGACCAATGGTTGTACAGGGAGAAAAGCTTCTCTATATTGGTATAAACTTTTGCTGCCATGCGTGCATACATTGGCCACCTGATAATCGCCGCCGCTATTATTCTTGCCGTTATCATTGCTGCTGCCACGGTAAAATACAAGTTTCGTGCGGCGGAAACCATAACGGTTACCGGTCTTGCCGAAAAGGATTTTATCTCCGACCAGATCGTCTGGTCGGGCAATTTTGTTCGCAACGGCTACGACCTAAAAACGGTGTATGACCAAATTAAGGCCGATGAAGCCGAAATCCGCCGCTACCTGAATGCAGCGGGCATTCCCGATTCAAGCATTGTGTTTTCTTCGGTGAACATGAACAGGAATTATGAGCAGCAATACGACCCCAATGGTCGAATGACCGGTTCCACATTTACGGGCTATACCCTCAGCGAATCGGTGACCGTTGATTCCCGCAATCTGGCACAAGTAGAGAAAATGTCCCGCGAGATCACAAACCTTTTGCAAAAAGGCATTGAGCTGAATTCTTCCCAGCCCAGTTATTATTATTCGCGCCTCAATGAATTGAAAATAGACCTGCTGGCCAAAGCTTCTGCCGATGCCCAGCAACGGGCCGAAAGCATTGCCACCAATTCCGGCGCCTCGCTGGGCGACCTGCGCAAAGCCACTATGGGTGTTTTCCAGATCACGGGCCGGAATATGAATGAAGACTATAGCTACGGCGGTGTATTCAATACTACCTCAAAAGAAAAAACAGCTTCCATTACCCTGCGTGTGGATTATGAGGTGAAGTGAATGGTGAATTGTGAGTAGTGAGTCGTGAAATGTAGAAGATTATTCAATCGCCATATTTTTATCGTTGCTATTTATTCTCACCACTGACAACTCACCATTCACCTGTTTTCAATTTTTCGCCTATCTTTTTTCCATGATTGGAAAAATTTTCCTGGCTGGATTTTTAGCGCTTGGTCTGACAAAAGCTGGAGCACAGCAGTTTGGCGCCTTTCCACCGTCTACCCGCTGGAAACAGATCGATACGGATACGGCAAGGGTGATCTTTGATGCCAAGGTATCGCCGCAGGCGCAACGGATTGCAGCTATTCTTCACCGCATGATGCAGGAAGACCGGTCATCGCTGGGAGGGGCTGTTCGCAAAATTCAGATTCTTCTCCATCCCAATACAACCGAAGCCAATGGCTATGTGTCGCTCGGGCCTTTCCGGAGCGAATACTACCTGATTCCATCCTCCGACATTTTTGCCTCCGGCGCTACGCCATGGAACGAAGACCTGGCCGTGCACGAATACCGGCATGTGCAGCAGTTCAGCAACTTCAATAAAGGACTTTCCAAGGTGGCCGGCTTTGTTTTTGGCCAGCAAGGACAAGCCTTGTTCAATGCTCTTGCTGTTCCGGATTGGTTTTGGGAGGGGGATGCCGTTCACAGCGAAACGGCACTAACGGTACAGGGCAGGGGCAGATCGCCGTATTTTTTCAATGGCTTTCGTGCCCTCTGGAAAGAAGGCAGGGAATACAGTTGGGCCAAACTGCGCAATGGTTCGCTGAAGGACTATGTGCCTAATCATTACCAGTTGGGGTACCTGTTGGCCAACTACGGGTACCTGCAATATGGCCAGGGTTTTTGGGGCAAGGTGACGGATGATGCGGTGCGCTTTCGGTCAGTATTTTATCCTTTTCAAAAAGCGTTCAAACGGGCCAGTGGGGAGGATTTTAAGTCCTTCCGAAAAGAAGCTTTACAGTTTTATAAGACGGCCAGTGATACGGCACGGCGATCACCATTACCGGGAGAAACAGTGACGAATTACCTTTTCCCGACCTGGATCGGGCAGGACTCTGTTCTCTATGTAAAAACAGCGTATAACAAGATTCCGGCTTTTTACCTTCAGACCAAAAACGGAGAACAGCGTATCCGCCAGCGCAACATTACTGCAGAAGACTGGTTCACTTATCACAACGGTACCATTGCATACACAGCCTACGCGGTGCATCCTCGCTGGGGCCTGACTGACTACAGTGATATCTACCTGCTTGACATTATGACCCGGGAGGAAAAACGGCTGACGGAAAAAGGCAGGTATTTTACGCCGGCCTTCAGTGCCGATGGAAACACGATTGCAGCCGTTGCGTATACTGACTCTGCCGAAAATGAATTGCGGTTGCTGAACAGGGTAGGAGAAGTGGTTAGACGTATAACGCCGCAGGAAGCAGGGGATCTGTTCGTTCACCCTCGCTTTGCTTCCGACTCTACCCTGATTGTTGCCGTACGGCATGCGGATGCAATGATGTCCTTGCAAAAAATTGTTTTCAGCGGTGAGCAGCGAAGGGAGGTTCGATTTGATCCACTGCTCCCACGAACCAATGCCCTCCTGGGTTACCCGGTGGTAGAAGGGAACCGGGTTTATTTTGTTTCTTCCCTTACCGGCAGCGATAACATTTTTTCACTGGATCTTTCCGGGCCCTTGCCGGCAGAAAAAACAAGGCAGCATACCACTGAAACGACTGGTGCGTATTATCCATCGGTTTCCGGCGATTCATTACTCTTTACAACTTTTACCAGCAAAGGTTTTCGCCTTCTGACGGCAAACCTTTCAAAAGGCAAAACAAGGGAGCAAAGCACTGAAATTTTTGAGCACCGGGAAGAGCCTTACACCGTGGCGCTGGACACAATAACCACAAACCTGTTAGATGCCGCAGGCGAAGGCGGTTACCCGGTAAAACCGCACAAGGGCAGCACTGGCCTTTTTAATTTTCACAGCCGACAGGTAAACTACACCGACCCGGAGGTAACGGCGAGCATTTTCAGCGACAACATCCTCAATACATTCAGCAATGAGATCTTTTACCGCTACAATCAAAACGAAGCTTCTCATGCCCTTGGATTCAATACTTATTACGGCGGTCTTTTCCCTGTAATCAATGGCGGTTTTACGTATACGGCTAACCGCACGCTGCGCACCAGCACAAGGCTTGTCACGCTGGATCAAAAGGAACTGCGTGCCGGGTATTATATTCCGCTGAATTTTACAAAGAGAAAAACGTTTAAATCGTTAACGTTTGGCAATGACTTTTTTTACAATGAAACCACACCCACCGGCAGCAGCCGGAATGTGATCCGCGGAATCTTCTCAACCTACCTGCAGCACTTTCTGCAATGGTCGCAACAGTTGCCCAGGGCTGTGCAGCATATATTTCCAAAGTTTGCGTATGCCGTTAATCTTTCGCATCGTCACCTGTTGTCGGAGAACGGATTTCAATTTCTTGGCGGTGCGACTGTAGCCTTGCCTTCTGTTCGTAACCACAGCCTTGTGCTGGGAGCCAACTGGCAGGAAACCGATACGGCTAACGTGGTGTTCAGCAACCGCTTTGCCAACTCCCGCGGTTATTACGATTATTATTTCTCCCGTATGTTCCGCCTGACGGGCAATTATCACATGCCGCTTTTTTATCCCGACTGGGGTTTTGGCAACCTTGTTTATTTTCTGCGGGTACGCAGCAATATTTTTTATGATTACACCCGGGTGTTTGCCCGGAACAAGATTGAGCAGTGGGAGCAGCGAAGTATAGGAGGGGAGATTTATTTTGATACGAAATGGTGGAATGCCCTGCCGGTGAGTTTTGGGGTAAGGGTGTCGCACCTGCTGGATAATGATTTTTCAGGAGTGAGACCTTCCGGTAGTACGGTTTTTGAGTTTATTCTGCCGGTGAATTTGATTCCGCAGTGAGAGGAGTTGGGGATTTGCGCAGGTAGTCTTTGCAAATGTTTTTTGTGAATATACTGGAGAGGTTTCTGCAGCATTTCTCAGCGGCTTTTGATTGCAGTACAAACACTTTAGTTTTCATGCTGACGGATAAGGTAGCGTCTTTTGTTTGTCAATCTGAGGTACGAAGGATCTTTAAATTGTAGTATAGGCGGTTTTTAATAGCAGGCAGGTTTTGTGTTAGTTTGTTTTCCACCTTTTCTCTTGAAAGAAAAGGTGGAGCCAAAAGTTCAAAGCAAATCCAAAGGCTCCGCAGGATTTGCTGCGGCCACCGCACAACAGGAATGCATTACACGTTGCTTACTTCCTCTATTTGCAGTCTTTCTTTTCAGCCACATACTTCACGACTAATTGCATGAGGCTAATTTACTTTACCTGCTGCTATGGCTAGCTTCTAAAGGCGCTGTATTGCGCTATCCCTTCTTTACAGTAAAAAGAAACGTTAGCCCATGCGCAATAAGGCGCTGAACCAGTGGGTAAAGGGATAGAATTGAAAATGGTTCCTTTCCTTAAGAATTTGAGTGTTGAATTTTAAAAATTGAATATTGAGAATTTTTGTTTTTGATTCAAAATGAAAAAGCCTCCAGTGCAGAAGGCTTCAATAAGGTATCAAGAGAGGAATGTTACTACAGTGAGGCTAAGTTCAGCACATCTTCCATGGTAAACACGCCTTTTTTGCCGACAAGAAATTCTGCGGCGAGAACGGCGCCAAGAGCAAAACCTTTGCGGCTGTGGGCTGTGTGAATGATCTCGATATCGTCCACTTCGGAACTGTATTTAACATGGTGCGTTCCCGGCGCAGGATCCACCCGTTCGCTGATGATGGAAAGTTCTTCGGGTTTTCCCGCTTCGGAATTTACCCAAGCTTTTTTACGGCCAATGCTTTTTAATACCTGCTCGGCCAGCGTAACCGCCGTTCCGCTGGGCGCATCTTTTTTCTGCGTATGGTGAATCTCTTTCAGGCTCACCTCGTATTCCGGTTGTGAGGCCATCAGCTTTGCCAATAGTTTGTTCACCTGGAAAAAAATATTGACGCCAATGCTGAAATTGCTGGCATGAAGAAAAGCGGTTCCTTTTTCCAGGCATTGTTCTTTTGCTACAGGAATATTTTCGTTCCAGCCGGTGGACCCACTAACAACCGGGACGCCAAACTCAATACAGCGCTTTACATTTTCAAATGCACTTCCCGGTGCTGTGAATTCAATGGCTACATCGGCACCCGCCATGTTTGCTGCCGTGAAATCTTCCGTATTGTCAATATTAATTTTCATTACTACCTCATGACCGCGCTGCAGTGCAATGTCTTCGATCATGTGTCCCATCTTACCATAACCAATCAGGGCAATCTTCATGTAAACACTAATTTGGAGCACGAATTACACGAATTTTTCGCAAATAGTGAAGTTGAATTTGGTTACTGTGAGCAGAAAGCTTTTATCACAGTTGTATTCAGGAAGAAAAAAGGAGGGAACGGAACTCTAAACGGACTTCTCTATTTCGTGTACGTTCGCTTTTTATTAAAAGCAAGTACCAGACTCAACCCGTTTGTGCCAGCCATCTGGCTGGGACCAAACTTCATTTTAAAGCTCAGATCCGGGTTGACATCAAACAGCTTGAGATGAGCATCCACAGTGGCATCCACCACATTCAGTCCCCAGAAGATTATAAAAACTAGAACAGAATAATCCACGTTGCTGCGAAACTCGTTTCGGTAAAGCCGCAGGGAGTTAGCATCGAAGAGAATGTATTCGGGTTTGATTTTAAAATAATCGCTGGAGTCGCGAAATGGACCCGGTTGATTGGGACGGGCCGGATCATATGGCGGAAGCGCCGCTTTGTATTTTGCTTGGTAGGCAAAACGCAATTCGCGGTAGGTTTTTACATTGTAAAAAAACACGTAAGCCGTGGTTCCCAGTGCACCGTAAATCAAGGGTAACTTCCAGTATTTTTTATTGTAGATCTGTCCCCAGCCCGGAATGATAGCGGATCGGATGGTAGCTTTCTTTGGTGAAAAGACCCGGCGTAAAGAATCAATTCTGTCCCTTTCTGCCAACACGGGCGATTTACGGATCAGGGTATCGACAGGGACAGGTGCAGCCGTATCGGTTTGCGCAAATCCGGCAACTCCAAACAGTACACAAAAAACAATTGTATAAAGCAACCGTTTACTCAATGGTCACATTCATTTGATCCAACAATTTGTTCATTTCCTCCAGCGAGTAGTATTCAAACGTAATGGCACCGCTGCCATCCTTGCTGTGACGCAGTTTTACCTTGGTGGCAAAATGGGAAGCGAGTTTGTCTTCCACTTTTTTGAAAGCGGCAGGAAGGGATTCCGCTGGTTTTTTTTCTTCTTTTTCCTTGTACAGGTTGCGTACCAGGTTTTCCGTCTGGCGGACGGATAGTCCTTTGGATTTTATCTCGTCGAAAATAAAAAGCTGCTTGTCGATCGTATCTACATTGATCAGGGCTCGGGCATGCCCCATGCTGATATCACCATTGCGTACTGCGATCTGAATATCCGGCGGCAATTTCAGAAGGCGGATGTAGTTCGTAACCGTGCTGCGGTCTTTGCCCATGCGTTCGGCTACCTGCTCCTGGGTGTAGGTCAGTTCTTCCATCATACGTTTGTAGCTGAGGGCAATTTCCATAGCGTTCAGGTCTTCCCGCTGCAGGTTTTCCAGCAGGGCCAGTTCCAGCAGTTCCTGGTCGTTGGCCTGGCGGATAAACGCCGGAAGCTCTTTGATTCCGGCCAACTTGGCGGCCCGCCACCTTCTTTCCCCTGCAATCAGCCGGTATTTGTTACCGGGTAGTTTGGAAACGGTAATGGGTTGAATGATATCGTGAAGCTTGATTGATTGCGCCAACTCCTGCAGGGCGGTTTCGTCAAAATCGCGACGGGGTTGTTTGGGATTGGCTTCGATGTTTTCTACCGGTATACGAAGCACGCCGGTAGCGGATTCCACCACTTGGGGCTTCAGCGAACCGGCTGTATTTTTCAGGTCACTGTCTATGTTCTGTAAGAGGGAACGAATTCCTTTTCCGAGGGCGTCTTTGTTTTGTTTTGGAGCGGTCATAATAGAGCTGCGAGATTTTAGCTGTGAGCTGCGAGCAAAGAAACACTTATTGCAGCTTATTCATAAAGCCAATAAGCATTTTCTGTTCTTCATCAATATCTTTTAAGATTGTATTAGCGAATTCCTTATTGCCAAATTCTACCTGTTGTGCTATCAAAAATTGTGTTTCCAATTCGAATGAAGAACCCAGCGCAATTTCCACAAATCGTCGGTAATCTTTTTCACTAGTTCTGCTACTTCCTTCGGCCACATTCGATGGGATGGATACGGCAGCCCTAGTCATCTGCGAAGAAAGACCAAATCGTTCCGATTGGGGTAAAGTTGCTGCGTACTGAATTGTTTCACTGCAATGTCGAATCCTTTTTGCCAAATTTTAAGCTGTTTGAAATTCCGCATATCATAAAATTTAAAAATGGCGGTTTCCGGCTCACAGCTTCTCCTACGCTTCCAGCGTCCGTTCTTCCTGCGAAATTTTGGTCAGGTTATTTTTTTGAAGAATTTCTTTGGCCAGGTTGAGGTAGTTCATCGAGCCTTTGCTGTTGGCATCGTATAAAATAACGGGTTTGCCAAAACTGGGTGCTTCGCTCAGGCGGCTGTTGCGGTGAATGATGGTGGTAAATACCAGTTCCTCAAAATGCCGGCGCACTTCGGCTACCACCTGGTTGCAAAGACGCAGGCGGCCATCGTACATCGTCATCAAAATGCCTTCAATCACCAGGTCGGTGTTCAGGCGGCTCTGCACGATCTTGATGGTATTAAGCAGTTTTCCCAATCCTTCCAGCGCAAAAAATTCGCACTGCACTGGAACAATCACAGAGTGGGCAGCCGTTAACGCATTTACCGTAATAAGTCCGAGAGAAGGAGAGCAGTCGATAATGATAAAATCATAGTTATCCTGGATGCCTTCCAAAATGGATTTTAAAACAGCTTCCCGGTTGGGATAATTGATCATCTCAATTTCGGCACCCACCAGGTCAATATGCGAAGGGATCAGGTCCAGGTTTGGTATGTCCGTTTTCAGTACGACATCTTTTGCTTCCGCATTGTTCACCATGCAGTCGTATAGACTATGCGTGACATTCTGCAGATCGAAGCCAACGCCGGTGGTGCTGTTGGCCTGCGGATCGGCATCTACCAGCAGGGTTCTGTATTCCAGTACGGCAAAACTCGCCGCAAGGTTGATCGCTGTTGTGGTTTTTCCGACTCCGCCTTTTTGATTGGCAACGCCAATGATTCTTGCCATTGAGATAGTTTAAAGTTCGATGGTGTCGCCAATGGCGGGAAGAAACAATTTCAACCCCGCATCGGCAAATGCTCGTTTTACGTGTTCGTGATCAATTTTTATATAGCCAAAGGTGTCGTAGTGCACGCCAACAATATTCTTGCACTGGATCAGTTCTGCCGCTATAATCGCGTCTTCGTAACCCATGGTAAAATTGTCGCCAATGGGCAGCACGGCAAAATCGAGCTGGGCCCAGCGGGGCACCAACTGCATGTCCATGGTCAGGGCCGTATCGCCGCTGTAGTAAAAGCTGTTTTCCCTGCTGACTATAAAACCCACCGGGTTGCCGCCATAGCTTCCATCCGGCATTTCCGAAGAGTGATGGGCGGTGGTGCATTTTACTGTTCCAAAATCAAACTTCCATTTTCCGCCTGTATTCATGGGGTGAATGTTTTCTACCCCTTGCTTGGCCATCCAGTTTACCACTTCAAAAGAACCCACCACGGTAGCGCCGTTTTGTTTGGCCAGTGTAACGCAGTCCGCCACATGATCGCCATGACCATGTGACAGGAGGATGTAATCTGCCTTTACGTCTTCCAGGCGGATGTGTCCGGCTAGTTCATTGGGCGTGATAAACGGGTCGAAAAGTACCCGCTTGCCGCCCATCACTACTGCAAAACACGATTGTCCGTAATAGGTAAACTGCATAGTGCTTTCTTTTTCAGTGGGCACAAAAATACAGTTAATAGGGGCATTATCAGAGGTTTAACATCAGAATAATTGACCTTACCTATCTTTAGCCGCAGATTAGAAGAAAACCTCATGCGTAGTTCACCCTTTTGGTTCCTGATAGGCGGATTGATGATTGTTTTGGATATTTATTTTTTCCAGATTCTTAAGTTGCTGACCAGCAACGCTGCACCCCGCACCCGGTCCACCATTCACCTGACTTACTGGATCCTTTCAGTTCTGGTGATTGCCCTTCTTTTTCTTCTGCCTTACCTCAATCTTGACAACATTCGCAAAGGGCTGCGCAGCACCGTGTTTTCGGTGTTGATTGCTTTTTTTATCCTGAAGCTTTTTGCCTGCGTGTTTTTTCTCATCGACGATCTGCGCAGGGGAATTCAATGGTTATGGGGAAAGATCTTTTTTGCCAGTGCCGAAACCGGCCAGCCGCAGGCCAGTCCGCGAATCAACCGGTCCGTTTTTCTGAGCTGGCTTGGGATTGCCGTAGGCGGAAGTTTGTTCACCTCCCTGCTTTACGGATTTACCAATAAATACAATTATAACGTCAAACGCATCCCGGTTAAGTTTCCCAACCTGCCCGAAGCGTTTCGGGGCATGAAGGTGGTGCAGATCTCAGACATTCATTCCGGCAGTCTGGTAAATAAAGAAGGTGTAAAAAAAGGGGTGGATATGATCATGGCGCTGAAACCGGACCTGATCCTGTTTACCGGCGACCTCGTAAATAACCTGGCAGAAGAAATTGAGCCCCTGATGGATGTTTTCGACAAACTGAAAGCGCCAATGGGTGTGTATTCGGTTTTTGGAAACCATGATTACGGTGATTATGTACGCTGGGAAAGCCCTGCCAAACGATCTGAAAATATTGAAACCCTGAAAGGTCATCATGCCAAAATGGGCTGGCGACTGCTTTGGGATGAACATGTGGCGCTGGAAAGGGGAGGGCAGCAGATTGCCTTGATCGGCATCCAGAATTACAGTGCACTGCGAAATTTTGCCCGTTATGGAAATCTTACCAAAGCTTACAGCGGTGCTGAAAAATATCCGTTTAAAATTTTGATGACGCACGACCCAACGCATTGGGATGCCGAAGTGCGAACAAAATTCCCGGACATCGACCTGACACTTTCGGGCCATACACACGGTTTCCAGTTTGGCGTGGAAATCCCGGGATTCCGTTGGAGCCCCGTGCAATACGTGTACAACCAATGGGCTGGTTTGTACCACGAAGGTGCCCAATCGATCTATGTCAACAGGGGTTATGGTTTCATTGGTTATCCCGGTCGTGTGGGTATCTTACCGGAAATAACCCTGCTGGAATTTGTATAATCGCAAAATCTTGTTTAGCATCGTGTTGCCTTTTTGGTGGAAAAGTGAAAAGGGGCACAGATTTTTCTTAGCTAACACTATGATTACAGGGAAACTTGCCGTATGAGAAAAAATGCTATCCAACGAAAAATACAGTCAGCAGGTGTGCGCCTGAAAGGACTTGCCCTCTGTGGCTTTCTAGTGGCAGGTACGGTAGGCAACAGCCAGGAAACCGATCCGATTCTTTCTGATACGACCTTTTACGATTACGACGAGATCTTCAGTGAACTGGATGCGCTGCTCGATTCGCTGTACACGCCACGAAGTTTTTTGGTGGCCAGTGTCAGCGCAGGAAACGGATTTTTTCAGTATGCCTCAACGGCCGCAAACACAAAAGTTGCTTCCCGACAGCAATTGGTGGTATCACCTTCCCTTGGTTTTTTTCACAAAAGCGGGTTGGGGATCAATGCCGGTGCGTCGCTTATTCATGACAGCAGTCGTTTGAAGCCTTTCCAGTTTTCGCTCACGGGTACTTATGATTATCTCCGGAGCATGAAATTCATCACCGGTGTCTCGTATACACGGTTCTTTACCAAGGATGATCTTTCGTTTTATACCTCACCGCTTCAAAACGAAGTGTATGGATATTTTACTTATCGTGACCATTGGTTAAAACCGTCTGTGGCGGCAAGTTACGGTTGGGGAAGCCGAAAGGACGTGCAGGAACAAACAACGCTTATCCGGGAAATAGTTGAAAAAGCAACGAATGGACGTGGTTCTGGCTTGGGTAATGGAAATAGCGGAAATGGGAATGGGAATAGTAGCGGTAATGGAAATGGGAATAACAGTGGAAACCCCGAAAATGGCGGCGTAGAAATCATTGAAGGCAGTGAAACCACCAGAACCACTACCTATGAATCGATTTCCGATTTTAGCCTGATGCTTTCGGTTCGGCATGATTTCTATTTTTTAAAGCTGCTGTCGAAAAAAGATTATGTGCGCCTGACACCACAACTTTCGTTCACCGGCGGTACGCAGCAATTTGGCTTTAATGCCCTGAGCACATCGTCACTAACGATGTCGAACAGGTCAAAAAATATTAATGTGGTGACGAGTCAGCAGGACATTGGCCTGGAAGACCGGTTAAAATTTCAACCCTTGTCCCTAACAGCCCTGTTGCGAACAGAATATGCAACCGGTAAATTTTTTATTCAGCCGCAATTCTATCTGGATTATTATTTCCCGGCACCCGAAAAAAATCTTACGGCGTCTTTTCTTATCAACGCCGGTTTCATATTTTAATATTGCAAAACAGTTAACAAGTAGCGGCATTATCCTTGAAGCCGTTTGTGGAAAATCTGTTTATGAAACGCAAGTTCCCTCTCTTCGTAGCGCTGATGATTCTGGCGCAGATTTCTTTCGCACAATTTAGTATTGGCGTAAAAGGTGGAGCAAACATTACAAAGATCGATGGCCGTTCGTTCAGCGATGAATTTAAGTATGGTTATCACCTGGGCGGTTTTGCCACCATCGGACTCGGCGGACGGTTTGCCCTTCAGCCTGAAGTGCTACTTAATCAGGTGCAGTCGAAAACCGGAAACGAATTCAATGATCTTTACCAGCCGGTTATTGATGGCAACGAAAATATTAAGCTGAACTACCTTTCCATCCCGCTGCTGGTTAACTACAAGGTGCTTCCGTTCCTGTCGCTGCAGGCCGGTCCGCAATTTGGCATCCTGCTCGACCAGGATAAAAATTTCCTGCAAAACGGCAAGGAAGCGTTTGATAAAGGTGATTTTTCCATGCTGGGCGGTGCGCAGATCAACCTTGGCAAACTCCGCCTCAACGGACGTTACGTGGTTGGCCTGAACAACATTAACGACATCGACAACCAGGACAAATGGAAGAACCAGGGATTCCAGTTATCGCTCGGGCTTGCAATCCTGTAAATGATTTGCAGAAACCATAGCCTTGTAAAAGTATTAACCCTCTAATTCAGAGGGTTTTTTTATCATGAGAAGTGTTTTAAATCGTCCTGAAACGACATCATAGTTGGCATAAGGCGAACCTCTTTGTACTTTCGCAGGCCGAATTCGATAAACAAACAGAACGTGAAGAAATACCTGAAAGCAGAAGAAGACCTTGATTTTATTCCCATCATGCCCCTGAATGAAGCCGATGGGGATGGTGCGGAGATTGAAGTACCCGAAAGCCTTAGCCTTTTACCCCTTCGCAATACCGTTCTTTTTCCCGGTGTGGTTTTACCCATTACGGTTGGAAGAGACAAAAGCATAAAAGCCGTCAACGATGCCTATAGAGGCGAAAAACTCATTGGTGTTGTGGCGCAAAAAGACAGTTCCATTGAAGACCCGCAGGCCAAAGACCTGGAGAGCATTGGAACCGTGGCCAAGATCATCAAACAAATTCAAATGCCCGACGGCGGCATTACCATCATCATCCAGGGCAAAACCCGTTTTGTGATTGATTCGGTGGTGGCTGAAGAACCTTACTTCAGGGCCAAAACATCGGCACTGAAAGATGATGAAGTAGTGACAGATCCGGACTTTGATGCTTATGTTTCCAACATAAAAGACATTGCTACCGAGATCATCCAGCTATCACCCAATATTCCCAGCGAAGCATCAGTAATTCTGCGCAATATTGAAAATGCCTCTTTCCTGATTCATTTTGTTTCCAGCAATCTCTCTATCGACATTCGGGAAAAGCAGGAGTTGCTGCAATTAAACAACCTGCGGCAGCGTGCCGAACTGCTGATGCAGTTCCTGCAAAAAGAGCTGCAGTTTGCGGAGTTGAAAAACAAAGTGACTAATAAAACCCGCACAGAAATCGACAAACAGCAGCGGGAGTATTTTCTGCAACAGCAGCTCAAAAGCATCAAGGAAGAACTGGGAGGCGATCACAACGAACGAGAAGTAAAAGAACTGCAGAAAAAAGCCGAGACCAAAAAATGGCCGGAGGCAACAAGGGAAGCCTTTAAAAAAGGAATTGAAAAACTGGAGCGAATGCATCCCACCACTCCGGATTATTCGGTGGTGTACAATCACCTTGACCTGATGCTGGATCTTCCCTGGGATGAACATACCGAAGATGTTTATGACCTGAAGCGGGCCAAAGAAGTGCTGGATGCCGATCACTATGGCATGGATAAAATAAAGGAACGTATTCTGGAATACCTGGCCGTGCTCAAATTAAAGGGCGACATGAAAAGCCCGATCCTTTGTTTTTACGGTCCGCCTGGAATTGGCAAGACTTCTCTCGGACGAAGCATTGCCAATGCCATCGGACGCAAATATGTGCGTCTGAGTTTAGGTGGCATTCATGATGAAAGCGAAGTGCGGGGCCATCGCAAAACCTACATTGGCGCTATGCCCGGCCGCATCATTCAAAACATCCGCAAGGTAAAATCATCCAACCCGGTGATGATACTTGACGAGATTGATAAAGTGGGATCTGATTTTCGAGGGGATCCTAGCAGTGCCCTTCTGGAAGTACTGGATCCGGAGCAGAACAATACGTTTTACGATAACTACCTTGAACTGGAATATGATCTAAGCAAGGTGCTGTTTATTGCCACGGCAAACAACCTGCAATCCATTCAGCCGGCCCTTCGTGACCGTTTGGAGATCATTGAACTGAACGGCTATGCTGTGGAGGAAAAGATAGAAATTGCCAAGCGTCACCTGATCCCCAAACAACTGGAAGCACACGGATTGAAATCTTCCAAATTCAAGATCAGTGACAAGGTGCTGGACAAGATCATACATGATTATACAAGAGAAAGTGGTGTGCGGGAATTGGACCGTCACCTGGCTGCCATTATGCGTTTCCAGGCAAAAGAACTGGCCATGACCGGCAGCCTGAAATCTTCTCTTTCCATTGATGATATTGAAAAAATATTGGGTAAGCCCCGCTTCAGCAATGAACTGTATAAACAGGCCACCATTCCGGGAGTGGCGGTAGGATTGGCCTATACACAAGTGGGTGGTGATATTCTTTTCATTGAGGCCATTCTGAGTGAAGGAAAACCCGACTTGCGTCTTACAGGAAATTTAGGTGATGTGATGAAAGAGAGTGCAGTAACAGCGCTTTCATTTCTCAGTGCCAATGGCAAAAAGTTTGGCATCGAACCTTCTCTTTTTGAAAAGAAAACAGTGCATATCCATGTGCCGGAAGGGGCTGTACCGAAAGACGGACCGAGTGCCGGGGTGACGATGCTTACAGCACTGGCTTCAGCATTCACGGGCAAAAAAATCAAGCCTTATCTCGGCATGACGGGTGAGATCACGCTACGCGGACAGGTATTGCCGGTGGGTGGCATCAAAGAAAAAGTGCTGGCCGCAAAACGGGCAGGGCTGAAAGACATTATTCTTTGCTGGCAAAATCAGAAAGACATTGAAGAGATCAATCCCGACTATATCAAAGGACTCCGCTTTCATTATGTAAAAATGATGAAAGAAGTGCTGGAGATTGCCTTACAGGATTAGGAATTTGATAGTGGATTTTGAGATAGTAGATATTGGGATATTGGATATGCTGCTACCATGGAATTAGTACCAATCTGGTTTTGGTTTAGCATATCTGGGATATAGATTATTTTCATGGCACTACCATGCGTTGTGTAACGAAGCTTATAGTGACTGCCGGATGGGTTTTGATTGCATTCCTCCTTCCTGTGACTTCATTGTCGCAAACGGTGGGAGGACGAACTGCCTATAATTTTTTACGCCTGCCTTCCTCGCCATTTTTAGCGGCTGCCGGTGGTGTCAATACTTCGTACACAATGGGTGATGTAAGTGTGACCGCCAACAACCCGGCGTTGCTTCGGTCTTCTTTTCACAAACAACTGCACGCCGGTTTTCATTCATTTATTGCCAATACAAAAGCGTATGCGCTGACCGGTGCGGGTTTTCTTAAAAACCAACATACCACCCTTGGCGGCCATATCCGGTTTATTGATCACGGCGCCTTGGCTGCTACCGATGCGGCTGGAAATGCCAGCGGAAATTTTCGCCCGGTGGATTTTGTTGCGCAGCTTTCGGCGGCCAAAGGCTACCTGGAAAAATGGACCTATGGCGCAACGGTCAAGTTTATACATTCTTCGTATGGGCAGTACCGTTCCAGTGCTGTGGCGGCTGATGTTGGCGTCTTGTTTACAGATTCGGCGAGAAATTTTTCCGCTTCCCTGCTGGTAAAAAACATGGGCGTTCAATTGAAGACCTATGCCGGTGAAGGCGAAGATTTACCGTTTGATTTACAGGTGGGTATTACAAAGCGATTAAAGCAGGCCCCGTTTGCGTTTTCACTAACGGCGCAGCAGTTACAAACCTTCGATATCCTTTACAACGATACCACCTTCAACCGGGAAAATAATTTCAGCAATCCTTCCGTGCTCAACAAAGTATTCTCGCATTTTGTACTGGCTTCACACATTTTTCTGGGACAGCACCTTGAGGCTACCATCGGCTATAATTTTCTACAGCGACAGGAACTGCAGGCCGGGCCTGATGGCAATGGGCTAACCGGTTTTTCCGCCGGACTCCGGTTAACGTTCAACAAGTTACAGGTGCACTATGGGCGCACAGCATATCAAAGGGGTGTAGCATCCAACCAAATTGGCATCACAGTGCATCTGGAACAGTTGGGCGGTTTTGGCCGCTGAAAGCTTGTGGTATAATAATTGGACATTTTACCAAAACACCTTTATGAAATCTCTTTTTTCACTATACCTGCTGCTGGTTTTGGCTGCCTGTTCTACAAACCGGCAAACCACTATGTCGAGCAGCACTGCCAACCAGGCAATGGCCGGTAGCGATGATGGATTAGCGTATGCAACAGCAACGGAAAAAGAAGGACAACAGGCAGGCAATGCCGCCTTGCTGGGCACCTGGTATGTGCACACAATGAAGCGGGAAGAAGCCATGCCCGAAGAAACACTTAACCTGTACATGAACCTGAATGAGGATAAAACTTTTGTGACCAATACAACCTGTGGCCAGATAAAAGGGGTCTATGCGCTGAAAGGAATGCACATAACCTTTTCAAAAGTAAATTATAGCCGGAATGAGTGCGGAAACGCCACGCAACTGGATGAAATGGTACGCCTGTTGGCAAATGTCGTAAACCAATATTCCTTCAACGGAAATATGCTTTTTCTTAAAGACGACGCTGGCAATAATGTATTTCGTGTAACCCGTTAACTGGTCAGGCGATACACTTCAAATGCTTCGGCATAAGGTGCATTGCATTGCACACCGCGAACCGTTGCCAGAGCTGTATGAAAACCCGGTTGCATATACGGTCGTCCTTGCTGTGATTTGTATTCTTTCAATGCAACCTGTTTGGCTTGAAGGTGGGCCTCATCAACTTTTTCAAAATAAGCCGGTGCAAAATTGAAGTTATTCCAGGGCAGCTCGTATCCCAATACATTGCAGTTTTTAAAAGCCCGTAGGCCCTCGGCATAAATGACCTGGTGGTCCTGGTGTACATCATGCTGGGCCGGAATAAAAACCGTTTGCGGTTGCAGTTTTTTATTCAGCCGGATCAGTTCTTCCAGAATTTCCTGCCGGTGAAAAAGCAGTCTCCTTACTTCAAAATCAAAGAAAGTAACATCTTGAATGCCCAAGGCTTTGGTGGCAGCACTGCATTCTACCGCTAAGGTGTCTGGTGGCAGGTCTTTGGGCAGTGATTGTGCGCAGGTGGAAAACGCAACATAAACAACCTTTTTCCCTGCCGCAATGTATTTGGCAAGGGAAGCACCGCAACCCAACTCGCCGTCATCGGTATGGGGTGCCAATACCATAATCCTTTCGGTATGCAACATGCGGCTAAGATAAACGGATTATTCGTTCAGGAAAGATGTTGAATCGTTCAACATAGGCAGGCTTTGACCAAAGGCAGCATTGAACAGGGCCCGAAACTGGTTTACACCGGAGATGCCTTCATAAAACGGCTGGTAGTTGCCGCTAGGCAGGTAAACGGCATTCAGGTTCATGAAATAATAAGGAACAACGTCAGGGGTTGGCACTTCATATTGCCTATACCCATGATCACCCATAAAAATAATGATGGGTGGTTTTGAATAAGAGGCCAGAATCTTATCAATCATTTTCAGGTAAACTTTATTGCCATACTGCAGGTACTCCAGGTAGGAAGGTTTATGTAGATTGTTGTTAGGTGTTTGAAGTAGAGGGTTGGGTGTACCGTCATGACGGAAATAATACGGTTTGTGAGGGATGTGCACATGTGTGTACACAAATTTTGGTTTCCCTGTTTGCTTCAAGTTATTTTCAAACCGATTCATAAGATTGCGGTTTTTTTTTAATGTATAATTACGGTACAAGTCCTGAACATACTTTACCGGAATTGTAAGAACAAGGTGCCAGCTAAGGTCTTTCCAAATACGTTGTAAAAAGGTATGTGAAGTAATAAAATCAATACCAATTTTAAAATCAGGATTAGGCTCTTGTGTAGGAATATTCTGAATCTGGAAGATGGAATTGTTTCGTAATTGATAGCCATGCTGTCTAAAAAAATCCCACACCGGGTTTTTGTTAATCATCATTGCACACTTCACACGGTCAGGGTAGCTTCGATTGCTTCCTTCCAGTCCTTCGATATAATTCATAGACAGCATAGCGGCAACGGAAAATGGCGTATAGTTGTAATTGCTGCGACTGTTAATAATCCGGAATCCCCGGTTTCGCAGTTCGCCTAAAAACACTTTGTTGTTAAAACCAAATTGCAGTGAAAGGGATGTTGAGTCTGCATATTCATCGGCAATAATAAAGTGCACGTCTGGTTTATCGCAATCATCACAGGGAGAAAACTGTACTAGTTGCCGTTGATTTTCCTTATCGCGAAAAAGCGCTGGAACATCCACAAGCAATAGAACTACTAGCACAAAGTTGAGATAGGAGAAAAAGCGTGCAAATCTGTGATTTGTTTTGCGCAACCAAACAAGGAAACTCCCGAGTGTAAGAAAGCAGATGGGAAGTAACACTGAATATTTTGCCAGGAAGAAATTCGGAGATAAGCTTTTTAACGCATCATGGAACGCTCCAAAAAATAAATGGAAAAAAAGCAAACCAAAGGCAAATAGTACTGCTTTATACGGTTTGCGATAAAACAACCAACCAAGAACATAAAGTAATGCTGCTGTCAACCAATATTCAAAGGTAAGTTTAAGAAATTCGGCAACACTTATCGTTTCCAGGTTTTGCGTGTAGCCATGAAAAACAAAGAACAAGGGTAGCAGGTATAAAAAGTGCGGGAAAGCTTTTAAACGTTGAAAAAAAATAGTCATAATCGCACCATGGCAGTTTTAGAAATAAGAGGGGCAAATTAAGAATAAACTATTTCTTTGCTGATTCTAAAGCAGTTTAGTTTCGAATGGAGAAAATTGTTTACATCGGGATGAGTGCAGACCTGGTACATCCGGGTCATTTAAATGTGATAAAAAAGGGAGCATCGTTAGGCCGTGTGGTGATAGGCCTGCTCACGGATGAAGCTATTGCTTCGTACAAACGGGTTCCTTACCTTACCTATGCCCAGCGAAAAGAAATCATTGAAAACATAAAAGACGTTAGTGAAGTTGTGCCGCAAACCACGCTGGATTACGAGACCAACCTTCGGCAACTAAAACCTGCCTACGTGGTGCATGGCGATGACTGGCAGACCGGCGTGCAAAAAGCCACCCGTCAAAAAGTAATTGACATTGTAAAAGAGTGGGGTGGTGAACTGGTGGAAGTGCCCTATACCAAAGACATTTCATCTACAGCTATTCAGCAGTCGCTGAAAGAAATTGGCATTACACCGGGTAACCGGTTGCGGCGTTTACAGCGTATACTCTCCATTAAAAACATAGCCGTTGCCATGGAAGCCCACAACGGCTTAAGCGGTTTGATTGTAGAAGAAACAGTGTACCGTGATGATGCCGGAAGAGCAACGGAATTTGATGCCATCTGGTTGAGCAGCCTGACGGACTCGTTTTCGAAAGGCAAACCCGATACCGAGGCGATCGATTTTACATCCCGCCTGCAAACGGTAAACGAGATCATTGAAGTGACCACGAAGCCTATCATTTTCGATGGTGATACGGGTGGCCGTATCGACCAGTTTCCGTTTATGGTGCGTTCACTGGAACGGTTAGGTGTGTCGGCAGTCATCATTGAAGACAAGATCGGTCAGAAAAAAAATTCACTGATCGAAGATGCCGGTCATCATGAGCAGGACTTTATTGAAGATTTTTGCCAGAAGATAAAGGCAGGTTTGAGCAGCCGGGTAACCGATGATTTTATGATCATTGCCCGCATTGAAAGCCTGATCCTGGGTAAAGGCATGGACGATGCACTGACAAGGGCAAAAGCTTATATTGAAGCCGGTGCCAGCGGTATCATGATCCACAGCAAACAAAAAACACCCGACGAAGTGTTGCAGTTTGCCGAACACTTTCGTGCATTTGCGCCGAATGTTCCCCTGGTGGCGGTACCATCCACCTATAACACCATTTCCTGGCAATCGCTGGCGGAAGCTGGTTTTAATATTGTGATCCAGGCCAATCATCTGCTGCGCAGTGCGTATCCGGCCATGAAAAAAACGGCACTTTCCATTCTTGAAAACAAGAACGCTGTACGAGCAGAAAACGACCTTATTTCCATCCAGGATTTTTTTAAACTCATTGAAGAGAAATGATCCAGCCACAGGAATTTTTGCACGAGCTTACAGCTGCCGGTATTCAATTTTATGCCGGTGTGCCGGATTCGTTGCTGAAAGGTTTGCTGTCTGCCATTGCGCGACAATTTCCAGAAGAACATTTTGTGACGGCGAACGAAGGTGCTGCGATCGGCCTGGCCACCGGGTATCATTTGGCAACAGGTCAAATTCCGGCTGTATACCTGCAAAACTCTGGCCTTGGCAATAGCATTAATCCACTGACATCGCTTACTGATAAAGACATGTACAGCATTCCAATGCTGCTGATTATTGGTTGGCGGGGCGAACCGGGTGTAAAGGATGAACCCCAGCACCTCGTTATGGGAAAGATCACACCGACACTCTTACATCAACTGAATGTGCCATTTATCGTGCTGAAAAAGGAAGACATAGCCGAATGGCGGGATGCCCTAAGGGAGGCTGTATCTGTGGCCAAAGCCAAAATGCGTCCGGTGGCGCTCCTTGTAGAATCCGGTGTGTTTCCTGAGGATGAATATGGCGCAAAGAACAGGTATCCTTTAAGTGCCGAAGACGCAATCCTGCTTTTGTACGAACAGCTGACAGAGGAAGATATTGTCATCTGCACGACCGGAAAAATTGGGAGGGCTTTTTACCAGGTGAATGAAAACCGGCAAAAAATCAAAAAATATTTCCTGAATGTTGGGTCCATGGGACATGCTGTTAGCATCGCTACCGGTTTGGCAATGCATGTTAAACAACGAGTGGTATTGCTGGATGGTGACGGTGCTCTGTTGATGCATATGGGCGCCATGGCGCTACCTGCCTTTTTAAAGCTGAAAAACTTCAGCTATATCATTCTGAACAACGGGGCGCATGGTTCTGTGGGCTCACAGCCAACATTGGGTTTTGATGTTGATTTCTGTCGCATTGCCGAGGGTTGTGGCTTTGGAAACCCGGTGCGCATAAACAGCCCGGAGGATTGGTATAATCTCGAAGATTTTAGAGAAGCCGATTTTCTGGAAATACGCATCAATACAAAAAGCAGTGCTACGCTGCCGCGGCCGACCGACACACCACTTGACGCTAAAGAAAAGTTCATGAAAGCTTTAAAGAATTCAAAATAGCACAGCTATGCAGCAGGTGATCAAAGGAGAAGGCTGTTTACAACAATTGCCCTTGCAGCTAACGCATAGGAGAGTAAGCTATGTCCTGTTTGTAACCGGGCAACATTTGGTTAGCGAAGCTTCATTTCAAAACCTGCTGCAAACAATTGGGGTTCCGTATAAGATCGTGCATCCTCCAGAAGGCGTGTTGCAGGTGAACGCAATTCCCACCTTTGATAGCTTGGATACAGTGGTGGCCATTGGTGGCGGAAAAGTGATGGATTTTGCCAAGGGTATTTTATACAGGCATCCGAATCCCGCTGTCCTCGTAGCAGCGCCTACCACGGCCGGATCTGGCAGTGAGGCTACCCCCATTGCCGTTTTTTACCAGGGAAAAGAAAAGGTCTCGCTGGATGCTCCCAACCTCTTGCCGCAGCTTGCTTTTTTAGATCCGTTGCTCCTGGAGAACCTGCCACGGCTGCAACGAGCTATTTCCGGCGCTGATGCGCTTTCGCAATGCATCGAATCTCTTTGGAATGTGCACAGCACGACTGAATCGGAGATATTCGCATTGGAAGGGATCGACCTGTTGTGGCAGCACCTGCCTGGTTTTGTCAGCGGTAAATCCGAGGTGGCTGAAAACGTTTTGTGGGCAGCTTATTTATCTGGCAAAGCCATAGCCCTGACAAGAACTACGGGGCCTCATGCGCTGGCCTATTTCCTTACGGCGAATTATGACATTCCGCATGGACAGGCGGTAGCCTTGACCATGCCCTTGTTTTTTCTTTACAATGAAAGCAGCGCAACGCGACCACAACTGGAAAAGATTTGTTCCAGGCTGCAAGTGCAAAATGCCGAAGATGCATTTACCCATTGCCGGGAACTTTTTACATCCATAGGACTTGCGATTACGTTACCGGAACTCCGCCTGCAGGATCTGGACCTGGATCGCTGGCTTCAATCTGTAAACCAGCAGCGTTTTTCGAATAACCCTGTACCGTACGATGCCGAACGGTTGAAAGCATTATTCCGGCGATATTTGCTCTAGTATGTTTTCCTTTTTCTCCGAATTCAGAGCGGCAAAAAAACTGGCTGCACAAAAATTTCATGTTATTTTCTTTGCGGAAAACGAGTATTATTTCCAGTATTTCCGGCACCTTTATGAAGCCCTGGTGACGGAACAAGGTCTTTCCATCGCTTACATCACTTCGGATAAAAATGATCGTATACTGCAGGATAAGCGTGTAACTGCGGTTTACCTGAAAACCACGCTGGCCGGCATTTTTCCCCGCCTGCAGGCTGATGTGATGATCATGACCATGCCCGACCTGCAAAATTTCATTTTCAAGAAATCGCCTGGCGTTAAAAACTACGTGTATGTTTTTCATGCCCTGGTGAGCACCCACCAGCAATACCGGTCGCATGCCTTTGATCATTATGATACCATCTTTTGTACGGGTCCGCAGCAGGAGGCCGAATTAAAAGAAGCCGAACAAAGGAATGGTCTGTCACCAAAAACGTATGTCCGGTATGGTTATCCCTTGCTGCACGAACTGAAACAACAAGCCGCCGCAAAAACAGTTGCCGAAAACAAAATTCTGATTGCCCCGAGCTGGTATAAGGAGGGAATTTTAAATACCTGTATCCTGGATCTGGTGCAGGAACTGGGCAGGGAAGAACGGGAGATCTGGATTCGTCCCCACCCGGAATTTATCAAGCGGAACAAAACCGTGTTTGCGCAGCTCGTTGCCAAAACCAAGCGCAATCCGGCCTTTCGTTTTGATACGTCTCCTTCAGTGTATACGCACCTGACCGAGGCCGGTATTTTGATCACTGACCGTTCCGGTATTGCCCTGGAATATGCCTTTGCACTTTACAGGCCAGTTTTGTTCGTCGACACGCCGCTGAAAATTCAAAATCCGGATGTCTCCAGCTTTTCCATGCCGCCCCTCGAGAATACCTATCGTAACCAACTCGGGTTATCCGTACCGCCCACAGCACTTGACAGTGTGGAGGAAGCGGTTCAAAACATAAAAAGTTCTGCAGCGAACCACAGAACTTCTATTAAAGCCGTTGAAAAGGCGGTGGTGTACCCACCGGACCATTGGCAGAATGGAATTGATTATATCCGGCGGCAATTAACCTTCTGAGTCTTTTTTCTTCCGCGTAAAAAACATCTTGATGCGCCACCAGGATGTTTTCAGGAAAAAAGCGGCTCCCATGGCGGCTGCTACCAGCGCCTGTACCAGGTAACTCCCGCTGCCCGGGTCGATATACAGCAAATAATCTATCATGCGAAGTAGCTTAAGTTTGTTTTTGGCGTCAATGTCAGCAAGGTTTCATGCATCAATTGAATGGTTTGCTCAATGTCGCGGCGGTGCAACATTTCCACCGTTGTGTGCATATAGCGCAGCGGAATGGAAATGAGTACCGAAGGACAACCATCATTGGCATAGGCAAACGAATCGGTATCGGTGCCTGTGCTGCGGGAAACCGTCCGCAACTGTACCGGGATACTGGCTTTTTCTGCTACATCCTCTACAAGTTGCAGCAGTTTGTTGTGTACCGCCGGACCATACGACAGCGAAGGTCCGCGACCACAAGCCGTATCACCTTCGATCATTTTGTTGATCATTGGTGTGGAGGTATCATGGGTAACATCTGTAATAATGGCAACGTCCGGTTTAATCCGGCGAGCAATCATTTCAGCACCACGCAGCCCAATTTCCTCCTGCACGGCATTCACCACATATAATCCAAAAGGCAATTTCTTGCGGCCTTCTTTCAGCAGGCGGGCCACTTCGGCAATCATAAATCCGCCAATGCGGTTGTCAAAAGCACGGCCGATAAAATAATCATAGGCCAGTTCGTCAAAACCATCCTGGTAGGTAACCACGCTGCCCACACGAATGCCCAGGTCTTCCACTTCTTTTTTGTTGCGGGCACCTGTATCCAAAAACAGGTTTTCCACTTTGGCCACCGGTTCTTTATCCTGGTTGCTGATGCGGGTATGAATGGCCGGCCAGCCAAAAACAGCCTTTACAGGTCCCTTTCTCCCGTGAATGATCACCCTCTGTCCCGGAGCGATCTGGTGGTCCACGCCGCCATTCCGTTTCAGGTAGATCAGGCCTTCGTTGTTGATGTAATTCACAAACCAGCTTATCTCATCAACGTGGGCTTCAATCACAACCTTAAATGGAGCGTCTGGGTTCACAACACCAACGGCTGTTCCATAAGGATCGGTAAAAATGTCGTCCACAAACGGCCGGATGTAATTGATCCAGAGTTTTTGTCCTTTCGATTCAAAACCAACAGGAGAGGGTGTGTTGATATAATTACGGAAAAACTGTAAGGAATCTTCTGTCAGGATAGTACTGTTCTTTTTTGCTTTGGCCATGCACACAAAATTATCGGGCAAATCTAAGCAAAATGAGGCATGGAGCGGAAAGCGCCATCAACCCATCGAGCAAAAAATAGTATAAATAATCCGACCGATTTTGTTTGGAGGACTTATAAAGCAGGCCCATGATTATAGCCGGAATTAAGAGCAAAATGGCTTCTGAAATCGCAATCCAGCGGGTAAGCACCACCGTGGTTACCAGCACTAAAAACTGTGTGGCCCAAAAGAGTCGGTCCACTCCTTTTTCACTTAACCAGGTAATCAGGCTCCGGATGCCG
This sequence comes from Flavisolibacter longurius, assembly GCA_014163555.1. Classification (GTDB taxonomy): domain Bacteria; phylum Bacteroidota; class Bacteroidia; order Chitinophagales; family Chitinophagaceae; genus Flavisolibacter. Next base: position 49,823 of record JACJGO010000009.1, read on the forward strand.
GCTTTACGGTCGCTTTCCACATCACGCCTGTCAAACACAATGCAAATGGCGTAAATAAAGAAAAAGCGGTTGGCCAGGTACCAGCCATGTTCGGCTGCAAAGCTGTCCTGTACCAATAAGGGTAAAGAAGCGGTAATGTGTGCCCAGGAAAAAGCCAGGTAAATTGTTTTGGCGATAGCAATTTTGCGCAGCCAGATAAAGGGCCGCAGGGGAATCATGGGCGCCGAATAGAGGAAGGTCAGCAGGGCCGTAACGCAGAGCCAGATCCAATGTTCCAGGAGAAGAACACTGCACACGGCAGCGCCTATGCCGCCGGCAACCGAAAGCAAAAGGTGAAGGCGCCGGTTGGCAAGGTTCCATTGTTGCTTGGGAGAAGTGCCGGGAATATCGGGCGGCGTCAGAAACCAGTGAAAATTATAGCTGCAAACAGCGCCGAAAAAAACAAACCCGTATAGGGCCAGCGGAAACTGTACGCCAAATAACAAAAATGCCTGGTATACCATCAGAATGGCACAACAGGCAATAAAAAGGCTGGTGAAAACAAAAAAATCAAAAACTCTTTTCAGCAAGGGGCTTATTGGTATTTTTTCAGCAGAATTTTGTTGGATTCAACATAATTACTGCGATTGCCGGCATTATCTCTGACAATAAGACCAACGGACATTTCACGATCGGCATTGTACTCAAGGTTCTGCGAGATCACACGGCCTTGTGGTTCAATGGAACCATACCGGAAGGTTACCTGCAATTCAATTTTGTCTTTAACAGGACTTCCCAAACCCTTCAAACTTACTCTGATGCTATCCGTTACGACAATCGTGCCCCGGTAAAGGTTTCGGTAAACGGTAACCGAATCCTGTAAATCACCTTCTTTATCGGTAACAGTAGCCACCAGGTTAAAAAACTCCTGGTTATAGACCTCTTCCGGACCAAAGGACGTGATCTCAACGGTCGGTATCGTATTAAATTTATCTTTGCTGCAGGCTGCCAGAACACCGGCTACCAGATATAAAGCCAAAAGTTTTTTCATAAAAATTTCCTTCTCAAATTTACGTGATGTCGATTGAAATACCTAAAGAGAGCGGTCTCCTGGAAAGGGTATTTGCCATCTCTAACGAAAAACAGTTCCAACAAATTGCACAGGAGGTTTTCCGCCTGCAGTTTGAACGGAACACGGTTTATGGCGACTATTGCAGGGCGATTGGCAAAACACCTGCTACAGTGGCTTCGCTGACGGACATTCCTTTCTTGCCAATCCAATTCTTTAAATCACATGCTGTAAAGAACGGGGCTTTTGAACCCGAAACCATTTTTCAAAGCAGTGGTACCACAGGGTCGATGTACAGTCGTCATTTCGTAAAATCGCTCGACGTTTATGAGCGAAGTTTCTTGGATTGTTTTAAACAATTTTATGGGAAACCTGATGAATACTGCATTGTCGGTTTGCTGCCGTCATACCTGGAGCAGGGTTTCTCTTCCCTGGTGTATATGGTGGACCGGCTGATCCGGGAGAGCCGGCACCCGCAAAGCGGCTTTTACCTGTACAATCACCAGCAATTGCGGGTAACGTTGGAAGGATTGGAAAAAGCGGGTCAAAAAACCATTCTTTTTGGTGTAACCTATGCTTTGCTGGACTTTGCCGAAAAATATGCTTTCCCGCTTCGCCATACCATCATCATCGAGACAGGCGGCATGAAAGGCCGCAAAAAAGAATTGCTCAAAACAGAATTGTATGCCGAACTGAAAGCAGCCTTTTCGCTTCGGGATATCCATTCTGAGTACGGTATGACAGAGTTGCTATCGCAGGCTTATGCCATCAATGGCCGGTACCGCTGTCCGCCCTGGATGAAGGTTTTGCTTCGCGATGAAACCGATCCGTTTTCCATTGGCCACCGGTCCGGTGCTATAAATGTGATCGACCTGGCAAATTTCTGGTCGTGCAGCTTTATTGCTACAGAAGACCTGGGACAAACGCAGGAAGACAACAGCTTTGAAGTATTGGGCCGGATGGATAATACTGATATCCGGGGGTGCAGTCAGTTGGCGCTGTGAAGTGGTGAATAATGAGTGATGTGTTAAGAGTTGTTTTTCTGACTATTGACAATAGGTGATCAAAAGTCCCTCTGATTGCCCGGCTGCCTTACCCCGGGGATGTTGCAAACAAAAAGATGAACTCTTTGTATCGGCTTTAGCCGAACCTCTGACGCTATTGGCTGAATCCGATAGCCAATTTGGCTTTTGAAAAATTAATCCCCGACATACATGAGGGGGCAATTGCAGGCAGAATTTGGCAAAAGCCGATAAATCTATTCTGAAATGTATACCCTTACCCCGCGCTCAAGCAGCGGGCTATTGAGAGAAAAGAAGTCTTCAGAACAACGAAACTAGTGGCATATAGAAGCCAAAAGCGCAATCAAACCTTAGCTTCCAAAAGCAGTTGCACCGTTTCGGGTGTCTGTTGCCGTAAAACAATGGAGAAGCCGGCCGTGAGTCGGTTCAGCAATTCTTCGTTGTAATGCCGGATGGTCAAAAGGGTAAGGTTTTTTTTGACGCTAACATCAAATTTTTCACTCGCTTCCAGGGCAAAAGCTTCAATTTTATCGGCTCGGTCATCCAACACACACAAAAGACTGATGGCTGCGTTTTGCGTCAGGTTGGGTTTGAATTTTAACTGCGAAAGCAGGTTGTACACGTCTGCGGTCAGCCCTTCGCCTACAAAGGAAAAATCCCTGGACGAAAGCTGCACCAGTACCTGGCCACTTTTGTAAACAATGATCGGCGGCAGGTTATACACGTTTTGGTTATGGATACAGGTGCCTTCCGCATCCGGGTTCAGAAATGATTTTACATAAAGCGGAATGCCTTTGTTCTGCAGGGGCTTGATGGTTTTAGGGTGGATTACCTGCGCCCCGTAAAAAGCCATCTCGATCACTTCGCGGTAATTCAGTTCTTTGATCCACTGCGCTTCGGCGTATTGTTTTGGATCCGCATTCATCACCCCCTGCACATCTTTCCAGATCACCTGCTTTTCGGCCCCCAGCAGGTTGGCAAAAATGGCCGCGGAAAAATCGCTCCCTTCACGACCCAGGGTAGTGCTTTCGTTTTCATCGGTAGCGCCGATAAAGCCCTGTGTCAGCACAATATCCGTTTGCTGAAACAACGGTTTGACCTGCGATTGCACTTTTTCAGCCGTTATGGTCCAGTCGATGCGTGCATCGCGGAAATTATCATCGGTGCGAATCACATCCCTGACATCCATCCATTGGTTGGCCACACCGGCCTGGTTAAGATAGTGGCTGACTATAGCCGAAGAAAGAAGTTCGCCTATGCAAACAATCTGGTCGTAATAATAATCAAAAGACTGCACAGGCTTGTCGTGCAGCAACCATTCAATTTCGGTATAAAATTCTGCCAGTTGCGGCAGGGGAGCACCCATCAGTTGGGTGGATACATCGTTGTGACTATCCTTCACTGCAGCAAACAGTTCCAGGGCTTCTGACCTTTTATTCTCAAAAAATGCCTCGGCTACTTTTTCCAGAGCATTGGTTGTTTTGCCCATGGCAGAAACAATGACCAGGAGCTTTTCACCTTTGTAACGTTTTAAAATTTCGGCTACACCGCTTATCCGTTCTGCCGTACTTACCGAAGCACCTCCAAACTTAAAAACATTCATACCGGCGAAGATAAGGCGTGGAAAAGCAGGGAGAAGATGCAGGAGAAACCTTCTTTCTTGATTGGAAAAATGGATCAGGTTCAATGCCCTGGTGACAGGCATAGAGATCAGGGCTTTTCATCTTTGTTGATGCGGTTCAGGGTTTTTCGCTCCTTGATGGTCTGACGCAGGCAGTAGTCGCAGGCGCAGGGCGGTTTGTTGTGACTACCCGGAAAATGCCGCCAGCCGAGTGTTTGTGGCAGGTAGGCAACTTTTGTGATTTCCGATGCTTCGATCTTTCGGTCGATGATCAGTTCATAGCCCAGTGGATCTTCCAGGTCCATAATTTCGCTGCTGGCCTCACCAAGCGGAATGTAGCGGTGGGGTTTGTCGTATCTGCCGGCAAACACTTTTTCCTCCGAAGAAAGTTTAAAATAAACACCTACATACGTGCGGGCTCCATTTTGCTTCAGCTCACGTAACCATTGATGACTGACATAAAAACTGGGCAACATTGGCATGCAGTACACACCCAGTCCGTAACGGCCGGTTTTGATACCGTTTTTAATGATCTTCTGCATGTTCTTTTCATCGGCCAGGTGTACCAGTGTGGGCATAAAACGGATTTAATGTATAGGGGTAAAAATAGTAGTTCCCATAAAGACTGCATTCTCCCATATTTCACAACCGGGCAGGTTGTCAAACGGCCTGTTATGGCGGGGAAAAACAGGCATTGTTAGAATAAAATCAGGTTGAAAATTCTGTGGGATTCCAATCATTTTTAGCTTGCTAAACTTCGTTAAAGCACGGCATGCGAACAGCAAATTTTGCAGTGAAATCCGTATCTTGTACCCATTATTAGACTAAATACTGAGCACTATGATCAAAATGCAAATCATCGGCAATCTTGGTAAGGATTGCGTCGTTAACACCGTTAACGGAAAAAATGTAATCAACTTTACTGTGGCCCACACGGAGAAATACCGCGACAGCCAGGGAAACAACCAGGAAAAAACAACCTGGGTTGATTGCGCTTACTGGACCGACCGCACTGCCATTGCACCTTACCTCCAAAAAGGAACGCAGGTTTTTGCGGAAGGCACCCCTGAAGTTCGTTCTTTCACCCGCAATGACGGCACCGCTGGTGCTTCGCTTTCCCTCCGTGTACGGGAAGTGCAGTTGCTGGGCCGCAAAGGCGAAGGCAACGGATTTGGCGGCGGCGAAAATCAAGCCCGCTCCGAACCCCAAACGCAAACATCCAATCCTGTTAGCATTAGCAACGACGTCGCAGACGATCTGCCGTTCTGATAAAGCCTGACGAAAGAAAAAATGCTCCCAACCGGGAGCATTTTTTTTGCCTGCTATTCTGCGTCAGTCCTTTTTGTATACTTCCATGATGTCCATTTCCTCTTCATTTATTTTGAGAACTTTCCATTCCCAGTCATTTTCGATTCTTACCTGGTGAGCTATGCCGTTCAGGGTAGTGATTTCTTTAACCCAACCAATTTTAAAACAAGGAAAATTTTCCTTTAGCTTTTTACGAGCAGCTTCAGGTAACAACCGTCCCCTGTCGTAGCGGATCTGGCTTGTTTTTATCCCGCGGTGGTCAAGAAACACCGTGTATTTGATTTCATCCAGTGAAAAACTGACAAGGTAACCTTTTTCGGTGGTGGCCCAGGCATCATCGGTGACGGTTGGATAGTCTTCGTGAAATTTTAATAGAATAGATTCGCTGGCAATCTTTTTAGGTGTTTCAGCATGAAGCCGAATTGATTTTGTGGCGGTAGGCTTGGCCATTTTCTGTGATTTGGCGGTAGAAAAAATGACGATCACAAAACATGGGAGCAGAAAGAGCAGTTGTTTCATGGTGATGTGTTTTAAGTTGATTAGCGGAATTTTATTGCAAGGGAAAGCTACGGTTGTAAATGGCCTGAAGCCTGCGGCAATGAGTCGTTGGCAAATTGTGTACGTCACTGGTGTAGATGGGTGAGCGAATGCTGTGACAGGATGGGGTTTATGATGGCCTCTTGTTCCGCAGCTGTGGTTCCGGTTAGACTAAAACAGCTTCAGAAGCGCCTCTTTTTTACTTCTGGATACACTCACCGTGCTGCCATCACTCATGATAAGGTAGCCACCCTCGCCCCGTACATACCGTGTGACCTCGTTAAGGTTAACGATATGCGAATGATGCACCCGCAGAAAGTAGGTAAAGTTGTGTAATTGTTCTTCAATCTCTTTCAACGTACGACAGGCAGTAAGGGTATTGCGGTTGTGTATTATCAGGTGACTATAATTGTCGGCTGCTTCGCAACGGATAATATGGCTGGCCGGTAACAATTCGAAACCCTCCAATGTAGGAATCGCTATTTTGTTGAATTGATGATCTTTGTTTTGCACTTGTTTCAACAGCAGTTGAAACTGCTCTGCCAAAGGAAGGTAGTGTTGCTGCTGTACTTTTTTTATGGCATTTACCAGTTCTGTAGGGTCGATGGGTTTTAATAAATAATCAAGAGCGTTAAAACGGATGGCTTTAATGGCATACTGGTCATATCCGGTTGTAAAGATGACGGCAAAGGGGATTTTGTTCAGTTGTTCCAGCATCTCAAAACCGTTAATATTCGGCATTTCAATATCCAGAAACACCAGGTCCGGGTTCTCACTTCTGATGGCTGTCAATCCTTCCTTTGCTGAACGGCATTTGTTTATGATCTGCACATCCGGACAGAAGTCTTCCAGCAAGAGGGCTAGCGATTCTAAGGAATGAATCTCATCGTCTATCAATATTGCTTTGAGCATACACCAATGGGAGTTTAAGGATAACTTCTGTTCCGGCAGGATTGCCGTCCGGATTCACCAAGTCATGGATGGTTACAGAAGGCTTACCCGTTGCCCCTTGCAGGTTGGCAAGCCTGTGCGCAGTAATTTCCAGTCCCATGGATTTATGAGTGGAAGAAGACAGTTGCTTTTGTTTTTTTGCATGTTGCCGGCCAACACCATTGTCGGAAATCTTGCAGAACAACCAGGGCTCTTTTTCCATAAATTCAATCTTTAGAAGTCCTTTTTCCTCTTTTGGCATAAGGCCATGCCAGATTGCATTTTCAACATAAGGCTGCAGAATCAGTGGCGGTAGCTTAATACCGGCTATGTTTGTTTTTTCGGGAATGGAAATGCTGTAGGTAAAATGCTGATCAAAGCGAAGAACTTCCAATTCAAGATAAAGCTCCAGTGATTCTATTTCGGTTTGCAAGGGTACCAGTGCAGCCTGGGAATTCTGCAGGATTAACCTTGTCAGCCGTGAGAACTTGGTCAGGTATTCCGAAGCCTGCCGCTTGTTGTTTTGCAGGATAAAATGATTGATAGAGTTCAGCGAGTTGAAAATAAAATGTGGATTCATTTGGGCCCGTAGTGCCTGCATCTCCAGTTCGGTGGCTTGCTGCTGCAGACTGGCTTTGGTCTTTTCACTTTCCAAGTGTTCTACTTTCAGTTGATGTTCCAGTTTTTGTCTTTCATTTTTTCGCCGCAACCTGCTATTCCGTAAGAGAAGCGCACTGAGTATAAGCAATAACGTAATTCCTGCAATCAGCAGGTTTTTGATGAATGTTTCTTGTGTAATTCTTGCCTGCTGAACTTCTTTTTCCTTATTCATGAATTCCAGCCTTTGTTCATACTTGTAAGCAGCCAGCCTGCCTCTCGTTTGCGCACTGATGACAGATTCTTTTTCGATAGCGTACTGTCGGAAATAGGTGTTGGCGCTATCTGGCTGGTGTAAGCGGTCGAAGACAGTGTACAGGATTTCATAGCCATCACGTATGGAATGTTTTGCTTTTGTTTGCTTGGCTAGTTGCAATCCCTCGCGACCGTATAAAAGCGCTTCGCCGTTTTTTCCAAGTGCCAGGTAGGCTTTTCCAAGGTAGAGGAGCGTTCGCATGACTTCATTGCGGTCATTCAGCTTTCTGTGTTCAGCCAAACCCAGGTGAAAGTTTTGTAATGCCTGCGGATAATTGTTTTGCAGGAGATGACACAACCCGGTACTTACCCAGTAAATGCGGGCATGAACAGGTTTGTCCGCCACCGGTTTAAATACGCGATAATAATACCAGGCTGAATCAAATTTCCGCAGGTGTGCAAACGATTCTGCAAACTGCATTTTGATCCATATATCGCTCCCGATTTGTACGCTATATCTCCGGATGCTGTCATCCTCCATTTGAAATGCCTGGCGGTAATAATTGATAGCTGAGACATAATCTTCAATGACCAAATAGAGTTTGGCCAATATTATAAAGGTGTAAAACAATTTTTGTTTATTGCCGGTTTGCAATGACAGATCATGCGATTCTTGCGCAAGTTGAAAGCTTTTTTCATAATCACCATTTTGGAAATAAATCTGTATCGACCATTGCAAGGCTGTCAGAATATTATAAAGGCTGTTGGACTGTTTCGCCCACTGGTAATTCAATTCCGAATAAAACAAAGCCTCATCGTACTTGCTCTGTGCCGCCGTAGCCGAAACAAGAAGCATGTATGCCAGGTTAATATCCTCTTTGTTTGCCGAACGATTATACCAAAAAAGCGATGCTTTTGCCAGTGATTCTGCTTTTGCAAAATCATTGTCAAAATGTTTAACCAGTTGTGCCTGGTGCAAAAGCGATTTTGCGCAGCCATAGCTGTACTTTATTTGTGAGGCTTCCTGCCTGGCCATTTGTACATACCGGATGGCTGAATCCTTGTTTTCAGCCAAAAGATAAGCGTAGCTCAACTTATTCAGGTAATCGATACGTTGTGAATCCCTGGCTGATGGCAATACTTGTAGTAAACTGTCGATCCTTCGGGTTTGTGCAAAGCAGGGCAGCAAAAAATGTGTGGAGAAAAGCAGCAAGAAGCCACTCAAAGCTTTGGTTGGTTTATGCCCCCACATAAATATTTATCCTCTATAGTAAGGTACGATATCTTACTATTTATATAAAAATAATCATCTATGTATTTTGCGAAAAGATAATCCAGTAGTTTGCTGATTTGGCCAGTATTTGGTAGCTATAACTGAGTGGTTGGTAAAATCCAGCGAAAGAAAAAATGCTCCCAAACGGGAGCATTTTTTATAGTACACACACATGAGAAAAACGGACAAATTTGTGTGGGCTGGAATCCCGTCAATGACAGATCACTTCACTGCTGCTACCATCCTGCGGTAGTGCAGGGCTGATGTAAGGAATGCCCAGGTTTAAGCCGCGAAGCACCAGCAAGGCGGCCATGCAAGCCATAAAAACAGGAATGGTTTTACGCAGACGCATCCGCACCTGCTGGCTTACAAAACTTCCAAAAAATACAGCCGATAACATGGCCGGAACTGTTCCCAGGCCAAAGGCAGTCATAAACAACCCTCCGTTTACACTGCTGCCGGTAAGAAAGGAAGATGTTAAGGCGATATAGATCATGCCACAGGGCAAAAGGCCGTTCAGCATTCCAATGCCGAACAGGGAACTGTTGGTGGGAGTGGAAAGCAATTTGCCCAATTGGGTACGCAAGGTCATAAAAAATCCCTGCGCTTTGGATGATTTTGAAAGGGAGCGTTTTACCGTCGCCGGCAGGCATAAATACAAAAGAATAGCGGTTCCAAATGCAAGCGAAACCGTGCTTTGGATTTTTGGCGTGATCAAAAAACCACCGGCCAGGCCCATCACCAATCCAAGCCAGGTATAGGTTAGCACACGGCCAATATTATAAAGAACACCACCCGTCAGCCGGCCGCCTGCGCTGCGGTTGCCCAGCGGAAGAGCCATAGCCAGCGGGCCGCACATGCCAATGCAGTGCAGGCTGCCCACAGCCCCCATGATAAATCCCGCGCTGATGATTTCGGTGATGCTCATAAAAATTTAAAAAAACATCCTGCTTTCGTGGTAAAAGGTTTTGCCTCCCGACTGCCAATACAGTTTGACCTCGTACATGCCCGACAATTCTTTTTCCATCTGAAGCTTGTAGAATCCATCGCTGGTGGAAAAGCTTTGGCGAATGTCTTTCGAAGCATCAGAGGCCCGGTAGAGGTACACTTCGCCTTTCACTTCCTTGCCGGTGAATTCCTGCGGCAACTGAACCGAAACCGAGTTTATGGTATGCTGGATCTTTGGTGGCGTGGATAGATTAGCCACCCGTTCTTTCTGGTCAATCACCTCCTGGTATTTCAGTTCGGCTTCGTAATAGTTTTCTGTTACAAGGTCGAAACTCTGGTTGCTGGCCTTGTACACCAGGAAGAGCATCCCAATGACAAAAAGCGAATACCCGATAAATATTTTATAACCCCAACTAATTCGCATGATTGTTTCGTTTGATTTTCGATTTAAAATGTTCTAGGTTTTATGTTTCGTGCAAACCGCTCATAGCTCACAGCTTAAACCGCTAGCTTCTCACTTACCGCGGTCCCATAAAAGTAGTTTCCGCTACCTCTATGCGTTTATGATCCTGGTACACGCCGATCCTGATTTTTGTTTTGCGGCGATCCAATTGTTCCGGTTTGAGCTTGATAAAAAATGGCGACTGGAAATAAGATTCTTTTGCCACGGTCAGTTTGTTGCCAATCACCTCTACTTCACCGTCCAGGTCCTCCAGCTTTAGTGTCAGCGGAATATCCTTGCGGGTTTTGTTGGCCAGCTTAATGCTGTACAGATTCGAAATGCGGCCATCGGGGAGAGCTTGATAGATCTGTCCCGGCGTACGCAAAACGGTAGCATCTACATCGGTGCGGCTCGCCACCAGGAAGCCCAGGAAACCTAAGAGCAAAACCAGCACAATCGAGTAAGCCGCTACCCGCCAGTTGAACTTGTTCTTTTTGCCGGTGGCAATGTTTTCTTCCGAATCGATCCGGATAAGCCCCAGCGGCTTGTTGATCTTAGTCATGATGTCGTCGCAGGCATCGATACAGGCCGTACAGTTCACGCATTCAAGCTGCGTGCCGTTACGGATATCGATCCCCGTTGGACAAACCCGAACGCAGGCAAAACAATCAATACAGTCGCCCTGCGAAAGATCAAGCTTGGCTTGTTTCAATTTTCCTCTGGGTTCACCGCGGCCGTAATCGTAGGCAACCACCATTGATTTTTTGTCGAGCAACACACCCTGCAACCGGCCGTAGGGACAAACCACAAGACAGACCTGCTCACGAAACCAATAAAAAACAAAGAAGAAAACTGTGGAAAAACCTATCAGCGACATGAAGGTGACATAGTGCTCAAAGATGCCGTTCTTCACCATCACTTTGAGTTGGTCCATGCCAATGATGTAGGAGAGGAAGAAGTTTGCGATCAGGAAGGAGATGGCATAAAACACAGTGATCTTTACCGCCCGTTTGCGGATTTTATACGCATTCCAGGGCATTTCTTTTAACCGCCTTTGGGCTTGGGCATCGCCGTCCAGCCAGTACTCGATCTTGCGAAAGATCATTTCCATGAAAATGGTTTGCGGACAGGCCCACCCACAAAAAGCCCGTCCGAAAACCACTGTAAAAACACAGATGAAAACAATAAAGGTTAACAACCCGATGGCGAAGATGAAAAAGTCCTGTGGCCAGAAGATCTGTCCAAAGAAGATGAATTTCCGTTCAATCACATGAAACAAGAATAACGGCTCTCCATTCACTTTCAAAAACGGCAGGGTAAAGAACACAGCCAGGTAAATGACCGTAGCCATTGTACGCAGGTTGTATAACTTGCCCTTTGGTTTTTTCGGAAAAAGAAAGTTGCGTTTTCCCTGCGCATTCACTGTTGCAATCGAATCCCGGAACGACTGGTCGATGACAACTTTCTTTTCGCCTTTTACTTCGGTATGGGTTGGGGTGGTTGTTTCCATTATCTTTTTGCTATGGCAGCAGAATCTTTGGCTGCTGCCTTGTTATTAGCTTTGTCTTCAAAAGGTTCGCCTTGCGGTGCTTTGCCGTTCGGTGGGTTTGTGCCGGCAATGCTTTTAATATAGCTGGCGATGTTTTTAATCTGCGACGGTGAGAAGGTCTTTTCCCAGGCCTGCATGCCTTTTTCGGGAACACCAAACTTTATGGTCTTGAAAACATCGTTGATGGTTCCGCCGTGCATCCAATAATTGTCGGTAAGATTGGGACCTACACCGCCTTCGCCTTTACCGCCATGGCAGGCAATACAGGATTGCGAGTAGATCTTGGCACCTTCTACAATGCCTTTGGCATCGGCCAGCGTAACGGTTTTTTCATCCACCATATCACCGGCTTTTTTGCGGTATTCTTCGATCTGTTTTTCAGCCGCTGCCATTTCTGTCTGGTACTCCTGTTCCGGCGTAGGACCTGTGTTCCAAACATGGTAGCGAAGCATGTAGAAAACTGCCACTACAACCGTGATGTAGAAGCCATATTTCCACCAGGGTGGAAGGGAGTTATCCAGTTCCTGGATGCCATCATAATCATGGTCCAGGAGGTGATCGGCTTCCTTTTCAATAGGAATGGCCTTGGTGAAAAGTTTGGCATCCATCCGCGACCACCATTCACGGAAAGACGATGCTTTTTGCTCCTCCTTTCCGATGGTACCGATTTTTGAAACAAGGTGCATCACACCAAAAAAGATCATGAGGAGCAACAGGATGAGCCCTATTGTAACACCAGTAAAGAAAGGGTCTGCCGGTGGCGTGGCGGTTGCTTCCGCTGCTTTGTCGGTTAGTTCCTGTGCGGAGCCAACGAAGCCGAAGCCGCAAAAGAGAAAGGCAAAAACCCATTTAAAATTCAATTTGTTTCTCATACAAATCAGGCTTGTTTTACAGTATTCAATGTGTTAGTGGTATCAGGTTCCAGGTCCAGGGGCATGTGGCGCATATCGTCGGCCCGTTGCTTGTCCATTCTTTTGACCAGGTAAAGCATGGCCGCAAAAAAGAGAACAAAAACAACCAGTGAGAAAATCGGATAGATGTCAATGTCTTTAATGGAAGCGGCATAGTTTTTAATATACTTAAGCATGGCTAATTTTTGTGAGTTGTGAGTGGTCAGTGGTGAGTCGGTAGCATTTCATTGTTCACTCACGACTCACCACTCACCGGTTTATTTGTTTTCCGCTGTTTGTTTATTTTTTCCGATATCCGTGCCCAGGCGTTGCAGGTAAGCAATGATGGCAATCACTTCTTTGTCGGAATCTACATTGATCTTATCCTTTTTCAGTGAAGAAGCAATTTCATCGGCCTGCTTCATCAGCTCCGCATTGGCCTTTTTGTCAAAACCTTCTTCGTAGGGAACACCCAGGTTTTGCATCGCTCTGATCTTTCCAGGTGTGCTGGCGGTATCCAGCTTGTTGTCGATCAGGAAGGAATAAGGCGGCATTACCGAACCGGTGGAAATGGCTTGCGGATCATCGAAGTGGTTGAAGTGCCAGGTGTTGGATTTTTTGTTGTTCCCTACACCAGCACGGCTCAGGTCCGGACCCGTTCTTTTCGATCCCCACTGGAAGGGATGATCATACACAAACTCACCGGCTTTAGCGTATTCGCCATAACGTTCGGTTTCGCTGCGGAACGGACGAATCATCTGCGAGTGACAGGTATAACAACCTTCACGGATATAAATGTCACGGCCTTGCAGTTCCAGCGGTGTATACGGCTTCACGCTGGCAATCGTGGGAATGTTTGATTTCACCAGGAAGGTGGGGACCATTTCCACCGCACCGCCAATCAGGATCACGATCAGGCTCAGAACCAGCAGCGGGGTTGGTCTGCGCTCAATCCAACGGTGCCAGTGTTCACCTTTGTGCGGAACATATGTTTTTTCCAGGGCAGGGGCTTCAGCCGCTTCATTGGCAAGCAACTTGGCCTTGCGCACAGTTTTGAAGATGTTGTACATCATGATAATGGCACCCAGTACAAACAGGGCTCCGCCAAATCCACGCACGGCATAGAAAGGCTTCATGAATGTAACCGTTTCCAGGAACTGGTATTTCAGTTGACCGCTCGGCGTGAACTCGTTCCACATGGAGGCCTGCATAAAGCCTGCAACATACATGGGAATGGCATAGAAGAGGATACCCAGTGTGGCAATCCAGAAGTGGAAAGAAGCCAGCTTTTTCGAGTACAGTTCTGTGCGGAAGATTTTTGGGATCAGCCAGTACACTATACCGAAGGTGAGCATGGCGTTCCAGCCAAGGCCACCAACGTGTACGTGGGCAATGGTCCAGTCGGTAAAGTGGGAGATGGCATTGATGCTTTTCAGCGACAGCATCGGGCCTTCAAACGTGGCCATACCATAACAGGTAACGGCCACCACCATAAATTTCAGCACTACGTCTTCGCGAACCTTGTCCCAGGCGCCGCGCAGCGTAAGCAGACCGTTGATCATACCACCCCAGCTTGGGAAGATGAGGGTGAACGAAAACACGATTCCCAGTGACTGGGCCCAGTTGGGAAGGGCAGAGTACAGGAGGTGGTGCGGGCCGGCCCAGATGTAAATAAAGATCAGGGCCCAGAAGTGGATGATGGAAAGCTTGTAGGAATACACCGGGCGGTTGGCTGCTTTGGGCAGGAAGTAATACATCAGACCCAGGTACGGCGTGGTAAGGAAGAAAGCCACGGCGTTGTGACCATACCACCACTGCACCAGTGCATCCTGCACACCGGCATATACGGGATAGCTTTTTAGGAAGCTAACCGGAATTTCAATGGAGTTAACAACGTGCAGGACAGCTACTGTAATGAACGTAGCAATGTAAAACCACACTGCTACATAAAGGTGTCTTTCTCTTCTTTTTAAGATGGTGGCAAACATGTTCCAGCCAAATACTACCCAGATGACGGTAATGGCGATGTCGATCGGCCATTCCAGCTCAGCGTATTCTTTACCGGAGGTATAACCCAGGGGCAGGGTAATGGCTGCGGCCACGATGATCAGTTGCCAGCCCCAGAAATGGATCTTTCCCATCAGGTCACTCCACATGCGGGTTTTCAGCAACCGTTGAATGGAGTAATAATATCCCATGAAAATACCATTGCCGACGAAAGCAAAGATCACGGCATTGGTGTGCAGCGGACGGAGGCGGCCAAAACTAAAATTGGCGCCCATGTTGAGCGTTTGCGGAAAAACAAGCTGCAAGGCCACCCAAAGGCCGCCCAGCATTCCCACCACACCCCAGATGATGGTGGCGTAGGCAAAATTGCGGACAAGGGTGTTGTCGTAGTAAAACGTTTCCAGGTTGCCTGCTCTTGTTTTGGCATGAATAACTTTCGGCTCTACCGATGATTGTTGTAGCATCTTTGGTCGTTATTTAGAAGTTTTGTTTTCAGGAATGGTATCGTCAAACAGCATGCGTACCGAAGGCGTATAGTCGTCGTCATACTGGCCTTTTCTCACCGAAATGATAAAAGCCGCCAGAAAGGTTCCGGCAACAATGACACTGATGATGACCAGGATGATGATAACACTCATGGGAAGATTTTCAGGGTCAAAAATATTTTTCCGGCCAACGGCAGGGGATGAGGTGTATCAAAGGATTTTATGAGAAAAATCAGGTAAATGGGACGAAGGAGTGATTTTGGTTGGGAATTGCCCGCCAGAAATTGGACCACCGTGGTTATAAATTTTCAATGGTCAATGCTCAACTACAAATTTTCAAGTGAGAAGAACCATCCATAATTCTAACCCTTCACTCCCTTGTTCAGCGCCTTATTGCGCATGGGCTAACGCTTCTATTTGCTATAAGAAAAGAATAGCGCAATACAGCGCCTTTAGATTCTTGTTTTATCAGCCGATAAAAAAGAATTGGTTTATGCAACTTGTCGTGAGGGCTGCATTGAAAAGAAAGACTGTTTACAAAATGAAAGGGACAACCTATGATGCCTGCCTGTTGGGCGCTGGTCTGGAAAAAGCATCGGAGCATTTGCTTTTTCCTTGACTTTTTTGCTCCACTTTTTGCGTCAAGACAAAAAAGTGGAAAACAACCTAACGCAAAACATGCCTGCAAACAACGCTGTCAATACCTCAACCGAAAGAACCGTCCTTCCTCGAGATGACAAGCATAAAACATAACATACACATGCAGGTTGTAAACTGAAGTATAGAGCCTTTCATTTTACCCTGCTTTCAATCAAACAAACATCACAATCCCCTCCGCTTCGCGGCGATTGACGTTGCCACCGAAACAAAGGTTACAATTGTAATGGACGTCATCGGCATCAGAATGGCGGCCACCATCGGCGACATTTTCGCCTGCAACGCAATGCTTAATCCAACCGTATTGTACATAAAAGATAGTATCCAGCTCCACAATACAATGCGTTTCCCAGCTTTGGCATAACTGATAAATGCCGGCAATTGCTGCACATGGCCACTGTCCAGGATAGCATCCGAAGCCGGTGTAAACTGGCTCGTGTTTTCTGTCACAGCTATGCCTACCTTGCTCTGTTTCAGGGCACCGGCATCGTTGAGGCCATCGCCCAGCATCAGCACATTGGCATTCTGCTCCTGTTGCAAGGTTTTTATATACCCCAGTTTATCCTGCGGCGATTGAGTAAAAAACATGGGTGTGTCTTTCCCAAAGAATGACCGCAGCTTTTCTTTTTCAGCACTGTTGTCGCCGGAAAGCAGGTGAAGTTTATATTCGTCGGCCTCCAGTTTAGTCACCATGTCTTCCACACCATTGCGGTACAGGTTATGAATGCAGAAATACCCTTTCACGCTGTTGTCAATAGAAACCCAGACTTCTGCAGATGTTCCCTTTTGCTCCTGGTAGCCAGCTACAAAAAAGCAGGAACCGATCCGCAGCCGCTTGCCATTAACAATAGCTTCCGTTCCCTTGCCGGTTAATTCCTTGTAATTGGTAACAGTAAAAGCTGTATCCACGCCTTTACGAAGCAGGTGGTCTTTCACCAACCGGCTCAGGGGGTGGGCCGATTCTTTTACCAATGAATAAACGGCCTTTTTCTCTTCGCGGGAAAGAATGCCGCCAATAAATTCAATATCGGCACTGGAGGTATACGTCAGCGTACCGGTTTTGTCAAAAACAATATGATTAATGCTGGCTAAGGACTCAATCACCGTTGCATTTTTCAGGTACAGCTTGTTGCGTCCAAAGTAGCGCAGCATATTGCCAAATGTAAAGGTGGCCGACAGCAGCAGCATACAGGGACAAGCCACAATCAGTGAAGCTGAAATGGCCGGTAAAATATTGGATGGGTTGACGATAGCCCAGTACACGCCGGCAGTTGCGCACAGCGTAAACAACACCACCGTAAAATAGCGGCTCCAGGGGTGGATAAAAGATTTTTCACCGTTTTTCTGGTCGGCAAAAAAATCATTGTTGTTCCAGAGCTGCGTGATATAACTCTGGTTTACGGTTTTGATAACCTGCAGCTCAATGCTTCCGCCCAGTTGCTTGGCGCCGGCATAAATTAACTCGCCTTTCTTTTTAAGCACAGGTGTGTTCTCGCCGGATACAAAGCTGTAATCGATGCTGCCTTCACCCCCCAGGAGAACGGAATCCGCCGGTACCATTTCACCATGGCGCACAATGATATGATCGCCTTTTTGAAGGCTGCTGATGGTAGCCGGCACTTCTCTGCCTTCCTCCAGTTTGGTAATGCCCAGTGGAAAATAGGATTTATAGTCGCGGTCGAAAGAAAACGAATCATAGGTTTTGTTCTGAAACCAGCGTCCTGCCAGCATAAACAGCACAATCCCACTCATGCTGTCGAAATAACCGGCGCCGGTGCCGCTCACTACTTCATACACACTGCGGGAAAAGGTGATTAGGATGGATAGGGCAATGGGCGCATCGATGTTGAGCCAGTTTTGCCGCAGGCCTTTCCAGGCCGAAACAAAAAAGTCGGAAGCACTGTAAAAGAAAACCGGCAGGGCCAACACCAGGTTCAGCCAAGTAAAAAGATGTTTCAACGTTCCTTCAGCGATATCGCCGGAAGAAAAGTATTCCGGGAAACTCAGCATCATGATATTGCTAAAGCAAAAACCCGCTACACCAATTTTATAAAACTGTTTGCGGTTTACTTTTTTGTCTTTTTTTTCTTCGCCTTCATTCAGGCTGATATAAGGCTCGTAGCCGATAAAAGCCAGCAATTCCACCACTTTCCGAAGCGAGGTTTCCGCGTGGTTGAAAGCAATAAAGATTTCTTTGCGTTGGAAGTTTGTTTTAGAAAACAGGATGCCCGGTTGAATAGCGTGAAGGTTTTCCAGCAGCCAGATGCAGGAGGCGCAATGCATCTGCGGCAAGTAAAAGCTTACCTGCGATTGTTTATCGTCTGAGAAGGTAATGAGTTTGTGCTGGGCTTCGGCCGTTTCCAGGAAAGCGAATTTCTCCGAGTTATACTTGCCTTTGACCTTGATGCCCGGTGTGTTGCTCAGGTCATAGTAGTTACACAGACCGTTTTCTTTCAGCAGGCCGTACACGAATTTGCAGCCGTCGCAACAAAATATATGATCATCTTCTACAATCGTGTTGTCGCAGGTTTCCCCGCAATGGTAACACTGTACGGTTACCGGGGCCGGCTTTTTTTCTTTTGGTTTGACAGGTGCTTCTATTACAGGCATAGTACCGGCAAAAGTTCAACTGCCGGCCTTTGGAATTAATGAGGGACATCAACGAGAAAGATGAGAAAAATCATCTCTAGACCGTGAATGTCTGAACTGGGATTTGTAGGATGGATGGGATGTTTGGGATAAAAGGAAAGGCAGTTTTTTAGTACTGCCTTTCCTTTTAATGATCCGTTGAATCCCATCTATCCCAGTTCAGACGCCCACTTGTCCCTTTCATCCGGGCTGAATTTCCAGGGGGCAAAATTGTTTTCCACATTGCTGTACATGCCATTCCATTCGGCCGGCTGGTTGCTTTCTTCCAGGGCCAGGTATCGCTTCAACTGGTTAATGATGTGGAGCGGATCGATCAGTACCGGGCAAGCCTGTACGCAAGCCTGGCAGGAGGTGCAGGCCCAGAGTTCTTCGGTGGTAATATAATCGTGCAAGAGCGATTTGCTGTCGTCCTGGAAGGTGCCATTGGCCTTTTCCCGGTTGATCCCGATCTCTTCCATCCGGTCGCGGGTGTCCATCATGATCTTTCGCGGCGAAAGAATTTTCCCGGTTTGGTTAGCCGGGCATTGTTCCGTACAGCGACCACACTCGGTGCAGGTATAAGCATCCATCAGGTTCTTCCAGGTAAGATCGGTTACGTCTTTGGCGCCAAACCGTTTGGGTCCATCCTGTGCCGCATCGGCGGGAACAGTTTCCGGCTGCATGGCGTAGAGCACTTCCTTTTGAATTTCGGGCATGTTTACCATTTTGCCCTGCGGCTTTAACCGTGCATAATAGGTGTTGGGAAAGGCCAGGATAATGTGCAGGTGTTTGGAGTAGGGCAGGTAGTTGAGAAAAACAAAAATACCCGCAATGTGCAGCCACCAGGCACCCCGTTCAATGCCCACCAGGGTGGATGTGCTGAAGTTTTCAAAGAGTGGCGTGATAAAACCGGAAACGAAAAAATCAGTTTGCACATCCGCATAATGGCCATAGCTTTTTAGTTGCAGTGCCTTGTCGGATGCATTCATGATGAGGAAGAGGGACATTAGCACAATCTCAAATATCAGGATGTAGTTGGCATCTTTGCGTGGCCAACCGCCGCTGAGTTCCTGCCGGTTGAGCCGAGGCACTTTCACCAAATTTCTGCGCAGCAAAAAAATCACGCAGGCAGCCAGCACCAGAAAGGCGAGGATCTCGAAAAAATTAATGACAAAGGTATAAAAGCTGCCAAGTGTGGGTGCAAACAGGCGGTGGGTACCAAAGATGCCATCGAGTATGATTTCGAGAATTTCGATGTTGATAATAACAAAACCGGCATACACGGCAAAGTGCAAAAAGGCAACCAGCGGTTTGTCGAACATGCGCTTTTGTCCGAACGCCATCAGCAATACATTGCGCCAGCGGTCGGGGTGGGGCTCGAAATTTTCATCGCGACCCATGTTTATGTTCTTTCTGATGAACGTTACTTTGCGGGCAAACACCCAAATAGCAAGCGCCGTTAGGAGGACAAATAAAATTTGTTGCACGATTTGCATATAGCTAATTTAACCGCTGTAAAAATAGGTCAAATGAATTCTGCAGAAACAAAGAGTTATATACTAGATGGCGATGCTGTAAAGCGAAAAATCAGGCGTATGGCGCTGGAGATTGCCGAGCAAAACAGCGAGGAAAAAGATTTTCTTTTTGCCGGTATTGTGGGCAACGGGGTGGTGGTGGCGCAATCGGTGGCTGCAGAACTCAAACGCATTGTACCGGTAGCGGTCAACGTCGTTACCATTCAGTTAAACAAAAAAGATCCTCTGGAGGTAAGCCTTGATCCACAGACTGGCATCGAAGGAAAAGTGATCATCATTACCGATGATGTGGCCAACACCGGCAAAACCATGTTCTATGCGTTAAAACCTTTCCTGCAGGCCTACCCGAAAAAATTGCAAACGCTGGTACTGGTAGAACGAAGCCACAAACAATTCCCGGTTCAAACCGATTATACAGGACTCACCATTGCCACAACCTTACAGGAACATATTGCCGTAGAAGCAACTGAGGAAGAAATTACCGGCGCTTGTTTGTATTGAGGAAGAGCTGCGAGCCATCAGCTTTGAGCTGCTAGTTATTCGCTGTTAGCCGCTTGCTCTTCTTATCCAAAGAATATCCCAATATCTCAATATCCAATATCGAATATCTAATAAACAATCCCCTTCACCCGCAGGCGACCATTGGATAGCTCCAGCGCCGGGGCCGGGAATTTCAGTACATTGAGGGCTGAAAAAACAGTGCGTAAAACTTTGCTGTTGGTTTTGATCCGGGTAAAATCCACATCCGGTGCCAGGTACCACTGGCGGAATCGTTTCAGATCCCGCCGGTCAAAACTCAGATTTCCATCTTCATCAAGCGCAATATTTTCGTAGCCGCCGAACATATTCTCGGCACCGTATCCAAAAGCAATGTTGAACCAATCGGGCAAGTGGCTTTGCGGAAGAAAGGCTTTCAGGTTAGCGCTGATCCAATAGATTTGCGCATTATAATCTTTCAGCAGTCGTCCCTGGAAAGAAGACCCAAACAGGTCGTCGGCCCTTTCCTGTAAGTCATCCTGGCCGTATTGTTTTACGGAAGAAGAAAACTTAAAACCGATACGCTGTTCTTTCCAGGCTGCCTGTTGCCCCACATAAAGAGCAGCACCGGAAAAGTTGGCGCCCACATCCGCCCAACTCCATCCCCATTTGGCCGAACGGCCGTCGAGGTATTCAATGGAAAGCATGTAGAGCATACTGCTTCCGGTTCCCACCCAAAGCGCCGTTTTCTCTGAAACGCCGGCCCAGCGCCAGAGATCCGATGTTAAACGGCTTGTATGATAAGCCGTCCAGCCATGCCCCACTTTATCCACTTGCTGCCATTCACCGGCATCGTTAAACGTATGCAGGCCGGTTTTTGGATAATCCTCGTACCAGGCCTGGCTTAAAAAAAGAAAGGAGCCACCGTATCCAGCTACGCTGGCGCCGCCAACAAGCCATTTGCGTGCAGGGTTGGTGTAGTTTTTATGCGGTACTGCCGGCAATGAAGGGAGCGTATCCTTTTGCGTTAGGGGTGCCGGCGTCTGGCTGAATGCGGTTATGAAGAAAAAAAGGGATGTGCAAAGAAGCCACGGTTTCACCGATCAAATGTACGGACACTTAACTTCGCGTAGTTTGAAAAAAAGGATACCTTCAAACGAACCCAAACCATAACCTTTATTAAAACTTGCAATATGGATGCACAGATCGAGCAAAAAGTAGCTACCTGGCTTAACGGCGCTTATGATGACGATGTAAAAAGCAGTATACGGGACCTGCAGCAAAATAATCCGGACGAACTGGCGGATGCCTTTTATCGCAACCTTGAATTTGGTACGGGCGGCTTGCGGGGTATCATGGGCATTGGTACTAACCGGATGAACAAATACACGGTAGGTATGGCTACACAGGGCTATACCAATTACCTGAAGCAATCATTCCCCAACGAAGAAATAAAAGTTGCCATTGCACACGACAGCCGCAACAACAGCCGCTTTTTTGCCGAAACCGTGGCCAATGTTTTTGCTGCCAATGGGCTGAAAGTTTTCCTGTTTGAAGAACTGCGCCCAACACCGGAACTTTCTTTCGCCATCCGGCACCTGGGTTGCAAAGGTGGTGTGGTGTGTACAGCTTCGCACAACCCTAAAGAATATAATGGCTATAAAGCTTACTGGGTGGACGGTGGTCAACTGGTACCGCCGCACGATAAAGCCGTGATTACAGAAGTGGAAAAGATCGGTGATGTGAACGACGTAAAATGGTCGGGTGGGGAAAAGAATATTACCCTAATTGGAAAGGAATTGGATGAAGCCTACATCGCTATGGTGAAAGGGCTCAGCGTTTACCCTGAAGTCATCAGAGAGCAGAAAGATCTCAAGATCGTTTATACGTCCATTCATGGAACCGGCATCAAACTGGTGCCGCAGGTATTGCAGGCCTTTGGCTTTGAAAATATCACAATCGTAGAGGAACAGGCGACACCCGATGGTAATTTCCCCACCGTGGTTTACCCCAACCCCGAAGAAAGTGAAGCCATGAGTATTGGCCTGAAAAAAGCGCAGGAGATGGATGCCGATATTCTTTGCGGAACCGATCCGGATGCGGATCGTGTAGGCATTGGCGTGAAAAATACCAAGGGCGAATGGGTGCTGATGAACGGAAACCAGACTGCTGTGTTGGCGTTTAATTATATGATTGAAGCCCGCAAGGAAAAAGGCCTGCAGCAACCCAACGATATGGTGGTAAAAACGATTGTAACCACCAATATGATCGACGTTATTGCAAAAGAAGCCGGAGTAACCTGTTACAATGTGCTGACCGGGTTTAAATGGATCGCTGAACTGATTCGGGAAAAAGAAGGATCTGAAAAATATGTTGTGGGCGGTGAAGAAAGTTATGGGCTGATGATCGGCGACCAGGTTCGGGACAAAGATGCCGTTTCGGCGGTAGCGTTATTGTGCGAGATGGCAGCCTACGAAAAATCGAAAGGCCGCAGCCTGTATGAAAAAATGCTGGACCTCTATGTGAAGTTTGGCTACTACCAGGAAGACCTGATCTCCATTACCAAAAAAGGCCGCAACGGCCAGCAAGAAATTGCAGACATGATGGAAGACTTCCGGGCTAATCCTCCTAAAGAACTGGCCGGCAGCAAAGTAGTGGAATTGCTGGATTACGAAAAGCGGGTAAAGACCAACCTGCAAACAGGCGCCACGGAAGAAATTACCCTTCCCAAATCCAATGTATTACAGTTTATAACTGAAGACGGCAGCAAGATCAGTGCAAGGCCTTCGGGTACGGAACCCAAGATCAAATTTTACTTTAGTGTAAATACATCCCTGGGTTCAGTGGACAAGTTTGACGAAGCCCAGCAAAAGGCAAAGGGCAAGATCAAGCAGATCATCAGCGATATGAACTTATCCTGAATATTTGAACTGGGATAGATGGGATGGTAGGGATTCATAAGATCATTATTAAGAAAGGCTGTTCGTACGAACAGCCTTTCTTTTTATCCCAAACATCTCATCCAACAAATCCAAGTTCAGACACTAAAAAAGCGCTCAGTTGAGCGCTTTCTTCTCTTGTGGCGGATGGACTTAATGCTATCTATAATGAATTTGGTTGCGGTATTCGATAACACAAAGTAAACATACCATTTTGTGCATCTGTATCCCGAATCGATGAACGGGAAAAAGGAGTGGTGGATTAGCAGGATAGTTTCGTTCAACGAAACCGCGGAATCAGTTTGGGCACGCTTTTCTGGTAGGCACGGTACTGGTCTCCAAACTCTGCTATGAGCTTGGTTTCTTCCAGTTGAATGGCATAAAGGGTATAAGCGGTGATCACCACATTTGAAATAAGCAGGCTCAGGGTGGGCGCCAATAACCACAAGCCCCAGATGGCCAAAAACGTTCCGAGGTACAAAGGATGGCGCATATAACGATGTATGCCTTTGATCATAAGCTGTGACGAAGGCGTTTCCTGCACCAGGCTTTTTATGCCACTTAGGCTGACAAAATATTTTTTAATACAAACCAGCATGATGCCAACACCGGTAATCCCGATAAGGATGCCAGCAAGCGTCGAAAAAATTGTTTTTGGAAAAAGATCAACGCTTTGCATGCGCAGCTGGTAAAATACAATTGCAAAAAGTGACACCGCAGCAAACAGGGTATAAAAAAGCCGGTAATGACGAAAACGTTTGCCGGCCATCTTTTGCACCCTTGCTTTTACGGAAAGGCTTGCCAGTACGCTGTGTAAAACGCAGTAAACAATCCACAAAACCGCAAGGATAAGGTGTGTTTCCAGCATAGGTAAAAATACACTTGCAAATACAATGCAGGGGTAAATATATTTGCCGAATGAGAGCGACTGAAGATACCTACCGTCACAAAGGTTTGCGAAGAAGACTTGTGGAAACGGTAAGAGGTAAAGGGATCACCAACGAAAGAATCCTGACTGCTATTGAGAACATTCCCCGCCATTTTTTTTTAGACTCTGCTTTTGATGAGGTGGCGTATGAAGACAAAGCCTTTCCCATTGAAGCGGGACAAACCATTTCACAACCTTACACGGTTGCTTACCAAACCCAATTGCTGGACGTAAAGCCATTGGAGAAAGTGCTGGAAATTGGCACCGGGAGTGCTTACCAGGCCTGCGTACTGGCTGAAATGGGGGCCAAGGTTTTCACCATCGAACGGCAGAAGAAACTGTTTGATTCCAACAAGCAGTTTCAATACCTGAAAAAATACCTGAACATTAAATTCTTTTACGGAGACGGCTACGAAGGGCTTCCTACCTTTGCACCTTTTGATAAAGTATTGATCACGGCGGCGGCACCAATTATCCCGGTAAAACTCATCACGCAACTAAAGCCCGGCGGCATGATGGTCATTCCGTTTGGCGGGGGGGATGTGCAGATCATGAAGCGCCTGATCAAGCAGACCGATGGCAGCATCCGGGAAGAAGTGTTTGACCAGTTCAGCTTTGTGCCCATGCTGCAGGGAAAAAATGACTGAGGACGTGAGATGTCAGACGTCAGACGTGAAACTGTGCGTTACTGTACTCTGAACAGGATTTACGATAATTTGTTGGAGCTTCCAACTTGTGAACTCTCCCCAGTTTCACGTCTGACCTCTCACGTTTGACGTTCCTTATTCTTCTTCTTCTTCCTCTGCTTCTTCTTTCAGATCGTTCTGGATTTCCTGGCTGGGCTGTACCAACACCTTATCAATCCGGTGGCCGTCCATGTCCATAATCTCGAAACGAAAGCCTTTCCATTTTAATTTTTCGCCGGCGGTGGGAATGTGTTCCAGTTCGTACAGGATACACCCGGCCAGCGTGTCAAATTCATGCTCTTCTTCGGTCAGCCACTCGGTGCGGTTGAAATAGGTGAGAAAATTATAAAACTGGATTTGGGCATCCACCAGGTAGGTTCCATCGCCGCGATCGATAATCTCGTAATCCTCATCGGCAGCATCAGGCATATCGCCAACAATGGCTTCCATAATATCATTCAGTGTGATCATTCCCCGCAGGCTGCCGTATTCATCCACAATAAAACAAGCGTGAAATTTTGATTCCTTGAACTTGGCCATTACCTGGTAAGCCGAGATGTTGTCAGGGACAAACAGGGCCGGCTTCATCAGGTCTTTAAAAAGGGTGAAGTCGTCGTTCAGGTACATATCCTTCAGCGAAACCACACCTTTGATCGCATCCATCTCGCTATCGCAGATAGGATAGAAGGAGTGTGGGTTTTGAAAGATTTTCTCCCGAATCTTATCTTCCGTATCATTCACATCAAACCACACAATATCGCTGCGGTGGGTCATGAGCGACGTAATGTTTCGGTCGCCGAGGTGAAAGATGCGTTCGATCATTTCCTTTTCTTCTTCCTCCACCGTGCCCGATTCGGTTCCTTCCGTGATAATTGCCTTGATCTCGTCTTCCGTTACAAAATCATCCCGCTTGCTGCGGATGTTGAAGATCTTAAAAAACAGGTTGCTGGTTTTATTCAGCAGCCATACAAAAGGGTGCGTAATGCGGGAAAAAACAGCCATAGGCTTGGCTGAGTTTTTGGCGATGGTCTCCGCATTGATCAAGGCAATTCGCTTGGGAATCAGTTCACCAAACACAATGGAGAGATACGTTACCAGAATAACAATCAGTGTGGTGGAAATAGTAGCGGCATAGGGCTTTAAAACAGTGATGCCCTCAATCACCGGTTGCAGTTGCTTGCTGAATTTTTCACCCGAATACACACCCGTAAAAATGGCAATAAGGGTAATGCCAATCTGTACGGTGGAAAGAAAAATTTCCGGATTGTTTGAGAGGTCCAGGGCACTCCGGGCTTTGGCATCACCTTTATCGGCCATGCTTTCCAGTCTGGATTTCCGGGCCGAAACGAGGGCAATTTCAGCCATTACAAAAAGAGCGTTCAAAAAAATCAATCCGATCAATATGACAATGTCCATCTATTTCAATTAAGGTTCAGAGACCAGTTTACCAAAATTATGACGGTAAACTGTAGCAGTAATATAACCTGCCAACGTACCCAGCAGCATACCTGCCAAAATATCGGTGGGGTAGTGCACACCTACATAGATCTGCGCAAAACAAATCAGCAGGGCCCACAGGTAAAACAGGTATATCCAGTGTTTAAAACTACTTCGAAAACTAAGTACCATAAATGTTGCCAAACCAAAATGGTTGGCGGCATGGTTGGAGAGAAAGCTGTAGCCTCCGGGGCAGGCATGAATCACCAGCCGTACCTGACCGGCCAGCGACGGCTCGTTGCAAGGCCGGATGCGCCGAATGGTTTCTTTAAATAAATAGGTACCCGTCAGGTCGGCCAAGGCTACCGTGGTCAAAAAGCCAACCGACCACCAAAGTCCTCTTTTGCCAAAATTCAGGTAAACAAATCCAAGAATAAAAAGATACAGCGGCGCCCAGAATACCGAATCCCGGAAAAAAGGTAGGATGGTATCAAAAAATGGGTTTGCCAATTTGTGATTCAAGGCCAAGAAAGCCCGGGTATCCCAATCCTGGAGAGTTTGCCAGAAAGAAACGCTTAGTAAGGAGCTTGGCATGGCGCAAATGTACACCATCAGGCAGGTTTCGTCGAAAAGAGGCGGCACAGAGCGAAAAATTGACTTTTTTTGCAGCTTGTCCATTACCGTCGACACATCATGATCGTTAAACTACGCTTGCCACGAACCTTGCTCTGGGTGCTGAATGTCTTCATCATCTATGCCCTGCTGTTTACGGCTTTCCGTTTGCTTACATTTTTGCTTTTTAAACCGGAGGATGGCGATGCAACCGATGTGGTTTCGGCTTTTTTACTCGGCTTTCGTTTCGACCTGCGGTGGATCAGTTTATTGCTTCTGCCCATTGTTGCGGCCAGTGTTGTGCCGAGGTTCTCGCCGTATCATTCTGTAGGCAACAAAAAACTTTGGTCGTGGTACCTGGCCCTTTCTACATTTTTCGTTTTCCTGATATATGCCATCGATTACGGCTGCTTTGCCTACTTTGGGGTAAGACTGGGAGCAACCGTGCTGAATTTTGCCGACGATACCGTGATCGCTGCACAAATGCTTTGGGAAATGTATCCCCTGTTCTGGATGATTGCCGGCCTGGTGATGTTGGTTTTGGTCCTTCGTTATCTTTTTCAATACCTGCACAAAAAGGTGGAAGCTGACAAGGCCTCCGATCTGCCGCTTCGCAAAAATGTGTTGCTGGCAACCGTTCTTCTGCTCTTATTTTTTGTGTACGGAAGTTTGCCTGGACCGTTGCAGTGGGACAGGGCTTTTCAGCATAAAGACGATTTCAGCGGTTATCTTTCGCTTAACCCGTTGCAGTCGGTTTACTCCACCCTGCACTTTCGCAAGCCGCATGTTGACGAACACAAAACAAAGAATGCCTACCCGGTTTTGCAGCAATGGATGGCCTGGGATTCTACGGCTACTTCCTACCGCAGAACCGTAGCGCCATCTGCCGCTTATTTTACCCAAAAGCCCAATGTGGTGCTGGTGGTTTGCGAATCGTTCAGCATGTACAAAAGCAGCATGAGCGGGAACCCGTTGAACACAACGCCTTATTTCAAATCGCTTAGTGATAGCGGTATTTTTTTCAACCACTGTTTTTCTCCGCATTTTTCTACGGCCCGTGGCATGTTTGCCATTCTCACCGGAACTCCGGATGTGCAGTTGGCCAAATTTTCTACCCGTACCGAAGCGGGCAAAAACCAGCACACCATCATCAACAACTTCGAGGGCTACAACCGGTTTTACTTTCTTGGCGGCAGCCCGGCTTTCAACAATTTTGAAGGGCTTTTGCAAAATGTTTCTGGCGTAAAAATGATGACGGAAGGTGATTTTGTATCCAAGCCCATCGACGTGTGGGGTATCAGCGACAAAGCGTTGTTCCTGGAAGCTAATAAAACCTTTGCGCAGCAAAAGGATCCGTTTTTTGCCATTATTCAAACCGCCGACAATCATCCGCCCTACAGCATTGCCGAAGAAGACAAAGATTTTGTTCGAAAACAGGTGGATGAAAAAACGCTGGAGGCAAACGGTTTTACCTCGGTGGAAGAATACAATGCAATGCGCTATTTTGATTACAGCGTGGAAAAATTTATGGAAGCGGCTAAAAAAGAAGCCTATTTCCAAAACACACTTTTTGTTTTCATAGGCGATCATGGCGTAGCGGGCAATGCCACCGCCGTGTACCGGCCGGCATGGACAGAGAATCGCATCACTGAAATGCACATTCCGCTCCTGTTTTATGCTCCCGGTCACCTGACGGCGCAACAACGGAAGGAAGTTGTTTCACAAATTGATGTACTCCCAACCATAGCCGGGATCGTGGGGCAAAAACATATAAACAGTACGCTGGGCCGTGATGTGGTGGGCCAAAAGAATAACCACAGCGCTTTTTTTATCCGGCACGACGAAGGCGAAATTGGCCTGCTGACGGATGATTTCTATTTTACAAAGAACATCCTGTTCGAAAAAGAATCCTTGCAATTACTGAACGAAAAAAAGATTTACAATTCTGCTCAAAAAGATTCCGTTCAAAAAAAATACAGCGCCCTGGCATCAGCCTACCTGGAAACCGCCCGGTGGATGCTGCTTAATAACAAACCTGAACCGTGATTTATTGGATTAGAGGAATAGACAGAAAAATAGACAAATGTATTCTTTACGAAACCTCATTTTTTAAAATAGTTGCTTTATGCTAAAAAGGAGATTCGGTACTGTTTAGACAAATTTCTTTGCTATCACAATCAATCGCGGCGTTTTCAGTACATTATATTCCCGCAGGGCATAATCACCAAATACTTCCTGCACCTGCACTTTGTAAAATGACAGCATATCGGTAAAATCGCCCAGGCTCAGTTTGGCCACTTTTTCCGTGTACTCCACCGGTTTTTCCAGCGCTGCATCCCTGATGATGATGCGTTTGAAAAAATGGGTTTCGTCGTGCCACCGATGAATTTCATAGCTGGTGCCATCAATATTTTTCAATTCGTTGTGCACAAGGTGCTCTTCGGCATAATGCACATTGAGGTAGTCAAAAAGCAAGGTGCCGCCCGGCTTTACATTGTTCACAAGCGACCGCACCGCATCCTCATGTTCGCGGCGGGTGTTGAAATAACCAAAAGACGTGAAGAAGTTAAACGCATAGTCAAAATAATTGATCCAGGAAGGCAGGCGCATATCCTGCTGGTAAAAATGCAGGTTGTCGGTTTCAGCCTGTTTGGCAAAAGCTATGCTGTTAAAAGAAAGATCAATCCCTGTGACATCAAATCCTTTCGACGCGAGATAACGTGCATGCCGGCCGCGGCCACAACCGGCGTCCAGCATCCGGCTTTGTGGGGCAGGTTTAAGGTGATCCAGCAGGCGATCTATAAAAGCCTGCGCTTCTTTTTCATCCCGGTTGAAGTAGAGCTTATGGTAATAATCCGAATCAAACCATTCTTTATACCACTCGTTAATCATTTCCAGTTTTTTACAAAAGTAAATGCTTCAAGCCTGCAAACACGGCAACTCTTATGCCCGAAAGCCGTATTTTTGCCCTCCTTAAAAATGTATTTGTGGCACTGATAAAGAGCATTTCCGGCATCAGGGGAACCATCGGAGGTAAACCTGGTGAGGCCTTAACCGCTATCGACATTGTAAAATTTTCCACTGCTTTTGGAAGCATTATTGCCGAAACCCGTGAAGACAAAACTGTACCGGCTAAAATTGTAATCGGTCGCGATGGCCGCATCAGTGGCAGCATGGTCAGCAACCTCGTTGTTTCTTCCCTGGTAAGCATAGGCATTGATGTCATCAACCTCGGACTTTCTACCACACCCACAGTAGAAATTGCTACAAAAGCCGAAGGAGCGAATGGAGGTATCATCATTACCGCCAGCCATAATCCGAAAGAATGGAATGCGCTGAAATTGCTCAACGGCGATGGAGAATTTATTGATGCAGCAGTCGGCGCCGAAGTTCTGAGCCGTGCCCAGAAAGAAGAAATAACCTTTGCAACGGTGGAGAAGCTGGGAAGCGTAAGCACCAACGATACTTACCTGCAAAAACACATTGACCTGGCGTTGGAATACCCGCTGGTGAATACAGAAGCCATTCAAAAACGTGGCTTTAAAGTAGTGGTGGATGCCATCAATTCAACCGGCGCTCTTGTGGTACCGCAACTGCTGAAAGCACTGGGAGTGGCTGAAGTGATTGTCATCAATGACGACGTCAGTGGCCGTTTTGCCCACAACCCCGAGCCACTGCCCGAACACCTGACGTCTTTAAGTAATGAGGTAGTAAAGCAGAATGCTGATTTCGGTATTGCTGTTGACCCTGACGTGGATCGTCTTTGTTTTGTTTGCGAAGACGGCAGCATGTTTGGCGAAGAATATACGCTGGTAGCAGTAGCGGATTATGTGCTGAGCAAACGCAAAGGCAACACGGTGAGCAACATGAGCAGCACCAAGGCGCTGAAAGAAATTACGCAGAAAAACGGTGGCGAATACCATCCGTCCGCCGTAGGTGAGGTAAACGTGGTAAAGAAAATGAAAGCAGTGAATGCAGTGATTGGTGGCGAAGGCAACGGCGGCATCATTGTTCCGGATTTTCATTACGGACGGGATGCGCTGATCGGTATTGCGTTGTTTCTTTCGCATTTTGCCAACTTCAGCAAAGGATTGAAATCATTCCGTGGCAATTACCCGGATTATTTTATTTCGAAGAACAAGATCGAACTGGAAAATGGCGTGAACGTACAGGCCATTTTTGATAAGATCAGATCCAAATACAAAAACAACCCGATCAACACGGAAGATGGTTTGAAGATTGAGTTTGACACAGACTGGGTTCACCTGCGTACGTCTAACACCGAACCAATCATCCGTATTTATGCGGAAAGCAATTTTGAAACCACCGCCAACAACATTGCCAAGCGACTGATGGCGGATATCAAAGAGTTGAAAGAGTAGACCCCCTGTCCCCAGCGGGGAACATAAGTGGGAGTTGCATTATTTATTGAAAGAATCTGTAAAGTAAACAGATCACTCAATAACAGAAGCGAAATAAACATATCCAAAGACCGAATGAAAGAAATGGTAGAAAATAAACAGGAAAGGATTAGCCTAAGTTCCCCCACCGGGGGACAGGGGGCCGTTCGTATCTATTTCGACAACGCTGCCACCACCCGTCTTGATCCCGAGGTGTTGGAAGCGATGATGCCATACCTGACCGATCATTTCGGCAACCCTTCTTCTATTTATTCCTACGGAAGAGAAACCCGCCTGGCCATTGAAAATGCCCGGAAATCGGTGGCGAAGATTTTGGGTGTTCATCCCCGCAATATTTTTTTCACCAGTGGCGGAACCGAAAGCAACAACACGGCCATTTCAACCTCCATCCGCGACCTCGGTTGTAACCATATTATCACATCGCCAATCGAACACCACGCCGTACTTCACACGGTAGAACATTACTGCAGTTGCAATAACATCACGCATTCCTTTGTCAAAATCACTGACACCGGCGCTGTTGATTATGCTGACCTTGAATTGCAGTTGAATCAATTAACGGAAGTTGGCAAGAAATGCCTGGTTTCGCTGATGCATGCCAACAACGAAATCGGTGTACTCCTCAGCATCAAAAAAGTGGGAGAGTTGTGCCAGACATACGGTGCCATTTTTCATTCCGACTGCGTGCAAACGGTTGGGCATTACCCGATCGATCTTTCCAAACTGGGTGTGCATTTTATTTCTGCGGCCAGTCATAAGTTTCATGGGCCCAAAGGTGTTGGTGTGTTGTATGTCAGTGACGATGTCACCA
Organism: Flavisolibacter longurius; assembly: GCA_014163555.1. Classification (GTDB taxonomy): domain Bacteria; phylum Bacteroidota; class Bacteroidia; order Chitinophagales; family Chitinophagaceae; genus Flavisolibacter. The sequence continues at coordinate 81,866 of JACJGO010000009.1, forward strand.
TCAAACCTTTCATCTTCGGCGGCGGTCAGGAACGCAACATGCGGGCCGGTACGGAAAACGTTTACGGCATCGTGGGTTTTGCCAGGGCGCTGGAAATTTCCATGCGGGATTATGAAAAGGAAAGCCAGTACATCAAAGATCTGAAAGGCTACATGAAACAACGCCTGCAGGAGGCTATTCCTGGTGTAGGTTTTAATGATTGTCCCGAATCGTTGTACACCGTATTAAGCGTTTGTTTTCCGAAAACGGAAAAAAGCGATTTCCTTCTCATGAGCCTCGATATGGCCAATATCTGTGTATCGGGCGGAAGTGCCTGCAGCAGCGGTGCCAGCGTGGGTTCGCATGTGATCCAGGCCTTGCAAAAAGCAAACGACTGCACTACCATCCGTTTTTCCTTTAGCAAATACAACACAAAAGAAGAAGTGGACAGCGTAGTGGAAAGGCTGAAGGAACTTGTGTAAAGTCAATAGACAATTTGCTTTAAGCATTGTGCAAACCTGGTTCTTCATTTTCCACACCCTTTATCCGCCTAAATATATTTTATTACTTCAGGCAGTTTATACAACACTTTGCCTATTGCTGGTTGCTTATTGTCTATTGACAATAGGCTTCGCCGACTTCAACTATCTTTGTCCCGCTTTAAAAACTTGTCATGACGGAAGAAAAGAGCCAGAATTTTATTGAGGAAATTATTGAGAACGACCTGAAAGAAGGAAAATATAAATCCATTGTCACCCGTTTTCCGCCGGAGCCGAACGGCTACCTGCACATTGGCCATGCCACTTCCATCTGGCTGAATTTTGGCGTGGCAAAAAAATACGGCGGTTATACCAATCTTCGCTTCGACGATACTAACCCATCTACGGAAGAAACCGAATATGTCGACAGCATTAAAGAAGATGTGCGCTGGCTGGGATACCAATGGGAAAACGAACATTATGCCTCTGATTATTTCGAACAATTATACCAGTTTGCTGTTCGCCTGATTCAAAAAGGGCTGGCCTATGTGGATGATTCTACCTCGGAAGAAATTGCTGCCATGAAAGGCACGCCAACGGAGCCCGGTAAAAACAGTCCTTACCGCGATCGCAGCGTTGAGGAAAACCTTCGCCTGTTTGAAGAAATGCGGGCCGGCAAGTACCCCGACGGTACCCATGTACTCCGCGCAAAGATCGATATGTCTTCGCCCAACATGATCATGCGTGATCCCATTCTTTACCGCATCAAGCATGCACATCACCACCGTACCGGTGATACCTGGTGTATTTATCCCATGTACGACATGGCGCATCCGCCCAGCGACAGCATCGAAGAGGTAACGCATTCGCTTTGTACGATGGAGTTTGTGCCTCACCGCGAACTCTACGACTGGCTGCTGGAAAATATTGAATCCTTTCCTTCGCACCAATACGAATTTGCCCGCCGCAACCTCTCGTACACGGTGATGAGCAAACGTAAATTATTGCAACTGGTGCAGGAAGGCCATGTGGAAAGCTGGGACGATCCCCGCATGCCCACCATCAGTGGAATGCGCCGTCGTGGATACACGCCAGAAGCCATACGTGATTTCTGCGAACGCATTGGCGTGGCCAAACGCGACAACCTGGTGGACGTAGGCCTGCTGGAATTTTGTGTACGGGAACACCTCAACAAAGTGGCCCTGCGCCGCATGGTGGTGTTTGATCCGCTGAAAGTGGTCATTACCAATTATACCGGTGACGTGGAAATGCTGGAAGGAGAGGACAATCCTGAAGACTCCGCCAGCCCTACCCGCGAAATTCCATTTGGAAAAGAACTTTACATCGAGCGGGAAGACTTTATGGAAAACCCGCCCAAGAAATATTTCCGTCTTTTTCCCGGTGGCATGGTGCGGTTGAAGTTTGCCTACATTATTCGTTGCGATGAAGCGGTGAAAGACGCAGACGGCAACATTACAGAACTGCATTGTACGTATATTCCTGAGAGCAAAAGCGGCAGCGACACCTCCGGCATCAATGTAAAAGGCACTCTGCATTGGGTGGAAGTCACCAACGCCATTACAGCCGAAGTACGCCTGTACGACCGCCTTTTCCGTGTGGAAGACCCCTCAAACGAAGAAGGTGATTATAAAGAATACGTAAATCCTGATTCATTACAAGTCGTAAAAACGGCTTATGCGGAACCAGCGCTAAAGAGCGCTAAACTGGATGAACGTTACCAGTTTTTACGCAAGGGATATTTTACGCTTGATAACAAAGACACCTACAGCCGGCTTGTATTCAACCGTACGGTTACCTTGAAAGATGCCTGGGCGAAAGAGCAAAAGAAACAATAGGCAATAGGCAATTGACAATACGTACGGAATGGTAATCGAGTGGATGGATATTTTGCTGCTTTGTATAGCGGCTTTTCTCGCAGGTTTTGTGGATGCGATTGTGGGCGGCGGCGGGCTGATTCAGCTTCCAGCTGCCCTCGTTATATTACCCCATTTGCCGGTAGCCTCCGTCATTGGTTCCTTGAAGATTCCTGCCTTTAGTGGAACGGCCATTGCGGCCTGGCAGTACAGCAAAAAGGTTAGCATCAACTGGATCTTACTGGCAGTGGTCTGCACCCTTGCTTTTCTTGCATCGTACAGTGGCTCTTACCTGCTTTCCCATGTCAGCAACAGCTTTATGAAACCTGTGCTGGTAGTGGTATTGACGGCCGTGGCCATTTACACCTATACCAAAAAAGATTTCGGTCAGCACGATGAAGAGAAGGTACTCTCGAAACGGAAGCAATTGCAACTGGCTATTTTCATCAGCCTGGTGATTGGCTTTTATGATGGCTTTATCGGGCCCGGGGCCGGAAGTTTTTTTATACTCGCTTTTATTGCACTGCTCCACTTTGATTTTTTGCATGCATCGGCACATGCCAAAATGGTTAACCTCGCCACCAATCTTGGATCGGTAACGCTTTTTCTTGTCAAAGGTTTGTTGATCTGGAAGATTGCACTGCCAATGGCCGCCGCCAATATGCTGGGCGGTTTTCTGGGTGCACGACTGGCGATTGCCAAAGGAAACCGGTTTATCCGCACGTTTTTCCTGGTAGTGATCGTGGGAATTCTGCTACGCTTTTGTTACGATGTTTTTTTCCGGTAAGAGAATGGGTTTTATCCCAATTCGTCTTTTTCCCGCTCCAGCCAAAAGCGGCGAAGTGCATTCAGCTGGTCAAAGTCAAGGCGGTCTTCCATTTCAGAGGTAAACGTGACGGTGTCGTCATAGGTAAAATGGGTGGCGGCACCATCCGAAGGTGTCATTGAAAAATTAAAGTGATGAGCATCCTGCTTTTTTACAACGACATGGGTGCCGTTTTCCAGCGTAAATTCAAATGGATAGTCGATTGCCATGGCTTTTGGTTTTTAGCAGAGCGAAAAATATCATGCCATCGGGAGGTGTGTGGTCAGTGGTCAGTATCTAAAAGGTCTGGCCTTTTACATGTTTTTGTTCATTACTGAAAGCTTTCAGGTTTGGCCACGGCTTTTACTTGTAGGTGATGCATCTTTTTTCCCAACAGCATTTTTTCACCGGCAGGTACAAAACCAATTCGCAGGTAGAGCCGTAATGCGGCCGGATTTGATTCCTCCACCAGCAAGCCAAGCGTTTGCTGTTGCCGGTATACATATTCCTCAAGCAGGGATTGAAGCAGGCAGGAGCCGATTCCTTTGTCCCGATGCTCCGGCAATACCCCCAATGTGTCCAGATAAAATTCACCCGCAATCGTTTCGTCTTCAGGCAAAAGATTCCGGTGATACTGGCTCCTGATATAATCCAGAACCGGTTGGCGCAAGCGGTGCAGGTCAGCGCCGTTGTACACATTTGCGGCAGCAACCACCTTTCCGTTTTCTTCCACCACCCAGCCATTTTGAAAGGAGTACTGATTGTTTTCACGTAAGGTAAAATAATTCATAAAGGCAGCGGCCTTTGCTTTAGTTTTCTCGCCAATAAAGGCAAATACAATTTCTTCCATGGCCAGCAGCAGGCAGGAGGCCATGGCTTCTGAATCGGCTTGGGTTGCTCTTCGTATGGTGCTGACAGTTGCAGCCATGCGTTTTGATTTCAAAGTTTGTATACGGAGAAAGAAACTGCCGTCTGTTGATGTCTTCTCTGTTCTAACTATCAAAGGGACCAAATGTCTTCTTTAAAATTTGTACTGATGTGATACCCGCGGGCCAGAAAAGAATTTCTAAATCGTTCGGTTGTAAAGAAATCATAGAGTTCAGCATGGACTTTGTCGATCAATTGCTCTTTATTTAATCCACCATATCTATCCTCAGGCAAGGAAAACCAGGTAAACTGTTTGGGTTGAAACACGATACGTGATACAGGAATTCCATTTTCAACGCCATGCTCATAGCCTACCAGGTAAGCAGTTGCCTGTGGCGGATCTGAAAAGGCAATCATATAGTCTGAAACGGGTTCAGTACGGTGCTCATGCTCGCAAAGAAAATGGAGCCATTCTTTTAGGGAACGAAACGGCGTCGTTATTTGCAGGCTTGGCCGAAACGGATGTTCGATAATGCTTGAAGCGAATTCCACTCCTCTTATAATTCTGTCATTCGCGTTGTCGTCCATACAGTTGTTTTGCAGTGAAAGAAAGAAATCAAAGATTTCAACAGTTGCTTTACAAGTCTTCTTGTCTCAATATAATTTATTTCACCGTAACGGACAATGCCGGAAATTCCATCGCATCTCAAAAAATAAAAAGCCCCTTGCTTTCGCAAAGGGCTTTGAAACAAATTATCGCTTTGAGACTATTTCGGATCCAGAACATCGCCAATGCGGTCCACCACATCCTGCAGGTGGGCACGGCTGGTGGCATCCTTGTACGCCGGAAGGGCAGCACGGATCTCACCCTGCAGGGAGCGCAGTTGTGCCTTGGCTATAGAAATTGCATCGGAGGTGCGACTATAATCCGCTGAAACACCAAAGCTCCTGGCGGCCGCAGCAGCAGGTGAAGTATCCACTTTCAGGTTATTGGCCAGTTGCTCTACAAATGCTTTTTGCAGGTTGCGACGGTAAATGTCGATCGGCTTACGGGTAGCCAGTTCGCTCCAGATACCTTTGCGCAGATCCGTTACCATCTCCGTAGCTGTGTACACATTCTTCTCACCGCTGGCCTCGTAGCGGAACATCTTGTTGAACGTGCTGTTGCTCAGCAGTCGGCCCAGGATGTTATTCTGCACACTCAGAATGGTATTCATCGGGTTGATGCTAACCAGGCCTTCAATTTTGTTATTCTTCAGCCACATCGGGGTGGTGAACAATTGCTGGTGCAGGAACTGCATGGCTTCTTTTTGGGTAGCCTTCGGTGTGAACTCGATCACCACGCCACCTTCTTCCTGCATACGCGGTGTGGTTTGAATACCACCGATATTTTTGGCCACATGACCCATGTAGCGGTTAAACTGCGTTGTCAGTTGACCGTACATATTTTGCAGGCCGCGGTAGTCACGGTTTTCTTCTTTTGTCCACTCGGGCAGGTTGTTCATGATACGCTGCAGGTTCTTGATACCATAAGCACTTGCCTTCATGGCGTTATCGCCAAGGTCTTCGTTCTGGCCGCGGGGATCATCAAAATCGATCTCCGTGCCAAACCAAAGGCGCTTGTTTTTCATTTTCTCCATGGTCAGCTTGTTCAGGGCGGCCACTTCATCCTGCGGGGTTTTGTGCTCCGGCATCCAGCGGTAACCCCACTCAATAGCCCAGATGTCATAATCGCCTATGCGGGGGAAGAGGCCTTTATCGCTGATCTTGTCTTCCGGCTGTGCCACGTAGTTAAAGCGGGCATAGTCCATGATAGAAGGCGTGTGACCATTGGCTTCTACCCAGGCTTTGTTGCGCAGGTTTTCCACCGGTACGGTAGAAGAGGAACCATAGTTGTGGCGCAGGCCCAGGGTGTGACCCACCTCATGTGAGGATACAAAGCGGATCAATTCTCCCATCAGTGAATCAGGGAATACCAGTTGGCGGGCACGGGGATCAACGGCTGCTGTCTGCACAAAATACCAGTCGCGCAGCAGGCTCATTACGTTGTGGTACCAGTTGATGTGCGACTCCAGGATCTCACCGGTGCGGGGATCGTGTACATTGGGCCCACTAGCATTCGGAATATCAGACGGTTTGTAAACGATAGCAGAGTGGCGGGCATCTTCCAGGCTCCAGGAAGGGTTGTCGGAAGGCGCCACTTTTGCATAGATGGCATTTTTCCAGCCGGCCTTTTCAAAAGCTTTTTGCCAGTCGTTCACACCCTGGATCAGGTAAGGGATCCATTTTTTCGGCGTAGCCGGATCAATGTAGTAAACGATCGGCTTGGCGGGTTCCACCAGTTCGCCGCGCAGGTATTTGGCTTCATCGCCGGGTTTGGGTTCCAGTCTCCAACGAACCGCCATAGACACTCTTTCCACACCTTGCGGATTGGCATCGTAGTCGGTATAACCGGTGGCAAAATAACCAACACGGGGATCAAACAGGCGGGGCTTCATTGGGTTGCCCGGCAACAGGATCATGGAGCTGTTCAGCTCATAGGTTGACGGCGAACCGGCTGAAGGCTGACCGATGCTGATGGTCATGCCACCACCTTGCGGCGTCGGGGTACGCATGTAGGTCTTTACCGTTTTAACCTCGATATTGGTAGGGAAAGACTTAACATCGGTGATGTAAGAAGTTTCCCGCTGATAGGCAGTAAGGCCCAGGGTGCGTTTTACATTGGCGTTGAAAAACAGCACGTCGTTGTCGCCCATCAGGTAATCTGTGATCTCAATAACCGAACCTTTGGCATTGGTGATAGAATCATGCGCCAGGGCTTTTACGTCGAAAGCCGCCATAATCGGCTGCAGGTTCGAATTGCGTACGGCCTGGTACATACCGGCGGAATCACGTCCCGCTTCGTCAAACGAAAGGCCACGCATGAAAATCTTGTTGTTCGGTCCTTTCTCAAAAGAAATCTCTTTTTTCCCGATGATATCACCGGCATAACCAATAAAGCCGGCACGCGGACCTGCTGGGGCTTTGGAAATACGATTTACAATAAGGATCTCACGGCCCAAGAGAGAGTCAGGGATCTCGAAATAATACTTGTCATCAACTTTGTGGGTAACAAAAAGGCCACGGTCAGTTTTGGCTTTTGCTGTAATCACTTCTGCATACGGTTTGGGACCTGCGGCCTGTCCCGGTGTACTGGCTGGCCTGCCGGGAAAATTACCCGGGGTAGCCGTACCGTTGCCGTTAGTTGGTGGAGTGGAAGGTGTTCGTTGAGCGAAACCTGCTGCACTGGTCAATAAAAGTCCTGTTGCCATAGCAACAGCGAAGCGACGGTTCATTCCTGTGTTTTTAAAATGTTTGGAAATGCGAAACAATAAAGCTCGGAAATTACAATGGAACAGTCAGTTAAAACGCAGTCATATAGAAGAACTTAACCTTTATTAACAAAGTTGTTGGAGGATGGAAAAAGGGTTGCAGGCAAGGGTTCAACAAAAATTTTATGCTATAAAACAAATAACGTAAATTCATAATACAACGAGGTTTTATGCGAAAACCCTCCTTTTCCCTTTTTCTCCTGCTGGGTCAATTGGCATTTTCACAGGGCTCACGGGTTGATTTTGCCAAATTGGAAGAGGCATTACCGCAGCGGACTGTCATCACCGAAGCGTACCGGAACCATCTCAAAACAACATTCGGATTTCCTCCTGCAATAACCATTGACCACCTGTATATGCGGAATGATTTTGCTTTTCTGGTGGGAAAGATGCGGGATAGTGGCGGAAAGGAAATTGATTTTGCACGGTTTGATCTTTCCAAACAAAAAGCATTTTTCCCCTTCAAAGGACAGGAAACAAGGGCGCTGCTGAAGCGAAAAGGGGAAGGATGGGAGGTTCTGGCTTGGATCGTTTCGCCTGACGACGCCTACTGTGCCTGCTGGTGGGCCGAATACAGTGCACCAAAAGAGCTATTCGACTATACGGATTATTGCCGCTAAGCGGAAGGCAAAGCAGAACAAAAAAGGGTGTTTACCAAAACACCCTTTTCTTTTGCAAGGCCTTATCGGTTCATCAGCTTTTTTCGTTTATAGGCCAGGTATCGATCCAGCAGCATCAGTCCCAGAATTACATTGATCATCATAAACAGGTTTACAAAGGAATTGCTGAACATACGGCTGTAGTCAACCGAGGTAAAATCGATGCCCGTTGCACTGCTGTTGCCGGTGCCGGACGACCAATCGACCTGCGAAAGGCCAAACACCAAGAAGCCCACAATCACGGTTATAAAAAAAGCCGCAATGCCCCAGATGATGCGGGTGTTGATGTATTTTTTTGCCGCTGGTGTTATTTGCAGGCGGGCTATTTCCTCCATTACGTTTTTGGTAAAACGAAGCGAAGGCTCCTCCAGTTCCGTAACCTGAACCAGGCTGTGAATATCCAGCAACTCGGCATATTTTTCCCGCCATGCGCTGTTCTCGGCAATAAGCTTTTCAATGGTCGAAGCTTCATTGCTGGTGCCGTCGATATAGTCCCAAAGCCTGCTTTCCATATCAGGACTCTGCTGTTCGGGAAATGAATTAATAGCCATATACTCCGGTTTGTTATGAATGAAGATCTTTTATTTCGGCCGCAAAATGGGTTTGCAGCCTTTCTTTTAATCGGGTTCGGGCCCGGTGCAACTGCACCTTCACCGCGTTTTGTTCTTTGCCCATGATCTTTGTAATTTCTTCCAGCGATTGCTCGCCTTTGTAAAACAGGGTAATGATCTGGGCATCATCGGTACTCAGCATTTTAATGGCCTCGTTCACCATGGCCACACGGCTTTTTTGCTCTACCTGGTTGGCACTCATACCGCCATCGAGGTTATCGGCGACAGCAAACACTTTTTCATTGTCCAGCGACTGCACATCCAGCTTTTTCTTTCGCAGGAAAGTTAGGCAGGAGGTGGTGGCTATGGTGTACAACCAGGTGCTGAACTTGGATGCTCCCTTAAAATCGGCCAAAGAACGAAACGCTTTTACAAAAATATCCTGCGACACCTCCTCCGCATCTTCCCGGCTGCTGATATAACGCAGCACAATGGTATAGACAAAGGCTTTGTAACGGTCCACCAACTCGGCATAGGCAGCCGATTGTCCCTGCAGAACAAGCTGTATCAGATCGTTATCTGGCGTTTTGGCGTGCATTCCGGGTCTTTGACGACAGTTAGAGCGGTGTGGTTACAGGTGCAAGGTAAGATTTCTCGTTCACGGGTTTACCTGTTCACGGGTTCACTAGTTATTTGTCTAAGCATTGATATAAATTGATTCATCAGCCTCATTTTCCGGTATCCTTATAGCTAACACTTTTATGAACTTAACTTCAAAACCAGTGAACCAGTGAACCAGTGAACTTGTGAACTCGTGAACTTTTTGTGTAACCTCACTACAACACCCGTCGTCCTATCAGCAGAACCAGTTCTTTAAAAAAATTTTTAAGCGATCTGTAACCAGGGCCAACTACATGTAGTCAGATTGTTTAGAGCCACGAACAGGGCTGGAAACTAAAAACCATAAACCTTATAAAATTTATTGTATGCGAGACGCAGAAATCTTGATCCCGATCTTAGTTCCTCTTGGTGCTTTTGCCATGGTGTTTGGCATTATTTACCTCCGCACCCGCGAAAACATGGCCATGATTGACAAAGGCATGAACCCCAAACGCTATGCAAACCTTCCCGCTCCGTTCCGGAGCCTGAAAACCGGGCTGCTTCTCCTGGGTGCCGGTGTTGGATTGCTGCTGGCTTATATTATCTCACACAACATGAGCGGTCGCGATCACGAAGCTATTTATTTCTCACTGATTGCTATCGGCGGCGGTCTTGGACTGATCGGTTCCTATGCCATGGAAAAGAAAGAGTACGACAATACCCGCGAATATCATCCTAACCGCGAGTACAGCACCCGTCGTGAATCAGAAACAACCCATATTCAATAACTACACAGTAAACCAAAATCAATTAAGGGTTGCCAGGTGCAACCCTTTTTTTGCGTTTGGGGAAAATTGGATTTTGATCATTCCTTACTCTTCTTTCCATGGGATAAAAATTGCAATGACTTTGAGCATGGAACAAATGGAATTTGATGTCGTTATCGTTGGGGCTGGCGCTGCTGGGATGACTGCGGCCCTTGAACTTGCACTGACCGGGAGGCGTGTAGGTATTGTTGAAGCAAAAGACCGGGTGGGTGGCAGAATGCATACGTTCACAGGTGACATTTATCCCATTGAACTGGGTGCTGAATTTGTACACGGAAATCTTCCGCTGACAAAACAATTTTTGGAAAAAGCAGGAGCGGATAACTATACGGTGAAAGGCAGCATCTGGCAATACAAAGACGGCAACCTGCAGCAACAGGAAGATTTTATTGAGGACTACAAAACACTGGAAAAAAAATGCAAATCGCTGGAAGAAGACAAGCCGGTAGAACGTTTTTTACAGGAAGACCTGGCCGATAAAGAAGCGGAAGAGCTTCGATTTTCCCTGCGCAATTATGTGGAAGGGTACTATGCTGCCGACACACGCACTGCCAGCACGAGGGCTTTGTGCAACGAGCTGACAAAAGGGGAGGAGGAGCAGTTCCGCATCCGGCAGGGCTATGTTGAACTGGTGAGAATTTTGGAAAAAAGCTGCAGGGAAAAGGGGGTGCAGTTTTTTCTATCCCAATCTGTTTTGCAGGTGCAATGGAAAAAGGGAAGCGTTACCGTTATTACGGAAAAACAAACCTTTCAGGCTGCAAAAGTTTTAGTGACCGTTCCTGTTGGCGTGTTGCAAAAGGAAGCGATCACATTTTTCCCGGCACTTCCCCAAATAAAGAAGGCAGTACAAACACTAGGCTTTGGCCATGTGGTAAAAATTGTTTTTCGGTTTGATTCGGTTTTTTGGAAAGAGAAAACAAATACCGGTGGAAATGATCTTTCGGACATGGGCTTTTTGTTCTCGCGGGAAGAGGTTCCGACATGGTGGACACATTACCCGGATGACCGGCCCCTTTTGACCGGCTGGCTGGCAGGACCCCAGGCAGCCGCTGCCCAGTTTTTAAGCAAAGAAGAGATCGTGGAAAAAGCGTTGGGTTCCTTATCCACTATCCTTGGGGTGGACAAATTTCGTTTGCAGCAAATCATTGAAGAAGCCTATTACTACAATTGGTCTGCTGATCCTTTTGTATACGGTGCCTATTCGTATGAAACGGTAGGAGGAGAGGAAGCGATCCGGACGGTGCAGCAAGGCATAGAAGACACTGTATACTTTGCAGGGGAAGGTCTACATATTGGTCCTATAATAGGTACCGTGGAAGCGGCCCTGGTCAGTGGCCGGGATACAGCGCACAGGATAATTGCTGCATTGGGTTAAAATATTTTGCGCAGCAAAGTGTGGATTGGTATGGTTTTTCTGCCATCTAAAGAAATGTTTGATTATGACTATGAAAGGCAGCAGATCGCAAAACAATATGCAGAATAAGTCAATGGCCTCGCATCGCCCCCGGCCGGAAAATAAAGATGACCTGGACAGCCGGAAAAACGAAGAGCAGGACACAAAGGGGAGCGATGTTACGCACAACGAAAAGCAAAAAAGAAACGACCGGAAGAATGTAAAGAATGATTAAAGTAGTTGTTGATTGAGTAGGGCAAGACAGGTGAAGGAGGAGCGGTGTTCAAAACCACACTCTTCTTCACCTGTTTTTTTACGGGATCAATATTTAAAAAATAGAAACCGTTTTGTATCGGGTCAGTTCTATTTTCCTGAAACCCTGAAAATGACTTTACATGCGGTTGGTAATTTCCTGTTGTCGATTGAATGTGGTGAAGTCATGGCCGCGATAATCTTTCCGAACATGCATGTGGATTTGTCGTTCATGTTTGTATAAGGCCGTTGATAGTTTTGTGTTCCCATCTGTGTTCGTTTCAGGCTATCTTTGGCCCGCTTAAACGAAATGCTTACATGCAAAACCAACCTACCGAGATTAATCTCATCGATGCTTTTGAACGGATTCCTGTCAACATTTTTCAAACCCTGACGGATGGCTCCAAAGCTGCCGCGCAAAGGGTCGCAGATCTTATCCGTGCCAAACAACAAAGGGGCGAAACCTGTATTCTGGGTATGGCCACCGGGTCTACGCCTCGCACCTTGTATGCCGAACTGGTACGGATGCACAAAGAAGAAGGCTTAAGCTTTCGGAACGTGGTTACGTTTAACCTGGACGAATATTATCCTATTGAAAAGGATGCCTGGCAGAGTTATTACAACTACATGCACCGTAATCTTTTTCAGCACATTGATATAGACCCGGCAAACATTTATATCCCCAATGGGGAGTTGCCAAAAGAAGCCATCAAAGAACATTGCGCAGCTTACGAAAAAAAGATAGAAGAAGCCGGTGGTATTGATCTGCAGATTCTCGGCATTGGAAACAATGGCCATATTGGCTTTAACGAGCCCGGATCAAGCATTTACTCCCGTACGCGGCTGATCAACCTGGAGAATTCTACACGCCTTGCCAATGCATACGAGTTTGCTAATATTTCGCAGGTACCACGGTTGGCCCTAACGATGGGTATCAGCACCATTCTGAAAGCAAAACAAATTATTCTCTTGGCCTGGGGAGATGGTAAAGCAGCAGTGGTACAAAAAGCAGTAGAAGGCAACATTATGGAAAGCGTGCCGGCAAGCCTGCTGCAGAATCATGCGGATTGCATGTTCTACCTGGATGAAGCAGCCGCAGCCGAACTGACTCGTTTTAAATCGCCCTGGCTGACCGGTGAAATTGAGTGGACCTCAAAAATGATCAAAAAGGCGGTGGTGAACATGGCTTTGAAACTGGGTAAACCCGTTTTGTCTTTAACCAATCATGATTATAATGAATACGGTTTAGGCGACCTGTTGATCGAACACGGAGATGCGTATGCCATCAACCTAAAAGTGTATTATATGCTTCGCGACAGCATCACCGGATGGCCTGGTGGTAAACCCGATGCACACATTCCGGCACACCCCGAACGGTCGAAGCCTTATCCCAAACGTTGTTTAATTTTTTCGCCGCACCCCGATGATGACATTATCAGCATGGGTGGTACCTTCCAGCGCCTGCACGACCAGGGGCACGAAGTACATGTAGCCTATCAAACTTCCGGGAACATTGCCGTTACCGATGAATTTGTGACTCGCTTCCTGGACTTTGCAGTAGGCTTTGAAGAAATCGCCGGTATCAACAGCGATAAATCGGAAAACATTTTCCAGGATGTTCGCAGCTATCTCGCCAACAAAAAGCCCAACCAGATTGATACGCCTTTTATACGCTCCATCAAGGGATTGATCCGTCGCTGCGAAGCAAAGGCCACGTGCCGTTACGTAGGGATCAAAGAAGAAGGCATTCATTTCCTTAACCTTCCTTTTTACGAAACCGGAACCATTGAAAAGGCACCCATGGGTGAAGCCGATGTGCAAATCGCGATGGAACTGCTACGAAAGGTAAAACCGCACCAGGTTTTTGCTGCCGGCGACCTGGCCGATCCGCACGGAACCCACAAAGTGTGTTTGGATATTATTTTCGAAGCCCTCCGGCGCATTAAAGCCGAAGGTGATGAATGGGTGGCCGATTGCTGGCTGTGGCTGTACAAAGGAGCCTGGCAGGAGTGGGAAATCAGTGAAATTGAAATGTCGATTCCCATGAGCCCGGACCAGGTAATGCAAAAGCGTTACGGCATTTTTATTCACCAATCGCAAAAAGACATGGTGCCGTTTCAGGGTAGCGATGCCCGTGAATTCTGGCAGCGTGCCGAAGAACGCAATGCCGCAACGGCAAACTTATATGCGCAACTGGGTCTCACCCAGTATGCCGCCATGGAAGCCTTTGTTCGCTGGCATTATTAGCCTTGGGGAAACAATGGCACGGCGGACACAATAACTGTTTTCACTATCATATAAATTATAAGGCGCTTTTAAGAGCGCCTTTTTTTGTGCATTGGGTCTGTGGGTTCAACTACCTTTGCAGGGAAACCAGCAGAGATGCTTTTACGTCTAATTCCTTTCCATATACAATTAGCAAAACTTACGGGTCGCAGGTTTTTTTTATGCATCATGCTGCCATTGGTTTTTTTATTATCCTGCACCAATCCGGAAAGCATTGATAAAACCGGGGCAAAAGATAAACCGGATGGAAAAGTGGTTTCTATCAGTGATGGTGATACATTCCGTTTGCTGACAGAAGAAAAAGAAACCATCAGGGTTCGGCTGCATGGCATCGATGCCCCGGAAAAAGGACAGGATTTCAGCACGCAGTCCAAGACGGCGCTGAGCGATCTGATATTTGGAAAAGAGGTAAAACTGGAACAAAAAGATAAAGACCGGTATGGCCGCATTGTAGCCGTTGTTTACAGCAACGGCCTGAATGTAAACGAAGAAATGCTGCGTCGTGGCCTGGTATGGCATTACACCGAATACGATAAATCCCAAGCCTGGACACAGTTGGAGCAAATGGCCCGTAAAAATAAAATCGGTTTGTGGAGTCAACCTTCACCCACCCCGCCCTGGGAGTTCAGAAGGGAAAAACGCATGGAAAAAGAAGGACAGAGTCAATTGACAGAATAACCAATCAGCATTTGCAAAGCTTAAGTGTTATTTCGCAATACTTTTTTCATTTTGCGTATATATTTAAGAAAACTTCTTAGCAGGTTAGATTCACTCTCCGTTTCTCAATTTCATGTAATCGATTTTCTTTCCCGTAATTACGCTTTCTATTATTGATTTCCTGGCCCTGAGGCGAATTATATGCAACAAAGACTATCACCCGATCAGGGTATATGCCACCCTTCTAAATGAAATAATTTTAAATCGTCCAGCATATCCTCCTGAAAGCTTTCCGATCCCTCTTCGTAATTGGCCCGAAACAATTGGTATGAAAAAGATCAATGTATTTCTAGCTGGCTTGGTGATTAGTCAACTTTGTACGGCTCAACTGGTAAACAACGGCAGCACAATAACCGTACAACCCGGTGCAGTTTTGTTCTGTGGCGAAAACCTTGCAAATGCAGGCGGTACGCTTACCAATAATGGTAGAGTGGTAGTGCAAGGAAATTTTGTGAACAGTGCTATTTATAATTCCACCACCAATGATGACTCATTGATCCTTGCCGGTCCCAGCGATGTTTTGCTGACGGCAGGAAATTCTTCCCTTCATTACCTGCAGGTAAATAAAGGGGAAGCTACCGACCTGGTAACACTGGGGTCTTCTGTTACCATTCGATCCAAACTGGATTATCTGGCAGGTAGCCTTTCTACGGATCATGCGGCCAATCCATCTTTTATTTTATCAGCGCCGGCAACGGCGGTTTTCAATTTTGCTGCCGGCCGGGAAATAGCCGGAAAGGTGCAACGGACAGGTTGGACAAACGGGGATTCCCGGATTTTCAACAGTGCCAACATGGAGGTGTTAACCAATGGGGGAACGGCACCCACAGAAATGACGGTGCTTATGTTGCCCCAGGCATTCGGTGGCGATCCATCCCAGGCAGAACGAGAAGTGAAAAGGAAATTCACGTTTTCTTATCAAGGTGGTTCTGGTTTTACGGCAGATATCCGGTTGCCTTATGGTGATGAAGAAATAAACACCAATACCGAAACCAACCTCGTTCCCTGGCATCTGAACGCCTCCGAATGGAATGCAAAGTTGACGGCGGTTTCCAGAAATGCGGCCAGCAACTGGGTTTCTGCCACGGGAATCTCCGCTACCCAACTGGCACAGGAATGGAAACTGGCCGACCCGAATTATACATTTCATGTTACTGCCCTCTTACGCGGTACCTGGAACGGCAGCGCCATGAATACTTCTTTGCAGGCTGTGCTACCTTACACGCAGCCGTATACTACTATACCATTTCAATACAACGGAAACGAAACTGTGACTGCCATCCCGGCCAATGTTGTTGACTGGGTGCTCGTTGAATTGCGCAAACCGGCGAGTGGACTCCCTGCTGATGCCAATGCTGCATCCATTATCGGCAGAGCCGCGGGTTTTTTAAAAAGTGACGGAACGATCGTTGCCCTGGATGGAACAACTCCTCTTCATTTCAACATCAGCAAACAAGGTCCTTCGTTCATTACGGTTCGTCACCGAAATCACCTGGGTGTAATGAGCAATGTGATCCTTTCCAATGCAGCTGGTACGTTTACCAACAATTTTACATTGTTAGCTAATGCATACAAAAATGCAAGCCTGTCTTCACAGCCGATGACGTTACTTTCCGGCGGCAAGTACGGTTTGTGGGCCGGCGATGGCAACCGGTCCGGAAACATTGCTGCATCGGATATAACCAGCATCAGGAATGCGGTTGCCAATGGTTTATCGGGTTACCAGACGGCAGATGTAAACCTCAGCGGAAACTTGGCTGCCAGTGATGTTACCCTTACCAAAGCCATGATTGCGCAGGGAGCTCAGGGCAGCGCTCCGGCTCGTACTACGGGAACCAGTGCCGGTAAAGTTCAATCCCACGTTCCTGATCCTGTTAACGAATAAACATTGCAATCAATACAATACAGTCGTATGAAAAAAGCGTTACCCCTAAGTCTTTGCTTTATTGTCCTTCTGCTTATCTGCCATAGCTCTACCCGGGCACAAGGCAGTGCGGCCGAGTGGCGTCTCACAAATGCTGGTTTCAGTGCCATTGATCCGGATGGTGAGGCAGGACCGGCAACAGGATCGGCAACATTTACCCTGCAGGTGCGTTCGCTGAGCGGGACGCTAAACGATATTACTGCCATGACTCTAGGCTGGTCCTGGCAATCCGCCAATGTCATGATCCCGACTACGGCAGGTGGAACGGGGATTTCTGCTCCAGGGTGTACAACACCGGTAAACAATCCCGGTAACGTGGTATTGGCCGATGCATTTACTGCTGCTGGCTTTACGTTTAATACCGTGAACCAGTGTTTCGTGAATAATCAGGAGGTCAACGGACGAACATTTGACCGCACCGTGATTGGCACACTGGAATCAAGTACCAACGGCATTGACCTGACCACTGCCTGGACAAATGTTTTTACCGTCACGCTTTGGACCTTAAACGCAACAGCACCGCAGGGCGGGTATGTGATCATCAATTCGACCAACCTGGGTACGCCGGGCGGTTTCGGAAACTACGAGATTGCCGATATTTTGGGCAACCCTTACGAGTCGAATTCATTGACCTATACAACAGCACTGGCCCTGATTGGAACGCCACTGCCGGTACAGTTCACCCGCTTTACAGTTGATTGTTCTCCCGCTGGCAACACAATCTTCTGGAATACAGCCGCAGAAAAAGACAACAGCCATTTTGAAGTGGAGAAAAGCAGCAATGGAAGCAACTGGGAAAGCATTGGTCGTGTAAATGGCAACAGCATGCGTGCCTACCAGCTTACCGATAAGACAGGTGGAGAAGCCCAGTACAGGATCAAACAGGTGGACCTCAATGGAGCGGTTTCTTATACAAACGTTGTGCGTACACAGTGCGGTAATAATGCCATCATGGTGAATCTGTATCCGAAACCGGCAAGAGATAAGATGACGTTGCAGATAGCCTCAGACAGGACGCTCAACACAAGAGTACAGGTAATCGACAATTACGGTCGTGTAGTAATGACTGTTCCGCTGCCGCTAATAAAAGGCAACAATACATTCAACTTATCGGTTGGTCACCTGTCGCAAGGACAATACTACCTGCGCAGTACGGACGAAAATGCAATCGTCAATCAACGGTTTACCATAGCCCGTTAACCGTCAAACCAAAACCGAAAAGGCTGTCTACGGACAGCCGTTTTTGTATTTATCTGTGATTGCAGAAAACGTTAAAACTCTTATAAGTTGAAAGTAAAATAGCCAGGTCAATGGCAACAGCATCAAATGATGTTACCTTTTCGAAAGAGTACAATTTGTGTGGGATATGTTCCTGATTACAGGTTAAGCAGGTGCTACAAAAGAAATTGAAGATGGAAAAGAGATGATCGTAAACATCTTCTCAGCTTATTCAAATAAGTCGTACTTGGTCTTGGGCCGACGAGCTTCCTGCCATTGAAAATTTTCCAGCCGCATTTCAGACGGCGGTTTTTGCCGGATTGGATAAACAGTACCTTTCACCGAACTTCTGAGCACCACTTTGTTCAAATCGCCCTTTATAAAATAAAGATCAATGACATCGCTTTCCGTTTGATTAACGCTGGTAAAAGCGCTGTCCTTGTCCTGGATAAAATACACTGATTGTGCGGCGCCTCTTGCCCTGACAGAGTCCAGCAGGCCGTCGATAAAATAACCATCCATGCGTGTGCTCCGGATCTGGTTGTATGCTCCCGGCTGCACTTCCGATACCATAAAGCTGCGTTCCCATGCCTTTACGTATTGGGGCTTTTTATTTCGTGTAAACATGTAAATCGTATCGCCGGTAATCTGGCTTTTACGGCTCCAAACCACGGGGTTTTGAAATAGCTGGAACACGGAATCTTTAAAGGAATAAAAAAGGCTGTCGCTGACCGACTGCACTGAATCGGAAAACACCCTTACATTCCTATACGCCTCAAAATAACGGTTGGTACTGTCATTGGGTGAAGGTGGTTTGGCATTGGCCGATGTGTCGATAAAAAGATCGGAGAGGCGGGCCGAAAATAAGGTGTCGGCAGCCACATAAATCGAATCATTCTCCTGGCGGATAATCATTAACGGCTTGTTGGTGGCAAGAAAGGCTTCGGACCGCTTGTTGGCAAAGATCTTATCTGCAATAATATTGATGCCTTTGGCTGTGTCGATCAGGATGCCCCGGCCTTCGATTTGCGTAATGCCGGTTTCATCATCAGAAATAATATAATCGCCAACTACCGTTAGTGATTTGTCAACAATGGTGGTACGCTGGGTGAATTCAGCCTTTCCCGACTGCAGGTCATAGGTTCCTTCCGTGGTTTCAATCACCCGTCCTGAACTGTCTTTGATCTTTGTGGCTGCAATAAAACGGGCGGTACGGTATTCGGTGTTGTACAGGATCGAATCTGTTATCACCGTATTTCCCGGATCTTTCATTACCACATTCCGCTTAAAATAAATATCATGGATGTCGGCGTAATAAGTGCCCTCGGTGCTTGTGACCGTGGTACGCTGATTCACTACTTTTCCGCCGTTTTTATACGTTCCAATCTGGCGGGCAACATCATATTCAAGCGAAGGCGTGGTAAGGGTTCCATGCCCATCAGTTAGGCGCACATTGCCATTCATGTACGCATACTTGCGGTCGTAATGATAGCGCATGGTGTTCGACCAAACATGCCCGGTATCGCTTTCGTTGATGTGAACATTGCCGAAGCCAGAAAATGTTTTGTCCGTTGTATTCAACACGGCACTGTCGCTGGAAAAAATGGTCGTTCCCTGCCGCAGTCGAACATTACCGGCTAAAATCTGCAGTTCTGTTCCATCGGCCAGCCTGCGGAATTCCAGTTTGCGAACACCGGGCAAGATTTCTACAGGCGAGGAAGTATCGGAAGGCGTTGCCTGCCCCAGGGAAAAAAGGGTCAGGAACAAAAACGAAAGAAAAAAGAGGGATTGTTTACCGTTCATTTCCATTACCGGGGAATCGTATCCTTCGGTGCTGGCGAAGTTATCGGTTCAGCTCCTTTCTTTCCACCAAAGACGGAAATATTAACGTAGCGTTTCGGGTGAATGCGGATGTCGTCCAGCAGGATCTCGGCGCTAAGCGCCACCTTGTCAAGCCTGTTCGAAACATCACCCAGACGGTCGTACAATTGGCGATCGTTCATCAGAAGGCCTAGCGTACCATTATTGGAGTTAAACCGGGAGACAGTGGTTTGCAGTTCGCCAATGGTAGACTGTAGTGCCGAAACCACCCCTTCGATATTGGCATTGGCAAGTCTTGACGTGGTTACTTCCACATTGCGTAGAGAGCTGTTGATCACATCATTGTTCCGGGCCAGGTTGCCGGTAATGTCATTTACATTCTGGAGCGAACGGGCAAGTGCACCGTTTTGCACATCCAGCAGTTGCGCCATTTCTGCCGATGTAACCGACAGGTTGGTGATCAATCCGCGCAGGTTATTTTTTGTATTGGGATCAAAAATGCTGTTTAGGCCACCAATCACCAGCTTTAATGAATCAAAGGTTTCATTCAGACGGGTGAGGGTAGGGGCTACCTGTGCTTTCAGATCGCTCAGTAAACTCATGTCGGCACGGGTTGAAATGCTGTCGCCGGATTGCAGGTAAGCATTGGCCGGACCTTTTTCAATATTGATATAGGCCGAACCCAGGACCGTTCCGTCAATCAGAGCAACAGAGTTACGGGGAATAGCAATGTTTTTGTCTACATGCAGTTCAACAATAATGCTGTTGACTTCCTGGTCGGCTGGTTTAAAATCAGCAACCGTACCCACATTCAGCCCATTTATTTTAATGACATTTGAACGTTCCAGTGCTCCAATATTGGGAAAGCGGGCATAAAGAACAAAAGGCTTGTTGAAAACCTGGTTACCTTTTAAGAAATTGAATCCGAAAATGAGGATGGCTATCGCGGCTATGGCTAAAATACCAACTTTTACTTCATTAGAAATCTTCATGCATTCGTGGTTTTCGTCTGTAGGAACCTGCCAATTCGAGCCTAAATTAAAGAATAAATCGGTCAAAAGAGGAACGGAACGCAACAGACACTACCTGAGGTTTAAAAAATCGTACCAATCAGGAAAAAGAAAAAGCCGGATCCATCATCAATCCGGCTTTCACGCTACTCTCGTTACCTCTTATTTTGTATGGGTTGCTGTGTGGTGGTCGAAGGCCTCCAGCATTTGTTCATTCACGGCCGTTGCGGGTTGGTTGCGAACTGGTGCCGAAGCACTGCCCGGCGTTTGTTTTTTCTCCAGCCATTTGATGTAATTATCCACGGCTTTGGTAATGCATTCGGAAATTTCATTCTGTCCTTTTTCGCTGTTCAGATATTCTTCTTCCTGCGGGTTGGTAATAAAGCCGGTTTCCACCAAAATGCTGGGCATGGCCGTAGCCTGCAGCACCCAAATACCAACCTGCCGTTGTTTGGGACCACCGCTAACCCGGCCCACTTTGGCAAATTGTTCTTCCACCATCTGCGAAAGAGTGGCACTGCGCAGCCCAAACTGTTTTGTTTTCACCAGGGACAGGGCAATGAATTCAGGAGAGTTTGGATCTATCTCGCCATATTTTTCCTTGTAATTCTCTTCTGCCAGCATGGGAGCATTTTCACGGATGGCTGTTTCCTTATCTTCTGCTTTGTGTGCCCCCCAGATGTAGGTCTGCGTACCAACTGCTCTTGAATTGGGCACTGTGTACGTTCTGTATTGGGGAACCTTGCGGGTATGTTTTTTCTTCTTTTTGCCTTTTCCTGTGTAATAAACTTCGTTACGGTAACCCGTCAGCTCCCGGCGTGTCAGCGGGGGCATGGCGTTCACGTGGATCGATATGAATAAATCACCGCGGTTTCTATTGGCAATATTGGCCCGTTCCCGGAGGTCGACAATTTTCTCCGTAGGTCGGGTTTCAATGATCTTTACATCCGGAAATTCTTTTTTAAGTTGAGTGACCAGCTTTTTGGAAACGGCAAAGCAAATTTCATCTTCATAAGAATAGCTTCCTTTAGCCCCGTTGTGTCCGCCACTTGGCATAATGCCATGGCCGGCATCAATGATAATGGTACGCAAAACCTGTTGCTTTGGCGCAGGCTCGTAAGCAGTAAACAGAACCAGCGCTCCAAGAAGTGTGAATAGGGATAGCGTTTTTTTTACCATACTCTGTGTTCTTTAAGATGATGATTGGATTTTATGGCAGCTTTCTGCGCAAAAGAACGATGTTCGTCAACATTAATTGTTTGCCGTGCTTATTTCCTGCGCCGGCTTGGGCTGTTCCAGCGAAGCAATATAAGCTTTGATAGCGTTTAAGATATCCTGCACAATCTCATTCTGCCCTTCTTCACTGTTCATGTACTGCTCTTCTTCCGTGTTGGAAATAAAGCCGGCTTCCACCAGGATGCTGGGCATTCCGGTGGCGTGGAGCACCCAGATGCCTTTTTCGTTCCGCTGCTTGACACCGCGGTTGATGCGGCCGCGTTTTTCAAATTCCTGCTGCACCAGTTCGGCCAGCTTCAGGCTTTTTTTGAAGAATTTTTGGGTATAGATCAACTTCAGGGCGTTGAAAACCGGGTCGTTTTCAGGATAGCCGTTCGTGCTGTCTTCTTCCAGGTCGGCAAATTCGGCATGATCGCCTACCAGTTGTTCTTTGTGCGAATTTTCTGCAGCCGTCCAGATAAAGGTTTCAGTGCCCCTGGATGGATTCTGAACATAAACGGTTTCATACACCGGCACTTTTACGGTTGTCTTGCGCCGTTTTTTGCCTTTGCCTACCCATTGTTCCTTTTCGGTATAATCCACAATCCGGCGTTCATTCCATCCGCCCGGTGAACGGCCGGCAGAGTTGCAGTGAATAGAAATAAAAAGATCAGCCTTGGATTCGTTGGCGAAGTTGGCCCGGTAGCGGTCACCATCGCGTTTGGTAGGACTGTTGCCTGGAAAAATATCCGTTGTTCGAGTGAACAATACTTTGATGCTGGGAAGTTCTGTTGCCAGCTTTTCTCCTAATTTTTTACCAAGAATCAGGGTAAGTTGTGCTTCCGTGGAGATCAGGCCTCTTGCTCCCGGATCGGCGCCGCCATGGCCGGGATCAATGATGATGGTTTTTACAGCCTGTTTTTGTGCTTCTGAAAGTTGGGGACATAACAAAAACAGCAACACACAGGGCAATAGGATAATTGTTTTTTTTAGCATACCAGATTTTTGAGCGACGGTTTAGTATTTTCTTCACAATTCACTTAAAAGGCAAACAGTTACTTTTGTTTCACACTGTATGCGCGGACTGTACAAATTTACTTTTAAAAAATTAAGTGTTGCTTCCGCTATACTTATATTTTGCACTATCATAACGTACAGCGCTTCAGCCGGCTATACAGGCCGAACAAATTACAGCGGTTGGGCGACGAATGCAAATTCCACCTTCAATTCTTCTTTTTTTCAGCAACAACGGGATACCATACCGGTGAAACGGCCCGCCGCAGCAGCCACCATGCCTTCTGACACTATTCCCTCAACACCATCAGGTGATACGGTACGCACCGTGACGAGAGATACCATTGTTCCGCAGAACGATACATTTAATTTGCGGATGTCGAGCGATACCCTGGATGCGCAGGTCGATTACCAGGCCGAAGACAGTGCCGTGCTTTTTGTAAAGGATCAGAAATTTATTTTATACGGCAAAACCAAGGTCAATTATAAAGATGTGGAGGTGAATGCGCCGACGACGATCATTGACCAGGAACGGAATGTACTGACCGCCCTCGGATCAAAAGACAGCCTTGGAAATATTATTGCCCGGGCCAACTTTCAGCAGGGACAGCAAAAATTTGAAAGTGAATCTTTCGAGTATAATTTTAAAACGCAAAAAGGGCTTACCAAAAACACCTACACCCACGAAGGAGAGATGTTCATTAAAGCGAACGTTTCTAAGAAAATTGATGCGAACACCATCTATATTAAAGAAGGCTACTTTACCACCTGCAATTTTGATGAACCGCATTTCGCTTTTAAGTCCAACAAGATAAAAGTGATCAGCAACAACATTGCTGTATCGGGACCAACACACCCTGAGTTTGAAGGAGTACCCCTGCCCATCTATCTGCCGTTTGGTATTTACCCATTGTACCGGGGCCGCCATTCGGGTATCATGATGCCGCAGTTTGCCAACAACCAGCAGTTTGGTCTAGGCCTGGAAGGGTTGGGCTATTACCATGTGTTAAATGATTATGTGGATGTTACAGCGAGGGCAAACATTTATTCTTACGGTGGCTGGACCCTGAACGTAACTCCCTCGTACCGGAAACGCTACCGGTACAACGGCTCATTTAACATTGCAATCAACCGTAACAAATTTGCCTTTAAAGGCGACCCCGATTATAACCTGGTAAAAACCTTCCAGGTAAACTGGAGCCACAGTGTCGATTCAAGGGCCCGCCCCGGAACCACTTTCAGCGCATCGGTGAATGCCGGTTCTACCCGTCACAACGAACTCATTCCAAACAACCCGTACCGCAACGTACAGAACCAGTTGTATTCATCCATTGCATACTCAAAACAATGGCAGGGCAAACCATATTCATTAACCTTGAGTGCCAACCATAACCAAAACAGCCAGAACAAACTTGTCAACATTATTCTACCGGATGCGGGATTTATGGTGACAACCCAATACCCTTTTCAGCGTAAGGAAATGGCCGGCACGCCAAAATGGTACGAGAAGATTGGGATTGGTTACAACCTGGTGGCCCGCAACCAGCTTTCGTTTTACGATACCGGCCGTGTAACCTTTGCCAAAATAATGGATACCCTGCAATGGGGTGCCCAGCACCGTTTTCCCATTACGCTGCAATTACCGCCGATGGGTAACTTTTTTGTGAGCCCCTCCGTCAGCTATGAGGAAACCTGGTACACGCAGCGCTTTAGTCGCACCTGGAACGGCCAGTTGAAAAAAGTGGACACGGTATCAATCGACAAAGGTTTATTCCGCGATAAGCAAATGAGTTTCGGCTTGGGTGTCAATACAAACATTTACGGCTTGGTGGAATTTGGCAAGAATTCCAGGATCAGGGCCATCCGCCATGTGATCCGGCCAACCATAAGCTTCAACTATAAACCCAATATGTCGAAGCAGAATTTCGATGTGGTGCAGGTGGATTCTTTTGGCCGGCGGCTGGCCCTGCCACAGTTTGAAGGAAACTTATTTGCGCCTTACTCGTATGGGCGTTTTGGCGGCATCACTTTCTCTATCGATAACAACATTGAAATGAAGGTGCGGGGAAAAAAGGATACGGTGGACCGGAAGGTTAAACTGATCGATGGTCTGACCTTTTCAAGTGGGTACAACTTCCTGCAGGATTCCTTTAAGCTGCAGCCTATTTCCATGAGTTTTCGCACCACGCTGTTTGAAAAGCTAAGCATTTCAGCCAACGGACAGATTGATCCTTACCAGGCAGATGCTGCCACCGGTCTTCGTCGCAACCGATTTGTATGGCAGGACGGACGATTTACCTTGGGTCGTTTTACCGGCGGTAGTGTTTCCGCTTCCACTTCGTTTCAAAGCAACCGGAAAGATGACGGTGAGCCCACGCAACAACCGGGTACTACTACCATTACCGATCCACGACTGCTTACCGACCAGCAAATGCTTACGGATTATATGCGGTTGAATCCTGCCGAATTTGTGGACTTTA
The DNA here is from genome assembly GCA_014163555.1 of Flavisolibacter longurius. GTDB lineage: Bacteria > Bacteroidota > Bacteroidia > Chitinophagales > Chitinophagaceae > Flavisolibacter. The sequence goes on from JACJGO010000009.1 coordinate 107,208, forward strand.
ACGTAAACTGGTCGATCAACCTTTCGTATTCGCTGACCCTCAACCGTCGGCTTAAACCGGATTATTCGGGATATACTACGGAAACTTTTTCCAGTGTTTCGTTCAACAACAGCTTTAACCTGACACCGAAATGGAACTTCAGTACACAGGGCTTTTTTGATGTGAACACAACAAAGCTCACCATGTTTACCATGAGCATTGCCCGGGAAATGCACTGCTGGCAAATGGCCATCAGCGTAACACCCATTGGTGCCTATCGCTTTTTCAACATCAGCATCAGTCCAAAATCAGGCATGCTCCGCGACCTGCGCATCAATCGTACGCGGCATTTTTACAACTACTAATTCAGCTTGCAATCATCCTCTTTTCAAGGAGAAAGAATGGCGTGCCATCAGTTTGATGTCAGAACTGACTCTCATTTTTTCTAACACATACTCACCACTGACCACCCACCATTCACCGGTTGTTCTTTACATAATAATCCCGCATGATCTGGAAAGATTCTTCTTTCACTTGTGCAACAGTTTTGCCTTCTACACTGATTGGTTCCAAAAAATGCATTTCCACAACCGTAGGCCAGTAATAAAAAGTCTTCCGCGGCATGGCCTTGGCCGTATGAAAAATTACAGCAGGGATGATCTCTTTTTTGGTATCAATGGCGAGACGGAAAGCACCGTCCTGAAAACGCTGCAACGGTTCCCTGGATTTGTTGCGGGTGCCCTCCGGGTAAATGCACATGTGCAGGCCCTGCTCCAATACTTCTTTCATTTTACCATAACTGGCCCGGCGGCTTTCTTCGCTTTTGCGGTCAACCAGTACGGCACCGCGGCGGTAGATAATACCAAAAACGGGGATCCTGGCCATTTCAATTTTGGCAATGGTTTTATTGGGACCCGGGATGGTAGGCGAGGAGACGGGCGGATCGAGTAGAGAGTTGTGGTTGCAGATCACCACGTAGTTCTGGCCTTTTTTAAAATGCTTTTTGCCAACCACTTTACGGAAAATGCCCGATAGCGGCAAAAAACTTCCCATCCATCCCGACCAGAAAAAATAGGCAATGCGGGAACGTTTGGGTTCGGGCCACAGTACCGTTATACCTATGGGCAAAAGAAAAACTAGCATTGTTATGACAAAAACAAGAATGGCCCACAAAGCAAAAATGCGCCCCAGAATATTCTTTACAACCTTCACAATTAAATTTTAAGGGGGCAAAAATATTCAATGAACCGTTACCTCCGGCCTTTTCTTACAGGGCCCAGTCAATTGGGTCGATGCCTTTTTTTACCAGAAAGGCATTTGTTTTGGAAAAATGCTGGCATCCGAAAAATCCGTTTTTAGCGGCCAGTGGCGATGGATGCGCAGCTTTTAAAATGTGATGTTTTTGGGTATCGATCAGGGCGATCTTTTCCTGGGCAAACCGTCCCCAGAGCAGGAACACAATGTCTTCTTTCAGCTCAGAAACTTTGCTGATCACCGTATCGGTGAAATGGTGCCAGCCAATTTTAGAATGACTCATGGGTTCCCCGGCACGAACGGTAAGGGAGGCGTTCAGGAGCAACACTCCTTGTTGGGCCCATTTGGTCAGGTTGCCCGTTTTTGGAATCGGCACACCCACATCGTCGTGCAATTCTTTAAAAATGTTAATGAGCGATGGTGGTGGCGGAATGCCGTCCTGCACGGAAAAGCTGAGCCCCATCGCCTGCCGCGGACCATGGTATGGATCCTGTCCAAGCAAAACAACTTTCACGTTGTCAAACGGCGCTTGTTCAAAGGCGTTGAAGATCAGTGATCCCGGCGGATAAATGGTTTTGCCTTGCTCCTTTTCGGTTTTCAGGTGTTCGGCAATTTGCTTGAAGTAGGGTTTTTTAAATTCATCTTCCAGCACTTCTTTCCAGGAAGCTTCCATCTTAACGTTCATCGGCATGGGGTTTTCGTACAGTGTGCAACAAATGTACTGCCGAAAAAAGCATCGAAAAAAAACCGGCATTTATAACCAGGAATCGTTGAAGAAATTTTTTTGTGCGGTTCTATGGAAAATAAGGTTTACAGGATAGGGAAGGTGTGTTGTTGTGCATTTTATCCGTTATTTTGCGCCACAGCCCGAACCAATGCTCTATCTGACAAATGGCAAAACGGACTGCTGAATCTTAATTTTTTCTGGTTAAATTTTTTATTACATGCAGAATACAATACAAAAAACCAATGGTAAACTCGGTGTATTGATACCGGGATTGGGCGCTGTGGCCACCACCTTTATTGCAGGTGTGGAAGCGGTGAAGAAAGGAATTTCACAACCGGTAGGGTCGTTGACGCAAATGGGAAATATCCGCCTGGGCAAACGTACCGAGAACCGCTACCCGAAAATAAAAGAGTTTGTTCCTCTTGCCGGCCTGGAAGAAATGGTGTTTGGTGGCTGGGATGTGTACAGCGATAACGTGTTTGAAGCGGCCAGCAAAGCCAAAGTTCTTGAACCCATGTTGCTGCATGCTGTAAAAGCAGAGCTGGAAAGCATCAAGCCAATGAAGGCTGTTTTCGATAAATCCTACATTTCCAATCTGGATGGCGATCACGTAAAAGAAGCCGCCACCAAAGCCGACTTGGCCAAGATGGTGATGGATGACATTGAAAACTTCCGTGATGCCAACGACTGCGAACGGGTGGTGATTGTTTGGTGTGGTTCCACAGAAAAATACATCGAGACCTCAGATGTGCACCAAAGCATTGAAAGCTTTGAAGAAGGGCTACGCAACAATGATCCTGCTATTTCCCCTTCCATGATTTATGCCTACGCGGCGCTGAAGCTGGGTGTTCCGTTTGCCAACGGTGCCCCCAACCTGACCTGCGACATTCCGGCCCTGGAAGAACTGGCCAAGCAGACTGGCACACCCATCGGCGGTAAAGACTTTAAAACGGGGCAAACCCTGATGAAAACCATCGTTGCCCCTGGCCTGGCCGCCCGTGCTCTTGGTGTGAAAGGTTGGTTTTCCAGCAACATCCTGGGTAACCGTGATGGTTATGTGCTGGATCATCCTGATAACTTTAAAACTAAAGAAGTTTCTAAGCTGAGTGTACTGGAAGATATTCTGCAGCCTGAGCACAACCAGGAACTGTACGGTGAAATCTACCACAAAGTGCGCATCAACTATTATCCTCCGCATGGCGATAACAAAGAAAGCTGGGACAACATCGATATTTTCGGCTGGCTCGGTTATCAAATGCAGATCAAGATTAACTTCCTTTGCCGCGATTCCATATTGGCAGCACCGATTGTATTGGACCTGGCCCTGTTTATGGACCTGGCCAAGCGGGCCAACATGTCGGGCATCCAGGAGTGGTTATCATTCTACTTTAAATCACCGCAAACCGCACCGGGGTTGCGTCCGGAGCACGACATTTTCAAACAACTGATCAAATTGCAAAATACCCTCCGCCACATGATGGGAGAAGATCTCATCACACACCTGGGACTTGATTATTACCAGGACCTGGTGGAAGTTCTGTAATATGTTTTTTTCAAAACTCATCGCCACATTTTTTGGCGTTGGCTACATACAAAAAGGTGCAGGCACATTGGCTGCACTTTTTTGTTGTGTTGCCTGGTATTTTTGGTTGGGACAAACTGGCCTTGCGACGGAAATAAGTCTGCTCGTACTTGTATTTTTCCTGGGCGTGATTACGGCAACAACTGTTGAAAAGGAGTGGGGCCACGACAGCAACCGCGTAGTTATTGATGAAGTGCACGGGATGCTGATGGCATTGTTCCTGGTACCGGCAGACTGGCGTTATGTGTTGATAGCGTTTGTTCTGTTCCGCTTTTTTGATATTGCCAAACCACTGGGAATCCGAAGGATGGAAAGGCAGCCGAAAGGTTGGGGTGTGATGTTGGATGACCTGTTGGCTGGATTGTATTCTAACGTAATTTTGCAGATTATCATCAAAAGCCACCTTTTTTCATGATCCGCTTCGCCAAAGCTCAACTGGCCTCCTTTGTTGCGTCTTCTGTAGATTATTTCATTACCATTCTCTGCGTGGAGTTTATGGGATTCTGGTATGTGGCCGGTAGCAGTACCGGTACCATCATCGGCGGCATGACCAATTTTTCTATCGGCAGGCATTGGGTTTTTAAGGGCGGCGAGCGGGAACGGCACATTCAACTGCTACGCTATTTCCTGGTATGGACGGGCTACCTTTTTCTTACCACCATGGGAGTTTACCTGTTAACGCATTTTGGCCATTACAATTATCTTTTTTCCAAACTATCCGTTACACTTTTTCTGGCGGTTGCCTACAATTATCCTTTGCAGAAGCGCTTTGTTTTCAAATAAATATTTTACGGGTCCAGCTTAATTTGTATAAAGTATTCAGGCTTATTCCCTATTTTTTGCTTTCATGCAAAAGAAAAAGCGGGTCGTATTTTATTTGCTGGACGGTGCCCGTCCTGACATTCTCCAAAAACTTCTCAGTCAAAATTATCTTCCGAACCTTGCACAGATTATTGCAGAAGGTACGTTCCGTACAGCGACAACCTGTTTGCCATCTACCACCGGTCCGGCGTATCTGCCTTTTCTGACCGGGCACTTTCCCGGGACAATGAATATTACCGGCATCCGTTGGTTTGACAAAAAGGAGTTCCGACGTACCCGGTTCAATAAACGGGCCATGCGTTCTTATTGCGGGCCGGAAGCGGCCTTCTTTAATGCGGATATGGAGGCGGAAAAGCAAACTTTGTTTGAACGAATTGACAAATCATACAACGTTTACAACATGGTAACCCGGGGTCTGAAAAAGGAATACGATATCACACCCCGAAACAAAGGATTGCTTTACACTAAGGCTCATTTTCTATTGCGTCATCATCCTGTCGACAGAAAGGGTCATGAACAGATCATGGCTTTATTGAATAGAGGAGACGATTTTGATTTTCTGTTTGCGGTTTTTCCCAGCGTGGATTGGGATTCGCATTATCATCATTTTGAAGACAAGCGTACAATTGATGCCTATAAAATTGCGGACGATAGTATTGGCGAGATGCGCAATAACCTGGAGAAAAAAGGATGGTGGCAAGACACCTTGTTCCTATTGACCTCTGATCACGGACTTTCGGCTACGCATACTCATTTCGATGTTGGCGACTGGATGACAGCGCATGACCTGCGGTCGGTAAGTTACCCGGTTATCTGGCGGCGATCACCCAAGTCAGCCGTCATGATTTCAGGAAATTCTTTTGGAAGTGTTCACTTATTGAATCACAAAGGTGATCATGTCTTGCAAAAAAAAGAGCTGTTAACGTACCTGGGTGCTGACAGGTTAAAAATGTTTACGGCAGAAAAAGCAGTTGATTTTATTGCATACCGAAATGAAATCCCGGGCAGCTATTCGATTCAGAATGCGGCGGGATCGGCTGTGATAAAAAAAGAAAATTTGTTGTTTGCGTACCATCCTGAAACAAGGGATCCGCTGCAATTGGGTGACCTTTCACCAAAAGGTGACCGCGACACCTTGGAAGCGACGATAGGAACAGGCTACCCGGATGCGCTGGTACAGATTGCACAATTGTTACAAAGTCGCCGTGCCGGCGATTTTATTGTTTGTGCTAAAGATGGATACGACCTGCGGGATTTTTGGGGATACCCGGAACACAAAGGATCACATGGTTCACTGGCAAAAGAACACATGCTGGTGCCATTGATTTATAACCAAAAGGGATGGGCCAACTACCCTGTAAGAACGGCCGACCTGTATGCAACGATTTTGCAGTGGTTGGAGAAAACGGCTCTATCCTCAGAAGGTGTGTCATTACTATAAAATATACGCTGTACTAATATTCATATATGCCTGTATCGCAAACTTCAGTAATTGTTGAAAAAGAGCAGGAAACAGAAAAGAAAGCTGCTTCGCTTTTTAACCAAAGACGTTTGATCAGGCGGTGCATTTGGTTTGTGCTGATTACCGTTTTGACCATCGCAGCAATCTTTATTTACAACCGGGGTGGAGAATCTATCTCTGTACTAAAGCACCTGCAATTCTCCTATCTTATTTTTTGTTTTTTTCTTTTGTTTATTGATCTGATGTTAGGAAGTTGGCGCAATCACATATTTATCCGGAAGCTAAAGCCGGGTTTATCCCATTGGGTGAGTTTTCGGGCAAACGTAGCCAATATGTTTATGGGTGCTGTTACACCGGCGCACAGCGGAGCCGGACCTGCACAGATTTATGTGTACATGCGTAACAGTGTACGTTTTGTAGATGCCTTTACAGTGAGCCTGATCAACATGGGCGCAACTCTTATTTTTATGCCAACGGCAGGACTGATTGCCATTTTTCTCTTGCGGGAAAACGTATCGGATGGAATAGTTCCTGTGCTGTTACAATACGGGTTTGGCTTTTTTACACTTTTTCTCTTGGCGTTTTTGTTGGCTTTTTGGAGACCGTTGTGGATTGGAAGGGTGATCATGAAAATAGCGCAATGGCTTTCCGTACTCTTTCCAAAGAAAAAATCAAAATTGTTGCGGTGGAGCCTACATTCAAACAGCAGCATTCAAACCTATCAACAGACCTCCAGCCTTTTGCTGAAGCAGCATAAAATGTTGTTTCCCTTCAGTCTACTTATTACAACCTTACTTTACCTGAACAAATATTGCATGCAATATTTTATCCTCCTGGGTTTGGGCATTGAATCTGATATTCTGCAGGTGGTTGTTGTGCAGGTCCTTATTCAGTTCATGATCTATTTCGCACCCAGTCCGGGCGGTAGTGGCTTTGCTGAAATGAGTATCGCTGTTCTTTTCGAAAAAATTGTACCGGCTGCAGTGTTACCCCTGTTTACTTTGCTGCAGCGATCCTACCTTTTATTTTTTCCCTCCATTATTGGCGCTGCTGTTGTTATCCGCCTGTTACAACGACAGGCGAAGGAATGGAGGAGAGATCCACTGACCAATGGCAATAATGGGTCTGCAATTAAATAATTGATGGCGTTATCATGCTATCGGAGGCTGTAGAATACACAGCGCATACAGCAAGTCAATCGTGAGGTGGTCTGTAAGTTGCTACCATCTTTATTTCTGGTTCACCGGCCGTAAACCTGTATGTTTGAGTCAGAATTGTAATGAAATTTGCCAGTATGGAATCGAAGTCACTTCGTATAAAACTTCAATTTGGTATTTATAAAATCATCGACCCGTTTGTAAAACTTCTGATTAAAATTGGATTTACACCCAATCTGGTTACCATTGTTGGATTTTTTCTGAACATTGGCGTCGCCGTCATATTTGTGTTGGGTGCCGAAAAAACAAACCGCGGTGATTTTTCCTACGTTGGCTGGGCCGGCGGCTTAATCCTCTTTGCCGGAATCTTTGATATGCTCGACGGACAGGTGGCCCGCTTGGGAAAAATGAGTTCATCATTTGGTGCTTTTCTTGATTCGGTGCTTGACCGCTACAGTGAGTTGTTTATGTTCCTGGGTATTTGTTATTACCTCGTATCGCAACACTATTTTGTTTCTTCCCTGTTTGCCTTTATTGGTTTGATCGGTTCGATGATGGTGAGCTATACAAGGGCCAGGGCCGAAGGACTGGGTATTCAGTGCAAAGGAGGCTTGATGCAACGGCCCGAAAGAGTGGTTTTGGTAGGTACTTCGGCCTTGCTTTGTGGTATTCTGGCGCCGCACATTGGCCCCGATTTTAAGTGGCATGTCAAGGGCATACCGTTTCACCTTTTCGAAACCATGTCCATCTTCACTATACCCTTAACGGTGCTGGCTATCCTTACCAATGTTACGGCGTATCACCGGGTGATGGAAGCCAAACGGGCACTGGATGCAAAAGATGCAAAGGGAAACTAATTCTTACGCCACCAACTTTACCTTCCATTAATTTTGTAGCCAAATCGGCTGCAAAAGTATGATACCAGAATCCGGGTTAGAAGAAAGGGTGTTACGTTCATCACCAGCAAAAGCCATCGAAGAATCATCGCGACTAATTACACTGAAAAGCGTTCTTTTATGTGCGCTGCTTTCCGCTGCCTATTTAACCCTTTCCCGGGTACTCGTTGGATTTAAATCCGATCAGTTAGTGTTGGTAGGAATTTTTAATCTCTGCTTTTTTGCCAGTCGGGTGACAAGGCAATTCATTATCGGCTTCTCCATTTTTATCGTGTACTGGATCCTGTTCGATTACATGAAAGCCTTTCCGAATTATTTGGTCAATGATGTTCACATTGCCGATTTATACGCTGCTGAAAAAGCCCTGTTTGGCATTTCAACAAATGGTACCATTTTAACGCCGAACGAATATTTTGCTTTGTATAATTCCAAAGCCGTTGATATTGTTACGGGCATTTTTTATCTCTGCTGGGTACCGGTTCCCTTGGCCTTTGCCGGGGTAATGTTTTTTAAAAACCGGGTTGCGTTTTTCCAGTTTTCCCTCACGTTTTTCTTGGTGAATATTCTGGGATTCATTGGCTATTATCTTTACCCGGCAGCTCCGCCGTGGTATGTAGCGCAGCATGGCTTTGATTTTTTAGCTTCTACGCCGGGCAATACGGCCGGGCTTTCCCGCTTCGACGATTTTTTTAATGTTTCTATTTTCGAAGGCATTTATGCAAAAAGCTCCAATGTATTCGCTGCCATGCCCTCCATGCATGCGTCTTTTATGCTGATCGTGTTGTTCTATGGGTTGAAATACAGGATGAAAGGCTGGAATATCCTTTTTGCCATGATTATGACCGGCATCTGGTTTTCGGCCATTTATTCCAGCCACCACTATATTCTGGATGTTCTGGCCGGAATCGGCTGTGCCATTGCCGCCATAACCATTTTGCAATGGTGGATGAGTCGAAAAAGCGGTAAGCGCTTCCTTAATTCCCTCCTGTTTCACACATCGAATTAAATTTTTTTACATTATTAATTGACTGGACGCAATCCTTCTGAACCGTTTGAATTTTTAGAATGTTAAAAGGGGAGAAAGCAGCCGGGTTGTACACAAATCTGGAAAGATTATTTATACTTTTTAGTATAAACAGCCGTAATTTTGCAACATGAAAACAGACCTAATTCAGCAGGAAAATGTTGTGGTGGATGAAAGCATGGACATTCTGGAACAGACCGTTCGAAATGAATACAAGTATGGCTTTGTTACCAACATTGAAGCTGATGAAGCCCCAAAAGGACTAAACGAGGATACCATCCGTTTTATCTCGGCAAAAAAAGAAGAGCCGGAATGGATGCTGGAGTGGCGCCTGAAGGCATTTCGCCAATGGCAAAAAATGAAAGAGCCGCATTGGGCCAACCTGAATTATCCCGCTATCGATTACCAGGATATCATTTATTATTCTGCTCCCAAGCAAAAGGAAAAGCCCAAGAGTCTGGATGAAATTGACCCGGAACTGCGCAAAACGTTTGAAAAGCTGGGCATTTCCCTGGATGAGCAGAAACGCCTCACCGGTGTGGCTGTGGATGCTGTAATTGACTCTGTTTCAATTGCTACAACCTTCAAAGAACAACTGGGTGAGCTGGGAATCATCTTCTGCTCCATGAGTGAAGCCATTCAAAATCATCCGGACCTGATAAAACAATACCTGAGCTCGGTTGTACCAGTCACCGATAACTTTTTTGCTGCGCTGAATGCTGCCGTGTTCAGCGACGGCTCTTTTGTTTATATTCCAAAAGGCGTTCGCTGCCCGATGGAACTTTCCACCTATTTCCGTATCAATGCCGAAAATACCGGCCAGTTTGAGCGGACGCTGATTGTGGCCGAAGAAGGCAGTTACGTCAGCTACCTGGAAGGCTGCACGGCGCCCATGCGGGACGAAAACCAATTGCATGCCGCTGTGGTGGAACTGGTGGCCATGGACAACGCCGAGATCAAATACTCGACGGTGCAAAACTGGTATCCCGGCGACAAAGAAGGCAACGGTGGTATCTACAACTTCGTAACCAAGCGGGGTATCTGTAAAGGCGTGAATTCAAAAATTTCCTGGACACAGGTAGAAACCGGTTCGTCCATTACCTGGAAATACCCCAGCGTAATTCTGAAGGGGGATAACTCGGTAGGGGAGTTTTACTCTGTTGCCGTTACCAATAACTACCAGCAAGCCGATACCGGTACCAAAATGATGCACCTGGGCAAAAACACTCGCAGCCGCATTGTATCAAAAGGTATTTCGGCCGGCTTTAGCCAGAACAGTTACCGCGGCCTGGTGCATGTAGGGAAAAACGCTACCGGTGCCCGCAACTTCTCGCAGTGCGATTCGCTCTTGCTGGGCGATAAATGCGGCGCCCATACCTTCCCATACATCGAAGTGAAAAACAAATCCGGCGTGGTAGAACACGAAGCCACTACCTCAAAAATCGGTGAAGACCAGATCTTCTACTGCAACCAACGCGGTATCGATACCGAAACGGCGGTAGCCCTGATTGTAAACGGATTTGCCAAAGAAGTAATGGCGCACCTGCCGATGGAATTCGCTGTCGAAGCACAGAAACTGCTTGCTATCAGCCTTGAGGGCAGCGTCGGATAATCGCCTGTATGGATATGCATCTGACATCTCCACATCAAAATTTTAAAAACGATTCAAACTAGCATAATGTTATCAATACGGAATTTACACGCAAATATTGACGGAAAAGAAATCTTACGAGGCATCAACCTGGATATAAATGCAGGCGAAGTACATGCTATCATGGGACCTAACGGTTCGGGCAAAAGCACCTTGTCGGCCATTATAGCCGGCCGCACCGACTTCGAAGTAACGGAAGGAGAAATCAGCTTTATGGGCAAAGACCTCATGGAGCTTTCTCCCGAAGAAAGAGCCGGCGAAGGGATCTTCCTTTCTTTTCAATACCCCATCGAAATTCCGGGTTTGACAACGACCAACTTTATTAAAACGGCCGTAAACGAAGTGCGTAAATACCGTGGCGAAGAACCGTTGGATGCGGTGCAGTTCCTGAAGAAGATGAAGGAAAAAATGAAACTGGTCAATATCGATCAGTCCTTGTTAAGCCGCTCTCTGAACGAAGGTTTTTCCGGTGGTGAAAAAAAACGCAACGAAATTTTCCAGATGGCCATGCTGGAGCCCAAACTGGCCATCCTCGATGAAACCGATTCGGGTCTCGACATTGATGCCATTCGAATAGTAGCCAACGGTGTAAACCAGTTGCGTACCGCAGACAATGCTGTTTTACTGGTTACGCACTACCAGCGTTTGCTCGATTATATCGTTCCGGATTTTGTGCATGTATTGTACAGGGGCCGTATTGTAAAATCCGGTACGAAAGAACTGGCATTTGAACTGGAAGAAAGAGGATATGATTTTATCAAAGCCGAAGTAGAGCAAGGCGCTTAACCCAGAGCACATGAACACGATTGATATTATTAAAGAACGATACCAGCAGTTGCAATCGGCCAACGGGAGCAGTGTGTTGACGTCCATCGAACAGGATGCGTTCAATACGTTCAATACCCAGGGCATTCCAACTGTTAAGCATGAAGAATGGAAATACACCCGCATCAGCGGCGTGTTCAACAAAGAATATGCATTTAACCCGGAAAGCTTACATACTACTGTTTATGCCAGCGATCTGGAAGGCATACGCCTTCCCGGTTACGAAGCTGCCAACGAACTTGTTTTTATAAACGGTTTGTATTCGCCCCAGCTGTCTACCATTCGTTCGGCCGACCTGACGGTGCTAAGCCTGGAAGAAGCCACCAAAGGGGAATACCGGGACCTGGTGCTACAGCACCTGGGCCAAAGCAGCAAATACATCAACGATGGCCTGAATGCGCTGAACACTGCATTTGCTGCCGAAGGCATTTTTATGCATGTGAAGCGGGGTAAGATTGTTGAGCATCCGGTTTATATCTACAACATCAGTGATGCCCGTTCGGCCAACATTTTAGCGCAGCCGCGAAGCCTGATCTATGTAGCACAGAACGCCCAGGTGATCATAACCGAAACCTATGCTACTATTGGTTCGCAGGAAAGTTTTACCAACCAGGTAACTGAGGTAGTGGTGGAGCAGGACGCAATCCTTGAGTATTACAAAATTCAAAACGATGTATCCCGAAGCAGTCAGGTAAATACAACGCATATTCGCCAGGTGGGCAAAAGCCTGGTGAACACCGTCACGGTTTCGCTGGAAGGCGGCATTGTACGCAACAACCTCAATATTGCCATGGAAGCCGAACATTCGGAATCGCATTTTTATGGCCTTTATTTTTTGAAAGGCGATACGCTGGTTGATAACCACACGGTGGTAGACAATGTAAAACCCAACTGCCTGAGCAACGAATTGTACAAAGGCGTGATTGATGATAATGGTACGGCTGTATTCAACGGGAAGATTTTTGTACAAAAGGATGCGCAAAAGACCAATGCGTTTCAGAGCAACAAAAACCTGCTGCTATCCGATAATGCAACGGTGAATACCAAGCCGCAGCTGGAGATTTTTGCCGATGATGTAAAATGTTCGCATGGTTGTACGGTAGGACAGTTGGACGAGGAGGCATTCTTTTACCTGCGTTCGAGAGGCATCAGTGAAAAGGCAGCCAAGTCGCTCCTGATTCATGCGTTTGCCATCGACATTCTTGATCACATCAAGCCGGAAGCCATCCGCAATTATGTGGACAAACTGATCTCCGAACGACTGGATTTTTAAACACGGATTTTTTCACGAATTGCACAAATGTGGCGTTGTTACGAGTTAAAGAAAGTGCAATCAAATTAGAAGAAATGATAGAATCCTTAGCCATAGAAACAAAGTACGATGTGCAGGCTATTCGGCGCCAATTTCCGGCCTTAAGCCGTGAAGTAAAGGGGAAGCCTCTGGTGTACTTTGACAACGCTGCCACCACGCAAAAACCACAGGTGGTGATTGATGCCCTTGTAAACTATTACAGCAGCTACAACGCCAACATTCACCGCGGTATACACACCTTGGCCGAAGAGGCTACGGCGGCTTTTGAAGCCACCCGCGATGCGGTGCAGGCCTTTATCAATGCACCCTCCCGCGACCAGATCATTTTTACCAGCGGTTGTACCGAAGGCATTAACCTGGTGGCGCAAACTTGGGGCCGGCAAAACATTGAGGCTGGCGATGAAGTGATTGTTTCCAATATGGAGCACCACTCCAACATTGTTCCCTGGTACCTGGTTTGCCAGGAGAAAGGCGCAACTCTGAAAGTCATTCCTATCAATGAGAATGGAGAATTGATTCTTGATGGATTTGAGGACATGCTTTCCGAACGGACGAAATTTGTTTCGGTAGTGCATGTGTCGAATGCGCTGGGAACGATCAATCCCGTTAAAACCATTATTGAAAAAGCACACAAGGTTGGCGCCAAGGTGTTAGTGGATGGTGCGCAGTCAACCGTTCACCTGGATGTGGACGTGCAGGACATGGACGCTGATTTCTTTGTTTTTTCATCGCACAAAGTATATGGTCCAACCGGTGTTGGTGCCTTATACGGCAAGCGTGAATTACTGGAAAGTATGCCGCCGTACCAGGGCGGGGGAGAGATGATCAAAGAAGTTTATTTCGACAACATCACCTATAACGAACTACCTTACAAATTTGAGGCGGGCACACCCAATATTGCCGATACCATTGCATTCAAAGCGGCGCTGGAATTCACCAAAAGCATTGGCAAAGATGCCATTCGCCGGCACGAAAATGAGTTGCTGGCCCATGCCACCGAAGCATTGAAAGATGTTCCGGGATTGCGCATCATTGGCAATGCAAAAGATAAGATCAGCGTGATCTCTTTTGTCATCGACAAGGTGCATCCGCAGGACTTGGGTATACTGCTGGATAACCGCGGAATCGCAGTTCGCACAGGGCATCATTGTGCACAACCACTAATGGATTGTTATCGCATTCCCGGAACCACGAGAGCATCTTTTGCGATGTACAATACAAAAGAGGAAGTGGATGCGCTGATCGCCGGGTTGCACAAAGCCGTAAAATTATTAACCTAAAAATGCAGGAACAACTGACCATAGAAGAAATAGAAAGGGAGATTGTGGAAGAGTTTTCGCTCTTCGACAGTTGGGATGATAAATACGAATACATCATTGACCTGGGCAAAAAACTGCCACCGCTGGAGGACCAGTTTAAAGTAGACGAAAACAAGGTTCGGGGTTGCCAGTCGACCGTATGGCTGGCTGCGGATTTTCGAGATGGAAAGGTTTATTACAAAGCCGACAGTGATGCCGTGATTGTAAAAGGATTGATCAGCATGTTGATCCGGGTGCTTTCAGGACAAACACCGGATGCGATTGTGGCTGCCAAGCTGGGTTTCATTAATGAAATCGGCATGACCAGTCACCTGGCGCAAACCCGCAGCAATGGCCTTTTGGCAATGGTGAAGCAAATGAAAAATTATGCGCTGGCTTTTAAAGTAAAAGAAGCCGCAGCAAATAATCAATAATTATTAATTAATAATTACTAATTATTATGGAACCTGATGTATTGCGTGAAAAAGTAGTGGAAACCTTGCAGACGATCTTCGATCCGGAGATCCCAGTGAGCATCTATGAATTGGGATTGATTTACCGCATCGATATCTTGCCAATCAACAATGTGCAGATTACGATGACGCTGACAGCACCAAGCTGCCCGGCGGCACAATCGTTGCCTGTAGAGGTAGATCAAAAGGTTCGGAAAATTGAAGGTGTAAACGACGTGCACGTTGCCGTTACCTGGGATCCGCCATGGGACAAAAGCATGATGTCGGAAGTGGCCCAGTTGGAACTGGGATGGATGTAAGGACGTGAAATGTCAAAGGTGAGACGTGAATGCAGAAGGACTTTCGTTAGAAACATACTTACGATAGACTAGAGAAAGAAATTCACAATTGACGATTCACCAGTCACGATCTAATTGCTGTCTGAAAAAACAACGAAAAAGATTCATGAAAATTACCGCACAGGAAGAATATGGTTTACGGTTGCTGATCCGCATTGCGTCTTGCCGCGATACCAACGGCATGAGCATTCCGCAGCTAAGCGAGGCCGAGGGCATCAGTCCGCATTATGTGGCCAAGCTAACCCGCATCCTGCGTATTGGCGGATTTATTAACAGTACGCCGGGCAACAAGGGCGGCTATGTTCTTTCGATGCCTGCCCAGGAAATCATCATCAACAATGTGTTGAAAGCTCTCGGCGGTTCCCTCTTCGACCAGGAATTTTGCGGTTCACACGCCGGTGCCATGAAGCTTTGCACCAATTCAGTCGATTGCTCATCACGGTCGCTTTGGCAAATGATCCAGTATACGGTTGATCAATTGCTCGACCGGGTAACGCTGCATGATCTTGTTTGCACGGAAGAAAATTCGGCCAAAATGTTACGGCAGATCCTTATTCAGAAAGAGGAAAACCTGAATGTAGACGCTGGCTAGTCCGGTGCCGCTGGTTGTTTTCTTTTTTATATTTCTCGGCAATGATGGTGCTCAGCTCTTTCCGGTGCACTTTGCTTTCCACCCACGATATCATGTCGATGTAAACGAACACACGGGTTTGCAACCGGTTCTTCTCAAACTTTTTGATGCGCTGCAAAAACTTCTGCAATTCTTCTTTGGTTTTATCCGGCGATACATGAAAAGACCGTCGCAGAAACTTCAGGATCTCTTCTTCAAACGCAGTCATGTTCTGCATTTTGGCCATAAAGCGATAGACAGATCGTGACAGGTATTCTACCAGTTCATAGTTGCCCAACTCATAATGCGCCAAGAGGTGCAACAGGCGGGCATAACATTGCAGGTCATAGCGAAGACCTGAGTTTTCATTCAGTATTTTTTGTACATAATCGATGCAGGTGTCAAAATCGCCGGAGCCGAAATACATCATGGCGATCTTGTAGTTCAGCACCATGGCCCGGTGCGAATCAATGAAAATGGAATACTCCTTTAATTTCTCCTCAATCTCCGGAACCAGTTTCAGGCCTTCTTTAAAGCTGCCATTCAGGAAGTGACGATTGATCTTTGCCTGGGCAATGTAGAGGAAAGATTGTGTCCGGAAGTTTTCATTCTGTTGCACACGATCGGTTTGTGCATAGGCTTCAAAATGGGCCAGCGTGGCATCAAACTTATCATGATTGCGTAAATCAAAATGCGAGTTGATCAGGTTATGCAGGCCTTTGATATAATGTCCCGTTTCCACCCGTTTAAGGAGGGGCTGTTCTTCAAAAAGGTTCACCCATTTCTGCGAGTACCGGTAGTACATCAGGAAGTCCTGCCGGATATACGCATACCAGCTATAGCACTGGTACAGATAAAGCTTTTCGTAAAACCCGGTCAATTGAAATGCATTGGCCGGAAGGTGGTCTTTTAAAAAATCTTTGATGCGCTGTTCATCCTGTTCCGTTCTTGAATGCCCGTTCTTGATATAATAACTGTATAATTGGATCGAAAGATTCGATAACCGTGTCACCATATCCACATGCCTGATCGCTTCTTCTGCTTCGGCTGCAAGGCTGTCGGCACGATCCTGCATACTGCGGGTTATATGCAGTGACTCGATCCTCTTTTCAAGCGCTATGGCCTGGATCAGGAAATTGATCTTTTGATTGGCCTTGGCGGTTTCTTTTGCTTTCTCCAGGATCTTCAGGCTTTGCAGGTGCAGGCCTTTTTTGTAGAGGATATGGGCATAGTCAAATTGTTCGTTCAGTTGCAGATCGATACTGTCGGCACTTTTCAAAAGACGGAGGCTTGCCATCACCTGCTTATACAGGTGTGCTTTCAGGTTGGAAAGCTGTGTCTTCTGCACAGTGGGCAGTTTTTTCAGCAGCTTTGTATCATCGTACTCCTCCATCTTATCCAGTGCATCAAAAAGCTGTACGATTTTCAGGTCTTCGTTGGAAGAATTGCGTTTGATAAAAAGCTTGAAATGCCGCTTTTCTGCTTTTTCCAGTGAGTGGATCAATTGAAATAATATATCGGTTGACCGTTTGGACACGTTGTTGTTATTTTTCTGTAATCATTTGGTTGTTCAACAAACCCGATCAAATTTTCTCATTGGGTTCGGCATAGTTTCCTGCCAAGCCCATGCAATAAACGCTATTGCCAGGACTGCTTGTATAGCAAGAAACCATGTGAAAAAGCAACCGGTTGCCTGAACAAAGGCTGGTGCAAATATGTTTTAGGATGCTGATCCCTGTGCACCTTATTGTCTGAATGATTTCAATACAAGTATAGGATTTTTTTGGATAAGGCTTGTCCTGCAGCTAATGCTACATCGTTAAAATGCAGCGAAGTGCGGAGGAATCCTGTCCTCTTTGCAGGGCATCTTTTTTGCAAGTACCAACTGTGGTGAAAAGCAATTGAGAGAAGAACCATCTAAACCCGGTTTTATAAAACCCGATTGACGAGAATGATTACTGTGTTTATGACGAAAATTATATCCGATAAAAAAATCCTGATTTACTATTGCAGTCCGAAAACAATCTGTAATGTATTGATAATAAATATGTTATATCTGTTTTTCGGCATGAAGTAACGTGCAGTTTTGTTCCGCCGTATGAAAACTTTTTGTCCATACCCGGTTAGCAGGCTGATCCAATATCGACCATGAAATGGTTTCGCATGAAAGCCATAGAAACTAACACCATTGTAAAAGCAGATGCTTGGCGATGGGAACTGAGAATGGAATTGATGAACGGCTAAAAACACCAGGATGAAAACAAAAATGTTATCGCCCGATTGCGGATTTGCCTCTTCAAAATGTAAACTTCTTATTGGCTCCTTAAATTTTATTGTATGAAGAAAAGATTTACCCCTTTTCATGCGGCAGTTTTTTTTAGATTTCGGCATTTGCTAATGTTCTTTTTTAGTTTGTTGCTAACCGTTACTGCTTTTTCGCAACGGCAAGTGACTGGTAAGGTTACCGGTGCAGCAGGTGAAGCCATGGCAGGTGTGTCGATCCAGGTACGCGGAGAATCCGGCGGTACCACAACAAATACCGAAGGAAACTACACCATCTCTGTTCCGAGTGACACGGCAGTGCTGGTGTTTAGTTTTGTAGGGTTTTCTACCCAGCAGGAAACTGTAGGCAACCGCACAGTGGTCAATGTATCGCTCAGTGCGGCTGCATCTGAACTGAACACGGTAGTCGTGGTAGGGTATGGCACCCAGCGGAAGCGTGACCTGACCGGATCCATCAGTTCGGTGAACGGTGAAGAAGTGGCCCGACTGCCGAATACCAATCCCATTGCGTCCCTGCAGGGAAAAGTAGCAGGATTGACGGTAGCAAACTCTGGACAGGCAGGTGCCAGTCCGGTTGTGCGTATCCGTGGTATCAACAGTACCAACACCGCCAACCCGGTTTACGTGGTAGATGGCATCCTGCAGGATAACATCGACTACCTGAACCCTGCCGACATTGAATCCATCGACGTATTAAAAGATCCTTCTTCCATTGCCATCTATGGGTTACGGGCGGCTAATGGTGTCATTGCCGTTACGCTGAAAAAAGCAGCCCGGGGCCGAACGGTTGTCAACCTGCAAAGCTCTGTGGGTGTACAACGGGTGCAGGACCAAATTGAGGTAGTGGACGCGGCCGGGTTTCGCCGCCTGTATGAAGCGCAGCTACGAAACCTCAATGCACAGCCATTTGATTTTACCAATTACACGGCCAATACCAACTGGCAGGACCTTGTTTTGCGAAACGCTGTCATCAACAACAACAATGTAAGTATTTCCAGCAGCGGCGAGAAAACAACCACACATCTTTCCCTTGGCTATACCTACCAGGATGGTGTTTTGCGCAACAATAATTTCAAACGCTACCTGGCACGTTTAAGCCAGGATGTTCGAATCACTTCCAACATTAGAGTAGGAGGAGATATCAACGGTACCCATATCATTAACAATCCAGCAGGTGTGAATGTAACCAATGCCTTGTGGGCAGCACCCATTGTACCGGTGCAGGCCGATGAAAATACCTACTATGCCATGCCGTCTTTTCAGCGGGCACAGGTTGGAAATCCCATTGCTTCACTCAACCGCAGCGACAGGACGGCCATCAATAAAGGATACAGGGTCATCGGAAGTCTTTTTGCGGAAATAAAATTTGCGAGAAGCTTTACCTGGAAGTCGACCATCTATGGTGATTTCTCCTATAGCACAGGCCGCGATTATTCTCCGCTTCCATTCACCTTTATTAACCTGGGTGAAGGGGCTGCTCCCACAACCACAACGTTTGATAATACGATCCGCACATCGGCTTCACAAAGCCAATCCGAATCCCGGCGCTTCCAGCAGGATCATACGCTCTCCTTTGACAAGCGCATCGGAAGCGGGCATAGCATTAATGCAGTTGCGGGTTTTACCACTTTGTACAACAACAGTTCTTTTATTAATGGCACCCGTCGCGACACGTCGGTGAACATTCCGAACAATCCCGATTACTGGTACATCAATATTGTGAACCAGAACAACCCCGGCAACTTTGGCGGTGGTGGTGGTGAAAGTGCACTGGCCGGCGCCTTCACCCGTGTAAGCTATAATTTCCGGGGAAGATACCTGGTGAATGCTACCATCCGCACTGACGGCAGCTCCAAATTTGCCCCCGGCAGGCGCTGGGATCAGTCTGGAAGTATTGGACTGGGATGGGTAGCCAGTGACGAAGACTTTTTCAATGACGTTAAAGGAATCGACTTCCTGAAGATCAGGGGGGCATGGGGATTGACCAATAACTCTAACGGAATCCCCGATAACCTGTACCGTCCCGGTATCAACAATGCTTCTTCAGCCATCTTCGGCGACAATGTTTTTACAGCCATCCGGCCTGCTTATATTGTTGATCCCAATATCCATTATGAAGTGGTTAGAGGATTGGACCTTGGTTTCGACTTGCGGGCTTTTAACCGGCGCTTTAATACCGAAGTGACATTTTATAACCGTACCACAACCGACATCCTGACCACACTGGATATTCCCAACGACAACCGCAGTTTCTTTACAAACCTTGGAAAAATTACCAATAAAGGCGTGGAAATAAGCCTGGGCTGGAACGATGCATTTAACCGCGATTTCAACTATGGCATTTCAGCCAACTTCAGCTACAACAAAAACGTGGTGAATGCTATTGGCGATAACCTGAACTTCCAGATTGTTCGCGGTCCAAACCTTACCGAGACAGGCCGTTCCATTGGGTATTTCTACGGCTACCGCCAGATTGGAATTTACCAGTCAACAGCTGATTTGCAAAAACAACCGGCATTGTCCAATTCCTTACCCGGCGACATTGCTTATGAAGATGTTAATCGCGATGGCGTGATCACACCAGCTGACCGTACTTACCTGGGCACACCGTTTCCGCCGTATATGTTTGGCGGCACGATCAATTTAAGTTATAAAGGTTTTGATTTCTTGCTGGAAGGCCAGGGCAATGCGGGTAACAAGATCTATACGCAACGCCGCACTTCAAATTTTGCTGTGTTGAATTATGAAACTAACCGCCTGAATGCCTGGACAGGACCGGGTACATCAAACGTAGAACCCATCCTGGATAACACAAGAGGAAACAATTTTCTTTTTAGTTCTTATTTCCTGGAGCCTGGTGATTATTTCCGTATCCGCACCCTTCAGATTGGATACAACTTCAGCAATGCGATGCTGAGCAACATCGGTATTTCAAAAGCCAGGATCTACCTGAACGGGCAAAACATTAAGAACTGGAGCCAGGTGACCGGTTATTCTCCCGAACCGCTAATTGGCAGTATTCTTCAGGGTGGTGCCGATAATGGCGCTTACCCGGTACCCGCTACGTATTCAGTGGGCCTAAACGTGACTTTCTAATAAGATTAAACTTTTTGAATATGAAAAAGCGATTTCAATATGTCCGGATCAGCAGCCTGGGACTGGCGTCCCTGCTGATGGTCCTGAGTTTTTCCGGCTGTAAAAAATTTTTAGATACGCAACGCCAGGGCGAATACGCTGCCGAGGATTATCCATATCCGGGCGGCGCGGGTCCGTACGACCAATTTATTTTTGGTGCCTATAACTCCCTTCGAAACTTTGATGTGCATGTATTTGGTTTCCTGCATGCCACCAGCATTCGCAGTGATGATGCGGACAAGGGAAGTACACCTGCAGATGGCGGGGCAAACTCCTTGGAGATGGATAATTTTCCAGTATCACCAACGAATGGATTTGCCAATTCACTTTGGACAGGCTACTACGGCCTTATCAACCAATGTAACAATACGATCTATGAAGTGAACAACAACTCGGAGATCGAGGCTACGGAAGACATCAAGCAGCAAACCATTGCCGAAGCCCGGTTTATACGGGGCTATGCCTATTTTATGCTCGTGCGACTATACGGACGGGTGCCGAAAATTGATACCCTTTATTCCGATCCAGCTGCCCAGAACAATGTGCCGCAAAGTTCATCGGCAGAACTCTATTCGTTCATTGAAGAAGATCTTAACTATGCAGTCAATTTCTTGCCGGTAAACTGGGATCCAAAGTTTATTGGTCGGGTAACCAAAGGGGCTGCCCAGGGGATGCTTGCGAAGGTGTACCTGACACAGGAAAAATGGGCGCAGGCCATGGGCATGGCACAAGCCGTGATGACATCGGGCCAGTATGGGTTTGCGCAACCACCGGCCGGCAGCAATATGTCCAGTTACGATTTCCTTTTCCGTGAAATTGGAGAGAACAGCCGCGAATCCCTGTTTGAAATACAGGCGACTGCGACTGCTACCAATCCGCAGGACCTGGGTATCCAATACACGCAGGTGCAGAGCATTCGCGGTTCAGGCGAATGGAACTTTGGCTGGGGTTTCAATACCCCCAGTGAAGCCCTTGCCAATGCATACGAAACCGGTGATCCGCGCAGAGCCCGTACCATTCTTTTTACCAGTACGGCTACCACACCGGGAGTGACCATCTATGGCGAAACCACACCGGTAGGATTACCCAATCCTCGTTATAACCAGAAAGTGTATTCTAACCCGGCCATTAAAGCGCAAGTTGGGAGCCGTTCGGGCTGGTGGATGAACGTACGCATTTTGCGCTATGCAGATGTCGTGCTGATGTTTGCCGAGGCGGCCAATGAACTGGGAGGTGCTGCTAACATTACAGCAGCAAGACAGGCCCTTAATTCGGTTCGTGCAAGGGCTCGGGCCGGCAATAACAATATTCTTCCTGACGTAACAACAGAAGATCAAAATGAGCTGCGTGACGCCATTCGCCGCGAACGCCGCGTAGAACTAGGCATGGAGCACGACCGTTTTTTTGACCTCGTACGCTGGAACATTGCGCAGGAAGCCTTGCATGCTGTGGGCAAAACAGCTTTCAGAGAAGGCCGCGATGAATTGCTGCCCATTCCGCAAACACAAATTGACCTGAGTAATGGTGTGCTAACACAAAACCCCGGTTATTGATTCTTTGACAATTAAAACAAACAACATGGTTTCTATACTTTTTTCAAAACGGTTTCTTGCTCTCCTGGGAGGAATGGTCTTGCTGGCATCCTGTAAAAAGGATGGCAACCCCAATGACCTTCCGGATGTTTCTCCCGGAGACTACGAAGGCACCATTGATGGTTTTCGCAGTTCGGATGAAATTTTTCCTGAAGACCTGGTTGCGTATTGGTCATTCGACGATACCAAGAATGAACTTAAAAGTAATACTGCTCCAACTTCAAGCGCCAACGATCAATTGGTGGCAGATGGCGTAAAAGGACAGTCGCTTCAGTTAAATTCCGGTTACCTGTATTATGGCACCCAGTTTCCACAGTTTCGGACAGCTGATTTTAAGAGCTGGACTATTAGTTTGTGGGTAAAGCTGAAGAACAACGGGTCAAAGCGCACCATGGTGTTTCAACTGGCAAGACCAGGAATGTTAAGCGGAAATATCAACCTTGCCCTGAACACACAATCTTACCCGGCAACGAATGATTCTATTTTGCGAATTCAGCCCACATTTGCAGCCGTGAATGCGAATAATAACACATCCAATTTTCAGGATAACCTGAACAATGTACTTGACCGGATTAACCTGAACGACTGGGTGCATATTGTTATGACTTATGACATCACCACGGGTGTGTTCAACAACTGGGCAAACGGTGTAAAGGTTGGCAACTTCCCCAACAGGGGCACCACCAACCTTTTCCGCTCCTGGGAACCCAGTGAGGTGATTATCGGCACCAATTATAACAGTATCCCCGGCAAAGAGGTGAATACGGATGCGGCTTTTGCCCGAATGACCGGCCAGATCGATGAGTTGCGAATCTTCGACCGCCCCTTGCCCGATGCCTTTATCCGGGCGTTGTATAGCCTGGGCCGCGCCAAACAATAGCAGATTAAACAGAAGGGCAACACCATGTATTCAAAAGCGTGGTGTTGCCCTCTTTACTTTCTAAAAAGATATTTATGCGTCAACAATCGTTACAGGTTTTGCTTCTCTTAAGCGGCCTTTTGCTTTCCTGCAACAGCGCAAAAAAAACAGCAGGCGAAACCTTTCAACTTTCACCGGCCGATGAAGCTATGTACACTGATGTGCAGCGCACCACGTTTAACTATTTCTGGGAAGGTGCCGAGACTACATCCGGACTGGCCCGTGAACGTTTTCATGTAGATGGTGTGTATCCGCAGAACGATAAAAACGTTGTCACCAGTGGCGGTGGTGGTTTTGGCGTGATGGCCATCCTCGTGGGCATTGAACGCGGTTTTATTACAAGAGAGCAGGGACTGGAACGCCTAGAGCGAATCGTAGGTTTTCTCGAAAAGGCAGATAAGTACCATGGCGTGTGGCCCCATTGGTGGAATGGCGAAACGGGAAAAACAAAACCCTTCAGCCGGAAAGATGATGGCGGTGATCTGGTGGAAACTTCGTTTATGCTGCAGGGGCTTTTAACCGTGCGGCAATATTTTAAAGACGGCAGCGAAAAAGAAAAAGCCCTGGCGGGCCGCATCGACACCCTTTGGCGAGCCGTGGACTTCAACTGGTACCGCAACGGAAAAAATGTGTTGTACTGGCACTGGAGTCCTAACTATGGCTGGGAAATGAATTTCCCGGTTCGGGGTTACAACGAGTGCCTGATTATGTATGTACTGGCGGCAGCTTCACCCACGCACAGCGTACCTGCAGAAGTGTACCATGAAGGTTGGGCCGAGAGCGGAAAGATCAACGCAACGCCTCCTGCGTATGGCGGTTATAAATTGCAAATGCACCACCAAGGCGATGCGGTCAACGGCGGGCCCTTGTTCTGGGCGCATTATTCCTACCTGGGTCTCGACCCCCGTGGACTAAAAGATCGTTATGCGGACTACTGGCAGGAAAACCGGAACCAAACCCTTATCAACTACCAGTGGTGTGTGGACAATCCAAAAGGTTTCAAAGGTTATGGAGCTAACAGTTGGGGCCTGACCTCCAGTTATTCCGTGAGAGGGTATGCCGGGCATGCCCCATCCGAAAAACGAGACCTTGGTGTGTTGGTGCCAACGGCGGCTTTGTCTTCCATGCCCTATACACCGGAGCAATCCATGCAGGCCCTGCGCCATTGGTACACGGCCAAAAAGGACAGCATCTTTGGTCCCTATGGTTTTTATGATGCCTTCAGCGATCACCACAACTGGTATCCCAAACGGTATCTAGCCATTGACCAGGGGCCGATCGTTGTCATGATGGAAAATCATCGCAGCGGTTTGTTGTGGAATCTCTTTATGAGTGCTCCCGAAGTGCAGCAGGGGTTGCGTAAATTGGGTTTTGAAAGTCCGCACCTGAAGTAGTGAACTAAGCTTGAAAACCTTATTTAGGAAAAAAGAAGCAGGCAGTAAACAGTAGGCAGTATCCAGTTATAAGAATATGTTGCCGGAACCATAAAATCTATCCGGCTTAAACCGTTTTATCATGTTAAAAGGGACTCTTTTTCTAGCCACAATTTTACTACTGATGGCCTCCTGCAGCCGCAATGTGCACAAGGCCCGTTTTGTTTTGCTGCCTGATACGCAAACTTATGCGGAGAAATATCCGGAGGTGCTGGATTCGCAGATCAATTATATCCTGCGGGAACAAAAGTCTATAGACCTGGTGTTACAGCAGGGCGATCTTACACAGAACAACAACGACAAAGAATGGAAAATCATTCAGGCAGCCTTTTCCAAACTTAACAACAAAGTACCCTATGTGCTGGCGGCCGGCAACCACGATATGGGCAGTGCTGATGGCAAGTTCGCCGATGTCCGCAATTCAACGTTGTACAACCAATATTTCCCGTTGACTCAAATGGCGCATTTACCCGCTTTTGGTGCCGGTTTTGAAAACAAGATGGACAATGCCTATTACCTGCTGCAAACCGGCACGGTTAAATGGTTGGTCATAACGTTGG
Organism: Flavisolibacter longurius; assembly: GCA_014163555.1. GTDB lineage: Bacteria > Bacteroidota > Bacteroidia > Chitinophagales > Chitinophagaceae > Flavisolibacter. The sequence continues at coordinate 132,540 of JACJGO010000009.1, forward strand.
AATTTGGTCCGCGCAATGCGGTGCTGGACTGGGCAAATAATGTAATACGGCAGCATCTCGACCGAATGGTGGTGATCAATACACACAGGTATATGTATAGCGACAGCACAAGACAAGGACCTGGAGACAATTGGCGTCCGCAGGCGTATGGCGTAGGGAAGGACAGGGGTGACAGCAGTGTAAACGATGGTGAACAGATTTGGGAAAAACTGGTAAAACAACATTCGAACGTGCGGTTTGTTTTTTCGGGCCACGTACTTAATAGCGGTGTGGGCACCCTGGTGAGTATTAACAATGATGGCTACCCGGTTTACCAGATGCTGGCCAATTACCAGGAAGGTGTACGGGGTTCCGTAAAGGGCGGCAACGGCTGGCTTCGGATCGTGGATTTCGATTTTAAGACAAACACCATCGGCATCACAACGTATTCGCCCTATATCAATCAATATATGGATAACCCGGCACACCAATTCACCATCCGGTATGTGCCTTTTTCAACCGGAGAAAGGAAGGAGACAAATTAGACATTGCAATCAATTGGAATTGACCAGGATTGTTTCATGTTCTTTACCTTGCTATCGGTATTTTGCACAGGCGGTTTTCATCTCTTACCAATAAACACATTTGCTGATGCTGCTGAAAAAAATTACAGGAATCTTATTATTTATAGGCTGCTTGTCGGACGCCGTACAGGCGCAAACAGATGGTCCGCTGGGTGATTTATTTATGGCCAAGGAAGGCGGGCTGGCGCATTACTCCAGTTTTGATTCTACTGGTAATAACGCGGACTTCTGGAAAATAGCTCCCGGGCAAACCGTTGTGCTGATGGACCACAAAGGCGCCGGCGTGCTGCGCCGTTGGTGGCTGACTATTGCACCACGAAATGTCGTAGAGATTCACCGGTCGCTTATCATCCGCTGCTATTGGGATGATGAAAAAGAACCCTCCGTAGAAGTTCCGGTTTCTGATTTTTTTGGAATGGGCTATGGCAAATGGAAAGATTATATCTCGCTGCCGCTAAACATGACCAGCGGTGGCTATAATTCTTACTGGCCGATGCCATTTCACCGGCGGGCTCGCATCACGGTAGAAAACCGGGGGCAATTGCCGGTGAGCAATTTTTATTTCAACATCGACGTTCGCACCTTCGACCGCCTGCCCAAAGAAGCACTTTATTTTCATGCACAATACAAGCAAGTGACGACACAGGCAGGCAAACCCATTACCCTGCTCGAAACCACCGGCAGGGGGCATTATGTCGGTACGCTGCTTTCCATGCAACCGCGGCAAGGAGTGAACCTTGGTTACCTAGAAGGCGATGAACGTATTTTTATTGATGGTGAAAAATCTCCTTCCATTATTGGTACCGGCACGGAAGATTATTTTTCATCGGGATGGTATTACGATACCGGTGAATACGGTGCGCCGTATCACGGTGTAACGGTGAAAGATGATTCAGGCCGCATCAATACCTACCGCTGGCATATTGAAGACCCAATCCCGTTTAAGCGAAGTTTTAGATTTGATATAGAACACGGCGGCACCAACGACATGCCGGGAGTTGAATACACCGGCGTGGTCTATTGGTACCAAACCCACCCGCGGCCCCAATTTCCAACACTGCCGCATAACCTGATGCCCATGTCGGTTTCGTTCAAACCTACGCATGAAGCAGAAAGTTTACTGAACAGAGCTACGGTTACCGGTGGTGAATTAAGAGTACAGGACATGACAACGTTTCAGCGCAAGTGGAGTGGGAATGCGCATTTGTGGTGGGTGGAAGCTAAACCCGGAGACAAACTGACCCTGCCGCTTACCGTGCAGGAAGATGGCCGCTACGAACTGGTTGGTTTTTTTACACGGGCAAGCGATTATGGTATATTCCGGACTTCCATCAATGGAAAAACCGTTGGCGACCTGGTGGATGGTTACAGCGAAAAAGTAGAACCCACCGGACCGGTTTCCTTTGGCTTTGTTGAATTGAAAAAGGGCGACAATAACCTGGTGATCGAAATTATTGGGAAAGAAACCCGTTCGGCCGGTTACAGCAATGGCTACCTGGTAGGGATAGACGGTTTTTACCTGAACAAACAATAGGGGCTGGCAGTACAACGATTGCACATATAAAACGAAAACAATGATGAAAACGATTTGCAGTAAAAAGTTCATGTCCGTTTTATCGGGGCTATTGTTTTCTGTTCTGGCATTGGGGCAAGGATCCAAAAAGATGAACATCATCTATATTCTTGCCGACGATCATCGCTACGATGCCATGGGCTTTATGAACAAAATACCGGGCCTGCAAACCCCCGGCATGGATCGCATGGCAGCAGAAGGTGCCCACATAAAATATGCGTTTGTGTCCACAGCACTGTGTTCGCCCAGCCGGGCTTCCATTCTCACCGGTCAGTATTCGCATACACATACCGTGGTGGACAATGATGCACCACTGCCGAAAAACCTTGTTTTCTTTCCGCAGTATCTGCAAAAGGCCGGTTACCAGACAGCGTTTTTTGGCAAATGGCACATGGGTAATACCGGCGACAATCCCCAGCCGGGATTCGACCACTGGCTTAGCTTCCAGGGACAGGGTGTTTACAATACACCAACCTTTAACATTAATGGCAAACGCATCACACAACCGGAAGGCAGTTATGTGACCGACCTGCTCACAGAAAATACACTCACGTGGTTGAACAACCGTAAAAAGGACAAGCCGTTTTTTGTTTACTTGTCGCACAAAGGCGTGCATGCAGAGTTTCAGCCGGCCAAACGGCACGTGGGCAAATACGCCAACCTGCCAGTGATCTGTCCGCCGTCTATGTATCTGACAGCTACCGACAGCAGCAAATCATTTGGGATTCGAACCGCACCCAGTACGCCGGTCAATTACCGCGACATACCGCAATGGGTACGCCGCCAGCGTCATAGCTGGCATGGTGTGGATTATATGTACCACGGCGCCATTCCGTTTGACCAGTTTTACCATTTGTACCTGGAAACCCTGCAGTCGGTTGACGAAAGCGTAGCCTCTGTTTTAAAATGGGTGGAAGACAACGGGCTAAAGGAAAATACCATGGTTGTGTATATGGGTGACAATGGCTTTTCCTTCGGCGAGCACGGGCTGATTGACAAGCGTCATGCCTATGAAGAATCGATGCGGGTGCCGCTGCTGGTTTGGGCACCGGGAATGGTAAAACCGCGGTCGGTAGTGGAGCAGGTTGTGATGAATGTGGACCTGGCGCCGACATTTCTGGAACTGGCCGGCGTGAGCAAACCGGCTCAGATGCAGGGGTTTTCATTTACCAATTTGTTGCGGGGCAATGCCGCTGGCTGGCAACGCGACAAAGCGTTTTATGAATATTATTGGGAGTCGGCGTTTCCGCAAACGCCCACTACATTTGCTGTGCGCAGCGACCGGTACAAGTATATTTATTACAATGGCGTTTGGGATATCAATGAGTTGTTTGACCTGCAGGCCGATCCGTACGAGATGAATAACCTTATTCGGGATACCGCGTACCGGAAAATTGGCTTGCAGTTAAAAAATGATTTGTTCAATTGGCTGGAGCAAACCAATGGTCTGCAGATACCCCTGAAACCTACCATCAATCACCGTAACGATAATTTATACCGTGGCAGTTATTAAGCAGAATAAATTTTTAGTATGGGCCGCTCTTTTTTTTGTAGCCTGTAACAGCACCAATACGAAAGAAACAGGGGAGGCGAAGGTCGATAGTTCAGCCATTGCCTGTGCAGCGCAGTTGCCTTCAAGGGTGGCTGGTTTGCGTACGCCTGATAGCCTGCCAGTAGCGGGTTCAGGGTTTGAAGGCATGCGATGGATTCCTGGCGGCAGGGCCCTGATAGGTGCAAGTGATGGAGAAGGCCGACCTGACGAGTATCCCCAACACCAGGTTGAAGTAGATGGGTTTTGGATGGATGAAACAGAAGTGACCAATGCGCAGTTTCAAAAATTTGTGGCGGCAACCGGCTATGTGACCACCGCAGAACGGGCAGTGGATTGGGAAGAACTGAAAAAACAATTGCCGCCCGGCACTCCTAAACCCGCTGACAGCCTGCTGGTGGCTGCCTCGCTGGTGTTTATCTCTCCGGCAGGGCCAGTATCCCTGAACGATGCTTCGCAGTGGTGGAGCTGGAAGCGGGGCGCCAACTGGCGGGAGCCGCAGGGGCCTGGTTCTACCATTAAAGGAAAAGAGGCCTATCCTGTTGTGCATGTGTCGTGGGAAGATGCACAGGCTTATTGCAAGTGGGCCGGCAAGCGCCTGCCGACCGAAGCCGAGTGGGAGTTTGCCGCCAGGGGCGGAAGCGGTGATGTCGTTTATCCCTGGGGGATCGAAAAGGTCGAAGCTTCGAAGCCCAAAGCCAATACCTGGCAGGGCGTTTTCCCGGTTAAAAACACGGCCTGGGATGGTTTTACAGGATCTGCCCCGGTAAAAACGTTTGCGCCTAACAGTTACGGCCTTTATGATATGGCCGGAAACGTTTGGGAATGGTGCAGCGATTGGTACCGGGAAGACTGGTACCAGCAGGCAAAAAACAGCGTACAGAAAACCCCGGTAGGACCGGCTGAAAGTTTTGACCCGATGGAGCCCACCGTTCCCAAGCGGGTGGTACGCGGCGGGTCTTTCCTTTGCCACGATGCCTATTGCAAAGGATACCGGGTAACTGCCCGCATGAAAACATCACCCGATACAGGACTGGAGCATACCGGCTTTCGTTGTGTAAAAGACACACCCAAAAAACAGTAAGATGCAAAAGTTTTTTTCTGTCCCCGCATGGATCGTTTCTATAATCACATTTTTATTTGTTTCCTCCCAAAGCTCGGCTCAACAGCTAACACCGGACCTGTCGCTTTACCAAAAAAGATGGCTGGTGCAGGCCGGTGATACGCTACCGTACCGGGTGCTACTTCCCCAAAATTTTGATTCCAGCAAACAATACCCCGTCGTCTTTTTCCTGCATGGGGCAGGAGAGCGGGGCCGCGATAACGAAAAACAGTTGACGCATGGTGCGAAGTTGTTTTTGCAGCCCGAAAACCGGAAAGCGTTTCCGGCCATCGTGATTTTTCCGCAGTGTTCACGGGAAAGCTATTGGAGCAATGTGCTGCGTTTGCACGATGAAAAAGGGGCCCGCAAATTTGAATTTCTTCCCGACGGTACCCCTACGCGGTATATGCAGTTGTTGCAGGAACTGGTGCCGTATGTGGTGCGGACTTACCCGGTGAAAAAGAACCAGGTTTATGTGGGCGGACTTTCCATGGGTGGAATGGGAACTTATGAACTGGTGCGCCGCCTGCCTGGAACATTTGCGGCTGCATTTGCCATTTGCGGCGGAGCCCATCCTTCCACTGCTTCCAAAATAAAAGGAGTTAACTGGTGGCTTTTCCATGGCGGCAAAGACGATGTGGTGCCGCCGCAGGCAACAGAGAAGATCCATGAAGCGCTAAAAAAGGCTGGCGCCAATGTTAAGTTCACGCTTTATCCCAACGCTAACCATAACAGTTGGGACCCTGCCTTTGCTGAAAAAGACCTGCTTTCCTGGTTGTTCTCGAAGAAGAAAAAGTGAGGGGAGTGGTGAGATATTGATACCTACCAATATGAGTTGCGAATCCATTTGTTAGAAAAAGAAATTTTTGCAGAATACTCTGTAAGTAATCGCTGCAGATGATTGTACACTTACCAGGCTAGTGAGAATAAAACTGACTTCACAGCAGGTCAAAATGAAAGGCTTTTAATAATCAAGCTTTGATTCTAAAATCAACAATGATTTAATGCAAGTATAGATGACAATTTATCCATTTTCATTTAAGGTGCTTTCCAACATAAATATGGCTCTGAAGGAGCACCGTGTTTATAGAACTTAAAAAGCAGATGAATACCGGCTCCAAAGGAGCCTCGTGTTTCTGCCACAGGCAACACGCAGCTCCTTTGGAGCTGAAGGACCAAGGATGGTGCTACACATGGCTCCTTTGGAGCCCTAATGCTTGTACGACATGATTGAAAATGGAGATGACCCTAACTCACCACTCACCATACATAGCTAGCCACGCCACCTGCCGGCAGGCTAAGGGAGGCCCACTGTTCTTTGTAACGAAGATTGAAATTGACAGCCTGGTCGCTGTCATTTACGGCAATTACAACGATTTTATTTTCCGGCGTTTTAAAAGCAACGTTGTGCACACTGCCGGCGACGTTCGATCCTATCCGCACCGAACCCGGTGGCACAAACTTCGATGCATGCGCAATAATATAATACGCAACGTTGCGGGTAATGCCATTGCCAATGGTCAGGGCTCCCTTGCATTCGGTACAGCCACCCGGCGTATGCGGACCAAAGCCCGGGTCATTCGCCAGGTTCCATTCCAGTGCGGTTCGGCTCCAGTTGCGCATGGTGCCAACAATCACATTTTTAATATGCCAGCGCAGGTCGCCGGCAAATTCGCCTTTGGCGCCGGTCCACTGTTCAGTAAAGTAAATGCCTTTGTCGGGATGGGCATTGTGCACCTGCGACAGGGCACTGACGTCTCCGCCATAAAGATGAAAAGCCGAGCCTTCCACAAAAGCTTTAGCCGCTGGATCATTTAAGATCGTGATGGGATAATCCGGCCTGTCCGCGTTGTGATCGTAGATAATAATTTTTGTGGTGATGCCTGCCGCTTTGAATTTTGGCCCCAGGTGATTTTTGATAAAATCCGCCTGTTGTGCTGCCGTCATATACAAACTGGGATTGTTGCCCGGGTGCAGCGGTTCGTTCTGCGGGGTAATGGCGTCGACGATGATTCCTTCTGCTTTCATCGCTTGGATGTACTTTACCAGGTAATCGGCGTAAACGGAATAATACTGAGGTTCCAGGCTGCCACCTTTGGTGGCATCGTTGTTTTTCATCCAGGCCGGCGGCGACCAGGGCGAACCCATGATCTTTATCGCAGGATTAATGGCCAGAATTTCTTTTAGTACCGGGATGAGATTTTCTTTATCCTTTGCAATAGAAAATTGCTGAAGCATTGGGTCAGTTTGACCTGCTGGTAAATCATTATAGCTAAAGACGGCGCTGTCCAGGTCCGATGCACCAATGCTGATGCGCAGGTAGCTCACCCGAATACTATTCTCGCCATTGCCAAACAGTTCCTGCAGGATCTGGGCCCGGTTGCCGGCAGAAAGCTGGTTCAGCAGCATGGCGCTTCCGCCCGTGAGAGTGTACCCAAACCCTTCTATTGTTTGAAATGTTTGAGAAGGATTCACAACAATTGTGAGATCATTATTTGACTGATTTACGAATGACAGAGAGGGTTGCTTTTTAAGGAGCTGGACACGATCTCCGGTGGTAACCCAGGCATTTACGGTCCCCAAATCTCCGCTATCGGGTGACGTAGTTGTATTCGTTGCCTTATTGCAGCTTGCTGAAGTAAAAACCTGAAAACAAACCATCAGCCCCAGTAAGCGCACAAAATAATGTCCACACATAAAAAGTTTTTTATGAAACAACGATCGTTTCCGAAGGTAGGAAAAGGGTGTGAAAGAATCCATTCCAGAGGTGTTCATTGACAGAAACGCAAAGTATTTTTCCAAATGAAAACTAGCAGCTAAAGCTATGTCCATTATATGGAAAGATCAGCACCCTTTTACCGGTTATAAAAATCATTTTTATAATTCTTTTTGAAGCTGTTATTTTACATTAAATTCAAGGTTCAGGGACGATTGATTGCTAGAAAAATGACTGCTAACGCTACTATTTGCCTTACAGGCGTTATTAATTTCGTTTACTGGGAAACCGGTAAAACCAGGCATTGCCAGTTCAGGCTTCAGGCAATTGGTAAATTTTCTTCCCTGTCATCAGACGCAGTGTATCCTTATCAACAATTTTTATCAACATCATTTTTCCTAAAACACAATCAGCCTATGGATAGCAATACTTCCTGATTCTTTTCCTCACAGTTCAGCATTATAAATCAAACCATTTTATTGCTTCAATTTCTATTTCTATATGAAAAAAAATTACTCCCTGTATTTGGGTATGCATGCAGGAACAAGGATGTTGCGTTTATTGCTTGCAGTTGTCATCATCCTGCTGGCAAATTTTCCTCTCTTCGCACAGGTTCGTGTAACCGGAGTGATCTCAGATGAAACGCAAAAACCTCTGCGGGGCGTTTCCGTTGTTGTAAAAGGAACGAATAATGGTACTACAACCGATGAAAACGGTGGCTTTGTACTGTCTGTACCCGGTGCCGGCAGCGTACTTGTGATCAGCCACGTTGGCTATGGTACCATTGAACAACGAGTTGGCACAAACACGACGCTGAACCTTAGTCTGTCACCCAGTGGGCAAAGCGCTTTAAACGAGGTGGTTGTAATTGGTTATGGTACCGCCGCCAAAAGAGACCTTACCGGTTCAATTACTAAAATTGCCGGGAGAGAAGTGGCTGATAAGCCGAATGCCAATCCGGTTGCTTCGCTACAGGGTAAAGTTGCCGGGCTATCTGTTGTGAATAGCGGTACGCCTGGCCAGCAGCCGGATATCCGTATTCGTGGTACGGTGAGTATCGGGCAGGTAAATCCTTTGTATGTTGTGGATGGCATCTTCCAGGACAATATCAACTACTTAAATCCAAATGACATTGAATCCATTGAAGTATTAAAAGATCCTTCCTCCCTGGCCATTTTTGGTGTACGCGGGGCTACGGGTGTAATTGCCATCACCACCAAAAAAGCAAGAGCAGGTCAGGTGGTGGTAAACTTCAACACCAGCTATGGGTTTAAGAATCTTGTTGATAAAATCCAGATGGCTAATGCCGAACAGTTTAAACAATTGTTTGCGCAGGAAAGAGCGAACAATGGCATAACCACACCTTACGATTATACCGGGCTAACAGCTGACACTGACTGGATTGATGCGGTAACGAGAACAGGAAAGTTCACCAATAACAATCTCAGTATCTCCGGAAGCTCGGAACGGAACCGCTTTAATTTTGGCCTTGGCTATATTTATGATGAAGGCATTATCAAACATGAACAATTAAGCCGTTTCACCTTAAGTCTGAGCGATGAGTTGCGTGTTAGCAATGCGTTCCGTGTAGGCGTAACTCTCAATGCTTCCCGGCAACGCAATCCTTACGGTGCTGGCTGGGTACTGGACGCGGCACGAAAGGTGATTCCGCTGCACTCGGCAGAGACGCGGCCCTTCCGTGTGGTAAATCCGTACAACCGTTTTGATACAACCACCATCGATATGTATTCTGCTCTGGATGTGGGCCTACAATCGTCAGGTGTCATTAATCCACTGGTTGTGCTGGAAAACGAATGGGATAAAACCAGAGGGTATGAGTACCGCACTGTCGGTAGCGTATATGGTGAGTTAGCCTTTCTTCAGAACTTCACATTTCGCTCAACGGTGTATGCTGATATGAGTAATGTAAACACCCGTGTGTACACTCCCCTCTATTATGCATACAATCCCCGGACAAGTCAACCGGAACTTTACAGCCAGAATACACGGGTAGGAGAAAGTGATGAGACGTGGCGTAAGTTTCAACAGGACCATGTACTGACCTACAAAAAGAATTTTGGTGATCACGGATTAACGGCAACCGGTGGTTTTACGACCTATTATTTTGGATTCTTTGGCCGGTACGGCAATGCATCTCCGTTCACCGGAATTACAGGACGACCCATTCCGAATGATCCCCGGTTCTGGTATGTTAACAGTGGTTACCAGGACCCGACAAAAACGTCTGCCAGTTCGGGACAAAGTGAATACACCACGGTTTCCTACTTAGCCAGGGCGCTTTACAATTACCGTAATAAATATTTCCTGAATCTTTCTTTCCGCGATGATGCGTCTTCACGCATTCCGGAACTGAACCGCCACCAGAAATTTTGGGCTGTTGGTGCCGCCTGGGATCCTTTGAAAGAAAGTTTCATGCAAAATGTGACATTCTTCAGCTCCTTGCGATTGAAGGGTTCTGTCGGTGTATTGGGGAACCAAACCGCTTCGCGGTTAGACGGGGCTCAGTTGAATTATCCGTTCTATCCAAATTTACGAACAGGAACAGCAGCCGTGTTTGACAGTGTTGTACACAGACCGGCAGATATCGAATACATCCCCAACCCCGATTTGCGCTGGGAATCAGTTGCTGCGCAGGAGATTGGGGTAGAGTTTACGGCTTTCAGCAACCGCCTTCGTTTTGAGTTTAACTACTTCAATAAAACAACCAGGGACCTGATGACGTATGTCAGCCGCGGTAGCTTAGGTTTGAAGGATAAGCTTATCAACGGCGGAAAGATTCGCAACTGGGGCCAGGAGGTGAGTGCAAGCTGGAATCAAAGTGTCTCAAGAGATTTTAATATTAATGTGAGCGGTAACATTACCTTCTTAAAGAACGAAGTTTTGGAACTGAGCGAAGAACTACCTGCCGGTGTGCTGATCCGGGGTTTTCAGAACAATGGTTCGGCAGAAGCCCGCACCTTACCCGGTTACCCCATTGGATCTTTCTTTGGTTATGTAGTGGAAGGAATTTACCAAAGCCAGGTTGACATCTTAAAGTCGCCGCCGGCGTCTGCCCTGGGTTCTTACAGACCTGGTGATTTTAAATTTAAAGATGTTGACGGTAATGGTATCATCGATGCAAATGACAGAACCGTCATCGGCAATCCCACACCCGACTTTATCTATGGAGCTTCGGTAAACCTAAACTACAAAGGCTTTAGCCTTGGCCTGGATGTGAATGGTGTTTATGGAAACGAAATATTCAGAACCTGGGGCTCTTTGGAGTCTCCTTTCCAAAGGGTCAATTATGCCGCATTCCAGGCAGAGGCATGGAACGGTCCTGGAACATCTAACTGGGTGCCGCTGGTGAGTCAGGCCGATCGGTTTAACTACAACGGTTCAACCTACAACATCGAGGATGGAAGTTATTTCCGCATCCGCAACCTGCAACTGGGATATAATTTCGACCGTAATTTTCTCAACCGGTTGCGCATGAGTAATCTTCGGGTGTATATAAACGTGCAAAACCTAAAGACCTGGAAAAATAACCAGGGCTATACACCAGAATTTGGCGGTGGTGCCACTGCCTTTGGTTTTGATGATGCCGGTGGTGCAATTCCTAGAGTAACAACTCTTGGGTTAAATGTTACTTTCTAATTCTTAAATTCTTGATGAATGAAACGAAATAAGTTTTACTTCTGGGGTATCATAATTCTTTTACCAGCACTAATTACCGTAGCCGGTTGTAAAAAGTTTTTAGACCGGAAGCCATTAACCGCCACGTTGTCTGACCTAGACCAGGGTGCGCTGGAAGGGCAGGTGCTGGCTCTGTACTCCAACCTTCGCGAGTACGCCGGATTTTCTTTATTGCCATGGATAGACTTTCACAGCATCCGCGATGATGATGCACAAAAAGGAAGTGACAGGAATGATGGTCGTGAGATTGTGGCCATGTACGATGAATACAAGTACAGTAAGGATGAATGGGCGCCAAATACCTACTGGAATGATCACTACAGCATTATAAACCAGGCAAACGAAGCTGTTTATACGGCAGACTCACTAAAGGTATCAGATCCTGCATCGTTGCGTAATGTAGGTGAGGCATGTTTTTTCCGTGCGTATGCTTATTTTGAACTGGTAAGGGCCTATGGTGATGTTCCTCTTTTCAAGCGTCCAATCCGGAATCCCCAGGATGGCATACGGGACAAATCTCCAGCTTCTGAAGTTTATGCATTTATTGATTCCAATTTGCAGGTAGCAGCGGCGTACCTGCCGTTGAATCACACGGCATATGGCCAGGGTTTCAAAGGTAGATTGACCAGTGGTGCTGCGCTGACGCTTTCAGCGCAAACCCATCTTTTCCGTAAAAACTGGGCGGTAGTGGTTGGCCTCTGTAACCAGATTAAAAATTCAGGACAATACTCTTTGATGCCTGACTTCTCTGATATCTGGCGCACCTCCGGCGAAAATGGACCTGAGTCCATTTGGGAAATGCAGGCACACGTTGGTCCCAATGCGGTTACCAACAGTGCCGTTGATTTTGGTTCGGATTGGGGAACAAGTCAGCAGCCGCGGCGCAACGGGGCATCCCTTGAATGGAACCTTGGCTGGGGATGGAATACGCCAACAGATAAGCTGGTTACAGACTGGCCGGAAGAAGATCCCCGCAAACGGAAAACTATCCTGTATTCAGGACAGTCGGATGGCGGCCCTGCGCAGGGTGGTTTTGGAGTTGTGTTGCCTGCCTTTACAGATCCGGACGGGAACGGAGGCTTTGCCCAACGGTACTGGAACAAAAAAGCATATACCGGAAATGATCCATCCATCAGGCAGTCAACAGGGTACATAAATAATAACGGTGCGGCACGATGGATCAACCACCGTATCCTTCGTTATGCGGATGTGATTCTGATGCTTGCAGAAGCGGCCAACGAAATGGGCGACGGGCAAACAGCGGCAACAAATCTGGAACTGATCCGGAACCGGGCAAGTGGAAACCTTGGACAGAGCAGAACGGTTTTGCCGTATATTCCGTTTACCACTCAGGATGCGATGCGGCAAGCTATCAAAAACGAACGCCGATGGGAGTTTGCCCTGGAAGGATATCGTTTTTATGATCTTGTGCGCTGGGGGGATGCCCTGCAGGTGCTTGGGCCATTGGGTTACACAAACCGGCACAGGTTTTATCCGATTCCGCAAAAGGCCATCGATTTGTCGGGCAATGTGTTAACCCAAAACCCGGAATGGCAATAATTCAATCTTAATTTGAAATTGAAATAGTATGATCCGTCATAAAATAGTAAACACATCATTGGTAGCTGCTCTTTGCATTGCAACGGTAACAGGGTGCCAAAAAATGGAGCGTCCAAAACTGGGCGACTATCCGAGAGATGACCAGGCGCTCCCGGCCGGAGATCTTCGGTTTTATACACCTTTTGATATGCCCGGAGACGAATTTCGATCGAAGGTAGCAGACAGCATATCTGGGAATCCTGCTTTTTTTTCTACCAGTAACCCGGAGTTACAGCAGGGCATAAGAGGCAGTTCCCTGAAGGGAATCGACGGCCGAACGGTGACGTACATCAATGCCAATGATTTTAAGAATGCCAAAAGTTTCAGCATATCATTTTGGTTGAAAAATACGGCCCAGACTGGCCGTACGGAGTTTTTGTTTTCCCTGGTGCAACCTGGCTTTAGTTGGCACAACAGTGCGCTGTTCCTGTTAATGGAAAATCAGACAGCAACAAGTGCTACGTTAAAACTAGGCGTCAAAGATCAATGGCTGGAAGGCAGTTTTAATAAGCCATTGTTTGATGGCAACTGGCATCATATGGTGTATTCTTACAACCAGGCTACCGCCAAGATGACTTACTACTTTGACGGGCAGGAAGTAACCGGATTAACCGGTACGCAAACAAACGGTCCTGCCAATGTAGAATTTAGCCAAATTACGAACGTAGTTCTCGGTGGTTGGAACAAACATGCGGGGATTGCTGGTCCTACCGATGATTGGATCCGGACTTACAATGGGAACCTGGACCAGTTCCGCCTTTACAACAAAGCCTTGACTGCATCGGAGGTGCAGGCTCTTTTCAACAGCAAACTGTAAAATGTATTTAAGTCTTTCGTAAATGGGCTGGCTGTCTGGTCAGCCCATTTTTCATTTGACCTGTCTTTACAAACAATTGCACACTAACCATGATACCCCGGAAATCAACAGCACTGGTTCTTCTGATTACCGCTTGTGTGTTTCTGTTCAACATGTGTGGTAATGACGATGCACCAAAGGAAGAAGGCAATTCAGAGACAAACAAGGTCACATTTGAACAATTTGCGGGTTCCGCTTCCTGTGCTGGTTGCCATAAAGATGTTTTCGAAAAGCACCGGTTTACGGAACACCATCTTACCTCGCAACCGGCAACCAGCCAGGCAATTTTAGGTCCTTTTGAAAAGGGGGAAAACACGTTTCGGTTTGATGCCATGAACAAAGTGGTGATGGAAAAAAGGGACAGTGGTTTTTACCAGGTGTATTACCAGAATGGTGGTGAGGCAAACAAAGGCCGTTTTGATTTGGTAATAGGTTCGGGGCGCAAGGGGCAAAGTTACCTGAGTTGGCTAGGGGAGCACTACCTGGTTCAAATGCCCATTACTTATTTTACACCGGCAGAACATTGGTCAAACAGCCCGGGTTATCCGCCTGCAAAAATTGTTTATAACCGGCCGATCACTTCCCGTTGCCTTGAATGTCATACAACTTTTGCCGCTACAATTCCAGGGGAGCAGGCAACCCCCAGGGAGGCCTTTGATAAAAACAGGATTGTTCTGGGAGTAGACTGTGAACGTTGCCATGGTCCCGGTGCTCAACATATATCTTTCCAAACCAAAAATCCATCCGTAACTGAACCCAGGTTCATTGTAAACCCCGGTAAATTGTCCCGGGAGCGGCAACTTGATCTTTGTGCCCTTTGCCACGGTGGCCAGCTTGCTAAGACAAAGCCTTCTTTTCAGTTTTCTGCAGGCGACACGCTAACGAATTTTTTTTCATTACGTAATACCATCTTCAGTGCCGGGAATATTGATGTGCACGGAAACCAGTATGGATTACTTTCTTTAAGTAAATGTTTCAACAAGAGTGCCATGACATGCACATCTTGTCACAGTGTCCACGAGAAAGAATTTAACCAGACTGCAGTCTTTTCGCAACGTTGCCAGAACTGTCACAAGCAGGATAAAAACAAAATCTGTAAAATGACGGCTTCTCTTGGGCCGGCCATTACAAAAAATTGTATAGATTGCCATATGCCAAAGCAGCCATCACATGCGGTAGCTGTGTTTCTGGAAGGTGCATCCACACCCACACCGGCTTTGATGCGTACACATTATATCAAGATTTACCCGGAGGAAGTGAAAAAAGTGGCCGATTGGCTAAAAAAACAGAAACCATCCTAACCACCACAAGACAACATTACGACACCTGTTTTCGTCTATAACAAGAAGTACCTATCAAAAAAATCAGAACACCGGTCTATTCTAAATGAAAAAACGTACAAGCATCCGCCAATATTCTATTTTCCTTTTCTCCTTTTCGCTGGCCTTTGCCTCGTGCAAGAGTGATACGATGTTCGAATCGCTGTCTTCTTCCCAAACCAACATTGCATTTGTCAATAAACTGGAGGATAAACACCTTTTTAATATTCTTTATTACCTCTATTACTACAATGGCGGTGGTGTGTCTGCCGGTGATGTCAATGGGGATGGCTTGTCTGATCTATATTTTACGGCCAACAGCAGGGGCGGAAATAAGCTTTACATCAACAGGGGCAATTTCAAATTTGAGGATGTAACTACAAAAGCAGGCGTTGCCGGAACGGCCGACTGGTGCACCGGTTCTACAATGGCCGATGTAAATGGTGATGGCTTGCTGGATATTTACGTCAGCACCGTAAGCCAGGCGCATGGCTTGAAAGGGCACAACCAGCTCTTCATCAACAATGGAAATGGCAGTTTTACGGAAAGCGCCGAACAGTACGGGTTAAACTTTTCAGGCTTTTCTACGCAAGCTGCGTTTTTTGATTATGACCGCGATGGAGACCTTGACTGTTTTCTCATCAACCAATCGCACCACCCGCATGCAAACGTTGTGGATACCATCAATCGAAGAAAATCCGACCCTTTATCCGGCGACCGCCTTTTTCGTAATGAATTTAATAATGGTCAGACCAAATTCACGGATGTTACGGCGCAGGCAGGCATCTACCAAAGCAACCTTGGATACGGCCTTGGATTAGCCGTGGCAGATTTCAATAACGATGGCTGGGACGATGTGTACGTGGGAAATGATTTTCATGAGAATGATTATTACTACCTCAATAATGGCAACGGCACGTTTACGGAAAGTGGTGCCAAACATTTTGGCCATTACAGCCGTTTTAGTATGGGCAACGATGCGGCAGACTTCAACAACGATGGGCAGTTGGATATTGTAACGGTAGACATGCTGCCACCTGATGAAAAAGTGCTGAAAACCTATGGCAGCGATGAAAATCCGGATATCTACAAGGTGAAACTGGCGATGAACGGTTACCAGGACCAATGTTCCCGAAACTGTCTTCAGACAAATAATGGAAACGGAAGCAGTTTTCGTGAGACTGCATTGATCGCTGGCATATCGGCAACAGACTGGAGCTGGTGTCCTTTGTTTGCAGATTTTGATAACGATGGCGCAAAAGATCTTTTAATAACAAGCGGTATTGTAAAAAGGCCGGTGGATCTTGATTACATCCGCTTTGTATCGGACCTGAATATGCGTAAGGGCATGAACAAAACAGATGCTTACGACCAGATCGCCATCGACAAAATGCCGGATGGAAGTTCACATCCCTTCTTTTACAAAGGAGATGGAAAACAATATTTTAAGGATGTAAGCAATGAATGGGGTACAGCCGACATGAAGGGGTACTTTAACGGGGCTTCCTATGTTGACCTTGATAATGATGGCAACCTTGATGTAGTGATAAACCAGATCAATGCACCAGCACTCGTTCTCAAAAACATAGCACCAAAAAAGGCTTTTCTTTCCATCCAGTTCAAAGGCGAAGGATTGAACTCTACAGGAATTGGCGCCAAAGCGTATGTGTTTCAGAAAGGCAGGATGCAGTATCAGCAACTCATGCTCACCCGTGGTTTTGCCTCATCTTCCGATACGAAGCTTCATTTTGGGCTGGACTCATCCGCTGTCGTGGATAGCTTGCTGGTGGTGTGGCCCGACCAGCGTTTTCAAGTATTGAAAAATATAACCGGAAATCAAAAGCTTGTTCTGGACCAAAAAGCGTCCACTGGCCAGTTTAATTATTTAACTTTTTTTCCGCCTGTCAAAGAAATCATAAGTGCCGTTAACCAGGACCCAGCATCCTGGAGACACCAGGAAAACGACTTTGTTGATTTCAATAAGCAATACCTGATTCCGCATGCTCTTTCGACCCGCGGGCCAAAAATTGCAGTGGGTGATGTGAATGGTGATGGGTTGGAAGATATGTACACCTGCGGCGCAAAAGGACAGGCCGGTACGCTGTTTCTTCAGGTTACTGATGGTTCATTTCTTCCTACCGACAAGGAAATGTTTTTGGCAGATGCCGGGTGCGAAGATGTAGATGCCATTTTTTTTGATGCCAATGGTGATCAAAAATTAGATCTGTATGTCGTCAGTGGGGGGAATGAAGCTGTTGGTAATGATACGGCTTTGCTTGACCGTTTATACCTGAATGATGGCAAGGGTAAGTTGATGAAAACAGCAGCGCATTTGCCGGCAATTTTCGCCAATAAATCAACAGTAGCAGTTGCTGATGTTGACAAGGACGGCGATACAGACATTTTTGTTGGGACGCTTGCAGATGCCGGCGCTTACGGCTTTCCCCAGACTTCTTATCTTTTGGTAAACGACGGAAGGGGAAAATTTTCCAAAGCAGCACAAAATAAGATTGCGCTGGAAAAAATAGGCCTTGTAACAGCATCTGCATTTGCGGATGTAAACAAAGATGGTTGGGATGACCTGATTGTTTCAGGGGAGTGGATGCCGATTGTAATCTTTTTAAATAAAAATGGAAGCTTTCAGCGAACCGATCTGCCGGCTTCTACCGGTTGGTGGCAAACTATTTATTGTGATGATGTGAATGGTGATGGCAATATCGACCTGTTGTTGGGCAACTGGGGCTGGAACAACAAGTTCTGGAGTGGTAAAAACGGACCGGTAAAAATGTATGTTTCCGATTTTGACAAGAATGGCAGGGTTGACCAGTTACTTTCGTACACCGTTGATGGGAAAGAATATCCATTCCTGGCAAAAGACGAAGCGGAACGTTCGCTGCCGGTTCTAAAAAAACATTATCTGTTTTATAATGAATTTGCCGGCCTTGAAATGAAAGATGCTTATTATGGCTTTACCGATCAGGTAAATCCCTACATGGCAGAGCGACTGGGATCCGTGGTATGTTATGGAGACGGCAAGGGAGGATTTTCCATCAGAGACCTGCCTTCAGAATTGCAGTTAGCGCCGGTATTTTCGTTTCAGAAGCTGTTCAAAAAAAATGGTGAAACGTATTTTATCAGCGGTGGGAATTTTTACGATGTCATTCCTTACGAAGGAAGGTACGATGCACAACCGTTGGCAATGTTTAAAGTAAAAAGGGATGGAAATATCCTGCCTGTACATCAGCCAAACCTGTACACTGTGAAAGGACAGGTTAGAGACCTGAAATGGCTGCGTACACAGGGACAAACAGCAACCCTGTGTGTGGCCGCCAACAACAGCAACCTTATTTTTTACAAATTGAATGAATAACCATGAGGCAAGTGATAGTCTATGCGAAGCCAGGATTGTTTCTTTTTGTTGCTGTTCATTTGCTTTTGTTTTTCTCCAATTGCAGCAAAAAAGAGAGTCCTCAGCCGCCTGCACCAACTCCGACCAACTTCCTCATCCAGTCATGGAAGATCAATAAACAGGAATCAAAGGAAATCAACTTTGATATTTCTGTAAAGCCTGTTATCGAACTGAATTTTACGGCACCCGTCAGTCGTAACAGTGTTGCTGGTTCTATCCTTCTCAAAAAAAGCAATGGTAGCGCTGTTAAAACAATCACTACCTATACATCTGCAGATAATACGGTCATTATTTCACCGGAAGAACCGCTGGAACACATTACGAAGTACGAAGTCGTGGTTGCCACTTCTTTAAAATCATCCAATGGCGGAGGGCTCACTGCGTCACCAACCATTCAATTTCTGACCTCAATTGATTCTTCCCGCAAGTTCCCGTTGATCACCGACGACAGCCTGCTGACCCTCGTGCAAAAACAAACCTTCAAATATTTCTGGGATTTTGCCCACCCTGTCAGCGGACTGGCGAGGGAGCGTAACACATCGGGTGATGTGGTTACCTCCGGTGGTTCCGGCTTTGGCATTATGGCGATTGTTACCGCCATTCATCGTGGATTTATTACAAGGGCTGAAGGCCTGCAACGTATGCAAACCATTGTTTCGTTTTTAAAGAATACAGCACAAATGTTTAAAGGTGCTTATCCCCACTGGCTGCACGGAACTACCGGGGCTGTACAACCGTTCAGTGCGATGGACAATGGTGCTGACCTGGTGGAAACCTCGTTTTTAATGCAGGGATTGTTGACGGCACGGCAATATTTTACAGGCGCCGATGCAGCGGAAACGGCATTGCGAAACGACATCAACACCATCTGGCAACGTGTAGATTGGGCCTGGTTCCGGAAAGGTGGCGAAAACACGCTTTACTGGCACTGGAGCCCCAACAACGAATGGGCGATAAATATGCCGGTCAAAGGCTGGCACGAGGGACTAATCACTTATGTGCTGGCGGCTTCTTCGCCAACGCATTCCATTCCAAAGATTGTTTACGACAATGGCTGGGCCACCAATGGTGCCATGCGCAATGGCAAAACCTTTTACGGCACGCAGCTTCCGCTTGGGCCGGATTTTGGCGGACCGCTTTTCCTGTCCCATTATTCTTTCCTTGGCATCGACCCGCGGGGACTGAGTGATGCCTATGCCGCATCGTATCTGAATCAAAATGTAGCGCATGCAAAGATCAACCACCAGCACAGCATCAACAATCCCAATAAGTTTTTCGGCTACAGTGATTCTACCTGGGGACTCACAGCCAGTGATATTCAAAATGGTTATACGGCATCGTCACCCACCAATGACGTAAGTGTGATAGCGCCGACGGCCGCATTGGCTTCGTTTCCGTACACACCAACTGAATCGATGAAGGCGCTGAAGTTTTTTTATTATGTGCTGGGCGATAAAATCTGGAAAGACTATGGGTTTGTGGATGCCTTTTCATTGCACAACGGCTGGTTTGCCACCTCACACTTAGCGATCGATCAGGGGCCAATTATTGTGATGATCGAGAACCACCGCAGCAGCCTGTTATGGAACCTTTTTATGAGTGCGCCTGAAGTAAAAGCCGGCATGAAGGCGCTTGGATTTTCAAGTCCGCATTTTTAGGAGGTGAGTTGTAAAAGGTGAGGAATGAATAACCAATAATTCATAATACCAGCAAAATACAATGCATAAAAAATTACTCCTCGCTGCCTCCTTTGGCTTTTTATTGCTTTACGGTTGCGGGTCATCCAAACCGGTAGCAAAAGACGCTGTTTCCTTTTCTCCGGAAGATGAAAAAATGTACACCGATGTGCAACGCACCACGTTTAATTATTTCTGGGATGGTGCCGAGCCCAATTCCGGCCTGGCAAGGGAACGTTACCATATGGATGGCATCTATCCTGAAAACGATAAAATGATCATCACCAGCGGTGGCGGTGGCTTTGGCGTCATGGCCATTCTTGTCGGCATCGAAAGAGGTTTTATTACCAGGGCGCAAGGCATGGAGCGGATGGAACGTATCGTTAGGTTTTTGGAAACGGCCGACCGTTTTCATGGGGCCTGGCCGCACTGGTGGAACGGCGAGACCGGGAAAACAAAACCCTTCAGCAGCAAGGACGATGGCGGTGACCTGGTAGAAACGGCCTTTATGATTCAAGGCCTGCTTTGTGTGCGACAGTATTTTAAAGATGGTAACGAAACGGAAAAAGCCCTGGCAAATCGCATTGATAAGTTATGGAAAGAAGTAGAGTGGGATTGGTACCGCAAAGGAGGAGAAAATGTACTGTACTGGCACTGGAGCCCCAGGTTCGGCTGGGATATGAACTTTGCCGTAAAAGGGTACAACGAATGCCTGATCATGTACATACTGGCAGCAGCATCGCCAACCCACGGTGTTCCGGCAGAAGTTTACCACCAGGGTTGGGCCATGAATGGAAAAATAAAAGATACAACGGAAGCCTTCGGCCATAAACTTACCTTGTCGCACCAGGGCGGATCCAAATACGGCGGCCCCTTGTTCTGGGCGCATTACTCCTTTCTTGGACTGGATCCCCGGGGGTTAAGGGACTGCTATGCCGACTACTGGGAACATAACAAGGCCCATACTTTAATCAATTACGACTGGTGCGCTGCTAACCCGAAAGGATTTAAAGGCTATGGCCCTGATAATTGGGGTCTGACAGCCAGTTATTCAGTAAAATTTTATGCTGCCCATGCTCCCGGCGAAGAAGACCGTGGCGTCATCTCACCGACGGCTGCCTTGTCCTCCATGCCTTATACACCGGAGCAATCCATGCGGGCCCTGCGCAACTGGTACACCAATCTTCGCGACAGCATTTACGGACCTTTTGGTTTTTATGATGCGTTTTCACTTCATCACAACTGGTACCCGCAAAAATACCTGGCTATCGACCAGGGCCCCATCGTGGTGATGATGGAAAACCACCGCAGCGGTTTGTTATGGAACCTGTTCATGAGTTGCCCGGAGGTGCAGCAGGGATTGAAGAAGCTTGGTTATCAAAGCCCATGGATAAAGAGTGAATAAGCGTTGAGTAACCGATAATGAGAAGGTATCAGCGATTTAATTTAATCCGTATGACGGTATTGCATGATTGATTTGTTTATACAATTGAAATGATAAAACTTGCTTGCTTCTTCTTTAGCTTTTTCCCAGTGATGGTGTTGCAGGCCCAAGGTTGGAAAAAAGGAAAATATGGTGATGGCCCTGACAGCATCCCACCGGTTGGTGTCATCAAAGGCCTCCCGGATGAGCAACTCCTGGAAACCGTGCAAAGGCAAACCTTCCGCTTTTTCTGGCACGGCGCCCATCCTCACAGTGGCCTGTCACTGGAACGCAGCAATACGGTATTGGCGGAACATTATTGGGATTACATCAACGAAGCCTGGGACGAGCCTAATTTCAGTAAAACAACTTTTGGTCCGGATGCAGGTGCTATCGGCGGAACGGGCTTTGGCATCATGAGCACCATTGTTGCGGTGGAGCGCGGCTGGGTCGGAAGGGATACTGCCGTGCGCCGGCTTATCAAGATCGCCGACTTTCTGATCAATGCCGATTGCTTCCACGGGATTTACCCGCATTTCATGAACGGTCGTACCGGGAAAACCATCAAATTCGACCGGTTGGATGATGCCGCTGATATTGTAGAGACATCCTACCTGCTTATGGGATTTTTATGCGCCAAAGAATACTTTACTAAAAACACCCCGCGGGAAACCTATCTGCGCAAACGCATCGACCAAATGTGGAATGTGGCCAACTGGAACTGGCATACCAACGGGGAAAATAAATTGTACTGGCACTGGAGCCCTAACAACGGCTTCGACATGAACTTTCCCGTTTGGGGATGGAATGAATGCCTGATTACCTATATTATGGCAGCAGCCTCGCCACGGCATCCCATCGGCAAGGCCGTTTATGATGGCTCTTGGGTAGGCAGCGCCGGTTTCAAAAACGCAAAGAGCTATTATGGCCTTCCTTTGCCGCTGGGAAATTTTGACAGGGGAGGGCCGCTCTTTTTTGTGCAATACACCTTTACCGGAATAGATCCGCGGGGATTGACTGATTCCCTGGGCAATGATTATTTCCTGCAGGGAAGGAACCACACATTGATCAACCGTGCCTACTGCATGGATAACCCGAAAGGCTATAAGGGCTATGGTGAAAACTGCTGGGGGCTAACCGCAGGAGACAGTTACAAAGGATATGTAGCGCATTGTCCGGAAGTAGATTTTGGGGTTATACAACCAACGGCCGCCCTATCTTCTATGCCTTACACGCCCAAAGAAAGCATGGCCGCTTTGCGTTATTTTTATGAGGGTCTGGGCAATAAGATCTGGAGTAAATACGGTTTTGTAGATGGCTTCAGTATTCACCATAACTGGTATGCAAAAAGTCATCTGGCCATCGACCAGGGCCCCATCATCGTTATGATTGAAAATTACCGGACAGGCCTTTTGTGGAAGCTGTTCATGAACAATCCCGATATCCAGAAGGGACTGAAAAAACTTGGTTTTTCCTCGCCACTTTTAAAATAAAACCATGAGCCAGCATATCTCCCGTGAGGAATTTTTGCGTTATTCGGCTGCCGCCAGCGCAGCCCTGTTGTTATCATCATTGGAAAGTTTTGCCTTAACCAGGACGGGAAAAAAGCTACGGGTGGCCATCATTGGTTGCGGCAGTGTAAGCAACCGCTACATACCACACCTGCAAACCTCAAAGCAGATTGAGGTTGTGAGTCTTTGCGATAAAGTATACCAACGGGCAATTGATCAAAACAAGCAATACAAGGTTGGTGCAGCAACCTATCCCAATATCGATGCGCAATTGAAAGGCGTTCCCTTTGACATGCTGGTAAACCTGACCGATATGCAGGAACATGGGAAATTAAACCGCCAGGCCTTACTGGCAGGTCGCCACGTTTGGAGCGAAAAGCCCATGGCTAACACTTATGCAGAAGGTAAGTCACTGTTAGACCTATCCCAAAAGAAAAACCTTCGCATCTGGGGTGCACCGGCGGTTGTCAACAGTCCGCAGTTCCGGTTTATGAACAAGGCCATCCAGGAGGGAAAGCTGGGCAAATTAGCAGCAGCGCATGGCCAATACGGACATACCGGTCCGGGATGGTCAGCTTTCTTTTATGAAAAGGGCGGGGGCAGCATGCCCGACCTGGGTGTGTACAACATGGCAACGCTGACAGGGCTCTTAGGGCCCGCACAATCGGTAATGGCCATGACCAGCATTGTGAAAAAAAGCCGCACGGTGGATGACAAAGGAAAAATCACTGTCGAAGCGGAAGACAACGCCCATGTCTTGATGGACCATGGCAATGGCTTGATCAGCCATGTAATGTGTGGCTTTAATTATTTTGATCCCCACGGGCACGAAGCTGCCAATCAAACCCTGCACACGATCCAGATTTTTGGCGATGCCGGCAACATGCGGCTTATCGGTTACGACTGGGAGCCAAACGGTGTTGTACTGGATACATCGTGGACCGAACCTCCTGTTTTGCAGCAAAAAAGTGCAGAGGGTTACCAGTGGCAGGAAGGGGCGACGAAAGTGGGAGAGGCGCTGGTGCAAAATACCGAACCTCTGATCAATGCCGAACATGCACTGCATGTACTGGAGATCATTGAGGCGGCAAGAAAGTCTTCTTCCTCCGGGCAAAAGATTTTATTGAAAAGCCGTTTTCAATGGCCTTTATTGTAAATAAACGATTGCTCTATGCCCAATCCATTTTATTCCGCCGAACCCTACGGGTTACACGCAGGTCTTGCACTGGTACGCATTGTTACCGGTGCGTTTATGCTCTATCACGGGCTCGAACTTTTTGATGCCGATAAGATCAAAGGATACGGTCAATGGCTATCCGATCTTACCTTTCCGGCGCCAGTCCTGATGGCCTATCTGGGCAAAGGTGCCGAGCTGGCAGGTGGCATTCTGTTGATATTGGGACTATTCACCCGTTCTGCAGCTTTGCTCATTGCTGTTACCATGCTAACCGTCTGCTTTTTTATGGGCAGCGGTAAAATCTTTACCGACGACCAGCATCCTTTTCTTTTTGTGTTGCTGGCTGCTCTTTTCTTTTTTACCGGTCCGGGCAAATGGAGCCTCGACCATTTTTTCTTTAGCCCAAAAAAACAGTCGCACTGATGATGAACCGAATGAAAACACTGTTTGCTTTCCTGCTTTGTTTTTCTGCTTTTTCGCTGATGTTTGCCCAGCAGAAAACCTATTGCAATCCCATTAATATTGATTACGGCTATACACCCATTCCCAACTTCAGCGAATGGGGCCGGCACAGGGCCACTGCCGATCCGGTTGTTGTGAATTACAAAGGCGACTACTACCTGTTCAGCACCAACCAATGGGGCTATTGGTGGAGCCCTGACCTGCTGAACTGGAATTATGTTTCCCGTCGCTTTTTACGTCCCTGGAATACCGGCACCTACGATGAGCTTTGTGCCCCGGGTGTTGGCATTATCGGCGATACGATGATTGTTTTTGGCTCAACCTATACGTCCAATTTCTCCATCTGGATGAGCACCAATCCCAAAGCCAATGAATGGAAACCGCTGGTCGATTCTTTTGAGATCGGTGGCTGGGACCCTTCTTTTTTTACGGATGATGATGGCCGTTTGTACATGTACAACGGCAGCAGCAACAAATGGCCGATGTATGGTATCGAGCTGAATCGAAAAACCTTTCAACCCATCGGCACCCGCAAGGAAATGTATGTGCTGGAAGACTGGCGTTATGGCTGGCAGCGATTTGGTGAGCACATGGACAATACCTTTCTCGATCCTTTTATTGAAGGTTCGCACCTGACAAAATACAATGGCAAGTATTACCTGCAATATGGTGCACCAGGCACGGAGTTCAGCGGCTACGCCGATGGACTTTTGGTGGGAGATGGGCCCCTCGGACCCTGGACGCCGGCTTCCGATCCGCTAAGTATGAAGCTGGGCGGTTATGTACGGGGAGCCGGCCATGGTGCTACCTTCCCGGACAACAACGGTGGCTGGTGGCATGTGGCCACAACCGTGGTATCGGTAAAAAATACCTTTGAGCGCCGCATTGGCATGTGGCCCACAGGTTTTGATAAGGACGGCCGTATGTGGTGCAATACTGCCTTTGGTGATTACCCGCATTTTATTCCCTCCGCGGTTGACAAAAATCAGGCGGATGTGTATGCACCCTCCCGTTACTTCACCGGGTGGATGCTCCTGAATTACAACAAGCCGGTACAGGTTTCATCAACCCTCGGTGGCTACCTTCCCAATGGGGCGGTGGATGAACTGTCTAAAACCTACTGGAGTGCCAAAACTGGAAATGCGGGTGAATGGATACAATCAGACCTGGGAGCAGAATCACGGGTAAATTCCGTGCAGATCAATTATGCCGACCAGGATGTTGACAGCAATCGCTTAGGTAAGTATAACGATCAGTATCACCAGTATAAATTGCTGTATTCGGTGGATGGTAAAAAATGGAACATGCTGGTGGATAAAAGCAAGAACAGGAAAGATGTGCCGCATGATTATATAGAATTGGAAAAGCCGGTGCAGGCACGGTACATCCGCCTGGAAAATGTTCACATGCCAACGGGTAAATTTGCAATCAGCGGTCTACGGGTGTTTGGTCATGGCAACAGGCAGAAACCGGAAACTGTAGAAGGTTTCGTAGTGCTGCGCACCGAAAAAGACAAGCGCAGCGCCTTCCTGAAGTGGAAGCCGGTGGACAATGCGTTTGCCTACAATATTTATTACGGAACGGCACCGGATAAGTTGTATACATGCATTATGGTGCATTCCAACAACGAATACTGGATGAAGAGCATGGACAGCCATGTTCCGTACTATTTCCAAATACAGGCCATCAATGAAAATGGCGTATCAGAACGGACAAAGGTGATGAAGGTGGAATGATGACGAGAGACGAAAAACGTCAGAGGAAAAACTGTAAACTTTAAACTGTAGACGGAAAACTTGACATTAAATACAGACAAAAATTAGAAGCATGATGAAAAAGTTGGTTTACGGAGCGTTGATGCTCTTTACGCAACATGTAATGGCGCAGGTGTCGAACACGCAAAAGATGAATACGTTCATCACCAACCTGATGCGACAAATGACAGTAGAGGAAAAGATCGGGCAGTTGAACTTGGTGACGCCGGGTGGTGGTATTCCTACCGGTGCGGTAGTAAGTACAGACGTGGAAACAAAGATCAAGGCCGGGAATGTGGGTGGACTGTTTGGTGTAATCGGCGTGGACAAAATAAAGCAGGCGCAGGACCTGGCGGTAAACGGAAGCCGGTTGAAGATCCCGTTGATTTTTGGGTCGGATATTATTCATGGCTACAAAACAACTTTTCCCATTCCATTGGCGCTTTCCTGCTCCTGGGATATGGCCATGATTGAAAGGACCGCCCGGACAGCGGCCGTGGAAGCATCGGCCGATGGCCTGAGCTGGACTTTTTCACCCATGGTGGACATTACCCGCGACCCGCGGTGGGGCCGGGTAGCCGAAGCCGCCGGGGAAGATCCATATCTTGGTAGCCAGATCTCCAGGGCTATGGTAAAAGGATACCAGGGCACAGACCTAACGGCCAACAATACCCTGATGGCCTGTGTCAAGCACTTTGCGTTGTACGGTGCGGCCGAAGGCGGAAGGGATTACAACACCACGGACATGAGCCGCTTGCAGATGTACGAATATTACCTGCCACCCTACAAAGCGGCTGTCGATGCCGGTGTGGGAAGTGTAATGACATCATTTAATGAAATTGATGGTATTCCCGCCACCGCTAACAAATGGCTGGTAACGGACCTGCTGCGCCGTCAATGGGGTTTCAAAGGCTTTGTGGTTACGGATTATACAGGCGTCAATGAAATGATCGATCATGGATACGGCGACCTGCAGCATGTTTCGGCGCTGGCGTTAAAAGCCGGCGTGGATATGGACATGGTGGGAGAAGGTTTCCTGACAACGCTGAAAAAATCGCTGCAGGAAAAAAAGATCACCCAAAAAGATATTGACGACGCCTGTCGCCGGGTGCTGGAAGCAAAATACAAACTGGGTTTGTTTGATGATCCTTATCGTTACATCAATGCGGAGCGGGCTACCAGTGAAGTGCTGACGGCTGATAAGCGTGCCGCTGCCCGGGAGTTTGCCACCAAATCGATGGTATTGCTGAAAAACAATAATTCCGTATTACCACTGAAAAAGAGCGGCACCATTGCCCTGGTTGGCCCCCTGGCCAATGATCGGAACAACATGCTGGGTACCTGGGCGGTAAGTGGAAATGCGCAAACGTCCATCCCCATCTTCGAAGGCATGAAAACTGTTGGGGGGGCTGGTGTAACCATCCAGTATGCAAAAGGCGCCAACATCACCGACGATACGGCCCTGGCCAAAATGGCCAATGTCTTTGGCGAAAAAGTTTCCATCGACAGCCGTACGCCACAGCAAATGATTGACGAAGCGGTAGCCCTGGCGGCTTCGGCCGATGTGGTGGTGGCCGTCTTGGGCGAAGCATCTGAGTTTAGTGGCGAAGCGGCCAGCCGTACAGACATTGATCTTCCGGCCAGCCAGAAACGCCTGCTGGATGCGCTGACCAAAACCGGGAAGCCGGTTGTGCTGGTACTGATGAGCGGCCGTCCCCTGACCATTTCGGAAGAAGTAGCGCAATCCACGGCTGTCTTGCATGCCTGGTTTGGCGGACATGAAACAGGCAATGCCGTTGCGGATGTACTGTTTGGGGCCTATAATCCTTCTGGCAAATTGACGATGACCTTCCCTCGCAATGTTGGGCAAATTCCTATTTATTACAACCACAAACGCACCGGCCGTCCGCAGGCAGAAGGGGCGCCTACCCAAAAGTTTCGCTCCAATTACTTGGATGCGCCAAATAGTCCCCTTTTCCCGTTTGGTTATGGCCTTAGCTATACTACTTTCAGCTATGGCGATATTAAGCTGAGCAGCAACAGCATGACAGCAGCCCAGCCCATTACGGCTACGGTTCGGGTAACCAATACAGGGGCTTATGATGGCGAAGAGGTGGTGCAGCTTTATATCTGGGACAAGGTTGCTTCTGTTACCCAGCCGGTTAAAAAACTGAAAGGCTTCCAGAAGATTGCCCTGAAAAGGGAAGAGAGCCGGGATGTTAGTTTCCGTATCACACCGGAAGAGCTGAAGTTCTTTAATTCGGACTTGAAATGGGTTGCAGAACCCGGGGCCTTTACCGTTTACATCGGTACCAATTCATCGGATGTAAAAGAAGCCAATTTTATGCTGAAATAATTCCTTAAAGACATATTAGAAACCGCGTAGCCACATCAGGAAACGCGGTTTTTTATAACAGCAATAGAATGAAAGTTGAAAATAATTTGAATAATTTTCGATTTCATTTAAATTTTTTTGTGTCTATAGATAAATAGGATGCTATTTTTTCAAAGCAAAGCCAAAAAAATTAGATCTTATCCTCTACAAATACACATTTAAAAAAATAATATTTGTTTTTTCTGGGCTGATTATTCTATTTTAGAGTAACGAAAGACATTGCTTGCTAACCTCCGGGACTTACCCGTCGTTTAGGCAATGTCTTTTTTTATGCAGATCCCGCTTTGGCGAGGCCGTTGCTGATCGCCATGGAAAATGCCCGGGCTCTATGGAGCAAAAAACAAACAATCAAACCAAAAAAACTATGTCAGTAGCAAAATTGGAGTACATCTGGCTCGATGGTTACAAGCCGATTCAAAGCCTGCGCAGCAAAACCAAAATTGAAAGAGATTTTTCCGGAGAACTGGAAGATTGTCCTATGTGGTGTTTTGACGGATCTTCCACCGAGCAGGCGCCCGGCGGATCATCCGACTGTCTTTTGAAACCGGTTTACATTGTAAAAGATCCCCAGCGCCGTAACGGTTACCTGGTGATGTGCGAAGTTTTGAACCCGGATGGCACTCCGCATGTGAGCAACGGTCGTGCCCTGATTGAGGACGATGACAATGATTTTTGGTTTGGATTTGAGCAGGAATATTTCCTTTGGAATCCCGATACGGAAAAGCCTATTGGATTCCCTGAGGGTGGATACCCCGCACCCCAGGGCCCTTATTATTGTTCAGTTGGTGCCCGCAATGCTTTTGGCCGCCAGATGGTGGAAGAGCACCTTGACGCCTGTCTGGATGCTGGTTTGAATGTGGAAGGTATCAATGCCGAAGTGGCTACTGGTCAGTGGGAGTTCCAGATTTTTGCCAAAGGCGCCAAAGAAGCCGGCGACCAGGTTTGGATTGCCCGTTACCTGCTCGAACGAATCGGGGAGAAGTACAACATTGCCATCAACTGGCATTGCAAACCCTTGGGTAATCTCGACTGGAACGGAAGCGGCATGCACGCCAACTTCTCCAATACCCTCCTGCGCACCTGCGGCAGCCGTACGATCTACGAGCAGGTTTGCGAAGCCTTCCGCCCTGTGGTGAAAGAGCATATTGAGGTGTACGGAGCAGATAACCACCTGCGCCTGACCGGCAAGCACGAAACGGCAGCCATCCATGATTTTAAATACGGCGTATCCGACCGCGGCGCTTCCATCCGCATTCCCATTGGAACGGTGGAGCGTGGCTGGAAAGGCTGGCTGGAAGACCGTCGCCCCAATAGTGCTGCCGATCCGTACAAAGTAGCGGCCCGCATTGTGAAAACTGTGAAATCGGCAGAAATAGATGTTGTTGTGGAAATGACCGAAGAAGCAAAAGTTGCCTGATCATACCTGTTATTTAAGTTGAATGCAAAACGTGTAAAGGGTTGCTACGGCAGCCCTTTACCGTTTCAACTACGATCAGGAAAAAGAGACACGAAAGATGTTTTCAGGAAAGTTTGTGATCGAAGTATAGAAATGTGTTTAACGGTTACTAATACCCCTCATTCCCCTCTGACCACGCTCTAAAACCTTGCGTGCACAGGCGTTTAAAAAGACAGTTCAACTTTGTAAACATCTGTCTCATTCCGCCAGATCTTGCCCGAATAAAAGCCGCCCGGTTCATCGATGATTTCCATGAGGTGAAAGATTTTGCAGCCTTTGCTCAGCCCTTCAAAAAGCAGGGTAAAATTCACAAAACCGTCAGTTGAAACAAACCAGGTCCACTCCGGTGCCATAGCAATGTTGAAAGCTTTGACCAAGGGCACTCTTCTCCCGTCTTCTTCCAACAGAAACGTTGAATTCCAAATGCGGGCCAGCGTGGGATAAGGGGAATGTAACTGGCAGTGCACGATCGTTGTCCGCTCTTCTTCTGTTTGCAGATACGTCAGGATCTCTTCGTCGATCTTTACGGCTGTGTTACTATGGGTGGTAGGCATAGCTTAGGGCTTTAGGTTGCTGGCACCAAAATACCATTTTCCGGGAAGGATTAAAACTACGGGGAGGATTTCTTTTACAGATGCCCGTATAAGCAGATTCATTCTGGCGTAACCGCCTCCACAGCGTTAAAGGCGATTTGCGTACTCCTGTCTGCTCTGTGCAAATTGTTGTTCCGTTACATAGTTCAAGATATCGTGGTATTGTATTGCTGATAAAGACCAGGAATTTTTTTAGAAGAGAAGTATAAGAAAAAATAAATATATTTCGTATTGTGAGGCGATTGGATAAATACATTCATTTCTATATAGGCTGCAATACCAATAAAGGAAAGTTGGTGGGTGTAAAATACAATTGCCTGCTCATCCAGGATGAAGACAAGCAGGACGTACAGGAATTCGATATAGATGAACTAGGCGCCAGCCTTTTTCTTTATTTGCAGAAACTGGATTCGTTAAGCGAAGAAGAAAGCAAGGAACTTATTAAAAAAGGGCTTGCTCTTGGCCGTCCGAATGGATATACTTTTTCAAACGAGAGTTTCTTTTATCTGATCACTTTGCATGTTGATCTTTTTGGACTGATCAATAACGGATATGCCAGGTCGTTTAAGACTGAGACCTGACATTTTGTTGAAAATTCGGTCTGCTTTTTAACCAAAAAGAACAAAATCAATAGAAGGGTATTGAACTATTTGTAAAGCCTTTCCGCTTTCCGTCCTAATACACCACCGTTACCGTTCCCTTGTGTTGGAATACCTGGTCGTTGCAGGTTAGTTCTGCAAGGAACACATAGCTGCCTTCCGGTACCCGTTGTCCCTTGAATTTTCCATCCCAGGCACCATTGTTATCATCCACAGCAAAACGGGTCCGTTCAAAAATCAATTCGCCCCAGCGGTTATAAATCCGGAAGGATTTTACTTCTTTGATGCCTTCAGCCCGGATCCGGAACCGGTCGTTTTTTCCATCGGCATTGGGTGTAAACGACGTTGGGATAAATATGCGGCTGCCACTGCAAAGCAGGTTCACCGATACGGTATCTGTCGCCTCGCAACCGGCACTGTTTTTCACGGTTAATGTATAGGTCAGTAGCCGGAATGGTTTGGTTTCGGGAGAGGGACAGGCTGTGCAACTCAGGTAATCGGCCGGTGTCCAGTTCCAGGCAACAACATCGCTGCTGGCCGTTGGTTGTAATCTGCCTGCTGTACCAGCCAGCACCTCCAAAGCGGGACCGGCATCTACGGTAGGTAAAGGCAGCACCGTTACATTAACTGTTGCCGTATCACTAAAACAGTTAAAGGCATCTTTGCCAATAACGGTGTACTGTGTGTTTATCGTGGGCAGTGCTACCGGATTGTTGACGGATGTGCTGCTCAGGCCAGATGTATTGTCAATCCATTGATAGGAAGAGGCACCCGAAGCTATAAGTGTAACGGTACCGCCTGCACAAACCTGAGCCGCTGGCGCCAGTTGTACCGCGATGGGCTGGACGACTTTCAGCAAAATTGACTCCGTGTTACTACAGCCCTTGTCGGTTGTGGCAGTGACGGAATACCGGATATCCTGTTGCGGAGCAGCCAACACCGTATTACCGGTTGTGGCGCTAAGGCCCGTTGCCGGCGACCATTGGTAGCTTGTACCTCCCGTAGCTGATAAAGTAAAGGCCGATCCTCTGCACACCAGCGCTTCCTGCGATAAAAGGATAGTAACCGGCTTGGCATTTACCGTCAGCGTTTTTAAAACCGTATCCTTACACCCGTTGTTGTCTACCACCAGTTTGATAGGGTAGGTACCCGTTTGGTTGTAGATTTTTGCCGAAGGATTTTGTCCATTGAATGTGGTACCGTCGGGGAAAAGCCAGGTCCACTGCGGCTGGCCGGGCAGGAGGGTAGCACCGCGGAATTGTACACTGCCTTCCTGGCAAATTTCATCCGGACCGTTGATAGCAGCGCCGAGGCCTTCGTAGGCATCAATAATTTTTGTAACCTCTTTGCGGCACCCCGTATTGCTTTCTACCCGTAAACGAACCGTGTACTTTCCGGGTTTGGTATATGAAAAATCTGCTTTTTCCCGGTTGGACGTATCGGCAGCGATGCCCGTACCAAAATCCCAGTGATAGGTGAGTTTTGTTTGTGCCGATGTACCGCTGATGGCAGGTTCAAATGTCACCGATTTGGGCGTGCACAAATAGGAGGGAATATCCTTTATGCCGGCTTCCATTGCATCGATAATGATTTTATCACCCATAGGGACAGATGCCGTACAGCCATTGGCATCGCTGACGATAAGTTTTGGCTGATAACTGCCCGCCGTCCCGTAAAGATGCGGAATGGTGTTAGTTGTTGCCTGGGAGATGGTGCCGTCACCAAAATCCCACCAGTATTTTTCAGTGCCTTGTCCTGAAGCGTTAAACGTAACGGTTTGAGCGGTGCAGCCGCTGTAGCGGTCAGCGGCAAAGCTGGCTGTTGGAGCTTTGATGAAAACCGAATCCAGCGTCAAGTACACGGTACCGTTATCACTGTATGTTTTCACTGTTATAAAATATTTCCCCGGTTTGGTATAGAGGTGGCTTGGATTAAAGTTTTGCGAAGTGGTACCATCGCCAAAATCCCATTCAATCCGGTTGATGTTATACGATGTATTAGTGAACTGTACCCGTACCGGCGGGCATTGCGAAGCGGTAATGCTTGCTGCATTGAATGTAAAAGCAGCATTGACATATTTTACTGTAACCGTAACCGTAGCGGTATCGGCACAGCCTCTAATGGTATTAGCCGCCACCAGTTTTACAGTATAAACCCCTGGCTGTGCATACAATTTCGAAACATCGTCGCTGCTGGATTCTGTGCCATCACTAAATATCCATTTGTATTGGGTATTATATGGTTCTGAGCTAATGGACGTATTTTGAAACGAGACCGTGGTGCCCGGTGAAATGGTCGTTGCGGAAGCGGTGATAGATGCCTTTAATGCATTGTTCTGTGCATCGACATAAGCCTGATAGGTAGCACTGCAACCATCTGCATCGGTTGTTTTTAAGGTAACCCAATAGGCCCCTGGCCAGAAATAAGTATGGCTAACTTCATTATTATTGGAATAAACTGCTGACTGGCCATCCCCAAAATTCCATTCCCAGCGGCGGATGGCAACGCCATTCTGCGCAACAGATTGGTCTTTGAAAAAAACAACATTTCCTGATTGACATGGTTTTTTTACCTGAATAAATGAAGGAATTGGCCCTTTTATTTTTAAGGGTATCCAATTGGTCGTGTCTCTGCAGCCGAAATGAGCCGATGTTACTACCGTACGCAACCCCTCTTTGCCGGGTGTGAAATCCCATAATGTTACAGAAAACGGTATCTGCGACAGGTCCCCGGCAGAAGCGCCGCCCGGAGCCCAACTGCCATCACGGTGGTGCCAGTCGGTAGTACCGTAGCCATAATACCAGTTGTATGGATTGGGGTTTTTTTCCAGGTTGGAAATGGTCAGCGTTAAATAATCATCCTTGCTGCAGACGACGGATTTATCGGCCGTTAACACCGGTGATTGTTTCAGCAATACCGAAACGTAAACAGAATCTTTTACGGTGCATTGGCCGTTGGTGGTGGAAAGCACAACCTTGTAGGAGCCGGTTTTGGTATATATATGCTTGACTTCCCGCTGATCGGTAAGTAAGGATTGTGACGTGCCGTCACCAAAATCCCAGTGCCAGGTTTCGGCCTGTCGGCTGGTTTGTTGCAATGTCACTTCGCCCCTTGTGCTTTCGCAGGTATTGGCAAAGCCGGCAATTTTTGGAAAAGGCGGTGAAACCTTTACATACGCTTTTTTAATGATCGTATCGGCACAGATCATGTCGGTTGCAATGAGCCCAATATCGTATACACCCGCTTCCTGAAACTGGTGTGTAAAGGAGTGGTATTGACCAGTATGGGCTTGAAAATAGCCTTGTCCAAGATCCCATTGGTAATAAACCGTTCCACCAGATTTGTTGGTGATGGTTACCGGCGTATTGCCGCAAATATCCGTTTGCGAAATTTCAAAATCGGCTTTTACCTTATTGCGGATCACTACACTGTAATACATGTTTGTGGTGCCGCTGCAGCCGCTGGTTGTGGTATAATGCAGCGCTACCCTGTAATTGCCCGCATTGGTAAATGTATGTGAAGGTTCAGGATCTGTCGACGTGCCGCCATCGCCAAAATCCCAGCGGTAGGTAGCAATTGGGTGCGAACTGTTCACTTGGAACGTAAAGGTGCCGGGGCCGCAGGATACAACTTCACCAGAACCGGCCTGCTGGGGCGATGTTATAACAACGGAAGGTTTATAAAGATAGATCGCCTGGCCGTACGCAGTTTTACATCCATCCGCATTTTCTACTTCAAGATGTACCCAAAATCCATTGTCATAACTGTACAATTGCGAGGGCGCCTGCAAGGTGGAGGTTGTGTTGTAATTTCCAAATTGCCAGTTCCATTTTACAGCGCCGGCCGTAGTGTCTTTAAATTTTACTGTCACCGGTGTACCACAGTCGTGCTCGGGTTCAGCAATAAATCCTTTGATCACCGGCGGGGCTTTTACATCAATGGTTTTTGTAACAGCGTCAGTGCAATCACCAAACCGGTTGGTCAGCTTTACCGTATGCGTACCCGTTGTATAAAAGGATGTGTACAGCGAACTGGTGTAGGCATAGGCCGGTACGCCGTCCACCTCCCATGTTGTGCTGGCGGGAACTGGTGTACTGGTGTTTTTGAACTCATAGCCTGCGCCCTGGCAGATGGGTAAGGGCACAATAAAATCACTGGTAAAATTGGCTACGTTTAAGTAGTTGGTGGCGGTCACGCTATTGGTACAGCCTTCATCGCTGTTGACCGTAAGTTTCACTGTATACGTGCCTCGTTTGTTAAACGCATGTTGCGGGTCTTTTTCTGTTGAGGTTTTGCCATCGCCAAATTCCCATAGGTAGCTTAGAGTTCCTGGGCCTTTGCTTTCATTGGTTAGTTGAACCGCATCGGTTTCCCGGCACAGCACCTGTTTTTGGGCTAAAAAATTGGCTTCCAGGGAAGGTTTGACATCAATCACATTGGCTTTGGTAAACGTTTCATAACAGCCATGGCTATTCGAAACCGTTACGGAAACGGTTGGCTTTTGCTCTACTGTAAAGGTATGTTGAATAAGTGCCGCCGTGCTTTTGTCAGTCGAACCATCACCGAAATCCCAGTCATAGCTCATTATCGTACCATCGCCTGCCGTTGCATTGGCCGTAAAGCTTACGGGCAGCGGGGCACAGCCTTTTTGCAGCGAAGCCGTAAAATCAATGGTTGGTTTTTTATACACCGTAATCACGGTTGTTTTTGTAGTGCTTTGGCTGCCGTCTTTTATGGTGAGGGTAACATTGTAGCTTTTTTCCTCAGTGAAAATGGCTCCAGGGTTTTTAAGGGTGGAAGAATTTCCGTTTCCAAAATCCCAATGATAGCTGGCACTGGCCGATGCGCCGGTGGTGGTATTGGAGAATTGCACCAGCAGGGGCGAACAACCACCAGTCTTGTCAGCAGTAAAATTGGCCGTCAACTGCGCCTGGGCATGAAGGCAAAAAACCTGGAAGAAAAAGAGGACCGGGATAAGTTTTTTCATGAAAGCAGTTGTCTTGATTGGGTGCGATGATTCCTTTTGAATCCGAGTAGGGCCAAAAATAATTTTTCTTTTTGGACTTCCATAATGATGACGCCGAAAGCAGGAAAGGATAAGAAAATAAGGCGGGAAGACTGGTTTGCCAGAGCTGTGAGAAACATTGCTCCTGGAAAGAAAAATAATTGGTATTCAGATATATTCCATTCGGAAAGGGCCTTTCCGAAGACAGGGTTGGTTAAGATAGGTTAATGAATGCCAATGGTTTTCCTGCCGCCTCGAATAAAGGCAAAGGATTTGCAGTACCGATATCCTGTCTCAATTTTGAAATAACAGATTATTGCTAATAGCAAAGGAAAGCGCATGAAGCAATCCCTTCACACAGTTCAGTTCCGGAATGATTTCGTCAACAATTTTCCCGGCGACGACAGCGGTAACCGGCAACCGCGACAAACACCGGGTGTTTTTTGGAGCAAAGCGGAACCGACACCTGTGCCCGAAGTAAAACTTTTGGGTTGGAGCGAAAGCCTGGCGGAGCGACTGGCACTCGCTTACCCAACAAAAGAAGATGTTGAAATACTGGGCGGCAACCTTGTTACTGGAACCATGCATCCCTATGCGGCTTGTTATGCCGGGCACCAGTTTGGAAACTGGGCAGGGCAACTGGGCGATGGAAGAGCCATCACCCTTGGCGAGATGGTGACGGGAAAAGGGGAGAAGTGGGAACTACAACTGAAAGGTGCTGGCCCTACAGCCTATAGCCGCCGTGCCGATGGACGGGCCGTGTTGCGGTCCTCGGTTCGCGAATACCTGATGAGTGAAGCCATGCATTATTTGGGTGTTCCCACCACGAGAGCCTTAAGCCTGGTGAGCACGGCAGAGCCGGTATTGCGTGACATGTTCTACGACGGCCATCCTGCCTATGAACCGGGAGCGATTGTTATGCGGGTGGCGCCAACGTTTTTGCGCTTTGGCAATTTCGAAATGCCTTCAGCCCGTGGCGAACTGGAGAACCTGCGCAAGTTGGTGGATTGGACCATCTCCAATTATTTTCCGCATATTGGCGGAGAAGACAAAATTTTGACCTGGTATAAAGAGGTCGTAGACCGCACGGCCGCCCTGATGGTGGAATGGCTGCGGGTTGGTTTTGTGCATGGGGTAATGAATACCGACAACATGTCAATCCTGGGGCTGACCATCGACTACGGGCCTTATTCTTTTGTTGACCAATACGACCCGCTTTTTACGCCCAACACAACGGATCTACCTGGGCGGAGATATGCTTTTGGCCGGCAGGCTTCGGTTGCCAAGTGGAACCTGGGTTGCCTGGGCGGTGCCTTAGCGCCATTGTTTGCCGATACGGAAGAATTGGTAAAGATCATCGACACCTATGACGATTTTTTCTGGAACCGGTATTACACGATGATCGGGAATAAAATTGGCCTGGACGATTTGCAGGCCAATGATGCAGGCTTGCTGAATGAACTGGAAA
Organism: Flavisolibacter longurius; assembly: GCA_014163555.1. Classification (GTDB taxonomy): domain Bacteria; phylum Bacteroidota; class Bacteroidia; order Chitinophagales; family Chitinophagaceae; genus Flavisolibacter. Next base: position 170,441 of record JACJGO010000009.1, read on the forward strand.
AAACACTGCGGTTGTTACAACCCGATATGACCATTTTTTATCAATCCCTGATGACGCTTCCGGCGGGGCAAAATGATAAAGAGAAACTGGTTGATCACTTTAGCGGAAGCTTTTACATAGATCCGGGAGCTAACGAAGCAGAAGCCCTGCAACAATGGGTGAATTTCTACCAGCAACGGATGGCGACCAACACGATCAGCCACGAAGCATCGCTGGAAAAAATGCAAAAAGCCAACCCGCGGTTTATCCTGCGCAACTACCTGCTGCACCAAGCGATTGAAGAATTGCAGAATGGAAATGATGCCACCTTTCGCAGGTTGGAAAAAGCGATTCAGCAGCCTTATGCTGAAGTTTTTCCTGAGTTTTTCGGGAAGCGACCGGATTGGGCGAATCAAAAAGCAGGCTGCTCCATGCTTAGCTGCAGTTCATAAAAAGAGATTTAAAAATTACAAACGACGAAGATGGCAGAGGTAAAGATCAATGGCGAGGAAATTCTATCGCAGCAAAAAACAGTTTTAAAGAAGATTGATTTTTCATTACAGCAAAAAGACGGTGCCTGGCACGACCAGCAGCGGGAAGTGTTTGATCATGGAAATGCGGTTACCGCCTTGTTATACAACAAAGAAAATAGAACCGTTTTATTGACCAAACAATTCCGGATTGCCACCTACCTGAATGGAAACAGGGGCGGTATGTTGCTCGAAGCCTGTGCCGGGTTGTTGGAAGAAGGCGAAACCCCCGAAGAAACGATGCTCAGGGAAATAAAGGAAGAAACAGGCTACGAGGTAAAAACAGTGGAAAAATTGTTTGAAGCCTACAGTTCTCCTGGGGCTTACAAAGAACTGGTGCATTATTTTCTTGCGCCTGTGACCGAAGAACAAAAAACCGGTGAAGGAGGCGGGCTTGCCGAAGAAGGCGAGGATGTAAAACTGGTAGAGTTGCCTTTTGAAAAAGCCGTTCAAATGGTAAACAATGGCGAAATAAAGGATGCGAAAACTATTGTCCTCCTTTTGTACGCACAGGTGAACAAGCTTCTATAAGCAGGATTTTTATTTTTCAAATGGATGCAATAAAGAAAGCCGGAAGTAAAAACTTCCGGCCTTTCTATTTTAATCGTACTCACTAATTATTGTTTCATGATTTTGAGGGTTTCGGTTTGGCCGTTTTCGCCGCTGATGCGGATAAAGTACATGCCTTTTGAAAGGGTGCTCATGTCCACAGCGGTTTGCATGCTACCGGTGGCGGGCTGG
>JACJGO010000001.1 GCA_014163555.1 Flavisolibacter longurius
TGGAAGCAGATCGCTTACCGCTGCCCATTCACCATCGCTCAACCAAACACCACCTTGCATCACACACTTTTCCATCCCTATCCACAAAGCCCATACCTATTCAAAACCATTTTTGAGATAAGCTCTAAATTCATATCCTTTCCTACCTTAATCAGTTTTAATAACCAATAACCAATAACCAATAACCAATAACCAATAACCAATAACCAATAACCAATAACCAATAACCAATAACCAATAACCAATAACCAATAACCAATAACCAATAACCAATAACCAATAACCAATAAACTACCACCGCGGTATTTCTAAATCATCCTTTGAAGGCAGTTTTGGAAACGGTGCATGCGGTTCTCGTTGATACCAGAAGACTACAGAGGAAATATCCGACTTCTGAGGGTAATACCGCCAGTCGTGGCGCCAACCAAGATCCTGAATGGTGATGCGCAGGTCTTTTTCAAACCGGACCGGATCGAGGATATGCCAGCGATACATGCCAAAGGCTTGCTGCGACTGGTATAAACCATTCGGGCGGATAACCTGGTGCAGCCCCGAATAAGCGGTTGAAAACTCCTGGTATTGTTTTGTTTTCTGGTTTTCGAAATTATACGACCCGAGGAAATAATCTTCTGCACCGGTACCGTTGATGGTGGGATATTGCGTGTCACCATCCATATAAAACTTGATCTCCCCTTCACCCCACCAGGCATTGTTGTTTACGTTCCAAGCCATGTAGGTTCCTACATAATGCCCTTTCCCTTTGATGCCGTCAACGAGTGTATGCAAGGAGTTCACTGTTGGATTAGAGCGCCGGAATTGTGCATGGAAATACGCTTCATCCTCCCCGACTTCGGTTAAGGTATAATCGATCTGGTAATAAAGCCGCATGGCTTCCCGCTTGTTCAGGTTTTCAAGTGTAATTCTTGCTTTTTTACGAAAGGGCATTTTCCACCAGCAATTAAAAGCGCTACCCGGATTCACCGTTACCGCCAACGAATTCAATGGGGCAAATTCATTAAAGGCCATGCCGAAGAAATCTCCCACCGGCACTTCCACAGATGGCTCTTTTTCATCATCCCAATAAAAACGCAGAATGGAAAAACGCCAGTTGCCCGTCGGTGTCATCCAGATATGCTGAATGGCGCCGGGACCATCGATTTCGCCAATGGTGATGGTTTCTCCTCCCAGCACTTCAATAAAAGGATTGACCTTCCAGCCTTTGCCCAGATCCTGCGCCGCATACCAGGCGTTGGCCACATTCCTTTTACCACTGTCCAGCTTTGGATCGGCCATGCCGCCACGGCCTTTGGCACCGGTAAAGTTTTCAGGTGAGATCGATCTTGTTTTGGCGTCAGAAAGGCGCGACAGGTTGCCCATGTTCATATCCAGTCCCGTAAACCCTTTGGATTGTGCTACCACATTGCCGGAGAGAAGACAGCCCGTAATAACAAAGAAAAAAATGCGGAAAAAACTATTCATGGTTTTCATACTGTTTCATTCAATTAGTTACTGAATGGATGTAGCTTTTTGCTTGACCACTTTCTTTTTTTCTGAAGGAACGGGGATTGCCTCGCCAGGCTTTTTCGGCTCGCCAAAATAGGGCAATCCATTGCGCCAGGTAAAACGCTGTGCCCTTGGTGACCGTTGCCGGCCGCAGCCCTGTCCCGGTGCACTGTTGGCATGATAAAGGATCCACTCTTCTTTGCCATCCGGCGAACGAAAGAAAGAATTGTGTCCCGGTGCATACACACCGTTTTCGATGGATGTTTGAAAGATGGGTTCCAGGTGTTTTGTCCAGGAAGTGGAATCCAGCAAATCACTGTTGGCGCTTGCCGACAGCACACCAAGTGCATAGTTATCCGTCCAGCAGCCGCTGGCAGAAAAAACCAGGTGCACCTTATTGCCATGGGTTAAAAACTGCGGGCCTTCGTTCACAGCCACATGCGGTGGATTGTTGGGATCATTCAATGTACCATGTCGCTCCCAGGCATAGGTTGGACTGGCAATCCGCACTCTTTTTCCTTCGATGGCCCAGGGGGTTTTTAGCTTGGCAATGTAGATATCTTGTTGCCCATTCGCGTCTCCCTCCCATCCCGACCATACCATGTACCACTGGCGCTTGTGCTGAAAGACGGAGGCGTCGATTGCCCATTTATCGGAAGGATCGGCAACCTTGCCTTTCAGGGTCCATTCACCTTCGAGCGGATCTTTGGATGGGTTCTCCAGCACCCAAATGCGGTGATCTTCATTCCGGCCGCTGTCGGCCGCAAAATACAGGTACCATTTGCTGTTGATATGATGCAGTTCCGGAGCCCATATCTGTTTGCTGTACATTGTACCTTTCGGTGGCGTGTACACGGTTTTCTGCGGCGCTGTTTGCAGGTCCGCTATGCTTTTTGTTTGCCACAACACCAGGCGGTTGCCAACCGTATGCGTATAGTAATAATAGCCATCTTTATAGATGGTCCAGGGATCGGCGCCGGCAGGCAGCAGCGGATTGGTAAAGGTTTTGCCTGGCTGTGCCAACAGGGTTACAGACACCAACAGCAGACCATAAAAAAAGAATGACTGTGTAAAAAGAATACGCTGTTTCAATTATTCTCCTGCGGGTTTTTTAATGGGTGTATTGATGGGTAAAGGCTCACCAAAATTAGGTGTACCATCGCTGTTCCAGGTAAACTTCTGCATCCGTGGATTGCGGGCATCACCACAGCCCTGTCCTGGTGCATTGTTGGCGTGATACAGTATCCAGTCTTCCGAACCGTCTTTTGATTTAAAAAACGTATTGTGCCCGGGCCCGTAAGTACTGGTGCTGCCTTTTTTGCTAAACACCGGTGTTGTGGTTTTCACCCAGTCAGCCGCATTCAGCGGATCGCCTCCTGCCTTCAACGTCAGCATGCCAAGGGCATAATCATCCGTCCAGCAACCACTGGCTGAGAAGATGAGGAAAATCCTGCCGGCACTGTTTTTTAAAATTTCAGGCGCTTCGTTCACAGCAGGTGGTGCACCTACCCGTTCCCAGGCAAACGAGGGAGATGATATCAGTGTTCGACTGGTCGCTAGCGTCCAGGGATTGGCCATACGGGCAATGTAAAGATTCTGTGTATTGTTGTTTGCAATCGGATGACCGCTGTAGATGAAATAGTTTGTTCCATTGTGAGTGAACACGGTGCCGTCGATCGCAAAAAAATCGGCTGCAGGATCCTTAATTTGTCCCTTGTCTGTCCAGGTACCGGAGGTTGGATCCGGCGATGCATTTTCGAGCACAAACGACCGCTGCGTACTTAAATCTGAAGGCGCTCCGGCGGTGTAGTACGCATACCATTTATTGTCAAGAAAATGAATCTCGGGTGCCCACACATTTCGGGAGTTCGGACCGGAGGTAGGGGCTGTCCACACCGTTTTTGGCGTAGCCTTGTTCAACTCCGTCATTTTTTCCGTTTTCCAAATAGCAATGCGATCGCCCAGGGTATGGCTATAGTAGTAGAAATTATCTTTTTGTGCCACCCATGGATCAGGGCCGGAAGGCAACAGGGGATTTTGGAAAACCGTGGTGGGATCAACCGGGTTAGGAGCCGGTGCAGGATTGCCAGATTTTTTACAATGGCTAAATCCGGCAGCAATAAAAAACAGGAGTACCGGAAATTTGCGAAACCAGGAAACCGGAATTGTCTGCATCATAACGTAAAGGAATAAGTGAAAACGTGCTGCCTTCGTGAAGGCAACACCTTTTCATAAAAAATTACCAATTAGGGTTCTGCACCAAATTAGGATTGATGTCCAGTTCCGATTGCGGGATCGGCATGTATTTGTTCCGGCCAATCACAAAATTGTTGAACTCCGGATCACGGGCCCGCAACAACGCCAGTTTGGCGGCATCATCAAAATAACCCCAGCGGGCCAGGTCGTTCCAGCGTACGGATTCTCCGGTGAGCTCCGTGATGCGTTCATGCTCCAATTGCTGTTGGAACTGTGCTTGCGACATACCAGGCATTACCACAGATAGCGGTCGCAGACCGGCTCGTTGCCGAACCCTGTTCACATACTGATAGGCATCACCGGTTTGACCAAGGTTGTTCAGGGCCTCGGCATACATCAGTAATACATCGGCGTACCGCAAGGCACGGAAATTAATATCACTGTTGAACGGTTCGCCACCATCTACGATATGATAATCGTTTAAGTATTTACGGTAGTACACCCGGTTTTTTATGTTGTCGTCGTTACAGGCACCATTGATATAGGAATTTGCCCAGGAACCTGCATTGCACCGTGGCTGGTTGTTGGCATTTAATCGCAACGGCACGTTGTCATACACCAGGGTAAATTCGGGGCCTCTAACATCCGTGGAATCATACAGTGCTGTTGCCGCCAGTCGCGGATCCCGTTCACCGGTTGTCGTCCGCTCCTGGTGAAAATGATTGAGCACCCAGCGGTGCATGTTGGCATCGTTAAACCCATGGCCGGGAGGACCAAAGAAGGGGGCACGACTCGTACCCACATTCGACATGGGTCCGTCCTCTCCCGAGTTTTCAGCCCTTTGCTTAAACTGCACTTCAAATACCGATTCAGCATTGTTCTCGGTTGTATGCAAAAAGTTATCGCGATAATTCGGTACCAGGCTGTAACGGCTGGCACCGGGCCCTGTTACAAGCCAGGCCAGGGCATCGGCAGCCTGCTGCCATTCCCGCTGCATCAGGTGAGCACGGCCCAGGTAGCCATAAGCAGCCCCTTTGGTGGCACGGCCCACTTCTTCGCCAGAATAAGATTCGGGCAGTACAGCAACAGCTTCTGTCAGGTCTTTTTCAATCTGCGCCCAAACCTGGTCTTGCGGTGCCTGTGAAGGTTTGTCAGCCGGGTTGGATGGTTGCAGGATCAACGGAATGTTTCCCCAAATGGTTACAAGGTGGTAATAGTAAACGGCTCGGAGAAATTTCGCTTCACCCAAGATACGGGCTTTCAGTGTCTCATCCATCTCAATTCCGGGTACATTGGCTATAACCTGGTTGGCCCGGAATACACCCCGCCAATGGTGCCACCAGGTATCATAATTGACCTCAAAACTGTACTGCGTAATATTGAGTCCACCGATACTGCGCAATTCGTTCCAAGGGCTGGTTGAGTAACCGTCATCCGACCGCACATCCATATAAAACGGCAGCCAGCGGGAATACGGCGCACCATTGCGATAAAAATTACCATATACGGCATTGATACCTTCCACAGCACGTTCGGCTGTGGTCCAGAAGTTCGATTCATCGATCCGGTTGGGATTGGGAATCTCCAGATCAAAGTATTTTTTGCAGGCCGTGCCGGAAAGCAGGACACTGGCTGCAAGGCAATATTTTAAGATTGTTTTCATTTGTCAACAATTGAAGATTGAAAGATTAAAAACCAAACGAAACACCTGCAGCGATAATGCGGAGTGCTGGATACTGGCCGTTATCCAGCCCACGTTCAAAAATGTTCACCCCTGTAATGTCCGGATCAAAGCCTGAATAACCGGTAAAGGTGACCAGGTTTTGTCCACTGATATACACACGGGTATTGCGGAAGCCAATCCGACGCAGCGCATTCTGTCCGAATGTATAGGCAATCTCCAGGTTACGAAGGCGCAGGTAACTGCCGCTTTCCAGCCAGCGGTCACTTTGCGGCAGTTCATTATAATCCAATCCCTGGTCAGTTGGCGTGGTGTTGCGAATGGCAGCACGGGGATATTCTGCGCCTGGATTTTGCGGTGTCCAGAAATCGATTCCCCTGCGGAAATTGGTATTTTGGTTCAACACATCCACTGTATAGCGTGCCCGGTTGTACAACTGGTTTCCCACCACGGCATACCACTGCATGTTCAGGCTAAAAGCTTTGTAACCGAAGTTGAGTTGCAGGCCGGTTTCAAAATCGGCCCAGGGGCTGCCGGCATAATAACGGTCTTCGGCAATGTTCAGCACACCATCATCATCTACATCCACATAGCGGATGTCACCGGGTTTAGCCCATGGTTGCAATACCTGACCGGTTTTGCCACGGTGTGCATCCACTTCGGCCTGGCTTTGAAAGATGCCGGCTGTTTTCAGCACATACCATTCACCGATGGAACGACCCAATTCCGTACGGGCATCACCAATTTGGGTGTATGTAGTGGAAGGGTTACCAAATGCCACCACTTCGTTGCGGATAGTGGTAAAGTTCAGCGTGGCATCCCAGCGGAAATCCCGGCCGGCCCGAGGACGATATCCCAACGCCATTTCAAAACCTTTGTTTCGAATACTGGCCGCATTCACCGGGGGATCGCCACCTGCATTACCGGTCGTAAGGCTGATGGGAAGGTTTACCAAAACATCTTCCGTTTCCGCAATAAAATAGTCTGCAGTAAGCGTGACACGGTTGTTAAACAAACCAGCATCCAGCCCGATGTTGGTTGTTTTTTTCCGCTCCCAGCGAAGATCGTTGTTGGCCAACCGCGTTACGATCTGCCCGATCTGCTCTACCTGCGCCGGACCAAACACTGCTCTTGGGAAAGGGTTGATCTGCGCATAATATAACCAGGGCTGTAAAAATTCATCATTACCCAAAGAGCCATACGAAGCACGGATCTTCAGTTCGTTCACCGGCGTTACCGTCCAGAAACCTTCTCTTGAAATACGCCATGCTACCGATGCCGAGGGGAAATTTCCCCAGCGGTTGTTCTGGCTGAACAGGGAGCTGCCGTCACGTCGAAACGTAAGGCTGGTCAGGTATTTATCCTTGTAATTATAATTCACCCGTCCCAGGATGCCGATACGGTTCCAGCGGTTTGTATAGGGATCTTCCGTTGTCGGACTTCCCACTGTTGTACTAAACCGAAGGATAGGGTGGTTAAAATATTGCAGGCTCAAACCGCCTACGGCACTCACCCGGTGGTCACCATAGGCACGGTCTAAATTGAGGGTATGCTCTAACAGTTCCGATTGAAAACGGCCAGTGCTGTTGAAGTAGGCCAGTGTATTGTTGTTAGGAGAAGGTGTTCCCTGCCTCACCGTTCCAGGGTAGCGGGTACCGTTACCCCGGTCAATGGTTTTTTCCAGTCCAAAATTAAACCGGTAGGTCAAGCCTTCGAGAATGCGAAAATCCAGGTAGGCATTGCCACGCAGCTTAAAATTTTTCTGCGTAAACTGGTCGAGGTATTGAAGAGCGGGCACATTGGCCTGCAGGGTACTGAGATAAGCATCGTTTAGTCCAATGCCATAGCCTTCCGGGTTATCGGGACGAACAAAACGGCTGCCGCGCAATGGTACTACCGGGGGCATGGCAATCACGTTAACAAAAGGATTGACACCAACGCCACCGCCAGCGATCGGATCTTCTTTTGTCCAGCTCAGCAAAAGGTTTTGCCCGATGGTAAACCGCCAGAACCGCGTATCGGTATTGATGCGGAAACCGCTGCGGCTAAAATCGTTATCGATTACGGGTCCCTTATTACGAAAATGGTTGCCGCTAATGTAAAAATTCACTTTGTTTTTGATGGATCCCGAAAGTGCCAGTTGGTAGTCGCCAATAGCTCCGGTGCGGAAAAATTCCTCCTGCCAGTCGGTATTCATGTTGGGGTCAAAATCTGTTGTCAGCGATGTAGGCGGCGTAAGGTTCCCGGCCTGGTATAACCGAAGGGCCAGGTCGCGGTATTCGGACGCATCCATCATATCATAACGCTTTGGAACGGACTGCACCCCTTGTTTAATGTTCCCGTTGAACTGCACAGGACCCGAACGGCCACGCTTTGTAGTGATGATGATCACACCATTGGCTGCGCGGCTACCGTAAATAGCGGCGGCAGATGCATCTTTCAGGATCTGGATGGATTCAACATCCTGCGGATTGAAATCCGGGGTGGCATCGCTGTACATACCATCAATAATGTAAAGCGGGTTGTTTGAAGCAAAGGTTCCCGCACCTCGGATGTCAATCTTGGCACCACCACCCGGTTGACCTGTGTTCCGAACCGTTACTCCCGGCGTAAGGCCCTGGATACTCTCTGCCAGCGTGTTAGCCACATTGCGGTTGGCTGCCGCTGGATTGATCACTCCCACCGCACCGGTCAAGTCGCGGCGGCGAACGGTTTGATAACCGATCACCACCACTTGTTGTAAGTCCCCGGCAGCAGCCTGCATCTGGACATTCAATGGTCCGGTACCGGTTACCGTTATTTCCTGCGGTGTATAGCCCACATAGGTTACCACCAGTGTACTGCCTGCCGGCGCATTGATGGTAAACTCACCGGAAGCATTGGTGATCACCGACGTGGTGGTGCCTTTTACTGAAACCGTTGCACCAGCCATCGGCTCGCCGGTGGCAGATCGCAAGGTTCCGCTGACAGGTTGCTGAGCCATGACACCTGCGGCAAACAGCAACGCAAACGTTGTCAAAAAAGCAGCGTAGAGCAGTCGTCTCTTTTTCATGTTTTGCGGTTTAAATTCGTAATTAAGTTTCGCTTTGTTTCCATCAGTGGTGTACAGACTTATCGATAAATGGTTGGTCGGTCAGGTCTCCTTTTTCAGGCTAGATTGCCGGTACACCAATACCGGTTCCAGCACTTTTTTAGCCGGTGCGGATGTGTAGAAATCAGCCTTTTCCACATGGTCGAAAAACAGCTTTGCGGCTTCCTCACCCATTCGAATTGTTTGCTGATCAACGGTGGAAAGCGAGGGAGTAATGTAGGCGCCAAAAGCTTCGTTGGCAAAACCAATCAGGGCTACCTCTTCCGGAATCCGGAGGTTGGCTTCTTTAATGGCCTGCATGGCGCCCAGCGCTGTAAAATCTTCTACTGCAAACACACCATCCGGCGGTGTTTCCAACGCCAGCAGTTGCTGCATGCAGCGTTTGCCTGACTCAATGCTTATCCCGCCTTCTGTGATGTATTCGTTTCCTATAGTAATGCCGGCATCTGCAAGTGCATCGGTGTATCCTTTTAATCGCTGGCCGAAGATGGCAACATGTTGCAGTCCGCTGATATGGGCGATGCGTTTACAGCCTTGTTCCTGTAAATGTTGTACTGCTTTGTAAGCGCCGGCATAATCATCCACCACTACCGACGGCACACCCAGGGAGTCATTGGCCCGGTCGAATAGCACCAGCGGCACCCGGCGTTTTTTTATTTCGGCGAAATGCGAAAAATCCTTGGTTTGTTTGGCGATGGAAACCAGTACACCGTCTACCCGTGACCGTAAGAAGGTTTCCACCCCTTCCTGTTCATTCCCGGTTTGCTCGTTCGACTGGTAGATCAGTATGTTGTAATCATTCTGCCTAGCCACGTTCTCAATGCCGTGCACCACCGAACCAAAAAAATTGATCTCGGCACTGGGAATAATAACTCCGAGTATTTTGGTGCGGCCAAGTCGAAGAGAAGAAGCAATTTTATTGTGACGGTAATGAAGTTTTTTGGCGGTGCGGACCACAGCCTTTTTGGTAGCCTCACTGATGGAATGATGATCATTCAGTGCACGGGAAACCGTGGACGGGGTTACCTGCAATTCTTTTGCAATGTCCTGAATTGTGGTTTTGGGTGCCCGCATAAAGCAGTTTACGCAATCGTTTGCGTAAAATTAGAGAAAGATTGCAACCGACAAAAAATTTAATTGATAATCAGATGTTTACTGATGAGCTTGACCAGTCTTTTCTAAACCATGCAAGTGTGCTTTACCCTTGTTGCTCGCCGTTAGTCTGTACTAAACTTTTACCTTGTATAAAATCTTCAAATTTTATGTTGAAGAGTTTTGAAAAGTGTGGCTATAGAGAAGGAAAGTAATCTACCTATACCATTCTAAAAACTTAGAAAGAAGAACCGAAAGGTTCAGGTTGTTTTCAATTATTGCCTAGAACTAAAAGAAGAATTTCGAGGAAGTACAGCGCCTTCTTACGCTTATTCATTTATCAGCGAACGCACAAGGTGACCAACTTCTTTCACCGGCAAAACGCGGTCAACAGCCACATGCTCAATGGCATATTTCGGCATGTAAGCAACCACCGCTTCTGCCGGATCCTGCACCATCACAAATCCACCGGCTGCTTTGATCATTTTCAATCCGGCAGCGCCATCATGGTTGGCACCGGAAAGTAATAATGCAATGACATTGGAGCCGTAAGCCTCTGCAGCGGTCTCAAAGGTTACATCTATGGCCGGGCGACTGTAATGAATTTTTTCTGAATAGTCAAGGGAAAACGTGTAATCCTTTTCTACCAGCAGGTGATAGTCAGCCGGCGCCAGGTAGATTGTTCCCGGTTCAATGGAATCTTTTTCTTCCGCCTCCCTTACCTGCCAGCCGGTTTTATCCCGCAGGACTTCGGCCAGCACGGATTCGCCGCTCCTGCGATGAAAGACCAATACAACCGCGAGGTTTTTTTCCGGCGGCAGATTGGGAAACAGGTGCAGGATCGCTTCCAGCCCGCCTGCCGATCCACCGATGAGCAGTACTTTATATGTTATGGGCTTTTGCGCCATATTTTTTCTTTTCCCAACTGTTTAAACTGTGGTGCTACGGCCGAAAACCGCATGGTTTCCTTGGCGCCAAGGGCAATAAAACCAAGCGTTTCGAGGCTTTGGTCAAAGAGGTGAAGCACACGATCCTGCAAGGACTTTTCAAAATAAATCATCACGTTGCGACACATGATCAGTTGAAAGCGGTTAAATGACCCATCAGATACAAGGTTATGCGTAGCAAAAACCATTCGGGAGGAAAGGTCCTGGTTGAACTTGGCGTAGTCGTACCGGGTAGTGTAATAGGAGGAAAAATCAGCCATGCCCCCGGACAGAATGTAGTTCTCCGAATATTGCTTCATACCACTCAGCGGGAAAATTCCTGCTTTTGCTTTTTCCAGTACGTCAGGGTTGATGTCCGTGGCATACAGCAAGGCTTTGTGCAGCAGGTTGGCTTCTTTCAGCAAAATGGCCATAGAATACACTTCTTCCCCCGTGGAGCAGCCGGCATGCCAGATGCGGATAAACGGATAAGTAGCCAGCAGGGGTAATACTTCCTTTCGTAATGTTTTATAGAAATCAGGATCGCGGAACATTTCGGTTACATTCACCGTGATTTCTTCAACAAACCGTTTCAGGTATACTTCGTCGTTGCGCACCCGGAACCTGAATTCGGCAAAAGACGGAAACCCATCGAGTGTGTAAAGCCGTTGCATCCGGCGTTTCAAAGAAGCTTTTGCATAATCATTGAAATCATAGCCATACACTTCCAGCAAGTCATTCAACAATATGTCCACTTCTTCGTCCTTCATACTTATTCGTCTTCTTCATGGCCTGCCAACAGGGCAAGCAACTGGTCCACATCAATCGGTTTAGAAAGATATTCATTGGCGCCGGCTTCCAGGCAGCGTTCCCTGTCGCCTACCATTGCCTGCGCCGTCACGGCAAACACCGGAATCTGTCGCAGGGTTTCATCTGCCTTGATCAACCGGAGTGCCTCGTAGCCATCCATCTCCGGCATCATCATATCCAGCAACACAACTTTGATGCCTTTGTTTTTTTCCATGATGGCAAGGCCCTCTTTTGCCGAAGTAGCCGTAACAACTGAATACCCCCTGGACTTTAAAACAGCCGAAAGCGCAAAAATGTTGCGGCTGTCATCATCAATCAGCAGGATGCTGCCTTTATCCATTTCTTAAAAGATTTTATCGTATAACCATACCCGTAACAGCGACAGCAACTGGTCGATATCCACTGGTTTTGAAATATAATCGGAAGCGCCGGCGCGGATGCATTTTTCACGATCGCCGGTCATAGCCTTGGCCGTAATGGCAATGATGGGGAGATTGCGGTACTGCGGCTTTTTGCGAATGGCCTGCATGGCCTCGTAGCCATCCATTTCCGGCATCATGATATCCATCAGTACGGCATTGACATCAGGATTTTCTTCCAGCTTTTTCAGGGCTTCCCTCCCATCCATGGCAGCCACTACATCCACGTTGTGCAGTTCCAATGCTTTGGTGAGCGAAAAAATATTCCGCACATCATCATCCGCCACGAGGATCTTTTTGCCCGACAACACTTCACTCAAAGCACCCAGGCGCTTGTAGGCCGATGGTTTGTCCTTGCGGCCGTTTTCTTCTACCAGGTGTAAAAAAAGCGATACTTCATCCAGGATACGCTGGAAGGAATGAGCGGTTTTGATTACGATAGAATCGGCGTATTGGCGAATGCGGGACTCTTCGGTCTTGGATAGATTCTTCCCGGTGAAAATGATAATGGGTAGATTTTCCATTCCCGGGTTTTGCTTTACAGCCTCCAGGGTTTCATACGCCTGTTTATCCGGAATGCCCATGTCCAGGATCACACAGTCCACCTGCTCACGTTGTAAGGCCTGTACGCTTTCGTTGACCGTTGCAGAAATCTGCGCATTCACATTAAAGGTTTCAAGGAAGTAAGCCAGGGCTTTGGCGTGCTGCGGGTTTTCTTCCACAATGAGCACCTTTTTGTGGTTTTTTGAAAGCACATGCTCAATCTTGTGAAAAACTTCCTGCATTTGCTCGTAGGCCATCGGCTTGCTGATAAAATCCACCGCGCCTTTCTTCAGGCTTTCTTTTTTTGCTTCGTGCGACGACATGATGTGCACCGGAATGTGACGGGTATCGGGGTTGCTTTTTAATTCTTCCATCACTTCCCAGCCATCTTTTACCGGTAACTGAATGTCGAGCAGAATTCCTATTGGCCGGTACTGCTGCGCCAGGGCAACGCCTTCATCGCCCCGCACGGCCATCAGGGCCTTGTATCCATTCTGGTGCGCAAAGTCGGAAAGTGCCTTGGCAAATCCGGTATCGTCTTCAATGATCAGGATGATCTTATCATTAGGCTGTACACTGCTCCTGTCGTCGGGAAGCGCTTCCGGAATGTGCTCCACACGCATATCTTTTTCCTGCGGCTTTTCTGCCGGCAACGCCGGTACAACCTCGCGGGCAAAAATGGGCTCTTTCTGTGCAGCTGCCATTTTCCATTTGGGAACATACACCGTGAACTCACTGCCTTTACCGGGTTCACTGGTTAACTTGATCTCACCTCCCAGGAGCCGGATCAGTTCGCGGCTGATGGAAAGGCCGAGACCCGTGCCGCCGTATTTCCTGCGGGTAGAACCATCCGCCTGTTGAAAGGCTTCAAAAATGAGTGATTGTTTTTCCGCCGGAATGCCGATACCGGTATCTTTTACGCTGAAAGAAAGGAAAGACTGGTTATCCGGAAGTGTACTCACGGTAAGGCTTACACTGCCTTCAGCAGTAAACTTGATGGCGTTGGAAAGAAGATTGCGTAACACCTGCTCCAGCCTTAGCTTGTCGGTTTCAATCTGCGAGGGCACATCCGGTGCAATTTGCAGATCAAACTGTACGCCCTTTTCACGGGCAACCGGTGCAAAAAGATTTTTCATGTCAGCAACAATCTCCTGCACCATCACGCTGTTGTATTCCAGCTCCATTTTACCGGCTTCGATTTTGGAAAGATCCAATATTTCGTCGATCAGGGAAAGCAGCCCCTGTCCGGAACTTTGGATCACTTTGGCATATTCCACCTGGTCGCTGGTCAGGTTGGCTTCGTTGTTCTCTCCCATCAGCCGCGAAAGAAGCAGAATGGAATTGAGCGGGGTTCGCAGTTCATGCGACATATTGGCCAAAAACTCCGATTTGTATTTTGTGGTCAGCGCCAGTTCTTCGGCCTTTTGCTGGATCTCCAGGTTGCGTTCTACAATCAGCGCATTGCGTTCTTCCAGTTGGCGGGTTCGTTCTTCCAGCTCCTGGTTGGCCTGCATCAGTTCTTCCTGCTGCACCTTTAATTCTTCTTCGGAGGTTTGCAGTTTCTCGGCCTGGGCTTCCAGTTCGGCATTGATGTTTTCCAGCTCGGCGTGTTGCGATTGCAGTTCTTCTGACTGCGCCTGCGTTTGTTCAAACAGATGCTGCAATTGTGCTTTGCTTTTGGCCGAACGAAGAGCAATGGCCATATCCGTTGCAGCCTCCCGGAGAAACTCCACTTTTACATCACTGATTTTGTTAAGTGAAGAAAGCTCAAGCACACCTTCCACCACATCATCGGCCACTAATGGCAGTACTAAGACATGCCGTGGCTGTGAGGCTCCCAACCCGGACCGGATCTGCAAAAAAGTATCCGGTACATTTTCCAGGAGCATGGGCTTTTTTTGTACAGCCGCCTGGCCAATGAGCGTTTCCCCGAACGAAAGTTCTTTGGGCACTGCCGACAGGTTACTGACCGCATAGCCTGCCTCAAAACGCAAAAATGTTTCGTTGGCTACGTAAAATAGTCCGCTTTCACATTCCAGGTAGGGCACCAGCACATGCAAGGCATCCTGGCCCAGAGCAGCAATCCCCTTATCGCCCCGCAGGCTATCGTTGATCTGAGAGATACCCGTTTGCACCCATATCTTTTCTTCACTGGCACGGGCATAGGACTGCAGGTTGGTTTTCATGTGTGAAATGGCATTCCCCAGAACATCGTCAGCACTGCGGGGTTCCACCACCACGCTAAAATCACCATCGCCGATGGCCTGTGCTGCAATGGCCAGTTTGCGGTCATTGCGGTCGATGGCCAGTATGGATTTTGTAAGCGACCCAATGGCATCGTTGGCTTCCGGAATAATTTTTAAACCTGTTTTACCCGAGGCCAGGTTTTCGGCTGCATTGCGCAGGTGTTGCAGCCGCTGTGTAATAAACCCTATAACGTATATGATAAACGTTACGACGAGGCACATCACCAGCACGAGCAAAACAAGACTCAGGGTTTGCTGTCGCTTTTCCTTTTCATAAATGTCATTGGCGCCATGACGGCCTTCTGCCATCATGCCGTTCTGAATATCCTTGTACCGGTTTACCGTCCGGGTGGCGATCTCCCAGTAATGGGATGGTGATATAGCCGTATCCATGGCCGGGTTGGTGCGGAAGCGCTGTTCGATGGCCATCGTTTCCTTAGCAGTAGTGTCCTGTCGAACGGCATTAAACGCATTAACCCATTTGGGTGGCGCTTTCAGCCTGAATTCATGCACATAAGACCCCAGCATATCCTGGTACTGGTACACGCTATTCAACAATGCCCTGTTTTTTCCGCCCGTTTCCATATAGAGGTAAAGCTGCGCCAGCAGCATGCCTTTATAAGTAATGATATCGGAAAGAATCTTTTGGCTGGTAACCGTTTGCATGATGGGCGCCAGGTAGAGCACATTACCGGCAGCCACCGAGTTCATGGTATTGAGACGGAAGATGCTGTTGGAGTAAAATGTCAGCACCTCTTCTTCATTGACCTCCTTGTTGTTGATCTGGTTTCGGAAACTTGTCAGCTTATCCAAAAACGTGTAGGCCTCAAAGTTCTGATGAATGGTTTCGCTGCTGTCCTTTACCCGCTGAATGGCCGCATCGGTTTGCGGACGGCGTTGCAGCATTTCATTTTGCATCATGCCATTCATGGCATAGATAAAGCTGTACCGGCGCTCGTTTTGCAAGGCATCGATCAATGCATTGATGTCAATAGCCTGCCGGATGCGCTGCCGGTAGCCGTCGAGCATGGCAATCTTTTCCCGTTTTTCCTTGTTGTATTGCAGCACAACAACCATCAGGAACAACAACGGTATGGCACCCAACAAAACCAACTTGGCCGGCAGGGGCAATCGCTTGAAAAATCCTTTCATGTATGGTGACTTTTATAAACTGTCGTTTGAGAAGCCGGCCGTTTGCCGGGCTGTTGCCTGGGCAGGATAATGGAAAATGTGGTGCCTTCATCGGGCAGGCTGTGTACGGAAATGCTGCCGTTGTGCTTTTCCACAATCTTCTTGGCAATGGTCAGCCCAATGCCGGTGCCCTCGTACGCCTCCCTTGCATGCAGGCGTTGGAAAAGGGTAAAAATTTTGTCCTTGTATTTTTCTTCAAACCCAATTCCGTTATCTGCAATGGAAATGCGACAGGCGGTTTCTCCCTCCTGCTCTGCCCAGATCCGGATCTGCGGTTTTACACCGGGCCTTGAAAATTTAAGGGCATTGCTGATCAGGTTTTGAAACAGTTGCCGCACGAGCGATGGCACCACCTCCAGCAACGGAATGGGTTGCACCGAAACAACGGCGCCTTTTTCCTTTATGCCCAGTTCAAGGTCGAAAAGAATATCCCTGATGATTTCATTGATATCCGATACTTCAAAAGCCAGTTCTTCCGAAAGGCGGGCAAATGAAAGCAGGTCTGAGATCAGTTGACTCATGCGTTTCGACGAACGGATGATTTTATCCATGTACACCGCTGTTTTTTCATCCAGTGTACCGCCGTCCATGATAAGGCTTCCAAAAAACTGGATCTTGCGAAGCGGTTCTTTCAGGTCGTGCGAAGCCACAGAGGTGAACTGTTGTAATTCGTCGTTGCTGATCTCCAGTTCACGGTTTATTTCCAGCAATTCCTTTGTACGTTCCCCCACCTTCCGTTCCAGGGTTTCGTTCAGCAGTTTTTGCTCGTGGATCGACGTCAGCGTACCCACCCAGCGGCTGATGTTTTCGTTGACAAATACCGGCGTGGCCCGTAACAGATGATGATAATATTGTCCGTCTTCCAGCCGCTGGATAGCCGCTTCCAGTTCAACCGGTTTTTCGTCCCGAATGCTTTGCAGCCAGCGTTCCTGCAGCGCAGGTGTACCGGGAAGCGTTTCGGGAAACAGGTTCTTTTCTTTGGAAAACTGGTACCACAGTTTGTTTACAAACTGCAATTCGCCCCTTTGGTTGGCCGTGAAAGCCAGTTGCGGCAATGATTCAAGCGTAGAGTGCAGTTCGTTTACCGTAGCAGTAAGTTCTTTTTCCGCTTCTTTCAACGCACTGTTTTTTTCGTACAGGCGATAAAAGTTGCGCACCTTCAACATGAGGATATCCGGATCTACCGGCTTGGTAAGATAGTCCACGGCACCGGACTCAAACCCTTTCGTGATAAAGCGCTTGTGCGTATTGACGGCCGAAAGAAAGATGATGGGAATGTCTTTGGTTTTGTTCATCCCGGTGAGTGCTTCGGCTACTTCGAAGCCATCCATCACCGGCATTTGTACATCAAGAATGATCAGGGCATATTCCTGTTTCAGCACTTTTTTCAATGCTTCCTCCCCGGATAAAGCGGCATCCGTTCGAAAACCGTATTGCTCCAACACAGTTCTCAGCGAAAAAACGTTTTCCTGTCTGTCGTCAACTATAAGGATCATGAATTGCTGAATGGTTAAGGCATACGCCCTGGATTATTGTTTTCGTATGGTTTGATCGAATTGCTAAGGGCCGAAATTAGGCCATTTCAAGGGCTGCAACAAACCGGAAATATGAAGGGAGTTTTTGGCTTCGTTACAGTAGGCGAATGAATTTCGTCAGATGTCCTCAAGCGCACAATTTTGTTATGAAACGGCGCCCTCTTCATTTGACAAAAGATAGAAAATAGAACCATGAATAAATTACACAAAGCAGCTATACTGTTGGGTTTTGCAAAGAACCTGGGAAAGGGTTTAACAAGTCCCCTATTCGTACTTGGTGCTATATTTGTCGCTTCAACCCGCCACCTGCTACGATTATTGCCTGCCTTTGAACGCTTGCCCGCTACGTGAAAAACGGTTGTATGCTTCTGAAAAACAATCTTGTTTTAAACCGTGAATATGTCAGAAATCGCTGTGTCCATCCATAAAACAAAACGGATTTATCGTATTGCTGTCAGCACCTTGTTTTTCATGCAAGGGCTTTGTTTTGCTACCTGGGCTTCGCGGATTCCCAGTATCCAGCACCGCCTTGGCATTTCCGAATCGCTTCTGGGCATTATTCTATTTGCTCTTCCCGCGGGTTCGATGATTTCACTGTTTTTCTCGGGCAGACTGGTGACGAAATTCGGCAGTAGAAAAATTGCCGTTAATGCCATTTTGCTTTACAGCCTCCTGTTGCCGGCTATTGGTTTCTCGTACAATGTTCCTCTTCTCATCGGTAGCCTGGTATTGTTTGGATTTGCAGGTAACTTGGCCAACATTGCCATAAATACACAGGCCGTACATGTAGAGGCACAATATGGCCGCAACATCATGGCTTCTTTCCACGGCTTGTGGAGCACGGCGGGTTTTGTAGCGGCCGGCATCGGCACCTTTATGATCGGGAAAGGCATTGTTCCGCTCACGCATTTTGTGATCATTACCGCCGTAATTGCAGCCGGCGTTGCTGCTGCCTACCAGTACCTGGTAACGGAAGAAAAAACACCGGCCGCTTCCACCCGCCTGTTTGTAAAGCCGGACAAGGCTTTGCTGCGCCTGGGCATTTTGGCTTTTTGCTGCATGATCTGTGAAGGCGCCATGTTTGACTGGAGCGGTATCTATTTTCAGACGGTGGTGGGCGCCGAACAAAATTGGATTGGTGCTGGTTACACAGCCTTTATGTGTGCCATGGCCAGCGGCCGCTTTGTTGCCGACTGGGTTTCAAACAAACTAAAGTTTACCCTCACCATCTTCATCAGTGGCATCCTCATCACAAGTGGTCTATTGCTGGCCGTTTGCATTCCGCAGGTGTTGCCCTCCATCATTGGATTTTTGATTGTTGGATTTGGCGTTTCTTCAGTGATCCCGCTTATTTACAGCGAAGCCGGGAAATCAAAAACCACCTCGGCCGGCATGGCGTTAACGGCCGTTTCCAGCATTGGCTTTCTGGGATTTTTGATCGGTCCACCGTTAATTGGAATTATGGCTGGCGTGTTCAGCCTCCGGATTTCTTTCCTGGCCATTGCCTTTATTGGATTGTTTATCGCCATTATGATCCGTTATGGCAGGGCTGGCGACCCGGAAAAACCAGCTTAAAAGCAGTGGATGTCGTAAGTAAAAAATTGCGAAACCCTTACCAGTAGTGCATTTCAGCCGGTTTTACAGGGCCTTAACAGCGTAATTAACGCCACAACTTGGTTCTGCCTGTTGGCTATAAGGGTGGTAGATTTGTATCAGAAATCGACAAAATATTTATATAGCAAGCAATCGTTAGCGTCCGCTGTTTCTACAGTGGACTTTTTTTTGCCCCTTTCTGAAGGCTACATCACTTCGCCGGTTCCTTCAACATAACAAATTCTCACGTCGTTCTTACAAAGGACGCAACCAGATATTGCGGAAGGAAATCGGTTCACTCGGATCGCCGTGGGATTGCAGCAAAATGGGCGCAGCACCATGTGCCTTGTAGGTAGGTTGCCCAATGTACTCGGTACGCCCCTTTACCTCCACATTATTTTGCACCAGCACACCATTTAAAAAAGCGGTTACCCGTGCCGGTGAGGCCAGTGAGCCATCAGCTTTGAAACGTGGTGCCGTCCACACAATATCGTACACCTGCCACTCACCCGGCGGACGTGTTGGATTGGCCAGCGGAACATGCTGTTTGTAAATGCTGCCCACCTGTCCATTGGTATAGGTGGTGTTGTTGTAATTATCAAGCACCTGTATCTCGTAGCCGCCACCAAATACGGAAGCAAGGAAAATACCGCTATTGCCACGTGCCTGTCCCTTGCCGGTAATGTGTTCCGGTACCCGCCACTCAAGGTGGAGTTGGTAATCCAGAAAGGAATCTTTGGTGCGAATGTCGCCGGCCTGCTTGTTCACCTTCAGTAAACCATTTTGAACGGTCCAGCCGGAAGCCTTGGTCGTATCTTTTGCATTGACCCATTTGGCATCGTTGCTGCCATCAAACAAAACAACAGCATCGGATGGCACACCGCAAAGTGGCGAACCCGGATTCACAATTTTAGGTACGGGAGAATACACTTCCGTGTCTTCGGGTTTTGCTTTTTGTTGGGCCGATGTGCAGGCCACCAGAAACGCAGCAGCGGAAAAAAGAAACAATTTTTTATTCATGGATTTAGTCATTTTTCTTCCTGAAAATAAGAAAGGCTTTCTTTAGAGATTCTGTTTTTTTAATTCCTTCACCGCAAAATCGGCGGCTCTTGCTGTTAGTGCCATGTAGGTAAGAGAAGGATTCTGGCAGGCGCTGGAGGTCATGCAGGCGCCATCGGTAACAAACACATTTTTGGCATCCCATACCTGGTTCCATTTGTTCAGTACCGACGTTTTTGGATCATGTCCCATTCTCGCCGTTCCCATTTCATGAATCCCATGACCGATAGCATGTCCCTGGTCCCAGGTATGAACACCTTGTACACCGGCGGCTTCCAGCATGGCTTTCGCTTCGGTTTTAATGTCTTCCCGCATCTTCATTTCATTTTCCTTTAGTTCAGCATCCATTGCCAGCACCGGTAAACCCCATCTATCTTTACGGGTTTTGTCCAGTGAAATTTTATTTTCATGATAGGGTAAAATTTCTCCGAAACCCGTCATACCAATGCTCCATTCCCCGGGTTCGCACAGCGCATCTTTGTAGGCACCTCCAATATTCATCTCTGCAATTTCGCGGGCCCAGCTTTGGCGGCTGGCGCTACCCTGGTACCCAAAACCACGCAGGTAATCCCGCTTGTCCCCTGCCAGGTTGGCAAAGCGAACAATGTAAAAACCATTGGCCCGCTTGCCGTAATAGTATTGATCCAGGTAACCTTCCACTCTTCCGGAGGCGCCAAGGTTGTAATGGTGATCCATCACGTTGTGTCCCAGTTCGCCGCTGCTGCTGCCCAGTCCATCTGGCCATACATCCGTGGCGGAGTTCATCAGCACCCAGGCAGAATTCAGTGCGGAAGCATTGAGGAAAACTATCGATGATGTGTATTCGTACGTTTTGTTGGTCTCGGCATCCAGTACCTCCACTCCTCTTGCTTTTTGCGTGTCTTTATCGTACAGGATTTTTGTTACAATAGAAAAAGGACGTACTGTTAAGTTGCCTGTTTTTTGTGCGGCTGGTAACGTAGAGGATTGTGTACTGAAATAGGCACCAAACGGACAACCCTCCCAGCAGCGGTTGCGAAACTGGCACTGTGTACGTCCGGCGATGGGTGCGGTCAGGTTGGCCGTACGACCAATGATCAGGTGGCGACCCATTTTTTGTTTGAGGCGTGCCGCTACATCTTTTTCCACGCAGTTCAGTTCCATGGGGGGAAGAAAGTTACCATCGGGCAAATGTGCCAGCCCTTCCTTTGAGCCGCTGATGCCGGCAAAACCCTCGACATAGTTGTACCAGGGCGCCATGTCTTTGTAACGAATGGGCCAGTCAATGGCAATGCCCTCTTTCGCGTTGGCTTCAAAATCAAGGTCGCTCAACCGGTAGCTCTGGCGGCCCCACAAAATAGACCGCCCGCCCATTTGGTAACTCCGCCACCAGGTAAAGGGTTTAATCTCGGTGTAAGGACAGTCCTCTTCATCAGCCCAAAAACTAAGATCGGGATGACCGATGGCCCAGCCACGGTTCACCACTTTGTATTTTTCTTTTTCCTGCGGTGTAGCCGATCCGCGGTGGGGTAATTCCCATGAATTCAGGTTCGCGGTTTTGTAATCTTTGATGTGTTCCAGGGGACGGCCTCGTTCGAGCATGAGCACTTTCAGGCCTTTTTCTGTCAGCTCCTTCGCAGCCCAACCGCCTGAAATTCCGGAACCGATCACAATGGCATCATAATGGTTTTGCGCAACCGCTTTGGTATTGACATTGAGGGTATCGTTTGGCATGTATTGAAATTGATATATTTATTTTACTGTTTTGGTAAGGCAAAGGCAACGTAATAATCACCGGATTTGGTTTTCAGTTTTCCGCCACCGCAGGCAATGACAACATACTGCCTGCTCCCAACTTCATAAACCGCCGGTGTGGCAAATGCAGGCGCTGGCAAATCTGTTTCCCACAAAAGCGCTCCATTGCGTTTGTTGAAAGCCCGGAACTTTCCATCCTTCGTTGACGCAATGAACAACAGCCCGCCTTTGGTTACCACCGAAGCGCCGTAGTTTTCTGTACCCGTGGGCTCTTTTGCATTTTTGAAAGCAGTATCGTGGCCCAGAGTTTTCTTCCATACATATTGCCCTGTTGCAACATCCAGCGCATTTAAGGTGCCCCAGGGTGGCGCAATGGCGGGGTAACCTTCTTTGCTTAAAAATTTATTGTAACCGGTGATGGTATAAGGCAGTTGAAATCGCTCATCCTTTTTGGCTGCCGCAAATGCTTTTGTTTTTGCTTCGCTCCGGTTGAGTACATAGGTGGCGATGGCTTCCCGTTCGTTTTCGTTCAATTGTTTAAAGGCTGGCATCATGCGGCGGCCCGATTGCACCAAGGCATGAAAGGCCTCTGCAGAATATTTTTTTTCCACGCCAAGCAGCGAAGGATTGTTTCCTGATCCCTGTCGCTCAGCACCATGACATTGCATGCAATTGTTTTGATACAACCGCTTTCCTGCCTGCTCATAGTTTTCGGATTGTACGGTTTTTTTGCTGATATCAACCGCCTGCAACACCCAAGGCATTTCGTTGGCATTGATATAAAGCATCCCGGTTTCCGGATCAAAGCTGGGTCCACCCCATTCAGCGCCGCCATCCAGACCCGGAAAAACAACTGTGCCTCCCAGTGAGATGGGCTCAAATAGATGACCATTCCTGTAAGAAGCCAATCTCCGTTTTACATCTGCGAAAGAACTATCAGAAAGATAGGGATTGATGTCAGCTTCGGTAAACCGTTGCCGCATGAAGGAAGCAGGTGCTGCCGGCATGGGTTGCGTTGGCGATAATTTTTCACCTTTTAATTCCGAAACCGTTGGAACCGGTTTTTCTTCAATGGGGAATAAGGGTTCTCCGGTTTCCCTGTCAAAAACATACAGGAATCCTGTTTTGGTGGTAACGGCTGCGGCATCAATCCACGAACCGGCTTTTTTGAAACGAATCAACGCTGGTGCTGCAGGCACATCCCTGTCCCACACATCGTGGTGCACAAACTGGAAATGCCATTTGCGTTGGCCGGTTGTTGCATCCAGGGCCAGCAGACAATTGGCAAAAAGATTATCGCCACCGCGGCGACCGCCAAAAAAATCGTAGGAAGCAGAACCCGTGCAGGCAAAGAGTGTTCCCCGCTCCTTGTCCAGGCTAAAACCGCTCCAGGGGTTTGCACCGCCGATGAACCGGTAAGCCGTTGAATCATCCCAGGTGTTGTGGCCTTCTTCGCCGGGATGCGGAATGGTGTGAAAGATCCATTTGCGCTGGCCGGTGCGTACATCGTAGGCCCGGATATGCCCCGGTGCAGCTAATGGTCCTTCGTCAACCCTTGTACCAATGATGAGAAGGTCCTTGTAAATTATAGGTGGCGACGTGGCCGTGATAAATAGTTCGGCAACATCCCGGTCTAGGCCATTGTGCAGGTCAAGCCGTCCCTGCTCCCCAAACGAATACAACATTTTGCCATTGGACGCATCGATACAATACAGGTGCGAACCCGCCGTATAGAAAATGCGCTGGTCCCCTTTCCCATCCGACCAATAGGCCACACCTCGGGAATTGTTCAGAATAAAGGTCAGGCTCTTATTTTCATCTTTTTTTGTTGTATCAAAAGGATTGAATCGCCAGACTTCTTTACCCGTAGCAGCATCCAGTGCAAAAAGCGCCATTTGCGGTGTGGTGCCATACAGTTTTCCCTCTACCATAATTGGGTTGCACTGGATCTGTGAATTGTGCACCGTATCCGCATCGCCGGTGCGGAACACCCAGGCTACCTGCAGGTTTTTGACATTGGCGGTATCGATTTCTGTTAGTGATGAATACTGGATGCTTTCCGGGGATCCTTTGTAATGATCCCAGGTTGTATAGTCTTTATCAGACTGGCATCCGCAACACAGCAACACGAGTAGCAGAATGCTAAATGTGGAATGCAGCAACAACAATCGTGAACTCATGGAGGTAAATGATAATGAAAACAACCGCCGGTTCGCAGCGCTTAAAAATTCATCGACAATATACATGTTCCCGTTGAAAACTTCGCGGCGATTTCGCCTGAAAACAAATACAAAAAAGCCTTGCGTATGGACAAGGCTTTTGCAAATGGAAATGCTCTGAGGTTGAAAATGCCGAGTGAAGGAGTCGCTTTGCTACAATGTATATCCTAAGCAGCTTTCCTCTTTTGATCCTGGGAAATAACAAGGAACTTTCCCGGCTTTATTGTCAGAAGGGCCACCGCCAACAAACTCCAGGCTATGGCTGAATACACAGCACCAATGGTGCCCGTAGTACCGCCCCTGCCAAATAGGTTCATACTAATGATCATCACAGGGAACCAGCAACCTACAAACAGGGGCACAAAACGCCGCCACCCCTGCAATCTTCTGGCTATGGCGATCGTGATGCCGACGACCAGCATCAACAGGTTGCTCAGCGGCCAGAAAGAATCCAAAATGATAAAGGCAAGGGAGCGATCTCCCGGAAAAACTACCTGGTACAGGTTGGAAAGATTGGCCAGCAAAAGAAAACTAAGTTGCACCCAAAGCAAAGCCTTTCCAAAGCGGTTTTCTCCTGTTGCTTTCAGACGTTGCAGGAGGAGGATGCTGCACATCCAGGCGCTGATGTAGATGGTTCCCCAGATACCATAAAACTGCTGCGGATGCAGAAAGGAAAAATAGGGCTGTAAAAATGAGCTGAGTAAGAAAAAAGGTGCCCCAGCCAGGGCCAGTAACCCTAGTGATTTGTTGTTCATGATTGTTGTATTTGATTAAGGAGTAATAAGTAGGCGGAAGGCTATTTATTCCAAAAAGAAGAATCGTTTCTACTGTGATGACGAATATACTATCAACTCACCACCCACCTCATGCTCCGAGCCATTTTTTAAACTCCGGTGCCCTGTCGCGGCTGACGTACAATTCATCTTTGATAGCTGGCTTAACTGCTACTTTGTAGCGTCCGTTCAATTGTGCCTGCACGCCCTGAATGGCACTGCGGTGAACCAGGTATTTCCGGCTGGCTCGGAAAAATTGGTCCGGATCCAGTTGCTGCTCCAACTCTTCAAGGGGTAAATCAAGTGTATAAAAACGTTCGTCTCTGCCTTTTAAAAAAGTCACTCTTCCTTCGCTGTAGAAATAGGCGGTTTCTTCGGCGCTGACAGAGATCAGGCGCTGTCCCTGTTTTACCAGAAAACGTTCCCTGTAATTTTCTACCGCAGGCCTGGCAGCGCTTTGTAATTCTTTCACCACTTCTTTGATAAAATCACTGTTGTGACGGCTGTATTTCCCCGAAAGCTTTTTGAATTTTTCAATGCTTTGCTGCAGTTCCTCCTGTTGAATAGGCTTTAGCAGGTAGTCGATGCTGTTCACCTTAAAAGCCCGCAGCGCAAATTCATCGTAGGCCGTGGTAAAAATCACCGGGCAGGTAATTTCCACCTCACGAAAAATCTCGAAGCTTTGGCCATCCACCAGTTCAATGTCCATCAGAATCAGGTCAGGCATCTCCATCGTTTGTAGAAAGGCAACACTGTCTTCGATGCTGTCGCAAACCGCCACAATATTGGCACCCGGCACTGTCTTAACCACCAGTTCCTGCATTCGTTCGGCGGCAACGGCTTCGTCTTCTACAATGAAAATATTCATACGTCAATGGGTTTGATCAGGGGCACCCGAACCGAAAACTGCTCTGCCTCGCTCAGGATCACCACATCGGGCTGGTTTAATAATTTGTATTTGGCGGCAATGTTTGAAAGGCCCATCCCATTTGAGGTGGTTACACTTCGCTTGGGTTGAGAATTGTTGGTTACCACCAGGCTACTGGTCTCTGTCTGAATTGTAACCAGCAAAGGCTTCCGGGCCGACACCTGATTGTGCTTTACAGCATTTTCTAACAACATCTGTAAGGTCAGGGGCGGAATAAAATGTGCCAGGAGTTTTTCATCAACCGCCACCTGCAACTGAATCCCTTCGCCAAACCGGGTTTGCAGCAGGAAAAAATATGCTTCCGTAAACTGCAGTTCCTGCGATAGTTGGATCACCTCTTTTTCGTTACTCTGCAGAAGGTACCGGTACACTTTCGACAATTCTGCAATGAACTTTACAGCTCGTGGTGTGTCCTTCTCTACCAGGCCAGTCAGCGTATTTAAACTGTTGAAGAGGAAGTGTGGTTTCACCTGGCTTTTCAGCGATTCAAGCTGCATCATCACATTGATCTTTTTGAGTTGTTCGGCTTCCTGAGTGGCTTTCCGCAGGGCTTCCATAAACACAAGCAATTCGTAAAAAGCGGCTACCAGCATTCCATGCAGAAATCGATCAAAAAGCCCCAAGATCAGGTAAAGTTTTGGTGGCGCTGCCTCGGCGCTGAGCAGGAAGAAAATGCCTACCGTAACACCGTAAACGATTCCGTTTACCACAAACACCACCACTGCTTCTTTTCCTAACCGTTGGGCCGAAAGCTTACCCAAAGGGTAGCGACGATTAAAGTAAAACACCACCAGGCGGTTGGTTTCCCACGTAATAATGCCGGTGAGCAAGGCCCAAAAGAAATTGCTCATGACACTGCCCCATGTCAGTAACTGCAGCCCCGCCAGGGTATCGCTCATTTGAAAGCCAAACCGGAGGGCTGTTATGACCAGGATACCAATGATGCGGATGCGGTAATTATGGAAAATGTTCACGCTTTGCTGTTGGTACCGCAAAATAAAGATTAGGCCTGTCGGAAGCAAGTGTGTACTGACAGAATGGTGGAAAGCAGCAACCGACCCGCAGGAAAGGGCAACCCAGTTGTAGAAAGTGTGCAGATGGAATGCTGGTTCAGGTTACCGGCAGGACATATTGTTTAGGAATGTCCCGGTTTTGAACATGACAAAATCATACAGGCAGGTCAAATTGACCTGTACACTATATAAAAAGAACACAAAACCCTGTTTGGCTAAAGCAAAAGCTGCAAATCCGAAACATCCACCATGCGCAGATAAGGTTCTAAATGCCGGGTGTCCTCAAAACACCGTATGCGGGTACATTCCGACATTTTTTCATCAAAATATATTTCGACGTAAAAACCTTCAACTTGGTAAAGTATCACATTCACACCAACGCCTGATCGTCCAAAAAGAAAAGCACCATAATGTTTCACCACATTCCGCTGGATGTCCTTGGGCAGTGACGTAAACTGCTGGATCGTCATAAGCATTTGTTGTTTAAAGCCAAGGTTGCACAAATCCAGTGCCGTAAATCTTCCCTTCCATCCATTTAAACGCATTCAGCCGGGCTGTATAAAACATTACACAAAATGACAATAAAACTCTACAGGACTCCGTTTGCGAGGCTTGTTCTTTGTTTAACAAGTAAATGGCATTGCGTTTGGAAACTTAAACCGGGGATGATTTTACGGCAGGCAGAAAGCAGGAACGAATAGTTCCACTTCCAAAAGAATCCCCAAACTAATCTTCATCATTACGCAAATCCGTTAAGCCCTATGTCGCTATAAAGTGTGATAAGTGGAATTTTGGTGTAATGCGCAAAAGAGCCCTTCAGGGGCTCTTTTATTTTCTGGAAACAGGAATTGAAGCTATAATATCATCTCAGGCACTTCGCCCTGTACGATCAGCTTCCCGGCTGTTTTTTGCTGAATCTCCTCTATGCTGACACCCGGTGCCCGTTCGCGGAGAAGAAAACCGTCGGGAGTAATATCAATAACCGCCAGTTCCGTGACGACCTTTTTTACGCAGGCCACACCGGTCAGCGGCAGGGTACACTGTGGCAGCAACTTGCTCTCTCCTCTTGGATTGGTATGTTGCATGGCCACAATAATGTTGCGGGCCGATGCCACCAAGTCCATGGCGCCACCCATTCCTTTTACCATTTTGCCGGGAATCTTCCAGTTGGCGATATCACCCTTCTCCGACACCTCCATCGCACCCAGAACGGTGAGATCGATCTTGCCGGCGCGGATCATTCCAAAGCTTTCCGCCGAATCAAAAAAGGCACCGCCGGGCACCACGGTAACGGTTTCCTTACCGGCATTGATCAGGTCTGCGTCAATATCTTCTTCAGGTGGATAAGGCCCCATGCCCATCATGCCGTTCTCGCTTTGCAGCATGACAAACATGCCTTCCGGAATGTAATTGGAAACAAGCGTTGGAATACCGATGCCCAGATTTACGTACATGCCATCCCGTAATTCCTGCGCAATTCGTTTTGCAATTCCGAATTTATCTAAAGCCATTTTTTAGTTCAAGGTTTAAAGTTTACAGTTTACAGTCGAGATATGAAGTTCAAGGAGGCTTCATTTGTTCGACGCCAGTCGTACAGTGCGGCGTTCGATTCGCTTCTCGTAATTTTTTCCCTGGAAGATGCGATGCACATAAACACTAGCCACATGAATTTGATCGGGATCGAGACTGCCGGGTTCCACCAGTTCTTCCACTTCGGCAATGGTGATAGTACCGGCTTTGGCCATGGAGGTTGAAAAATTGCGGGTGGTTTTTCGAAACACGAGGTTACCATACCGATCGCCTTTCCAGGCTTTGACAAGGGCAAAATCAGCATGCAGCGCATGTTCCATCAGGTATTGTTTGCCACCAAATTCCCGCACCTCTTTGCCCGATGCAACTTCGGTACCGAAGCCCGCCGGCGTGTAAAAAGCAGGAATGCCCATAGCCGCCATCTGAATGCGGGTGGCCAGCGTTCCCTGCGGAATCAGGTCCACTTCCAGTTCGCCGGAAAGCAACTGCCGTTCAAATTCGGCATTCTCACCCACATAGGAAGAAAGCATTTTTTTGATCTGCCGGTTTTGCAGGAGCAGGCCCAGGCCAAAATCATCTACGCCGGCATTGTTGGAAATACAGGTCAGGTTTTTTACACCCATCTCCTGTAACGCTGTAATAGAATTTTCGGGAATGCCACAAAGGCCAAAGCCACCGAGCATGAGCGTGGCGCCAACTGTAATATCATGCAAGGCCTCCCGTGCGGAAGAAAAAACTTTATTCATATAGCAAGATTATTTGTTCTGATTGACCGTACGTTTTTTCATCCGTACAGCCCTTCCATTGGTAGGAACAAACATAAGACAGCGACAGTTTTCTTCCGTAGAAATCTTTACAGCGTTAACCAAAGCCAAGTTTATGTAGGTTCTGAGGAAACCCGGAATGTGCATTTCTATAGAGAAACAACCTGCTGGTGTTTACCTGCAACAGGCATTCATTTACGCAGCCACCTCTCGCCGTTTAAAATATGGCGCTACAAGGCGATAGGATTTCTTTTTTGCTTCCAGATCGTATATATGCGAAGTGATCATGAGCTCCTGGATGCCGGTTGATTGCACAAAGGCTTCCAGTTCTTTTCGAACGGTTTCAGCACTGCCCACAAAAGAAAACTGCAACATGTGTTGCACGGCTGCCCGTTCGGGCTCGCTCCATATACCTTCCATGGTTGGAATGGGCGGCTGCATTGCCTGCCGCTTATTGCGTATCATACCCAGGGCCATCTGGTAAAACGAAGTTGCCAGCACTTCCGCTTCTTCGTCCGTATCAGCAGCAATGACATTGACACAAGCCATGCTGTAGGGGTGTTGCAAAAACCGCGAAGGTCTGAAGTTGGATGTATAGAGTTGCAAAGCATCGTACAGATGCGTAGGCGCAAAATGCGAAGCAAACGCAAACGGCAGACCCAGCATAGCTGCCAGTTGCGCACTGTAGGTACTGGAGCCCAGGAGCCATACCGGCACATTGGATCCTTCACCGGGAATGGCCCGCACTTTTGCTTCCGGGTCCCGAGGGCCCAGGTAGTTGATCAGTTCCACCACATCATTTGGAAAGGAATCCACGTCTCCTTTCAGGCTGCGGCGCAAGGCGTATGATGTCACGGGATCCGTGCCGGGTGCCCGGCCAAGGCCCAGATCAATACGTTCGGGATACAAAGCCGCCAGTGTACCAAATTGCTCCGCCACCATCAGGGGAGCGTGGTTGGGCAGCATGATGCCACCGGATCCTACACGAATGCTTTTTGTACCACCGGCCACATAGCCAATCAAAACAGCCGTAGCAGCCGAAGCCACACTTTCCATGTTGTGATGTTCGGCAAACCAGTAACGGGTATAGCCACACGTTTCTGCTTCCCTTGCCAATGCCAGGCTTCTGCGAAAGGCATCTGAAACGGTTTCATCCTGCACGATGGTGGCAAGGTCGAGGACGGATACAGGTATCTGCGAAAGTTGATTTTCCATAATTGAAACGATTGCCTGCAGTAAAGTCGCATGTAATCTTTTGCAGGCAAGAAGTTTTCAGCCGACAACTTTCAATCCAAACGGACTTACTGCTTTTCTCAAGGGCCACACAATTGTGCCAAAAAGAACCACAAAAGGTTATGGCAGCAGTTTTCGAAAAAATGGCAGCAGGCTCTCTGCCATCCGGCCATGGTCTGCCACGCTGGGATGCCCGGAACAACCGTTTGCCTGCATGGGCTGGAAAAAGAAAATAGCGAGTGGCTTTGCCTTTGGCTGCGCAGCATCAACTCCTGCCTTTACGGCCGTAATACAGTTTTGCAACAGCTCTCTCGAAGAACCGCTTAACATCGGACTACTCAAAAGCGCAAGCTGTGCTGCCGGATAGTTGGCCTGCACCTGCTGCACAAAGCTGATATAGGCCTTCACAAAACGGGTACTGTCAAAGGGCGGGCGTTCCTTTTTGCCCTCACCACGGCTGAAATCATTGGTACCAAGGGCAATGCTGACCACATCCGGCGAATAGTTGCTGAAGTTCCACCGGAGAGAACTGTTCGGTTGAAAATCGGTGTATTCGTAAACCTGCGGCATGGTTGGGCCGTCGCTGTTCCAGTTGCGGTACACGCCAATACCACTAACGCTGCTGAGAAGAAAATTGGCATTCAGCGCTCTTGCTACCTGCGGCCCATAGGCCATATAGGCATTGTGCTGGTCGTGGTAAACGCCGGTGCCGCAAGGCACTTCCGAGTGATCGGCGGCAGCACCGCAGGTTATGCTGTTACCGATAAATTCAATCAGTGGTGCGACAGGACGTTGCAGTGACGAGATATTTTCTGCTTCGATTTGCTGAATAAAAACGGGTCCCGTATGTGCTTCGGTGGCTTTGTAAATCCATACTGTATGACGGCTCTCGGAAGTGGTATAGATACCGATCATTGTGTCCTTTGAGAAAACAGCCAATCGTCCCATGTATTGTCCATCCAATTCGTACTGCAGGTAGTTATGATCAAGCCACTCGGGGAGTGAAACACGGATGCGGCACTCGGGCCCTTCAAATGTAAAACCAATGTTCGAAGCAGAGCTAACCAGGGCCAAACCTTTCTCCTGTAAAATCGTTCTGCCAAAAGGTTTGAGGTCTGCAGCGGAGAGTTTATTGCTGCTCTTTATTGTACCCGCATTTTGCGCCATCACACAACCTGATAATACAAAGCAACAGGCAACAAAAACTATCCGGGAAATGCTAACCATATGCACGACCATTATTGATTGCGAAAGATAAAGCCGTTTTGCGGAGTTATAATATGCATTCCCAATGCAACCGTCCATATTGCCCTGGATAATTGTATCGGAAAATAATATCCCAATATCTAGTATCCAATATCTCAATATCCTATTCTCTCAATCCTTAGCTTTATTCCCTATGCAAAACGAAACTATCCAATGGGGCATTATTGGTTGCGGTGATGTAACCGAAGTGAAAAGTGGTCCGGCCTTCAACAAAGTGCCCAACTCCCGCCTTGTAGCCGTGATGCGACGCAACGCGGAAAAAGCCGCTGACTATGCCCGGCGGCACAAAGTGGCCCGGTGGTTTAGCGATGCGGAAACCCTGATTAATGACCCGGACGTAAATGCCATTTATATTGCCACGCCACCACTTTACCATAAAGACTATACTCTACAAGCCCTGCGGGCCGGAAAGCCTGTGTATGTAGAAAAACCCATGGCCATGAATGCAGCCGAAGCACAAGAAATGGCTGCGGCAGCACAGGAAACCGGTGTTAAACTTTGTGTGGCCCATTACCGCCGGCAGCAGCCCTTGTTTTTAAAAGTAAAGTCGTTGCTGGCGGAAGGAGCTATTGGCAAACCGCGAATCGTAAACTTACAATGCCTGCAACCCCACCAGGACAGCATGATCACCCGCACAGAAGATGCCTGGCGGTACAACCCGACCATTTCAGGGGGTGGGCTGTTCCATGACCTGGCCCCGCACCAACTCGACCTGATGCTCTATTTTTTCGGCCGTCCCGAAAAAGTCCATGGCATCTCTGTAAATGCTTCCGGATTGTATAGTGCTGACGATACAACCACAGGCCAGGTTTTGTTTGCCAACGACATCGTATTCAACGGTGCCTGGTGCTTTACAGTGCCGGAGAAACATGACCTGTGTGAAATACTTGGTACGGAAGGATCGCTGCAGTTCCCCATCTTTGATCACCGGTTGGTGGTGTTAAAAAAGGGCAACGATGAAATGCATTTTCCTTTTGACCCTTTGCCGCATGTGCAACAGCCCATGATAGAAAACGTCGTCAATTATTTTCTTGGCAGGGCAGAAAACCCCTGCCCGGCAGAAGACGGCTGGGAAGTGATGAAGATGATAGACCGCATGACAGGCAAATAACCATTCCCGTTTATATTTACACCACACAATTTCTTCAATTTATTTCCCATGTTTGTACACCACGTTTTTTTCTGGCTGAAGCCCGGTTTATCCGAAGACGAACAAAAACAATTTGAAAAAGGAGTCAGCTCTCTGCTTTCCATTGAACATGTTAAGATGGGCGATGTGGGCCGTCCCGCAGCCACCGACCGCCCTGTGATCGAACGTTCTTACTCCTACTCCCTGCTATTGGTATTTGAAGACCAGGCTGCCCATGATGCCTATCAACCTCACCCGGTTCACAAAGCCTTTGTGGAAAGCTGCTCACACCTGTGGGAACGGGTGCATATTTATGATTCCGAATCGATAGGATAGAGCCGGTTTTCTGAAGCGGGTTGTAACTGCGCTAGTACACAAACGTATTATCCCCTACCACAAAACCTTTCCACATGAAAAGCCTTGTGTTGCTGCTGTTTTTTGGACTGGCAGCTTGTCAGCCCGGCAACCAAACAGGATTGACAGGCACTTGGGTTTCGGATACAACTGATGCCAGCAATCGTGACCGGGCTTTGTTTGAAAAGCTGTTGTTTTTGGAAAATGATTCTTTTCGAGCAGAAATTTTTATGGACGGCCGGTTGCAGGAATCTTTTAGGGGCCACTATGTTTTCAACGAAAGACAAAAACGCCTCACCACCACCGTTGGCACTGTAGTAGCTAAGTCGGAAATCGTTCACCTCACAAATGAAAAACTGACCATCAAGTTCGAAAGCACAAAATCTCTAAGTCATTACCGACGTCAATAAACGAATCCTAACTAAAAGAAAGCTTCGTAAATTCCTTTCTTCAACCCGAATGCATCACATGAGAAAACTTTTTTTACTCCTCTTGCTATGTTCCGGTTTCATCAGTTACGGCCAGGCTTGTGATTGCGAAAAAGAATTCCTGTACATCAAACAATTTATAGAAGATAACTACGCCGGCTTTCAGGACAAGCAAGCACAAATGACACCGGAGAAGTATAACAAAACTGCCAGACGGTTTCAGGCGCTGACCAAAGGCGCAGGCGAAAAATGTCTATTGGTGATCTCTCAATACCTCGACGTTTTTCAGGACCAGCATATCCAGATCGGCAGTCGTTTTGATGCCACTAAAATTGATACTGGTTATATCAACCGCCGTCCCTTAGTTACCGTTTCTGAAAAAAAACTTGCAGAACTTTCGGGATCAAAAGGCAAAGAAGGCATTTATGTTTTTCGCCACGATTCGTCGTATAGGATTGCCGTACTAAAAGATCCCACGGCTTTACACGATTATATCGGAGTTACCATAGATGCCAGGAATCCCACGTGGAAAAAAGGGCAAATGAAATTTGAAGGCAAACAGGTAAACGACTCCCTTCTCAAAGGCGTCTTGTACATGCGTAACCACCTGCCTAAAGTGGAGTATTTCGGTTTTGGCAAAGACCGCATTTCAGGCGACTGGCAAAGAGAAGGTACCGTATGGGAAGAGGAGCCTTACCAGTTTGTACACCTTGCCGCAAAAAAACTTTCTGACAGCACACTCTATTTAAAAATTTCCAGTTTTGGTGCTTTCAATGCAAAGAACATCGATTCGTTGGTAAAGGTTCACAAGGCCACCTTAGCGACCACACCCAACCTGATACTTGATGTCAGGGACAATGGCGGCGGTTCTGATTTTACATTCATGCCCCTGTTGCCCTACCTCTATACCGGACCGGTAAAAGGAATTGGCGTGGATGTATTGGCAACGGAAAAAAACATTGAGGGTTGGAAAAAAATTCTTGATGACGAAAACCTTCCGGCAGAAAACAAAAAAAGCATCAACGGAATGATTGCAGGCATGGAACAAAACAAGGGGAAACGGGTGAGTGTCGCTTCGGATTATATCGATTCTTCGTATACACCCCAGCCCTATCCCCGCAAGGTGGTTATTCTTACCAACCGGGGATGCGCATCCACTACGGAGCAGTTTCTCCTTTATGCAAGACAAAGTGCCAAGGTGATTCTTGCCGGCGAGCCCACGCAAGGAACGCTGGATTACTCCAACATGCGGGAAGCATCTTTTCCGTGTATGCCTTATGTTTTGCGTTATGCCACCACCCGCAGCCGCAGGCTTGATATCGGGGAAGGAATCGACAACGTAGGAATTCAACCGGCAGTTCGGCTTCCAAAAAATACGGATTGGATGGTGGAAGCGCAAAAGTTGTTGGAAAAGCCATAAGCTCTCCAATTCTTCATTAAGAACATAATGAGAAGTTTGTTGCTTACCGAACAATATGTTTTAGAACAGAAAAAGTTTTCCGGACTGAAATGTTTTTTCCTTTCTCTGCATGCATTCAGGGCATAAGAATAACAACCAATCAGTAGCACCACCAAAGCAAACAAGACCATGACCATCCAGAAAGACTTTGCGGAAAGAACTGTTCAGGTTTTATCACCCGACGAATCGGTAACAGGCATTGCCGTTGCCGGTTCCTGGCTGACGAATGAAATGGATGAATACTCTGATCTTGATTTAGTCCTCGTAACAAAAGAAAAAGTGGGTGGCGACAGAACGAAGATGTTGGCATATGCAAACCGTTTAGGCGATCTTCTTTCAGGTTTCACGGGCGAACATGTTGGCGAACCGAGGGTATTGATTTGCCTTTACGACAATCCGCTGCTCCACGTTGATGTAAAGTTTGTGACGGCTGAAGAATTTGGACATCGGGTTGAGAACCCGGAAATTTTATTTGACAGGAAAGGGCAACTCTCAAAACTATTGGAAGATTCCGAAGCCCGTTTTCCTTATCCCGATTACCAATGGATAGAAGACCGATTCTGGACCTGGGTACACTATGCCTTGCTGAAAATCGGAAGAGGTGAACTGCTGGAAGCATTTGATTTTTTAGGCTACCTGCGCATGGTGGTATTGGGGCCGCTGCTTCACATTCGGAACAATCGCTTGCCCAGGGGTGTTCGCAAGGTAGAAACCCAACTCCTGCCAACTGATTTTGAAAAGCTAAAAAGCACCATTCCCGTCTACACAACCACTTCTCTTTTGGAAAGTTTGAATAATGCTGTTTCGCTATACAAAGAACTACGGTATGAGCTTTATACAACCAAAGTTTTACAGCAAACAAGGGCAGAGGAAAAAGTAGCTGCTTATTTTGTGCGAATACAATCAGCGTCGCAATAAAAATATTCGTGTATGTGTATTAAAAATTTCTAGCGGAACAATGGAATAACCTTCTTACCAATCCGTTGCTCCTGCGCAAAAAGCAAAACCTTGGCCCGGCCATTGTCAATTCAAATCAACCTTAAAAAAAAGTAATGAAAACCGAAAAAGAAAAAATGCTGGCGGGTGAACTTTACGATGCGCTTGATCCGCAATTGGCAGAAGAAAGACTGAAAGCAAGGTTACTCCTGAAAGAGCTAAACGATTCGCGGGAGGATGAGACAGAAGAACGTATCCGCATTTTAAAAGCGCTGATTCCGCATGCAGGTGAAGGGCTCTGGATGCAACCGCCATTTTACTGCGATTATGGCTACAACCTCAAGCTTGGCGAAAAGGTCTTTTTCAACTTCAACTGTGTGGTGCTCGATGTGGCAGAAGTAGTAATTGGCAGCCGAACCCTTTTTGGTCCCAATGTGCAGATCTATACCGCCACTCATCCTATGGATCATAAGGTGCGTGCCTCCGGTTTGGAAAATGCCAAACCCATTCGTATAGGCGAAGATGTATGGGTTGGTGGCAGTGCAGTTATTTGTCCCGGTGTTACCATCGGCTACCGCAGCGTGATTGGTGCCGGCAGCGTTGTGACAAAGGATATTCCTGCCGATGTTTTTGCTGCGGGTAATCCCTGCCGGGTGATCCGTTCATTGGTTCAAGAGTGATTAAGAATAGTGGCTTGTCTTCTTTTAACTGATCAGGGCTTCATTCTGTAAACCCGAACGTAATCAATTTCAAACCGGGCCGGGAAGATCGAATCATCAACTCCTTTTTGTCCGCCCCAGTTGCCGCCTACAGCAAGGTTGAGCAGAATGTGAAAGCGTTTATCAAACGGCCAGGTAGCTGACCCTTTGCCTTCGTTGGCAAATGAAAAAACCTGTTCGTTATTAAAATAGCCCTTGATAGAATCCGGCGTCCAGTCCACCCGGTAGAGATGAAAATCCGTCATGGCCGTAGGAATGTTTTTTTCTCCGCTTTTCTGTGTACCCTTCACGTGGTTGTAGGCTTCGGTATGAATGCTAAAGAGCACCCGGTTGGGATCGTAACCCACATGCTCCATGATGTCAATTTCGCCGGATGCCGGCCAGCCTCCATAAGCCCAGTCGGTAGGCAGCATCCAGATAGCCGGCCAGGTGCCCCGTCCGGAGGGAAGTTTGGCCCGCACTTCAATTCTCCCGTACAAAAAATCGCCTTTGTTTTTCGACACCAGCCGCGCCGAGGTGTAATTTTTATCACCCATCGGCTCTTTAATAGCCGTAATAGTCAGCTTGCCATCGGCTACATTTGCATTCTTGCTTTCGGCAGTATAATACTGCAATTCGTTGTTACCCCAGCCATTACCACCAATATCATAGCCCCATTTCGAAGAGTCGGGCAAGCCGTTGTACGAAAATTCATCCTGCCATACCGGCGTGGATTCAAATCGATCATCTGATTGGCTGGATGCGCTGGGTTGCGAGGCGCTGCTGCCAACTGTTTGGCGAGAGCAGGCAAAGACAAGCATCAGGGCAAACGAGAAATAAAAAATGCGCAGCATAGCAACTGATTACTTAAAGTTTGGAATAGGTAGTTGGTCGAAGAAATGTGATATCAATTTTTGAAACATTGTTCTGGTATTCGGGAAGCGCCGACATGGTTTTCCATTCGGGATCGCCGCCAAAGTTTTTCCAGTGTTCATCTCTCGCCGCTTTGTTTTCAAAGGAGGTCATGTACATTAAGTTTGGCATACGGCTGCCGGCAATGACCTGTCCATAAAATATGGCATTAAAGCCAAGGCGGTCGAAAAGCTGTACCTCCCCTTCGTTGAACATTTTGACTTTGTTCAGGTACAGGTTTTCCGTTGCCCCCTCGTAACTGCGCAATTCATACACCCTTTCCTCTCTTGTGCCCTTCAGCACCGGAGCTTTTACCTGCGGCATACCGGCAAAGGATTGCAGAAGGATAGTTTCCATGCGGGTAAATGAAGGCCGGTTGTGCGCAGCTTTTGCATAGGCCTTTGCTTTCACCGTATCCGCCAGCGTTTGTTCAGACAACTGAGAGAACTGTTCCAGTCTGGCAAGCCCTGTGAAAGGGATCAACACATAGATTTTTTTATCAGCAGCGGTATCGTTGCTGATGGCCGTGAACACACCGGCCTTCTTAAAGCCATTCCTGTCAAGTGCCGGCAACAGGGAAGCCTGCAGGTACTGATCGATCGTGGAAAGCTGATCGGCTGTTGCCGCATGATATACTCTTAATACCATATACTCTCGTGGACCTTTCACCAGTGATTTCTTTTGCGCCAGCAAAACCTGCCCCGGAATAAATGTGCAGCAAAAGAAGAAAACAAAAATGAGTGTATAACTGTGCAGGCGGATCAACCCTGCAGCAGAGCGAAGTAAACGATTCATAAAAGTATTCTTGAAAAAGATAAATGTAAGGTCTTTTCCCCAGCCGCTGTCATCCGTGTAGGTCACTTTATTTTTTAGGGATCGCAAGGGCTTCGCAAAGCCGTTCCAGCGAAAAATAAAATCATGCAGGAAGCTGATGCTTGTCAGGTCGGTGCCTTTTACCCCCAGGTAGCTTTGCTCTTGAAGATGAAAAAAATAGCTTACATCCTGTCACTGTTTTTGCTGCTCTTAACCGGTGCAGGGGCGGTTTACGGCGGCTGGTCATTGATGACTGATCCCTCCGGTTCTGCCATACAGCTTTCTTTGCATGCTCTTGACCAAACGCCTTTTCCTGATTTCCTGATTCCCGGCATTGTATTGTTCATCTGTATGGGATTATTTAGCCTGTTGGCCATATTTTCCATGCTGCTTTTACAGCCCCATTACTCTTATTTTATTCTGGCAGAAGGCATCCTGCTGACAGGCTGGATCCTTATTCAAACCATCTGGACGCAACTCTTCCATCCCCTGCAGGTAATTATGGGTATCACCGGTTTATTTCTTATGGTCTGCGGGTTGATTCTGTATAAAGCAGAAGGCGGAAAACTTTGTTTTTAACCATAAACGAACTGCCATAATCAACTATTTTATAGCCTGGCTACCGATGCTTTTCCTGGCGATAGCCAATGGTACCTTCCGTGAAGCCTTCCTGAAAAAGCGAATGCTTGCTGAAAAAGCGCAGCAGGTTTCTACAATGCTTCTGCTTTGCTTATTGGTTGTTTACATGGTTCTAATCATGCGATGGTTTCCTCCAGCATCACCCCTTTACGCTTTTATTATTGGTTTATCCTGGGCTTTCTTAACGCTGGTGTTTGAAGTTGGTTTTGGCCGTTATCGCGGTATAAGCTGGCAGACCATGCTCGCCGAGTATAATCTTCTGGAAGGAAAACTCTGGGCACTGGTTCCAATAAGTTTGCTATTAGCACCTGTTGTCATTTATTACATTACTGCGCTTTGAATAAGGATTAACGAACCTGCCCGTTGCCAAGCGCAATCCATTTTTCCGTTACCAGTTTTTCTAGGGCAAAAGGCCCTCTCGCATGCAGCTTCTGTGTTGAGATTCCAATCTCGGCACCGAGCCCGAATTCTTCACCATCCGTAAAGCGGGTGGATGCATTGGTGTAAACAACGGCGGCATCCACGCCTTGTATAAACCGGCTGCATTGCTTTTTATTTTCTGAAATTATGGCTTCGGAATGCCGGGTAGAATGATTGCGAATGTGCAGCAAGGCTTCCTCCAGGCCTTCAACAAGCTTAACGGAACATTGGAGGCTGAGGTATTCGTGACCAAAACTTTCCGTGGTAGCTTTTTCCAGGTAAGGATAGCCTTTTAGCATGGCATGTGCATTTCGTTCAGCAAAAACTTTGACACGGTGTTGCGAAAAGAGGGGCAATAGGCCTTCAAAAAAATCCTTTGCAATGCTTTTATCCACCAATACAGTATCAACCGCATTACACACGGATGGCCGCGAAACTTTTGCATTCACCACAATGCTCACAGCTTTTGCAATAGCTGCTTCCTTCTCTACATAAATATGGCAAACGCCGGCACCGGTTTCAATGGTCGGCACCAGGCTGTTTTGTCGTACATGTGCAATTAAACCTGCTGAGCCGCGGGGGATGATCACATCAATGTATTTCGTTGCTGTAAACACCTGTTGCAGCACTTCCCGCTCCGATGGCAGCAATGTAACGCTGTTGGCAGGCAAACCGTTTTCCGCCAACACCATTTTGATAAGCCTTACAGCCGCTTTATTGGTTTCTTCCGCATCGCGACTGCCCTTGAGCAGGCAGGCATTTTTGCTGCGCAGGCAAAGAGCGGCAATGTCAAACGTTACATTGGGTCGGGATTCGTAAATCACTCCCACTACACCCAATGGCGCCGTGTGGCGTTGCAGCCGCAAACCGTTTTTCAATACCTTTTCTTCTAGCAACTTTCCGGCCGGACAAGGCAGGGATGCTATGGATTTGATGGCATGGGCAATAGAACGGATCCGCTCTTCATTCAGCAACAGGCGATCTCTTTTGGGATCATCGGGCGACTGCTTTGCCAGGTCTTTTTTATTGGCCCGGATCAGCGAAGCAGTTCTTTCTACCAATAGCCGGCTCAGGTGCAGCAACGCTTTTTTGACCTGGGCATCGGTTGCCGCCTGCAGCGCAAAAGAAGCGTCATAAGTACGCCGGATCAGTTTATCAACAGTTTGCATGTACGTTCTTTTTAAAAGATCACAATGTTGTCAGCATGGGCAGCCATGCCATTGCGTTGCTCGCCACTTTCAATCACGGCAGACGAAAGCCGCATTTGTGCTACGCCAATGGTCTCGCCATCAGGGTTAACCAATTCTACAATTTCTCCTACGGAAAAAGGACGCACAACAGCGGTGATGCCAATCGCCAATAAGCTTTTCCGGTCAGCCAGGGCACGGCAGGCACCTGCATCCAATTGTACAGCGCCGCTTGTGATAGACCCGCTGGCCAGCCATTTTTGCCGGTCTTTCAGGGCGGAGGGTTTTGCACGGAAAGTGGTGCCTTCTTCCCCCTTCATGGCCCTGCTGAAGATCGCATCATTGCCAAGACCACACATTATAACAGTAATGCCCAACCGCGTCGCCAATTTGGTAAATGTCAGTTTCGATGCCATGCCGCCAGTTCCATGTGCTGATGTTTCGTGCCGCAGTAGGGATAAAAGGCCGTCATTGATTGTTTCTATTTGCGGGATCACCTTGCCTTCGTTGTCGAGAAAACCGCCGCTGGTAGTACAGAGAATTAAGGTCTGCGCATTAAAAGCTACGGCGATCAACGTGGCCAGTTCATCGTTGTCGGAGAATTTTAATTCATGATCGCTGACGAAGTCGTTTTCATTGACGATGGTCAGAATATTGTTGCGCCAGAGTTCCGTGATGGTTTCTTTTAATTGCAGGAACTGGTGGCGATTGGAAAAATGGTGCCGCTCCAGCAATGCCTGCGCCACCCGAATCTGGTAGGATTC
The DNA here is from genome assembly GCA_014163555.1 of Flavisolibacter longurius. Lineage (GTDB taxonomy): Bacteria > Bacteroidota > Bacteroidia > Chitinophagales > Chitinophagaceae > Flavisolibacter. Next base: position 41,085 of record JACJGO010000001.1, read on the forward strand.
AAAAGCACGGCTATAAGCCGCAATCAGGATTGGATTACCAATAGCGGCTGCCGCTTTTCGTTCGCCGATCTTCCCCTTGTAAAATGGCAGGGCCGATCTACCACTGCTGACAGCTCCGCTTGATACGAGCACGACACGATAATCATGACTGAGCTGCGCTATCTCAGCCGCGATTTTAGCGACTTTCTCTTCTGCAAGATTACCGGAAGCATCTGCCAGAATCGAAGATCCAATTTTTACAACAACAACGGGCTTTTCCATACAATTTCGGTGGACAAAATAAAGCGAATTGTACAGATGAATAACGCAAACTTCAGAAAGGGAATAAAACGCGGTGTAAAAAATAGGTTAGCCAGGCAGGATAAATCTAATCAAAGTAGAGAGAAAAAATCTTGATAAAAATAAAATGACGCCTTTGGCAAATAGTATACGAAAAAACATGCAGGCTACATTCATTGATGCCTGCGGGAACAGTTTTCGGTTCCCGCAGGTGTACTGCATCAATGGTCTAACCCACGGCCGGTTTTATGCTGTAATTCATCGATCTTTTTCGAAGCCTCGGCTTTTGTAAGATCATCAGGAATAGCTTCTCCTGCCTCCTGTGAAAGTGTTTGCAGATAAGACCGTTGTGCGCCAGTAGCCGACTCTTCCCCTGTAGTCCAGTTGTCAGGATGTTTAACCGTATTTCCCATATCCTCATTTTGTGGTGCTGCTTTTCCTGTGGACTGATTATTTTGTTTTTTGCTGCTCATATTATTTTTTCTTTCAGTCATACCAAGACCGTGCCCATTTTGCTAAATATTTTAGCTTATACAGGAAGCTGGTTTCACATTATAGCTTTAATGAAGCATGCCCTGCAGTTCGTTCACTAGATACAGCTCAACACAGCATGCATTGGCTTCACCTACAGATTTAACCATATGATAGAGTTTATCATTTATGAGAGAGAAGAAAAACTAAGTTTGATTTTCGATTGTTCTGAAAAAGAAACTGTCTGAAGAATAACCTGCCCGTATATTCCATCAATACAATGCAAATCGACCGACACGCTATCACCCGCATCCTGCTCATCGACGATGACGATGACGACCATATTGTATTCAAGCTGGCCATGGCAGAAGTCGATGATTCAATTCAGCTGCTGTATAGCAACTGTGCCGACAATATCACAGATTTGATTGCACTGGAAAAACCGCAGCTTATTTTCCTGGATATAAACCTGCCTCGTATCAATGGCATCGAATGCCTGGAGCAATTGCAAAAAGATAAACTGGCAAAAACCATCCCGGTGGTAATGTACAGCAGTTCGGAATTGCCGCGTGACCTGCAACTTTCGTTCGGTGCAGGGGCCAGCCTGTACTTCCAAAAACCAACTGAACTGTCGAAACTGATTTCTGCCCTGAAGAAAATTTTTGCTATGGACTGGGAGCAGCCCGGGACCATTCGGGAAAAACACCTTATGGATGGCCGTTATATGGCCTTTGCCACCAATGAAAATAGGTAACGACAATGACTATATATGTCAATCCGGCGCAAATAATCAGCCTTTCCCTTTCTTACCGTATTTCTACTGAAAACTTCCGTTCTTTCACCATTGTCTTTCATAAAACTGCTTTGTACTTTTAAACTTTCAAACCAATATCCAATGAACCGCTTTATCCAATCTACTGAAGGAACTGTTCTTTTCCGCATGACCAACCATGCCGAATATTACAGCGAGGGGAAGGGTGTGTTCGAAGTGCGTTGCCAAAGCCAGAACAGCCGCCGTTTTCCCACATTACTCGAAGCTTTTTTATTTTATTACACCATTGAAGAAGGCGCCCAATTGTGGGACCAGACAGCCGAACCCGTTATGATCGAAAGCAAAATTCAAATCTCTCTCAACTAAGTCAGGATTTTTTTTGCTGGCTCTCCTCCAGATCATTTGCGGGTATTCCATCCTGAACATACCCTGCAGTATTCTGTTCTGTGCGGTAAAACAGCCATTTCTCTTCCTGCGAACCGTGCATGGAACAGGTATTGTATGCTTACCGGTATGCAATACCAGCCGATCGAAAATTATGGCATCATTGGTGACCTCAACACAGTAGCCCTCGTGGGCCTGAATGGCTCCATTGATTTCATGTGCTTTCCGGACTTTGATTCGCCAACCGTTTTTGCGGCTCTCCTGGATGCGGAGAAAGGTGGGCAGTTCCAGATTGTTCCGGCGTTTGCTGAAATGAAATCAAAGCAGCTTTACCTGCCCGATACCAACGTATTGCTTACCCGGTTTCTTTCCCGCGAAGGTGTAGGTGAGATTACCGATTTTATGCCGGTAGAAGAATTGTTCGATGGCAAAGAACTCATTCGGCGGGTTACCACGGTGCGTGGCGAAGTGCATTACAAACTCACCTGCCAGCCCCGGTTTAATTATGCCCGGAGCCCGCATACCACCGTCATCCGCTCCGATTATGAAGTCATTTTTTTCAGCAAAGGCGATGATCAAACTACACTTCGCCTGTTGAGCACTGTTCCTTTACAGGTAAAGGACAATGATGTTTTTGCCGAATTCAGCCTGAAGCCCAACGAAACGGCAGACTTTCTTTTGGAGCATGTTAACAAGCAACATTCTCTGCAAAAAAACTTCAAGAAATTTATTACCGACAGCCTTTTCCAAACTGTCAATTATTGGAAAGAATGGGTGGCACAATCCTCCTACCAGGGCCGCTGGATGGATACGGTGAACCGTTCTGCCCTAGTTTTAAAATTGCTTACCTCCTTCCGCTTAGGGTCCATGGTGGCGGCGCCAACTTTCAGCCTTCCCGAATGTGTGGGCGAAAAGCGCAACTGGGATTACCGCTTTACCTGGATCCGCGATGCATCGTTCACCGTTTATGCTTTTATTCGGCTCGGTTATACCAAAGAGGCCGGCGCTTTTATGAACTGGGTAGAAAAACAATGCCGCGACATCAAAGGACATCAGCGCCTTGGCATTATGTACAGCATTGATGGCAACCGCCAACTGCAGGAAGAAATCCTTGATCACCTTGATGGCTACAAAGGATCAAAGCCTGTTCGGATAGGCAATGATGCCTACCGGCAGTTGCAATTGGACATCTATGGCGAATTGATGGATTCAGTTTACCTGTACAACAAATACGGCAGTCCTATTTCCTATGATTTCTGGAAAGACCTGGAAAAGCAGATCGACTGGCTTTGCCAAAACTGGAATCAACCCGATGAAGGTATCTGGGAAGTTCGGGGCGGGCAGAAAAAGTTCCTGAATTCACGATTGATGTGCTGGGTGGCTTTCGACCGGGCTATCCGCATTGCACGGCTACGATCCTTCCCCTACCCCGATCAATGGGAAAAAGAACGCGACATCATTTATAAAAGTATCTATGCTGAATTCTGGGATGAAGAAAAAGGGGCGTTTATGCAATACCATGGCTCGAATACGGTGGATGCATCAGCCCTGCTGATGCCACTGGTGCGTTTTATTGCCCCAAGAGATCCGCGCTGGCTTTCCACCCTGAAACGCATAGAAGATGAACTGGTCTCCGACTCGCTGGTGTACCGGTATCACCCCGAAAAAGCCGCCGCCGATGGATTGGATAGCCACGAAGGCACCTTCTCCATGTGCACGTTTTGGTATGTAGAATGCCTGGCCCGTGCCGGCCAACTGGAGAAAGCCCGGTTTTATTTTGAAAAAATGCTGGGGTATGCCAATCACCTAGGATTGTATTCGGAACAACTGGGATTTCAGGGCGAACACCTTGGAAATTTTCCTCAGGCCTTTACCCATCTTGGCCTTATTTCCGCGGCGCATATTCTCGATAAGCAGTTGAACGACCGGCGCAACAAAGCCGTTAACAACGGTGATATCTAAACTGCTTTCAGGCAGGCCCGGCAAGGGTTCTGAAAGAAATAGGGGCCGGTAGCCATGCTAGAATGAAGCAAAAACCAATTTTGTATTTTCAGCCAGTTGCTTTATTTTGGTCATCTATCAAATAGTTGTGACTAAGGTAAGCAGCCATATTATCCCGATCTTCTCAGCCACTTCGGCTGGCATTACCATTACCACAACAACAATCCGCTAACGCGGATTGAAATGACCATATTATCCCCTGGGCCCTGTGCTACTTCTCTGGTTCAAATCATCTATTCATCATCTATACCAATAAACCATTTGTTCATGCAGGTTTTAAAATTTGGCGGCACGTCTGTGGCAAATGCAGCCAATATCAAAAAAGTAAAAGAAATTGTACAGGCCCGGCAGGGTAAAACCGTCGTCGTGGTCTCGGCCCTTGGCGGTGTAACCGATATGCTGCTGGAATGTGGCCACCTGGCCTATCGTGGCGAAAGCTGTTACAAATCCACGCTGCAAAAACTCACCGACCGCCACCTGGCCACCGTGAAGGAACTTTTGCCGCTCACCAATCAAAGCAGTGTGTTGAGTTTTGTGATGCAGCAGTTTAACGAAGTGGAAGACATCTGCAACGGCATTTTTCTGCTCCGCGATTTTACGGAGAGAACAAGAGACCGCATTGTGAGTTATGGCGAGCTTATTTCTTCGCAAATCATTGCTGCTTTTTTCAAAGCTGAAGGCCTTAACAGCGAGTGGGTAGATGCCCGCCAACTGTTAAAGACCAACTCCGATTTTACGAGGGCAATTGTTGATGTAACCAAGACCGATGCGGCATTTGAACGTTATTTTTCGGAGGCTACTGCCAATGTATTTGTGCTACCGGGATTTATTGCTTCCGACGAAAGCGGTAACACCACCACGCTGGGTAGGGGCGGATCGGATTATACCGCCGCTATTGCCGGTGCGGCGCTTAATGCAGGCGTTGTGGAAATCTGGACCGACGTTTCGGGTATGATGACCGCCGATCCGCGGAATGTGCCAAATGCAAAAGTGATCCGCCGGATCTCTTACCATGAGGCCATGGAGCTATCGCATTTTGGGGCCAAGGTGATATACCCGCCCACCATTCAGCCGCTGATGAAAAAGTCCATCCCGGTTTGGATCAAGAACACCTTTCACCCCCAAGATGAGGGCACCCTGGTTCAATCGACCCACCACAATGGCGACATAATTACCGGCATTTCCAGCATCAACAAAATGGCCCTGCTCCTGCTCGAAGGCAGCGGCATGGTAGGCATTCCGGGTTTTTCCAAACGGCTGTTTGAAGCGCTGGCCACAAACAACATCAATGTTATACTGATTACACAGGCCTCCTCCGAGCATTCCATCTGCGTAGGTGTAGATGAAAGCCTGGCAGAAAATGCAAAAGCCATCGTTGACCAGGCCTTCCGCTTTGAAATTGAAAAAGAAAAAGTAAACCCGCTGAGCATAGAACGGAATCTTTCTATCGTTGCGTTGGTGGGTGATAAAATGAAAAGCCATCCCGGTATCAGCGGTCGCATGTTTAGCACCCTGGGCCGCAATGGCGTGAATGTGCGGGCCATCGCCCAGGGTTCGTCCGAACGGAACATCTCTGCCGTGATTGCAACCGAGGACATTAAAAAGGCCATGAACGTGCTGCACGAGGAGTTTTTTGAAACGGCCTACAAACAACTGAACCTGTTTATTGCAGGCACCGGCAATGTGGGCAGCAAACTGTTGGCGCAGATCGCACAGCAACAGGATTACCTGCAGCGAAATTTACGGTTACAGGTAAGAGTGGTAGGCCTTGCCAACAGTCGCAAAATGGTCTTCAGTGATGAAGGCATTGATCTGCACAACTGGCAGGACCGCATGGCCGAAGGCGAAGCCTCAGACCTCTCCCGCTTTATTCACATCATGCAGGAAAAAAACCTGCGGAACGCCGTATTTATTGACATTACCGCCAACGAGTCGGTTGCTATGGCTTATGATAATGTGTTTGAAAAAAGCATCTCCATCGTGGCCTGTAACAAAATTGCCTGCTCTTCTGACTTTGCGTACTACCGGGGCCTGAAAGAAGCGGCCCGGGATCACAATGTTTCGTTTCTGTTTGAGACAAACGTTGGTGCAAGTCTTCCCATCATAGGTACGCTGAACGACCTTTTACGCAGCGGCGACCGCATCACAAAAATTGAAGCGGTGCTGAGTGGCACCCTGAATTTTGTTTTCAACAACTACAATGGCGAAAGAAGCTTTGCCGATGTTGTACGGCAGGCACAGGCCGAAGGCTATACCGAACCCGATCCGCGACTGGACCTAAGCGGAAAAGATGTGATGCGCAAGATCATGATCCTTGCAAGGGAAGCCGGTGAACCCTTGGAGATGAGTGCTATCACCAATCATACCTTTATGCCGGAAAGTTGCATGCAGGGAAGCGTGAATGATTTTTATGCGGAAATGGAGCGGCAGGAAGCGCATTTTAAAAACCTGTATGAAGAAGCGAAAGCAGCCGGCAAAAAATTGAAATTCGTGGCCACCTTCGAAAACGGCAAAGCAGCGGTCGGCTTAAAACACATTGACCCTGCACACGATTTTTATCACCTGTATGGCAAAGACAACATCGTGACCTTTTTCACCAACCGGTATACTGATCAGCCCATGGTGGTAAAAGGCGCCGGCGCCGGTGCCGAAGTAACGGCTTCCGGTGTTTTTGCGGACATTATCAGAACCCTCAGAGCATAAACCAAGTTCACATGTTCACGGGTTCACGAGTTCACAAGTTGGCGGACAGAACATGTAAACTAGTGAACAGGTGAACCTTTACGTAAAATCATGAATGCAATAAAAATAAAAGCGCCGGCAACGGTGGCCAATCTTGTCTGCGGGTTTGATATACTTGGCATGTGCCTGCACAATCCTTACGACATAATGGAAGTACAACTGCTGGACCGGCGGGAAGTTCTTATTGAAAGCGCTGACGGTTACCCCTTACCGAAAGACCCTGCTCAAAACACAGCCGGTGCCCCCTTGCTTGAAATGCTGAAAGACATAGACGATGACCTGGGTTTTGCAGTGACCATCCACAAGCATATCAAGCCTGGAAGCGGACTGGGTTCCAGTGCAGCCAGTGCCGCCGGCGCTGTAGCTGCTGCCAATCAATTGCTGGGAAACCGGTACAGCCGGGAAGAACAGGTGCAGTTTGCTATGTTTGGCGAAAAAGCCGCTTCCGGCGTCAAGCATGCCGATAATGTAGCGCCGGCGATCTACGGCGGCATTACCCTTATCCGTTGCATTTTTCCGCTGGACATCGTGTCCATTCAACATCCGCCACTTTTTGTTACCGTAGTACATCCACAGATTGAAGTAAAAACCTCCGATGCACGGCAGATTCTTCGCAAAGAAGTTCTGCTGAAGGACGCCATCAAACAATGGGGCAATATTGCCGGCCTGGTGGCGGGTTTTCTGAAAGGCGATTATGATCTGATTGGCCGCTCGATGGAAGACATCATCATTGAGCCGGTGCGCAGCGTTTTGATTCCTGGCTTTGAAAAAGTAAAGCGGGAATGCAGGGAAGCCGGCGCCCTCGGTGGCGGCATTTCCGGGTCGGGGCCTTCCCTTTTTATGCTCAGCAGGGATGAAGCAACCGCCAAAACAGTGGAAGGCATCATGAAAGAAACCTACCAGGCACTGGGACTGGATCATTACACCTACGTAACTACGGTTAACAGCCATGGTTGTACCCTCCTTAATCAACAACAACATGAAGTATTACAGCACCAACAATAAATCGTTGCAGGCGAATTTCAGAGAAGCCGCTATCCAAGGACAGGCACCCGACAAGGGATTATATTTTCCTGAAGCCATTCCGAAACTGCCAAAAGGTTTTATCGATGCATTAAAAACGGCATCGAAAGAGGAAATAGCCTACACGGTTATGAAGCCCTACGTTGGCGATACGATGTCGGGAGACGAATTACTTCGCATTGTTTCTGAAACGGTTAACTTTTCATTCCCACTCATCCCCCTTACCGATTCCATTTCAACTCTCGAACTGTTTCATGGACCTACCCTCGCTTTTAAAGATGTTGGCGCCCGGTTTATGAGCCGCTGCCTGGGGCATTTTGTAAAGGCCCGGGACAAAGAAATCACCGTGCTGGTAGCAACCTCCGGCGACACGGGCGGCGCTGTGGCTGCGGGCTTTTATGAAGTGGAAGGTGTGAACGTTGTTATTCTTTATCCTTCGGGGAAAGTCAGCCTAACACAGGAAGTGCAGCTAACCACCCTGGGTAAAAACATTACTGCCATTGAAGTGGATGGCAGCTTTGATGATTGCCAGCAGTTGGTGAAGAATGCTTTTATGGATGAAGACCTGAAAAAAGCACGATTTCTCACCTCGGCCAATTCCATCAATGTGGCCCGGTGGCTACCGCAACAGTTGTATTATTTTTTTGCGCACCAACAATGGTCGCAAAACGAAGCACCGGTCATCTCAGTCCCCAGCGGTAATTTCGGTAACATCTGTGCCGGTTTGCTGGCCAACGTATCGGGATTACCGGTAGCCCATTTTATTGCCGCCTGTAATGCCAACGATACTGTTCCGGCATTTTTGGAAACCGGTGTGTACCAGGCCAAACCTTCGGTGCCAACTTTGTCCAATGCCATGGATGTTGGCAATCCCAGCAATTTTGTGCGCATCCTGGAACTATTTGACCATCAATTACCGACCTTAAAAAATCTACTCACGGCCTGTAGCATCAAGGATGAAGAGACCCGTGCCACTATCAGGGATGTATACACAAAAACAGGTTATGTACTGGATCCGCATGGCGCAGTGGGATTTCTTGCCCTTCAACAATATCTTGAAAGGGCTCCCGCTAAACAAGGCTATTTCCTGGAAACAGCGCACCCGGTTAAATTCTACGATGCCATAGAACCGGTAATTGGAAAAAAGATCCCGGTTCCCGAAAGCATTGCCGTTTTATTGCAGAAAGAGAAAAAAAGCATTCGCATGAAACCCGATGATGCACATCTTAAAACAGTGCTTTTGGAACAAACACTGCAGCCAGCCACATGAGTTTTGTAGTGGCAAAAGTTATTTTTTCGCACGGAGACAAATAGAAAAGGAGTTTTCACAGAAATGTTTTCTCTGTAACAGAGTTACCTTTTTCAGTAAGCGCTACGATTCTTGTTTTCACCGCTTATTTAAGCTCGGTTAAATAGAGCGTATTGAACACCTCCTTGTCTCCGTGCGGAAAATTTCATAAAAGAAAAACCCGCTTAGACAAGCGGGTTTTGTTTTCAAGCTATGGAACAATGAACAAACTATACTTCCTGTCTTTCGACACCATTGGATCGTACCCGGCTTATCAGTTCCACTTCCTCTTGGAAGGATTCTTTCTCGATCACCTCACCGGTTTTGGTGGTCACTAGCAGGGTACCCTGTACGTACTTCTCATTATGCTGGCTGGCATCCAGACCGGCATCTTCTTCTTCATCTGTTACACGCAGCGGCACAATAAAGTTGATGAACTTAAAGATGGCAAAGGAAACTGCAAAGCTGTAACCAACGGCGATGAACATGGCTTTTGCCTGTGTAAAAAAGAAATCGAAATTACCCAGCGCCCAACCGTCGGCACCCGCCGCATTCACAGCCTTGGTAGCAAAGACACCGGTTAGCAGCATGCCTACCATACCACCCAAGCCGTGACAGGGGAATACATCCAGCGTATCATCGAGAGAAGAACGCGATTTAATCTGCACGGCAATATTGGATACAACCGCCGCAATAAAGCCGATAAAAATACTTTGCGGAATCGCTACAAAACCGGCGCCCGGCGTAATGGCCACCAGTCCTACAACGGCTCCCACGCAAAAGCCAACTACGGAAGGTTTTTTACCCCGCATCACATCAAAAAACATCCACGACAAGCCCGCAGCAGCGGCAGCGGTGTTGGTGGTGGCAAAGGCAGACACCGCCAGCACATTGGCACCCAAAGCCGAACCGGCATTGAAACCAAACCAGCCAAACCAGAGCAACCCGGTCCCGATCAATACATAAGGAATATTGGCCGGCTCATGAGCATGGCCATTGAGGTGAGCCTTGCGGCGCTTCAGCACCAGCGCACCGGCCAAGGCTGCGCAACCGGCAGAGATATGCACAACCGTACCACCTGCAAAATCAAGGGCACCCATTTGAAACAGGAAACCTTCGGGGTGCCAGCTCCAGTGCGCCAGCGGGGCATACACGAGCAAGCCAAATAAAACCGTGAACAAAACATAAGCCTGAAAGCGCATCCGCTCGGCGATGGCTCCTACCACCAGTCCCGGTGTAATGATGGCAAACATCAACTGGAACATGGAAAAGAGTGGCTTGGGTATACTGGTAGCCAACGACCAAGGTTCACCGGACGCTACTCCTTTAAAGAAAAGGTGCGTGCCGGGATTGCCAATAAAGCCACCCAGGCTGTCGCCAAAACAAAGGCTGAAACCGACTACGATCCAAAGAACGCCGACGATGCCGGCGGCCACCACGCTTTTCATCATTGTGGACAGCACGTTTTTCCGGTTGACCATACCTCCGTAAAAAAAGGCAAGTCCCGGCGTCATTAAAAATACAAGTGCTGTTGCCACAAGGATCCAGGCAGTATCGGCACCATTAAATTTTCCGTCGTCGAAATTGGGCAGCGAGGGTACAAACATAGCGCCGAGGGCAATCACGGCAAGTCCAAGAAAAGGCAATACGTTTTTCAATTTGAGTTTGTTCATGTTGGAGAATTTTGATGAGTAAATAGGATTAAAACTGGTAAACGGCAGCGAGTAAAACGTTGGCGGCGGTTTTGGTGGCAGCACCATTGCTCTTGGTAAAAATTTCTTTGTTGGCGGCGTCGATCCGGAACTCCGGGATCAGGGTGAGGTTGCCGGAACGGAGCTGAGCGGAAAGCGTTGTGGCCATGATGTTTCCATCGCCGGCCAGACCACCGTATTTCAGTCCGCTGGCATCGCTAAAATATTCCTGGCGCAGGGTGAAGCCAAGTTTGTCGGAGGGATCGAAGTTGGCATAAACGGCACTGCCCCACCAGTTCTTGTAACCGTCAAATTTGCTGTCACCACTGTAGTGATTCACACTCCCCACGGTTCCGTTGAAGGCCAGGTTGAATTTGTTGCTGATTTTGCTGGTGATGGCCAGGTCGTACTGCTGGGATTTTGAAGTGTCCAGCCCCTGTCCACCCGCATAATTCAGGAAGGCCTTGAAGGCATCGCCGGCCGAAAAGCTGTACTGGGCAATAAAGAACTTTTTGTTCAGGTAACCATCGGGTACGTATTTGAAATCGGTCGGGTTGACAACCCCCACCATAATCCCGCTTTTACCGGTTGAAATTTCTGCCTTGACACCGGTGTGGAAGAAGGGGCCGTTGGTGAACATGTAGGACATGCTGTAGTTACGGTTTGCATAGGCGTCCACCAATTCATATCCAATATGAGTGGCCCAGCTTCCGGCGGTTAGTTTCAGCCAACTATTGGCAGCATAGGACAGATAAAGCTGTTTTACAGCGGCAAGAATGCCTTCATCGTTGTAAGAAAAATCCTGGGCCCGTTTGCCAAAACCAAGATCGGCTACCATCTCAACCTTCCCCGCCGTGTAGTCGAACTTTACCGAGGCCATACCCAGTTCAAAACTGTTGTGCGAGCCGGTAAACGAAGTCAGGTTGTTCGCCCTTGTTTTGCCGAAATCGTACTTGTAATAAATATCGGCCGAACCACTGATAGCCAGCGAAGAAGCCTGTGTGCTGTCTTGTGCAAACGCGGTGTTAAGTGAGGCCACACCGATGGCCACAGAAAGAATTTTTCGTAACATTGTTCTGGTTTTTAATTGAAAAAAAGAAAGGTATTGCTCGTCCGGGGCTTGTTCCAGAAGCCGTCGTTCGCAAGCAATACCTTTTGTTTATAGCTGGTTTTCTTTTCCGGGTTCTCCTTCACTCAATCATTCCGCACCGCATTAGCCAACACACCAGAGTTTTTTCTACACCTATCAGGCTAATCTTTCTCTAAGTTGGATAAATCTTTCAATACAAACAAATAATTTTTAAAAAAATGTGAAAATAATTTTAATCCACGTATCAAATTATATAAATAACCCCTTGTGAAACTATACATTTTTCCGACATGGATACATAATATTTAGAATTTTCCTGTAATTATCACATATATAATAATTTATTATTTGTTAGACAGAATTTCTCCCTGCATTTATAATTCCAAACGAAGACCTTACCACTAACCGCTCCAACACCTCCCTGTCCGGTCGCTCTTTGCTCTCCCGCAACTTGGCCAAAACATACTGCTGAATGGTTGTCAACGGCAATACAATCTTCTCCCGCATTTGTATTGACAACTGGTCCACAGGGTATGACGCCATCAGGTCATTGCTTTTTGAGATTTTGGAAATGAACTTTATAGATCGTTCATACTCCTCGTAAATACACATCCACAACTCTTTGTACGCAGGATCATCGGCCAGGTAAGCTGTTAGCGGAAAAAATGATTTTTTCATGGCCATTTCGCAGTTTTCGATAATGGTGCGGAAGTAGAGCGACTCCTGGTAAATGGCAACTACCTCTCCCAGCTTTCCTTCTTTTTCCATTGCCTCCAGCGCAGCGCCTACGCCATAAAACCCCGGCACGTTCTGCTTGAGCTGGCTCCAGGCCCCCACAAACGGAATGGCCCGAAGGTCATTTAGCGATAACCGGGAGGTTTTGCCCCGTTTGGCCGGACGGCTGCTGATATTGGTTTCGCTGTAATAATTCACTGGGCTTACTTCGGACAGGTAAGGCAAAAATTGCGGATGCTCTTTCAGTTCTTTATAACATTGGTAGCTCCTGTCGGCCAGTTCCTGCAGGGTGCGCAGGTGTTGCGGGTTCAGCGATATAGAAGATTCGGGGAATAAGCTATTGCTGATGCCAGCATGCAGCAATTGCTCGATATTGAATTGTGCGGCATCACGGTTGCCAAAATTGGAGCTGACGGTCTGCCCCTGGATGGTCAATTGCAACTCTTTCATGGAAATGCGGTTGCCCATCGATGCATAATATTTATGGGTTTTTCCTCCGCCCCTTGCCGGCGGTCCGCCCCTGCCATCAAAAAACACCACAGCAATACCATACTCTTCCGAAATGGAAGTCAGTTCGGTTTTGGCTTTGTAAATGCTCCAGTTGGCCATAAAATAGCCGCCGTCTTTTGTTCCGTCGGAAAAGCCCACCATGATGGTTTGCTTGTTGCCGCGCAGGTGAAGATGTTTCCGGTACGCTTCGTTGCTGTATAACGAACGCATGATGCCCGGCGCCGCTTTCAGGTCATTGATGGTTTCAAACAAGGGCACAATGTCTACGGCAAGGCTTTCCTGTTTCCAGCCACTGAGCAGGAAAAGTCCATACACCTCCAATACATTCAGTGCACTGTTGCACTGGCTAATGATATAGCGGTAACAACCGTCCTTTCCGTTCAATTGCTGAATGGTGGCAACCGCTGCTGTGGACTGCAATGTATCTTTTACAACGCCGTCAAATGATTCTGCCTCTACCGCCTCCGAAATGGAAAGGAGCAGGTTGCATTTTTCTTCGTCTGAACGTTGCGCATAATCCTGCGGCAGCGGCCCCCCTTTTTCGGCAATTGTTTCAAGCACCTGTCCGTGCACACTGCTTTCCTGCCGGATGTCCAGCGTGGCGAAATGCAGTCCAAATACCTGCACTTTATAAATAAACCGGTCGAGCAGGTGAAGAAACAGGCTGTTGTGCTGGTACACCAGAATTTCCCGGATGGAATACAAAGCATCCAGGATCTCTTTTTGCGTTAGCTCCGTTACGTTGCCCGGGATAAAAATATTGTTGTACAATTTGGCTTCGAGTTCCGTAAGAATGGTATCAATGCCTTTGAACGTGAGCCGGCGCTTTAACCGCCGCACATCCGAATAATAACATTTGATAATGCTGGAGCGAAGGGCACCAGCCACCTTGAGGGTAATCTCCGTGGTTACATTCGGGTTGCCATCCCTGTCGCCACCGGGCCAGAAGCCCATTTTAATGATGGAATTTTTTCCCAGGTTGATGTGCTGAAACTGCTCCTGCAGGGTTGCAATAATGTTTCCGACCGCATTGTAAAATACATTTTCCAGGTACCACACCAGGCTGATGGCTTCATCGTAAGGGGATGGCCGCTCTTTTTTAAAGAGTGGTGTTTTGCCCAGTTGCTGTAAGTAGGAATTGATCAGCGGCGTATTGTTTTCCTTCAGGGCTTTTGCCAAGTCGTTTATGATACCCAAAACCGATCCCGGATAAAATTGGGTAGGGTGCGCCGTTAGTACCGGCATCACCACAAAGCTGTCCAGCTTTTCCATTAGCTCCGCTTCTTTTCCCTGCTGCAGCACCTTGCTTTCCAGGTGCTTGAGCGTGCCTACTCCCATTGTATCATGAATATCCCGAAAGGCAGCGTCTTCCAGGGCATCAAACAACACCACCTGCCGCTCGGCATATTGAATAAAGCGAAACAGCAGATCAACTTTTTCGGTTTCGTTTTGCACCGTAGTGTACTTTTCAAAAAACCGGTCGATAATCTCTTTCGGGCTCCACCGTTTTTTATACCCTTCTTCGCAATGGTTCAGAAACATCGATAGCATGATGCCTGTCTTTTCAATGCGGTGAAAAGGCAAGGAGGTAAACAAGCTGTTGTACAACTGAAACTTCAGCGCAACGGCACTTTTAAAATTCTCTAACTGGCGACTGGGAATTGCATTCATTTGATTAGGGTTATAAATAGACAGGAAAGGCGATGCGTGAAGGTAGGCGAAAGCGGCCGATCGGCCCTTATTCTCCTTCACTGGCAGGCAAGCGTTAGCGTCATTGAATCCGGAGGAGAAAATTAGTTTTCCTGCTGCAACAAGTCGTTGGCAAAATGACACATAATTGCTGCGATCCCTGTTTACCTACACAGACACCATTACCGCAAAACCCTTACCCCTGCTGCATTTGCGGGGAAATATTTTATGACGGCCAAAAAAATCAGCGCTGAAAACCTTTGTCCGAACAGGACGGTTAACGACACAATTTTTGTTATTTTCACTCAGGTTGCTTGCTTTCGCTATGGAGGCATACTAAACGTATTAAATACAAGCTATGATGGCAAGCAACAATGGACTCTATTCTCCCCTGTTTGAACACGATTCCTGTGGCATTGGTTTCGTCGCCAATATTAAAGGCAACAAATCGCACCAGAATATTTCTGATGCACTGACCATCCTCGAAAACATGGAGCATCGCGGCGCCTGTGGCTGCGAGAACAACTCCGGTGACGGTGCCGGTATCATGTTGCAATTGCCGCATGAATTCTTTTTTGATGAATGCTTAAAACTTGGGGTACACCTGCCGCCGTTTGGCCGCTATGGTGTGGGTGTTTTGTTCCTGCCCAAAGACATACGGTTGCGGGAAGAATGCCGTGATATTTTAAACCGTTGTGCCGAGAAACTTGGCCTCGAAATCCTATTATATAGAAAAGTGCCGGTAAATGCCGACGATGTGGGCCTGACCGCACTTTCCGTTGAACCCGAGATGGAGCAGGTATTTGTAGCCTGTCCTGATAACATTACCAATCCTGACGAATTTGAACGCAAGCTTTTCCTGCTGCGCAATTATGCCTCGCATACGGTTGCGGATACAGTAAAAAAAGACGCCATTGGCTTTTACATTGCTTCCTTTTCGTACAAAACCATTGTTTACAAAGGACAGCTTACCAGCCTGCAGGTTCGCGGTTATTTCCCCGACCTGAATAACAAGCGGGTGGTATCGGCTTTTGGCCTGGTGCACTCCCGGTTTGCCACCAATACCTTTCCTTCGTGGAAGCTGGCGCAACCCTTCCGTTTTATTGCGCACAATGGAGAGATCAATACGCTGCAGGGCAATTTAAACTGGCTGAAAACAAGTGAAAAGAATTTTACCTCGCAATATTTTACCAAGGAAGAAATAGACCTGTTAACGCCGATTGTAACGAGCGGCCAATCCGACAGCGCCTGCCTTGACAATATGGTGGAATTGCTCACTCTTTGCGGCCGTTCGCTGCCGCATGTGATGATGATGCTGATCCCCGAAGCCTGGGACGACAACGACCTGATGGACCCGGTGAAAAAAGCCTTTTACGAGTTTCATGCTTCGTTCATGGAGCCCTGGGACGGCCCGGCCTCCATTTCGTTTACCGATGGAAAAGTGATTGGTGCTACCCTGGACAGAAACGGTCTTCGCCCTTCCCGCTATTGCGTTACCACCGATGACAGGGTGATCATGGCTTCGGAAACCGGCGCACTCCCCATTGATCCCAAACTGATCAAAGAACAGGGCCGTTTGCAGCCGGGCAAAATGTTTGTGGTAGACCTGGAGCAGGGACGAATCATTTCCGATGATGAACTGAAACAAAGCATTTGTTCGCAAAAGCCCTATGCCGAATGGTTGAATAAATACAAGATTCGACTGGAAGAATTGCCCGAGCCAAGAGTGATGTTCACCGACCTGCATCACGAGCAGGTATTTCAATACCAGAAAGCCTTTGGTTACAGCAAAGAAGATCTGGAAAGCATTATTGCACCAATGGCCATCGATGGCAAAGAACCCATTGGTTCGATGGGAGCGGATGTGCCACTGGCCGTGTTGAGCGATCAGCCCCAACACCTCTCTTCTTATTTCAAACAATTGTTTGCGCAGGTTACCAATCCGCCGATTGATCCCATTCGCGAACGCATGGTGATGTCGCTGGCCACCTTTGTGGGCAACAACGGTAATTTGCTGCAGGAAGACCCACTGGCTTGTCACAGTGTTGCCCTGAAACACCCGGTGCTCACCAACTATGAACTGGAAAAAATTCGCAGCATTGATACGGGTATATTCCAGGCGAAAACATTACAATGTTATTTCCGTGCCGACGGCAAAGCAGGCTCGATGAAAAAAGGCTTGGAGCGGCTTTGTCGTTACGCCGTTGATGCGGTGGAAGACGGTTTTGAAGTGATCATTCTCTCCGACCGTGCTATCGACAGCGAACATGCACCGATACCTTCGCTACTGGCAACGGCAGCCGTGCATCACCACCTAATCCGCAAAGGCCTGCGTGGCCAGGTTGGTATTGTAGTGGAAGCCGGCGACGTGTGGGAAGTGCACCATTTTGCCTGTCTCGTAGGCTTTGGAGCTACGGCCATCAATCCCTATCTCGCCTTACACTCCATTAAAGATCTGAAAAACAGCAGCCTGCTAAAAGGCGTAGAATACGACGAAGAAAAGCTTCGCAAAAATTATATCAAAGCGGTAAACGATGGGTTGCTAAAAGTGTTTTCTAAAATGGGAATCTCTACCCTGCAATCCTACCAGGGCGCACAGATTTTCGAGATCATCGGAATTAATAAAGCCGTTGTTGACCAACATTTCTCCGGCGCCATTTCCCGCATAGAAGGAATGGGCCTGGATGAAATTGCCAAGGAAACCCTGGCGAAACACCAATTTGCTTTCAACAAAAAAAGCCTTCCGTTTGAACGTTTGCCCGTAGGCGGTATCTACCAGTGGAAACGCAAAGGCGAATTTCACCTGTTTAATCCGCAAACAATCCACCTGCTGCAATATGCCACCAGCACGAACGATTATCCAACGTTCAAAAAATATTCAAAACTGGTGAACGAGCAGGATCAGAAAGCCTGCACCCTGCGTAGCCTCCTGCAGTTTAAACGCAATCGCCCTGCTGTTTCCCTTGATGAAGTAGAGCCGGCCGAAAGCATTTTGAAACGGTTTGCCACAGGTGCCATGAGTTTTGGTTCCATTTCGCATGAAGCCCACTCTATACTGGCCATTGCCATGAACCGTATCGGTGCAAAAAGCAATACGGGTGAAGGCGGTGAAGATGAATTGCGCTATCAACCTTTGCCGAATGGCGACAGCATGCGGTCTGCTATCAAGCAGGTGGCTTCCGCACGGTTTGGCGTAACGAGTTATTACCTCACCATGGCCGATGAACTGCAGATTAAAATGGCGCAGGGCGCCAAGCCTGGTGAAGGCGGACAACTGCCCGGCCATAAAGTGGATGACTGGATTGGCAAGGTACGGCACTCCACACCAGGTGTAGGTTTAATCTCGCCGCCGCCGCACCACGATATTTATTCGATTGAAGACCTGGCGCAATTGATTTTTGATTTAAAGAATGCCAATCGCCAGGCACGCATCAGTGTAAAGCTGGTATCAAAAGCCGGCGTAGGCACTATCGCTGCTGGTGTGGTAAAAGCCAAAGCCGATGTGGTACTGATTTCCGGCCACGACGGTGGTACCGGTGCATCGCCCATCAGCTCTATCAAACATGCCGGCTTACCGTGGGAATTGGGCCTGGCGGAAACGCATCAAACCCTTGTCAAAAACAAACTGCGCAACCGTGTGGTGGTACAGAGCGATGGCCAGTTGCGTACAGGTCGCGACATTGCAATAGCAACCTTACTGGGTGCCGAAGAATGGGGCATTGCCACCGCTGCCTTGGTAGTGGAAGGTTGTATCATGATGCGCAAATGCCATGAGAATACGTGCCCGGTAGGCATCGCTACTCAAAACCCGGAACTGCGCAAACGCTTTAACGGTAATGCCGACCATGTGGTGAATTATTTTAAAATGGTGGTACAGGAATTCCGCGAAATCATGGCTGAACTGGGCTTCCGCACAGTGAATGAAATGGTAGGGCAAGTGGATTGTTTGGAAACCAAAAGCGACATCCGGCATTGGAAATACAGCAAGCTAGACCTCTCTCCTATCCTCTACAAAGAACCCAATTCTCTCTATACGGGTTTGCATAAACAACAGGAGCAGGATCATGGCATTGACAAGGTACTGGACTGGGAATTGCTGGACGCTGCCAAACCTGCTTTAGAAAACAGCGAAAAGGTTACGGGAACTTTCCATCTTCTCAACATTGACCGAACCATTGGTACTATTGTTTCCAATGAAATCTCAAAGAAATTTGGCGCCAGAGGTTTGCCGGAGGATACCATTCACTTCAAGTTTACCGGAACGGCGGGACAAAGCTTTGGTGCGTTCAACACCAGTGGTGTTACACTGGAGTTGGAAGGTGATGCCAACGACTATTTTGGCAAGGGTTTATCCGGCGCCAAATTGATCGCTTATCCTTCCGCCCAAGCCAGTTTTGTTCCGGAAGAAAATATTATCATCGGCAACGTTGCATTTTATGGTGCCACTTCCGGCAACGCATACATCCGCGGCAAGGCCGGCGAACGCTTTGCTGTTCGCAACTCCGGTGCCCATGCAGTGGTGGAAGGTGTAGGCGACCATGGCTGCGAATACATGACTGGCGGTCGCGTTGTGATCCTGGGTGATACCGGACGAAACTTTGCGGCCGGTATGAGTGGCGGCATTGCCTATGTATATGATGTGAAAGGCACATTTGCCACGCTTTGCAACAAAGAAATGGTGGATCTCGATCCCGTTGACAGCAATGATGCAGCCGAAGTCAAAGAAATGATAGAAGATCACTACCGGTACACCGGCAGCACGGTTGCCCGTTTTGTGCTGGATGATTTCGAAAACCAGTTGAAAAACTTTGTCAAGGTCTTCCCGAGCGATTACAAAAAAGTTTTAAAGGCAAAACAACTGGAAGCTGTCACAGCAAGATAAAAACACAAACTACTAACGTTAAACCACAAACGTATCGAATGGGTAAGGTAACCGGATTTTTAGAGTTCACCAGAGAGCATCCTGCCAAGCGGCCGGTAAGCGAAAGAGTGAACGATTACAATGAGTTTGTTCAGCGGTACAGCAACGAACAGCTCAATCATCAGGCAGCCCGTTGCATGAACTGCGGTGTACCGTTTTGCCATAGCGGATGCCCCTTAGGCAATATCATTCCTGAATTCAATGATGCCGTGTACCGGCAGGACTGGGAAGAGGCGTACAGCATTCTATCTTCCACCAATAACTTCCCGGAATTTACAGGCCGTATCTGCCCTGCTCCCTGCGAAAGTGCTTGTGTGCTGGGCATCAACCAGCCTCCGGTTGCCATCGAAGAAATTGAAAAACACATCATTGAAATTGCGTTTGAAAAAGGATTTGTCAAACCGCACAAACCGGCCTACCGCTCAGGCAAAAAAGTAGCCGTGATTGGTTCCGGTCCGGCCGGATTGGCTGCCGCTGCCCAACTCAATTATGCCGGCCATTCGGTAACGGTATTTGAACGGGCCGCACAACCGGGAGGTCTCTTGCGGTATGGCATACCCGATTTTAAATTGGAAAAATGGGTGGTGGAAAGACGCATTGCTGTCCTGGAAGAAGAAGGCGTCCAGTTTCGCTGCAATGCCAATGTAGGGGTCAACATTTCTATCAATGATATTCTGCGTGAATTTAGTGCGGTCGTTCTCGCCGGCGGTTCCACCATTCCCCGTAACCTGGATATTCCGGGCCGGGAATTAAAAGGTGTGCATTTTGCCATGGAGTTTCTGACCCAACAAAACAAACGGGTTAGCAATGAGTCGTTCACCGAAGAAGATATTTTCGCTACCGGCAAAGATGTCGTAGTAATTGGCGGAGGTGATACCGGAAGTGATTGTGTGGGCACCTCTAATCGTCATGGCGCTGCCTCGGTAACGCAGTTTGAACTTCTCCCCCGTCCGCCAAAGGATAGAACAGTGCAAATGCCCTGGCCGACCTATCCCATGCTGGAGAAATTTACGTCTTCGCATGAAGAAGGTGCGCAACGCCACTGGGCCATTGCTACCAAATCGTTTGTGGGTGACGAAAACGGCAAACTGAAAGCGCTAAAAGTTGTTGACTTGGAGTGGAAAACCGCGCCGGACGGACGCCTTGCACAGTTTGTAGAAGTTCCGGGTTCCGAAAGAGAGATTCCCTGTCAATTGGCCCTGCTGGCTATGGGTTTTGTACACCCACAGCACGATGGTTTGATCAATGAACTGGATGTGGAACGGGATGAAAGAGGCAACGTAAAAGCACCCGAATCCACGTACAAAACAAACATTCCAAAAATATTTGCAGCCGGAGATTTACGCCGTGGCCAATCACTGGTGGTATGGGCCATCAGTGAAGGCCGCGAATGCGCCAAAGCGGTTGACGAATACTTGACAGGAAAAACATCTGCGCTGGAAAGCAAGGACCGGTCGGCGGTGCTGGTTAGCTAAAGAATAGATACTGGTTGTTTTTAGTTGTACATCCCGCTGAAAGGCGGGATTTTTTTATGCAAAACATTTATAATCGATTATGAATATTAATAAACGTTTATGTATATTGGTTACACCAAAACAACTGTTGGCGTCAACGGAGCAGCGGTTGCCAAGTAAGATCATATAAACCTGTATTTTTTACCGCCAAATAAAACAACAATGAAAAAAGGATTCTTCTCTCTTGCTTTTGCCCTATTGTCCCTGTTTTCTTTTAGTCAAACGGTCCATAAAGGTAGCCTGATCAGTGTACACAGCGCTACCCCTACGTTAAAGGAAGGTGTAACGATGGAAGACTTTATAAAGTTTAATAAGACTACACTAATACCTGCTTATGAAAAAGCCTTTCCTGGTCTGAAGATGTATCTAACGAAACGTTTGCGCGGACAAGATTCGAGCAGTATGGGTTTTATTCTCATGTTTGATAGTGAAGCTGTCAGAGACAAATACTTCAATAACGACGGTACAGCAACGGAACTCGGGAAAGCTGCGGGTGCAAAATTGAGCAGTCTTGGGAAAGAGTACGACAAGTACGTAGTACGATCGAATGCTGCTGACATTTACACGGATTGGTTAATCGAATGAGGTAACAAAAGTTGTATTAAAAAACGCCCTGAAAAAAGGGCGTTTTTTATTGACATAAAACGAATGCGCAGCTAGCGTGTTTATTAACTTGTGGCGGAATGAATGCGCATTCAACAATAAATCGCTTTTTTGCTTTTGTGGTTATTTGAAGCTGTCCTTTTGCAAATACCACTGGTTCCTTTGGGCCGGAATTGATATTCTAGGAGAAGCGAATCATACAAAACAAGTTTATGGGCAAAGTAATTATCTTTCATGGTACAGGAGCAAATCCGGATGTGTGTTGGTATCCATGGCTGGCAACTGAATTGACAAATAAAGGGCACGACGTAACACGACCTTATTTTCCTGACTTAAATATTGAACCGATTGAAACGTTTCTGCCAAAAGTTTTAGCCAGTCTTGACTTTACACCCAACACCATCTTAATTGGCCATTCGGGTGGCGCTCCCTTACTATTGAGTATATTAGAAAACATTGAAACGAAGGTAGCAAAAGCCATTTTAGTGGCTGGTTACCTGACGCCACCCAATACCGCACGTGAGCCCATATTGCAAGAATCGTATAACTGGGAAAAGATCAGATCAAATGCAAATGAATTGATCTTTATTAATTCCATTAACGATCCTTATGGCTGTGATGACAAACAAGGGCGAATGTTATTTGATCGATTGGGCGGCAAACTAATTATCATGGATGAAGGCCACTTTGGTTCAGAATTCAAGGACTACCCAACGTTTGAATTCCTGAACCGGTTGATCTAAATCCTTCCCCTTATTTTCCAAGTTCAATGGAGTTTCCTAAAAATACCCGCTGGCATTTTTTAAAGCATCACTTGAAGAAAAAGAGTTAAGTAATAAGGAAAAAAAACCACCGAAAAAATCTCAAAAAAGGACAAAACTGAAAACAGTCAAAACTAATCTTTTAATGATGGAAAACGACGTCACAAAATATATTGCAACAGTTGGTGCTGGTGAACAAAAGGCATTACGTTCTTTACGACAGCAGATCCTTCAACTCCTTCCAGGTGCAGAAGAGCGTTTAAGTCGCGGCGTGCCCTTCTTTTATTACTGCGGTAAAAGAGCCGTAGGATTCAGGGCTTCCAAACATCATCTTTCCTTTTTTATCATGGAGGGCAATGTGCTGAATGAGCTGCGCAAGGAGATGGCGGATTTCAACAACGCATCAACAGTGGTCAGGTTCACGGCTGACAAACCACTTCCCGAAAGCCTTATTGAAAAACTCGTATGGGCAAGAATGAAAGAAATCGACCGAAAACTTGGTTCCAAAAGTCTAAAACCAAACTCCAGCAACGGCATAAAAAAAAGCCCGGAGTTGTGAACCGGGCTTCTTTGTTTTTTTTGAACTTACCGTGCTTTTTTCTTTGGGTCTGCTTTCTTCTGTGCTGAGCTTTTCTATTTCGTAGCCTTATTCTTCTTGGGTTCAGCTGTCTTTTTCGGCATACAATTAAAATTAAAGTTTATAGAATTTATGCATGGCTGTTGCGTGTTTCGTTCCAATCGTTTCTATTGAATTTACAGAAGGAGAAACTATACAGCCAGAAAATAAAGAAACTAAGATATGCCGATAAAGGTATTCAGCAGGTACAGGCCATTAGTGAATACATCCGTGATTACAAGGCTAAGCAGAAAGTAAAAAGAATAGCCCTAAATCAACCAGAGTGACAAAACGTAAAAAAGCTTCGGCCTAAGCAACCGCTTGACAGGCGTTTGCACACAACCAGATATTTTTGTAAAAGCAGTGTGAGGGAAAACTCTTCACTTTTGCTTCACTCATACCCTTGCTGTCATCATTACACTACTACCGGTTTTTTAGTCAGTCGTTCCAAATCAAATTTTGTGATTGTGAACCTTCTTTTATAACGAAGACCTTTTACTGTCGTAACAGAATACATTTACAGGAAATTAGCTTTAACGGCAGTGCTCAGGTAATTTTTTTACAACAAGAGGAAATGTTTGAAGACGAATCAAAGCCATAACGTTACCATTAAAATGCATTCATTTTGCCGCTAACAAGCGGAATCGCAAGAACCTTTTTAAAGATCTGGTACCATTTCTGCTCGCAACTGTTCCATTCTATTTTATAAATAGAGTAAGTTATTTTTTGCCAGCTCACACCTTCTGAGAACAATCAAAACACCCGCTGATTCTGCTCACCCCTACCTTTTTCAGAAGGGACTACCTTGATCTAGGTTTCCCGATATGTTTCGCTGGACCCTGGCTTCTTGAAGACGCCAACGGGACTGAAATTGCCGGGTCATCCGATCATTCGCCAGCCGCATTATACCGATCTCCTTTCCCCTGGAAAATCCTCACCGCATGCTGTGAAAGCATTACCATTTTCTCATCTTAATATGCTGTTTATGAAAAGGCATCATGCATCAATTAGTCTTGTTGCGCTTACACTGCTTTTTACCAGTGCCGAGGCGCAACAGCTGCTCGATCCAAAAACGCAGCCAAAATTTGTAAACCCCTTGCCGGTTCCCGCTGTGCTGGATGCGCGGAATGGTGGTAACTATTCAATTGCTGTTACCCAATTCCAGCAAGACTTGGGGTTGGTAAACCCGGTCACAAAACAGCCCCTGCTCACTACAGTCTGGGGCTACAACGGCACCTACCCCGGTCCGACCATTCTGGCAAAAAAGGGCAAGCCCGTTGACAATCTCTGGAAAAACCAGTTGACCAATGGCAACACGCCGCTGCCTCACCTCTTGCCTATCGACCCCAGTTTGCACTGGGCCCTGAAAGGAAAGGATGATTACCAAAAACTGGGTGTACCACTCGTCACCCACCTGCATGGCGGCCATACCGAGTCGGCCAGCGACGGTCTGCCCGATGCATGGTTTACGCCTAACTTTTCTCTCACAGGACTAGATTTTGTCAAGCAGGTCTACCACTATTCAAATGACCAGGAAGCAGCCACCATCTGGTACCATGATCATGCGTTGGGCATAACCCGGCTGAACGTGTATGCAGGACTTGCAGGCTTTTACCTGGTGACTGATGAAAATGAAATAGCCCTGCAAAACGCCAACCAGTTGCCAAAGCCACCGTACGACCTGGGGCTTGCCATTCAGGACCGCATTTTCACTGAAGACGGGCAACTGCACTACCCTGCCATGCCGCATGCGATGGGTGGTGAGGACAATAGCATCATGCCGGAGATGTTTGGCGATGTCATTCTTGTCAATGGAAAAGCCTGGCCGGTGCTGGAAGTGGAACCACGCATGTACCGTTTTCGCTTCCTCAATGGCTCCGACTCTCGCTTTTACAACCTGAATTTTCCCGGCAGCCTAAAATTTGTGCAGATTGGTTCAGACAACGGGCTGCTCCGGGCACCGTTTGCCACCGGCAACCTGCTCCTGGCTCCCGGCGAAAGAAAAGATGTTGTGCTTGATTTTTCCAACCCGGGTTTGTGGGGAAAGACCATCATCCTGCAGAACAATGCCAAAACACCTTTCCCTAAAGGCACACCGCCCGACCCGGCCACCACGGGCCAGATCATGGCGTTCCGGGTGAGTAAGCCGTTGAACACGGCCATTGCCATGACCAGCTTACCGGCCAACCTTCGGCCATCCATTGCACCGCTGCAAACAGCATTACCACCGCGTAAGCTTATTTTATTTGAAGGGTCCGATGAGATGGGCCGGCTGAAACCAATGTTGGGCACCGAGGAAGAAGGAACCAAAAGCTTTGAAGATCCGGTAACGGAAATCGTAAAGCAAAACGATACGGAGGTGTGGGAAATTTACAACCTCACTCCCGATGCGCACCCGGTGCACTTGCACATGGTGACCATGCAGCTTGTAAACCGGCAAAAGTTCCGCGCCAATGTTGACCTGAGAACGGGGCAACCCTCGGGGATTCGCTTCCAGGGACAGCCCCAAACGGCAGATGCCAGTGAGGCCGGCTGGAAAGATACCTATATCAGCTATCCTGGCGAAGTATTGCGGGTGATTGCCAAGTTTGACCTGGCCGGAAAATATGTCTGGCATTGCCACATTCTTTCGCATGAAGATCATGAAATGATGCGCCCCTATATGGTGCAAAAAGCTGGCAACCTGATTACAGCAAAGGGTGTGGATAATGAGGCTACCGAAGGATTGTTGTCGCTTAACCTGCAAACGGTTCCCAATCCATTTGCCGGCAGCCTTCAGTTGCGTTATCAACTGGACAAACCCGCAAATGTTGTGGTGACGATCTACGATGAAAAAGGAGCCGTAGTGAAAAAGATCTACCGCGGCAAAGAAAACGCCGGGCCGCGGGAACTCAGCATAGATGGCAAGGCCTGGCGAAACGGCATTTATTTCTGCGAGCTATTGGTTGATGGAATAAAAACAGTACGAAAAATGGTGCTTGAAAAATAAGCGGTGACCGGTTTGTAAAATCATTGCCAGGTGAAAGCATGTTAATTTGTTTTTACCGGGCAATGGTTTTATGTTATTGATCTTTTGTTACGAAATGTAGTCAGGATTATTTTGTTCTACTACAACAAATTGAAAACACATTATAGCAGCATTCGTCTTTTATAGCTGAATCTCACTTCTACCTATTCTGCGCAATACGCCGCCATTTTGAAAATTGGCCACAAGCCTTATCTTACAACGAAAACAACCTGGTGCGGAACGATGATTGCTGGAGAAAACTTACTTCGTCATGAAATGAATCATCAAAACGGAACGAGTTTTTGCAGCGAACACCTTTTCGGCAACAAAAACGAAAACTGCTTTTAATGGAAAATTCTTCTTTGCGCAAACCGTTTCAAAAATTGAAGCGATCCTGAATAAAAAGGGCACGAAACGGAAATGCTATATCTGCAAGCAAACGTTCAACTACTTTCTTCCCTACCTCGGCGGATCGAAAAACGTTAGTCCCTGGTTTCAAAACCTCCAGGAAATCGGAAGTGATATTGACAATTTTTATTGTCCGCATTGCGAATGCTTTGACAGGGAAAGACACCTGTGTATGTACTTCGACAAACTTTCGCTTTGGGACAGAATCAAAGGTACCAACGTGCTGCATTTTGCACCGGAATATCACCTGGCAAAAAAGATTGAAAGCCTGTCACCCAACCTGTATGTAAAAGTAGACCTGTTTCCATCCGACGACAGCATACAGCAGATGGATGCCACATCGATTCCCTACGAAGATGCCACATCTGACTTACTCATTTTAATCATATCCTCGAGCATATTCCCATCTATAAAAAAGCATTGGCAGGCTTATGCAGGGCTTTAAAGCCAAACGGCGTGGCCATTATGCAAACGCCTTTTTCAAAATTGTTGCAGCGCAATTTCGAAGACGAAGGCATCAATACCGATGAACTACGACTGTTGTATTACGGGCAGGAAGACCATGTCCGGATCTTTAGCGAAAGAGTATTGCTCCAGAGTTTTGCGGATGCAGGCTTCCGGTTGAATATTGTTCCGCACCATGACGTATTCAGCCCGGAAGATGCCACCTATTATGGCGTTAACAAAGACAAAGACCTGAGCTGTCTTATAAAACCTAGTAAGAAATAGAAGCGGATGTGTATGACCGTTTGCCAAGACAGAAGAACGTAGCGAGCCCTTCATAACTTCTATTATCAATATCACCGGTCCTCCCCTGCAGGCGACAGTACCACCGGGTCTGCAGCCATTTGTCAAAAACTAAATCGGTAAAATATAAATGCAAACCTATATATTGTTGGCTCATTAACCCCCTTGTTATAACATATGAAAAAGACAGTTTTTTTAGCCTTGTTCGCCATTTGCCTTGGCGCGGTGGAAGCCGCAGCGCAAACCTCCACGCCTTCCGGCAGCGGACCGGTTTTTGAAATCTCAGACAGCGCTACCTACATTGGTAAATACAAATACGAAGGCCTGCCCTTTGATTACATGACCGTTAGCGTGAAAGAAGGCAAGCTCTATTTTTTTGGCGGTGAATATTCCGGTTTTCTTACACCGGTCAAAGACAAAAAAGATGTGTTTGACGCCAATGGCGAAGCCCTTTTTACCTTCCACCGCAACAGCGATAAAAAAGTGGCCGACCTGCAGATCGATTACCAGGGACAAAGCTTCATGGGCAAGCGGGAAACGAAGTAAGACAACATTTCAATAAGTAAGGAAGAGCTCATTTGCTGTTGCATTGAGCTCTTTTTGTTTACTTCTTTATTCAGTAAAACTCCTACCAAGCCCTTTTTAAAAGAATATCCTCCGGGCAACAGTGCATTACCTGAAAAGCACATTGGATAGGTGGAGCACTTTATAGCTAAGTTCTACCGCAACTATTCAGGAAACAAGCCTATTCTATCGCTTCCCAATCAATTAACGGGCCCTTGCCATGCAAAAAACCGCCATTCCCATGCTGGTGCCGGCTCACCGTTGCGGTAATGCTTATCTTAGATGAAAGCGAACGGATGGCTGTAAAAGGTTTTCTGCCGGTCATATTGGTTTTGTTTTACTTATCCGTTTCGGCACAATTACCGAAGCCACTCACTTTCCATGGGCAACCGGTGCTGGCGCAAGGCCTGGCAATTGAAAGATATGCGCTGTTCTTTGAAAGCCCATCCTATGATACGACACAGCTACCTTCTGATTTTGTACAAACACAATTCATTCCGGCAGCATCGGCATCTGCTACAAAATTTTTCAACAACAGGCAAATGAACCAGACCAGCCGGGTTGCCTGGCTGCAGTTTCGCATTGCCAATACACATGCTTTTGATACGCTGCGGTTATGGTATGGCGGTACAATACATGCTTATCTCTCCCTATATCTTAAAAACAAAGGATCTTTTTTACACCTGGCGAAAGGAGGCATGTGCGCAACAAAACCAGAACATAACATGGGCCCCTATGCACTGCCTTTGATCGTTCCTCCGCTTACAACAAATCATTATTTTGTTCAGGTTGTAGATTATCTTTTATTGTTTGACGGAGTGGCCGGCACTATCCACACAAGCCAAAGCTATCAAAGCCACCTTTTGGCAGAAACCCATTCAGGAAGATGGCTCTTTTTCATCCTATCAATGATCATTGGAAGCTTGCTGCTAATGAGTCTTTACTCTGTTTACCAATATTTCCTGAACCGTGATCGCGCTTTTTTGTATTATGCCTTGTACGCAATGCTCGCATTTTGCTGGATACTGAAGTTTGCCAACCCGCGTTTTGAGTTGGGGCTGACACCTGCGGCATTTCCCTGGCTGGCACATCCCTGGTCATTTTCTTTCACCCATATCTTAAGCCTGGCTTATGCCCTGTTTCTTGCCAACCTTCTATCCATCCCGGCGGAACAACCAAAACTCTGGCGAATCATTCGCCCGGTAATAGTCCTATTGTTCCTGCTGCAGGTAATGGTTGGCGTGCAGGTTTTTACGGGCATTTTACTCTCCAGCGCTCCCTTGTTTTTTATGATTGACACAATACCTTCTTTGTGTATGGGTGTGTTGTTGATTATTGCCACAAGCCGCAGCCGAAGCAAACTGAAGCCATTCCTACTTGTTGGTGCCATTAGTCTTTATGTTATTTCGTTGTCACCGGTGCATGGGCTGTTTCTGTTGGAAAATGCTTCACCGGAGGTTTTGGCTGTTATCAATTACCCACCATTTTTTATGGCGTTAGGTTTGTTCATTGAGCTTCTTTGTTTTTCGATGGCACTGGCCTATCGTAACAAGTTGGTAGAAGTAGAAAAAAACGGCTTGCAAAAGCATTACACCAGCCAGTTGGAAACAGCGCTTTCACAGCGAACAGAAGAAATCAGGGAACAAAGCCGCCGGATTGAAGCGCAACATGCCAGACAATTAAAACTGGCGTTTGAGCAAAAACTGGCGGAAATGGAAATGACTGCTTTGCGGGCCCAGATGAACCCGCATTTTATTTTCAATTGCCTGAACTCTATCAAGCTTTACACAACCGAGAACGAGGCCGCAAAAGCCTCGGCTTACCTTACCAAATTTAGCCGGTTGATAAGGCTGGTATTAGAAAACTCACGGTCCGAACGGGTATCGCTGAAGGATGAACTGGATGCTTTAGAGTTGTACCTGGACATGGAAGCCATGCGGTTTAAAGACAAGCTGCACTTCACCATTGCTGTAGAATCTGACCTTGACACCGAAGCAACTGAGATACCGCCCTTGTTACTGCAACCCTATGTTGAAAACGCCATCTGGCATGGCTTGATGCACAAGAAAGAAGGTGGCAGTGTACATATAAAAATCGTACAGCAGTATCCAGACTGCCTGCTGGTTACCATTACCGATGATGGCATTGGGCGCACAAAAGCTGCAGCCTTGAAAAGCAAGTCCGCAGCCGCCAATAAATCATTCGGCATGAAAGTCACCAATGAGCGCATTGCCATTATTAACCAGTTGTACCAGACTCGTACCAGTGTGCAAGTCCATGACCGGATGGATACAGAAGGGCGTGCCGCTGGCACCGAGGTGGTGCTGGAAATTCCGGTTTAGATGTTCATAACCTATTCAACTTCCAACTATGCTTAAAGCTATTCTGATAGATGATGAACCGGATTGTGTTCGCTTGTTAGCACTCCAGTTAAAAGAATACTGCCCACAGGTACATATAGTTGGACAATATACCAGCAGTGAAGAAGGCCAGCAGGCGATTCAAATGCTAAACCCGGATGTGGTGTTTCTTGATATTGAAATGCCGAAAATGAATGGATTTGCACTGCTGGAAAAAGTTGGCGACATCTCGTTCAGTCTCATTTTCGTTACCGCCTACAATGAATTTGCAGTAAAAGCGTTTCGCTTCAGCGCACTTGACTACCTGCTGAAACCTCTCGACAATCACGAACTACAAGAGGCGGTGAGGAAGGTTGAAAAACGCCAGCCATTAGACATGCGGCAACTGACCATGCTTCGGTCGCAATTGCAAGATGGGCAGCACCCCCAAAAAATTGCCGTTCCTTATCAGGGGGGTGTTCATTTTATCGAGCTAAAAGACTTGGTTTATGGTGAAGCCGACAGTAACTACACAAAGCTTTTTCTTACAAACGGCAAACATTATCTGCTGAGTAAAACCTTGCGGGATGTAGAGCAGGTGCTGGAAGAACGGAACTTCTTACGGGTACACCGGCAATTCCTGGTGAATCTTGACCACATCAAAACCTATCACAAAGGAGAAGCTGCTTACCTGGTGATGCAAGGTGATATCAATATACCAGTGGCGAAAAATCAAAAAGATCGACTGGTTCAAAAATTTGGCTGGTTGTGACCTTCAACTCCATGATTAATCATTTTACTTTCCGGAATCAGACACTTTATTCATTGCTTCACTCGTCAATCCGTCTGTTCACAAAAGCATTCCTGCTTTCCACAGGAATTTTCCCTAACTGCTCTCTCCTTTGATGGAAGTTTGATCAACAGTTTCTCCAGATTCACTATTGCAAAAATTTACAACATAGGCAAGGAGAAATTGGCTCTTCACGTTAAAATAAATCAGGATGAAAAAGCAATTATATGCAATCGCGACGATTTTGTTCGTGTCTTGTTTTTGCAGTACAAAAATCAACGCCCAGCAGGCAGACTTGATACTCACGAATGGGAAAATATTTACGTCGGATGCAAAGCAACTTTATGTACAGGCACTGGCCATCAAGGGCAACAGGGTAGTGGCAACCGGTAGTAGTGCTACCATCGAAAAATTAGCTTCCGCCAAAACGAAAAAGATTGACCTCAAAGGAAAAGTGGTTGTACCGGGATTCAATAATGGACATGATCATCCGGGTTGGGATGCACTAATAGGAAAATCCTATGCATACACAGATTTTCATCCGGACGGGCTGAGTAAATCGGCGGTGTTAGACTCTGTAAGCAGACTGGTAAAGGTTGCAAAACCAGGTGAATGGATCCATGGATTGATTGGCGTCGTGGTTCTTCATGATACCAGCATGCGGGCTGCTTTGGATAGTATAGCACCCAACAATCCGGTAGCCCTTCAAATTTGGTGGGGGCATGGTCTCACCATAAACGAAAAGGCACTTGTTGCATCAGGTTTGAGTGATGGTCATAAAGACCCTGTGGGCGGCTGGTATATTAGGAATGCGTCCAATAAAATATCATCTATAGAGCAGAATGCGCAGGCACCCGTTTGGATTGCCATGTACAAGTCAGAACCGGAAAATTTGATTAAAGGATTAAAGACCTATGCCCAAAAACAATTACCCGTTGGTATAACGACTGTTCAATTTATGGGTACTGGCTTCAATGCGGCAGAAGCAATCACCGTTTGGCCTGCTGCTGATTTACCCCAACGTATCCGGATGATTGCCTGGCCACGATCAACTGCAGCGGGCAGACAGTTAACAGATTGGGATGCCAATGGCAACACTCCTTCCACACTTACTTACCTTACTGGAATAAAATATGTTATCGACGGCTCACCCATGGAAGGTAACGCCTTGCGCACCGTTCCGTATGCAGGTAAGCCAGGCTGGTATGGACGATTGAATTACCCAATTGACACAATGAAACAGATTTTAAGGGAAGCACTGACAACCGACAGGCAGTTGTTAATGCACATGACGGCTGACAGCAGTTTTGGAGTCGTGCTGGCGCTCATGAAAGAGATGGCAAGCGCAGACCAATGGAAAGCAAAAAGAGTACGTATAGAACACAATTGCGTTGGAGACGTTGAAACAGGGAACATTTCAGCAAAAAACAGAAAAATTTTAAAAGAGTTTGGTATCCTGGTGATGCATACGCCAAAGTTCTGCATGGGCAGTCCAATGCGGTCTTTGCTGGATAGTGGGATCATCGTAGGCATTGCGCCGGATGGAACAATTAATCCATTTGTTGAAATTATGAAAATGACAAGCACCCATCCAAATCCAAAAGAAAACTTTACCAGAGAGCAAGCTGTAATCGCTTATACAAAAACCAATGCCTTTGCGGAGTTTACCGAAAAGGAAAAAGGAACACTTGCGAAAGGAATGCTGGCAGATCTGGCCGTATTGTCGCAGGATATATTTATAATTCCAGCACAACAGCTTCCGTCTACGAAAAGTGTACTCACCATCATAGATGGAAAGATCGTTTACCAGCAAAAGAATGACTTGAGTTCAATAAGATAAAGCATGGAAGTACCCACAACTTCACTATTATACAATGCGCTCCATTCGCTTCAACATGGATTGGCCTTTCTGTATGACAAATCAAAGAGGAAACTTTGCCGAATTCACTATACCAGGTAGCCAAACAGGTTGTCATCCTTGTTCAGTTCTGTGTAGCTGAATTTGTATCTACTTAAATTGTCAAGTAGGATGTCGTAGTCTTCCCTTGACTTTAGCTCCACTCCCACCAGCGCAGGCCCCGTTTCCTTGTTGTGCTTTTGCATGTACTCAAACCGGGTAATATCGTCGTCGGGTCCCAGCACATGGTTAACGAATTCTTTCAGCGCACCCGGACGCTGGGCAAAGCGAATGAGAAAATAATGTTTGAGGCCTTCGTATTGCAGCGACCGTTCTTTGATCTCCTGCATGCGGTCGATATCGTTGTTACCGCCGCTGATAATGCATACTACCTTTTTCCCGCGAATCTGTTCGGCAAACAGGTCCAGTGCGGCAATGGAAAGCGCACCGGCGGGTTCTACCACAATGGCTTCTTCGTTGTACAGTTTCAGGATGGTTGTACAAACTTTTCCTTCCGGAACGAGTTCGATCTGGTCGAGTACTTCTTTACAGATTGTATAATTTAGCTCGCCGACCCGTTTGACAGCAGCGCCGTCTACAAATCGTTCAATATTTTCCAGCGTAACCGGTTGGCCGGCTTCAAAGGCAGCCTTCATGGAAGGGGCACCCTGTGGCTCCAGGCCAACAAGCGTTGTATGTGGAGAGAATGTTTTGAAATACGTACCTACGCCGGCAGCGAGTCCGCCGCCGCCTACAGGCATAAAAACATAATCAATGCCATCCTGTTCTTCTAGGATTTCCACGCCAACCGTGGACTGTCCTTCAATGATGCGCAGGTGATCGAAGGGTGGAATAAACGTGAGGTTGTTCTGTGCCGTAAATTCTTTTGCCGCAATGGCACAATCGTCAAACGTGTCGCCAACCAGTTTAATTTCGATGAAATCTTCACCAAAAAGTTTGGTCTGCTGTACTTTTTGCTGCGGTGTGATGACGGGCATAAAAACGGTACCCTTCACCCGTAATTTTTTACACGAAAAGGCAAAACCCTGTGCATGGTTACCGGCACTGGCACAAACAACACCTTTGGCTACTTGCTCAGCCGGCAAACTGCTCATCAGGTTAAAGGCGCCACGCAATTTGTAGGAACGCACTACCTGCAGATCTTCCCGTTTGAGGTAGATCTCGCAGCCATAACGCCGGGAGAGATTATGACTATACGCCAGTGGTGTTTTGTTCACCACCGGCTTTAGTCGTTCAACGGCGTTTTGAAAATTTAATTCCGATGCTATGGAAATTGTCTTAATCACGATAAAGGGGTGACGTGAATTTTACTTTCTGGTGTCTTTGCTCATTGGCCGATACGGGTTTATGTTCAGCAGGCTTTTGGTTTTCCGGACGCAGGCTGCGTACGGTTTTACCAGCTTGCCACAATTCGCTTTCCCGCAATTCCTTCAGCTCTTCTTCCAGGTTTTCGCGGTAGTCTGCTTTGGAGTTGCTTTCAATGGAACGAGCGGCTTCTTTTCCGGCAGCAACGCTTTCGTAAAGTTCTTTGAACACCGGTGCTGTGGCATCACGGAATTTCTTCCACCAGTCCAGTGCTCCCCGTTGAGCCGTAGTAGAACAGTTGGCATACATCCAGTCCATACCGTTCTCCGCCACCAGCGGCATCAAGGATTGCGTCAGCTCTTCTACTGTTTCGTTGAAGGCTTCAGAAGGCGTATGGCCTTTAGAGCGCAGCACTTCGTACTGGGCGGCAAAAATGCCCTGGATGGCGCCCATCAGGGTTCCGCGTTCGCCGGTTAAGTCTGAGTATACTTCTTTTTTAAAATCTGTTTCAAACAGGTATCCGCTACCGATAGCAATACCCAGGGCAACAACCCTTTCCCATGCACGACCCGTGGCATCCTGGAAGATGGCAAAACTGGAGTTCAGTCCACGCCCCTGCAGGAACATGCGGCGCAATGATGTGCCCGAACCTTTGGGTGCTACCAGGAATACATCCACATCAGCCGGAGGAATGATGCCGGTTTGATCGTTATAGGTAATGCCAAAGCCGTGAGAGAAATACAAGGCTTTGCCAGGTGTTAAATGTTTTTTTACCGTGGGCCACATGGCAATTTGGGCCGCATCGCTCAACAAATAGCAAATGATAGTGCCACGCTCCAGTGCCTCTTCAATTTCAAAAAGTGACTCGCCGGGCACAAAGCCATCACGTACGGCTTTATCCCAGGACTTAGAATTTTTGCGCTGGCCAACAATCACGTTGATGCCGTTTTCTTTTTGGTTCAATGCCTGGCCGGGGCCCTGCACACCATAGCCGATCACAGCGACCACCTCATTTTGCAATACTTCTTGTGCTTTGGAAAGCGGGAACTCTTCTCGAGTCACTACATTTTCTTCCACACCACCGAAATTTAATTTTGCCATTGTTCTTATTTTTTGTTGATGATGAATAGTTGTTGGGAAAGCTGTGAGCTACGAGCCATGAGCTTTGAGCAAAAAAACTAGAAGCTAGCAGCTAACAGCTCACGGCTGCTCTCTACATATCGAAAACTTCTTCCTGT
The DNA here is from genome assembly GCA_014163555.1 of Flavisolibacter longurius. Classification (GTDB taxonomy): domain Bacteria; phylum Bacteroidota; class Bacteroidia; order Chitinophagales; family Chitinophagaceae; genus Flavisolibacter. Next base: position 76,491 of record JACJGO010000001.1, read on the forward strand.
TTGTTCAGGTATTCGTTGGCCACAAGCTCGAAGCCGGGATTGAGCTCTTCAAACTCTTTCAATTTTTCGTGGAAACCATTGCTATTTTTAATGATGGCCACCCGGGCACTGCGAACAAATTCAATCAGGCCATGTGGCTCCAATACTTTGATCAACCGATCCGTTTCTTCACGGTGACCGGTGGTTTCAAATACCGTATAATCTTTGCGGATCACCACGGCTCTGGCACCAAACTCACGCAGTAGGCGTTCTACTTTTACCTTTTCTGCAATTTCATCGGTAGGCACTTTGTAAAGGGCCAATTCCTGCCACACAATCTCATCGCCGGTATTGTAGTAAGCCTTCAGCACTTCCACCTGCTTTTCAATCTGGCGAACCAGTTTGCGTACCACTTCTTCCGTTTCGTTGATGACAATAGTAAAGCGATGAATACCGTCAACTTCGGAAGGCGAGGTGTTCATGCTTTCGATATTGATCTTGCGACGGGAGAAAATAATCGCAATGCGGTTAAGCAATCCGATGGTATTTTCTGTATAAACTGTTATGGTAAATTCCTGTTTCTGCATGGCCATTTATTTAAGACGTATTTCGCTGACACTGGTTCCGGCTTCCACCATCGGGAACACATTGTTCTCTTTTCCTACCATTACTTCCAGCAGGTAAGAGCCGTCGTGCGCCAGCATTTCCTGCAACGCACCTTTTAATTCTTCTCGTTTGGAGATTCGTTTTCCGGCAATGCGGTAACCTTTGGCCACCTGTACAAAATCGGGGCTTTCGATGTTTACAAACGAGTAGCGCTTGCCGTGAAAAAGTTCCTGCCACTGTCGCACCATGCCCAGAAATTCATTGTTCAGGATAAGAATTTTTACATTGATGCCGGTTTGCATAATGGTGCCCAGTTCCTGTATGGTCATCTGGAAACCCCCGTCGCCGATGATGGCTACCACAGTTCTTTCAGGTGCACCAAATTTGGCACCGATAGCGGCAGGCAGGGCAAAGCCCATTGTCCCCAAACCACCGGATGTAATATTACTTTTTGAGCTGTTGAATTTGGCGTAACGGCAGGTCACCATCTGGTGTTGTCCCACGTCGGTTACCAGCACCGCTTCACCACCCGAAAGTTCATTCAGGTGCTTGATCACTTCGCCCATGGTCATTTGTTCGGAATCAGGATTGAGCTCAGGGAAAATGCATTGCGTTACTTCCTCGCTTTCCAGTTCTTTGAAGCGTTGTAACCAGGCTGCATGATTGCGGAATTCCACCTGCTCGGTGAGCAGAGGCAAAGTTTCTTTGCAATCGCCCCAAACCGGAACGGTTGCTTTTACATTCTTGTCAATTTCAGCCGGATCAATATCGAGGTGGATCACTTTTGCCTGCTTGGCATATTTATCCAGGCGGCCGGTCACCCGGTCATCGAAGCGCATACCCACGGCGATAAGCACATCGCATTCGTTGGTGAGCACATTGGGCGCATAATTGCCATGCATTCCCAGCATACCTACATTCAAGGGATGATCAGATGGCAAGGCACTCAGGCCCAGGATAGTCCAGGCGGCAGGAATGCCGGCCTTTTCGATAAAGGCTTTGAATTCTTTTTCGGCTTTGCCAAGGATCACACCTTGGCCAAAAATCACAAACGGCTTTTTGGCGCTGTTGATCAGGGTTGCCGCTTCGGCAATGTATTCTTTGCGTACAATGGGCTTGGGCCGGTAACTGCGAATAAAGTTGCACTTTTCGTAACCGGTATAGTCAAACTTTTGTACTTGTGCGTTCTTGGTAATATCGATCAGCACCGGGCCGGGACGGCCACTGGCAGCGATAAAAAAGGCTTTTGCCAAAACAGCCGGAATCTCGGTAGCATCCGTCACCTGGTAGTTCCACTTGGTGCAGGGTGTGGTCATGTTAATGATGTCTGTCTCCTGGAAGGCATCGGTGCCTAACAAGTGTGCAAACACCTGACCCGTAATGCAAACAACAGGCGTACTGTCAATCAACGCATCGGCCAGTCCTGTGACCAGGTTGGTAGCACCCGGGCCGCTGGTGGCAAACACCACACCGGTTTTACCCGAGGTACGGGCAAAGCCCTGTGCGGCATGAATGGCTCCCTGTTCGTGACGAACCAAAATATGCTCCAACGAATCCTGGAAATCGTACAGGGCATCATAGATAGGCATGATAGCGCCACCGGGATAACCAAAAATGGTCTCCACACCTTCCTCTACAAATGCCCGCATCACAGCTTCTGATCCACTTATGGTTTCAGTCTTCGTCTGTAACGCATCCGTCTGCGGCTGTTTTAACGTGTCTTGCATATTTAAATAGTATTCCTTTTTCTGCTTTCAGGGCGGGCTGCTTCCACCGGGCTTTTCGCTGCGCCAGTTCTGCATCCCCAACCTTCAGCGTAATGGTGTTAGCTGTTGCGTCGAGTTCAATGATATCGTCATCCTGCACCAGTGCAAGGGTACCGCCATCAAAAGCTTCGGGTGTGATATGTCCCACCACAAAACCATGCGTACCACCACTGAAACGACCGTCCGTGATCAAGGCAACGGATTTACCCAAACCAGCGCCGATGATGGCCGACGTGGGCTTCAGCATTTCAGGCATGCCAGGGCCACCTTTTGGTCCTACGTAGCGAATCACGACGACGTCGCCGGCCTTTACCTTACCCGAACGGATACCCGCAATGAGTTCAAATTCGCCGTCGAACACCCGGGCAGGACCTTCAAATCGTTCGCCTTCTTTGCCACTGATCTTGGCTACACTGCCGCCAGGGGCCAGATTACCATAGAGGATCTGCAGGTGACCAGTTGGCTTAAGAGGATCCGTGATCGGATGAATGATCTTTTGTGCTTCGAAATCCAGCGAAGGAACGTCGGCCAGGTTCTCCGCAACGGTTTTACCGGTTACGGTTAAACAATCGCTGTGCAAAAGGCCTTGCTCCAGCAGGTATTTCATCACGGCAGGAACACCGCCGTGCTGATAGAGATCCTGCATTAAATATTTTCCGCTGGGTTTAAAATCAGCCAGTACCGGTACCCGATTACTAATGGTTTGAAAATCGTCCTGCGTGAGTTCCACATCCACGCTTTTGGCCATTGCAATCAGGTGCAGCACGGCATTGGTTGATCCACCCAAAACCATGATCACCGTGATGGCATTCTCAAATGCCTTGCGGGTCATGATGTCTTTAGGCTTGATATCTTTTTCCAGCAGGAGCCGAATGGCCTTCCCTGCCGCCAGGCATTCATCTTTTTTCTCCTGGCTCAAGGCAGGATTCGAAGAAGAAAACGGAAGGCTCATTCCCATCGCTTCAATTGCCGCTGCCATCGTATTGGCGGTGTACATGCCACCGCAGGCACCTGCGCTGGGGCAAGATGCTTTAACGATGCAGCGAAAATCTTCTTCGGTGATGGTACCGGCAATCTTTTGCCCCAAGGCCTCAAACGCTGAAACAATATTCAGATCCTGGCCATTGTAGTGGCCTGGTGCAATCGTTCCGCCGTACACCATAATCGCCGGACGATTGAGTCGTCCCATGGCAATAATAGAACCGGGCATATTCTTATCGCAACCCGGCAGGGCAACCACCGCATCATAATACTGGGCACCGCAAACTGCTTCAATGGAGTCAGCAATGATATCGCGGCTGACCAGCGAAAAGCGCATGCCGTCAGTACCGTTGCTGATGCCATCACTGACGCCAATGGTGTTAAATATCAATCCTACTAAATCGTTATCCCATACACCTTGTTTGACAATCCTGGCCAGATCGTTCAGGTGCATATTGCAGGTATTGCCGTCGTAGCCCATGCTCACAACGCCTACTTGCGCTTTCTTCAGGTCATCTTCCGTCAGGCCAATTCCGTACAGCATGGCTTGTGCAGCCGGCTGGGTTTCGTCCTGCGTAATTGTTTTGCTGTATTTATTCAGTTCAATCATGCTACTTGCAAGGCGGTGCGGTATTCTTTTTCCAGCACGAGGTTTTTGTATGCTTTCTGAATAGTGGCACCCAGTGTTTCTTTCCAGGGCTTGGCAAAGGCAACCTCATCGAGCGATTGAATGCCGATCACTTCTGCCGCCGTTCCGCACATGAAAGCGCCATCAACACCTTTGATCTCTTCGGGCCTGATTTGTCGCTGGAGGACTTCAATGCCCAGGTCATTACAGATCTCCAGCACGGTGGCCCGGGTGATGCCCGGCAGAATGCTACCCAGTTGCGGGGTATGCAGCACACCGTCTTTTTCAAAGAAAATATTGGCGCCGGGACCTTCCGCTACAAAGCCGTCCACATCCAGCAGCAGCGCTTCGTCAAAACCAAGATCTTTGGCTTCCTGCGTGGCCATGATGGAATTGATGTAGTGGCCGGAGACTTTTGCTTCCACTTTAAAAGAAGCGGGTGTGATTCTTCTGTACGAAGAGGTGTAAAGGCGCAATAATTTTTCGCCGAGATAAGCACCCCACTCCCATGCGGCCAGGAGCAATTGCGCATCCTTGCCTTTTGTCAGTTGCATGTTGGGAGGACAGGTGACCAGCGGACGGATATACGCATCGCTGAAATTGTTGCGCTTCAGCAATTCGTAAGTCAGTTCAATGAGCTCGTCTGTTTTGTATGTATACGGAATGCCAATGGCTTTCGCAGAAAACTCCAGACGATCGTAGTGTTCTTTTGCTTTAAAAATGCGGGTACCGTTTTCAGTGTTGTAGGAACGGATGCCTTCAAAAACGGCATAGCCATAATGCAAAGACTGATCGTAAACATTGCCCCTGGCCTCAGTTGCTTTAATAAACTCGCCATTGTAATACACAATCGTGTTCTCGTTGTAATACATACGTATGATTTGATTTGTGGAACGAATCAATTCAAGGCAAGCAATCGTCAACAATCGCCGACAGCAATCGTAGCGTCGATCTAAAATCAGATTAAGGTTGACTTCCGCAGTTCAACATTGATCTGGTTAATATCGTTAGGCACACGGCCAGCGATAGATTCACTAATCAGGTCGCCTACCGTGGAGGTAAAATAATAGTTGATCGGGTCAATGTCTTTGGTGACAAACCTGGCATCCAGCGCCCATTTCACCGCGTTGCGAACCGCAGTTGCTTCTTCAAAAAGGTTGAAATAATCGAGCAGCATCGCAGCTGATAAAATAGAACCTACCGGGTTGGCAATGTCTTTCCCGGCGGCCTGGGGGTACGAACCGTGAATGGGTTCGAACATCGCTGTTTTTACACCAACCGATGCCGAAGGCAACATGCCCAGCGAACCGCTGATCACACTGGCTTCATCGGAAAGGATATCACCAAACATGTTTTCGGTGAGCATCACGTCAAACTGCTTTGGATTGACGATGATCTGCATGGCTGCGTTGTCCACAAACATGTAGTCAACGATTACATCAACGTATGAAGGAGCCACTTCCTGCACTACTTTGCGCCAAAGACGGGATGTTTCCAGCACATTGGCTTTATCGACTAAGGTTAACCGTTTTTTGCGTTGTTGTGCCGCCCCGAAAGCCAGGTGGGCAATGCGTTCAATTTCTGAACGGTTATAGGTGCAGAGATCAGAGGCTTCATTGCCATCTTCTGCCAGTTCTTTTTTTCCGAAATAAATACCCCCGGTCAGCTCGCGGTAGATCACAAAGTCCACATCTTCCAGCCGGTCTTCACGCAGGGGTGAAAGATGATGCAGGCTGGGATAGGTATTCACCGGGCGGATGTTAGCATAAAGCTGTAACGATTTACGCAGCTTCAGCAATCCCTGTTCGGGGCGCACTTTCGCCGTAGGATCGTTATCGAACTTGGGGTGGCCAATTGCACCAAAAAGAATCGCATCGCTTTGTGTGCACAATTCAAGTGTTGCATCCGGAAGCGGGTCGCCGGTTTTATCAATCGCATCGGCTCCCATCAGGCCATGACTGTAGCTAAACTGGTGGCCAAAACGTTCGCCAACCGCATTCAACACTTTGATTGATTGCGCGGTTACTTCAGGCCCGATCCCATCACCATTTATGACTGCAATGCGTTTGTTCATTGTTTACTTCGTGTACGATTTTTCAAATGACTCAATCTCTTCTTTCATGCTTAACAGGAAATCAATATCATCAAAGCCGTTTAGCAAACAGGTCTTTTTGTATTGATTGATAGCGAAGCTTTCGGTTTCGCCGGTGCTGTCGATGGTGATTGATTGTGCGGCCAGGTCAACGGACAAGGTCGTGCCATTGGGCTGCGCAAATATTTTCTGCAAAAAAGCTTCGCTTACCTGAACCGGCAACAGGCCATTGTTCAGGGCATTGTTGCGGAAGATGTCGGCAAAAAAGCTTGACACCACTACTTTAAATCCGTAATCGGCAATGGACCAGGCAGCGTGTTCGCGGGATGAGCCACAACCGAAATTTTTTCCGGCTACTAAAAACTCGCCTTTATACTGCGGTTGGTTCAATACAAAATCAGCTTTCGGTTTTGTTTCATCATCGGCTTCGTAACGCCAATCGCGGAACAGGTTCTTGCCAAAACCCACTTTTGTGGTTGCTTTTAAAAAGCGGGCAGGAATGATCTGATCCGTATCGATATTTTCCACGGGCAGTGGAACAAATGTGCTATGTATGGTTGTTATCGCCTGCATTGTTCTTTATGAAAAATGTTCAACTCTCAACAATCAATGTTCAATTTTCAAATTGTTCATTCTTTTGCCTTGACAATTGAACATTGAACATTGAAAATTCTTTCTAACTTAAAATTTCTCTTACATCGGTTATCACTCCGGTAATTGCTGCTGCTGCTGCCGTCAACGGACTGGCCAAAAGCGTTCGGGCACCTACCCCTTGTCTTCCTTCGAAATTGCGATTGCTGGTAGAAACACAATATTCACCGGCGGGGATCTTGTCTTCGTTCATACCCAGGCAGGCACTGCACCCAGCCTGGCGCATTTCAAAACCAGCTTCTTCAAAAATTTTATCAAGACCTTCCGCTTTGGCTTGTGCCGCTACCTGCTGTGAGCCGGGAACGATCATGACTCTTACCCCTTCATTCTTTTTTTTGCCTTTCACCAGGCTGGCAACCATGCGCAGATCCTCGATGCGGGAGTTGGTGCAACTGCCGATGAAAACATTCTGCACCGGCATACCACGCAGCGGTTTTCCGGCCTGGAGACCCATATAGTCGAGCGCCTTGGCAATGTTCCTGCGTTCGGCTTCGTCAGGGATGCTTTCCGGCGTGGGAACAAGGCCGTTGATAGCAATGCCTAATCCCGGGTTGGTACCATAGGTGATCATTGGCTCAATTTCCGAGGCATCAATGTCGATCTCAAGATCAAACTTAGCATCGGCATCACTGTATAGCTCTTTCCATTCAGCCAGTTTTTGATCCCAAGCTTCGCCTTTTGGAGCAAACTGGCGGCCATGCACATACGCAAAAGTAGTTTCATCCGGAGCGATCATGCCGCCTCTGGCGCCCATCTCAATGCTCATATTGCAGATGGTCATACGGGCTTCCATCGACAGCGAACGAATGGCCGAACCGGCGTATTCAACAAAATAACCGGTAGCACCGCTGGCCGAAATTTTGGCAATGATGTAAAGAATAATATCTTTTGACACCACCCCGTTCGCCAGTTCACCCTCTACATTGATGCGCATCAGTTTGGGCTTGCTTTGCAACAAGCATTGCGTTGCCAGCACCATCTCTACTTCCGATGTACCAATACCGAAGGCAATAGAACCAAAGGCACCATGCGTGGACGTATGGCTATCACCGCAAACCATCGTCATACCGGGTTGCGTGATGCCCAGTTCGGGACCGATCACATGCACGATGCCCTGGTAAGGATGACCGAGTCCATAGAGTTCGATATTGTGGTTTTTGCAATTTTCAATGAGCTTTTCCACCTGCTTGCGGGAAAGTTCTTCGCGAATGGGCAGGTGCTGATTGATGGTAGGCACGTTGTGATCAGCCGTAGCCACCACACGGGCTGGGTTGAAAACGCTCAATCCTCGCTTTTCCAGTCCGGCAAAAGCCTGTGGGCTGGTGACTTCATGAATAAAATGCGTATCGATAAAAATCACGTCAGGTCCATTCTCGATGGACTTTACGACATGCTTGTCCCAGATCTTCTCAAATAAGGTTTTTCCCATGTTCTTATGCTACTTCTGCTTGCGGTACATATACGCTGGCCATTTCTTTAAGGTCTTCGTCTTTCACCTCTTTTTTCATATCGGCCACTTTTAAAAACTCGTTGTATAAAACATCCACATCATTGCGGGTAAAGCTGAAGCCCAGCTTCTGTAGGCGGTAGGCCAGGGCACTGCGGCCGCTGCGTGCCGTCAGCACAATCTTGCTTTGCTCTGCTCCCACTTCTTCAGGATTGATGATTTCATAGGTCAGTGCATCTTTCAAAAAGCCGTCCTGGTGAATGCCCGAAGAATGCGAGAAAGCATTGGCACCGACGATGGCTTTGTTGGGCTGAACCGGCATGCGCATGGTATCGGATACCATACGGCTCAGTGGGTTCAAAAGTTTCGTATTGATGTTAGTGTGAAGCCCCAGGTGTTTGTGCTGTTTCAGGATCATCACTACTTCTTCCAGCGAGGTATTACCGGCTCGTTCGCCCAAACCGTTGATGGTACATTCGATCTGGCGGGCACCAGCAATTACGCCGGAAATGGAATTGGCCGTGGCCAGTCCCAGGTCGTTGTGGCAATGACAGGAAATAACAGCTTTATCGATGTTCGATACGTTGTTCTTCAGGAAAGCAATCTTTTCGCCGTATTGGCTGGGCAGGCAATAACCGGTGGTATCCGGGATGTTCACTGTCGTGGCACCGGCAGCAATCACGGCTTCGATCACACGGGCCAGGTATTGGTTGTCGGTACGGCCAGCATCTTCGGCGTAAAACTCCACATCGTCGGTAAAGTTGCGGGCCCAGGTTACACACTGCACCGCTCTTTCCAGGATCTCCTCGCGGGTGGAATTAAATTTTGATTTGATATGATAATCAGAAGTGCCAATGCCGGTATGAATGCGCGGACGTTTGGCATATTTCAGGGCCTGTGCGGCTACCTCGATGTCTTTTTGAACGGCACGGCTCAGCGCACAGATGGTGACATCACGAACATTTTTTGAAATCTGGTTTACCGATTCGTAGTCACCGGGACTGGAGATAGGGAACCCGGCTTCAATAATGTCAACGCCTAAAGCTTCCAACTCAAGGGCAAGCGCCACCTTTTCCGTTGTATTTAATTTACAACCGGGGACCTGCTCGCCGTCCCGCAGCGTTGTATCGAAGATGTAAATTTTACCGTCGGCCATACGTTTTTTTACAGATTAGGATTACGATTTTAACCGGTTCAGGCAATAATTGCGTAGGTGAACCGTCTTTAAAAGTACCTTAGCACTATGGGCAGCGGAAAACAAAATACACCTTATTTTGCCCCCATGAAAGGGTGAGGCCCCTGCTGAAACCCTTGCCCCTATTGCATTTGGTCTAAAACATTATATGATGCCTAGCCGGTCGGCCGATACACTTTTTCAATTGATCCACTCCCTTCAAAAAGGCGAAAAGCGCAACTTTAAACTCTATATAAAGCGGAATTCTTCGAACGAAGACCTCAAGATCATCCAGCTTTTTGATGCCATTGATAAAATGCAGGAATATGACGAAGCGGCCCTGCTGAAAAAGCTTCAGTTCACAAAAAAAGAACAACTGGCCAACCGTAAAACGCATCTGTACAAACAGATCCTGGCCAGCCTGCGCCTGCTGGAAAGCAGCAACAACATCGACATTCAATTGCACGAGCAATTGGACTATGCCCGCATTCTTTACAATAAGGGTCTTTACCTGCAAAGCCTGAAAGCACTGGAAAAAACAAAAGAGGCCGCCCGAAGCCGCCACCAGGACAGCTTTTTGTTGCAAGCCATTTTTCTGGAAAAAAAGATCGAAGCCCTGCACATTACCCGGAGTCTGAAAGATCGGTCGCGGCAACTGACCAACGAGTCGAAAGCCCTGATGGACGAACTGGCGTTGACGAACCACCTTTCCAACCTGGCGCTGGAGTTGTATGGCTGGTTCATCAATTATGGTCATGCCCGAAACGATACGGATGAAGGCATGCTGACACAGTTTTTCCAGCACAACATACCTGCCGGACAGGGCAAAGGTTTTTACCAGAAGCTGTACCTGCACCAGAGCTATTGCTGGTATGCCTTTATTCGCCTCGATTTCCTGATGTACTACCGTCACACGCAAAAATGGGTGGATACTTTCCATGAAGAGCCACAAATGATTCCCGTAGAAACAGGACATTATATCAGGGGCATGCACAATCTGATCAGCGCACATTTTGACTTGGGCAATTATGAAAAATTTGAAAAAACGCTCAAAGCATTTGAAACATTTGCCGAATCGGATGTCGTGCAGCACAATGAGAACAACACCATCCAGGTGTTTGTGTACCTGTTCACAGCCAAGATCAACCGGCATTTTATGATGGGCACTTTTGATGAAGGCGTTAAACTGGTGCCGGAGATCACGGAAAAATTAAAGGAGTATTCCCTTTACCTCGATAATCACCGGGTACTCGTTTTTTACTACAAAATTGCTTCGCTTTATTTTGGCAGTGGCGACTTCGACAACACCGTTAAATACCTCACCCGCATTATCAACTGGAAAGTAAACCTTCGGAACGACCTGCAGTGTTATGCACGCCTGCTGCACCTGATTGCCCATTATGAACTGGGCAATTACGAATTGCTGGAGTACCTTACCAAATCGGTGTACCGCTTCATGGCCAAGATGGAAAACCTGAGCCTGGTAGAAGAGGAAATTTTTCTCTTCCTGCGCAAATCATTCAATCTTTCGCCGCGGGAACTAAAGCCTGAATTTGAAAAGCTGTTGACAAAACTAAAACAGATCGAGAGCAATAAATTTGAGAGCCGGGCCTTTGCTTATCTCGATATCATTTCCTGGCTGGAAAGCAAAATCAGCGGACAACGGGTGCAGGATGTTATCAGGGAAAAGTTTCTGAAGAGGCAACGGGACAAACAACATCGCACTGCAGAAAGCCGGTAACAAGCTTTGCATTTTACAATGAGAATCTTCTTCCCCAAACAAGAGGTTGCCTAATTTAATGGCCCATTATGGTTTAAAGGATAGCGTCAAATTTCCTAGACAAACAGGCCCAACCAGAGAATTTAGTTTGAGACTGTAATAGCTTTCCCTTAGTACACTTGATTCTTAACAATTTTTCAATCAGTAGAGTTAAAATCGGTATGATTCTTTACAGAGTAGAAGTCAAAATTCTACCTTATGGTTCTGTTTTCAACCGTGCTCTTTATTGAAGGCCATCCTGTGGGTTACCAGGTGCTGGAAGAGGATCGAAACCGCCTTCGGCTGAACCCTGCTGAAAACCCCAACCGCGAAATTGCTCCACCAATTATTCTGGCTAGCCAGGAATCCGGTTTCTGGCGTGTGGAGGGTACCCGTGACCGTGACCTGATTGACCAGGTATTGGAAGACATCTCCCTTCAACTGCCAACTGCCCCGCAAAGCGCAGCACCGTAGATGATATGCGAATATGCGGATACATAGATATGCTGATTTAAGGCAATACAAAGTCAGTTGATTTTCCTGATTGTTAATAGATTGTTGCCAACGGTATAGGCGAATGCATATCCGCATATTGGCACATCTGCCTATCCGCACATCATTTCCCCTTACCTTTCCGCCTTCAGCAGAATCAACGCGTATGAAGATTTCATTCTGGTCGGTTGGCAAGGCGCATGAGGGCTATGTAAAGAGCGGCATCGATGAATTTACCAAACGGCTCTCCAATTATTTCGCGGTGCAATGGAACATTATTCCCGTTCCAAAAAACGCCGGCCTGCTTTCGGAAGCAGACCTCAAAAAACGGGAAGGCGAAACTATTCTTGGACTCCTGAAAGATGATGACTACCTCATTGCACTGGATGAAAGAGGCAAAAGCCTGACCTCCGAAGGACTGGCCAATTTCCTTCAACAGCGGGCCAATGAAAGCAGCAAAAACCTGGTGTTCCTGATTGGCGGTGCGTTCGGGCTGGATGAAAAAGTATTGCAGGCCGCCAGGCTCAAATGGTCGCTTTCACCTCTTACCTTTCCCCATCAATTGGTACGATTGATCCTTGCCGAACAGGTTTACCGTGCCTGCACTATTTTGCGCAACGAAAAATATCACCACCGGTAAACACTGATTTTTGCATGGATTGCACGAATGGAGCGTCAAGGCAACTGCTGTCTTTACAGAATAATAGAATTGAATAGCGATCGGAGTAAGGAGATAGAAAACGACAAACGACAAAAGAAAAACGGACAACCACAAACTACAAAACACAAACGACAAACTTAAACATGGAGCTTAGCATTACCCTTATACTTGTTATCATTACGGCCATTGTTTCTATCAGCGGGTTTAGCAATTCAAAAGTGATCGATGACCTGATCTTTTACCCGCCGGCCGTGTCGCAGCACAACCAGTTCTACCGTTTTTTTAGCTGCGGATTGATCCATGCGGATTGGGGTCACCTTATTTTCAACATGCTGGCCCTATACCTTTTCGGAAAAGGTGTGGAAGATGGTTTTGTCGAACTGATGGGATCTTCCGGTCGTTACGTTTACCTGTTGATGTATGTGTCCGCCTTGCTGATTTCGCTCCTGCCTACCTATTTTAAAAACCGCGACAATTACCACTACCGCAGCCTGGGTGCTTCCGGTGCGGTTAGTGCCGTAATTTTTGCGGGCCTGATGCTGGCACCGCACACGGAAGTTTTTATCTTCTTTATTCCCATCCCAATCCCCGGGTTCATCTTTGCCCCGCTTTATCTTATTATATCTGCCATCATGGATCGGAAAGGTGGCAGTAACATCAACCATTCGGCCCATATCTGGGGGGCTATTTACGGGCTTGCTTTTGTGATTGTTTTAGGACGCCTGATCGATTACAACGTAGTGGCAGCCGGCATTGAGCGGATTAAAGCCTACATGCAGATCAGAGGTTGGACAAACTAAGCTGCAGCACCTGCCGTGTAGCCTCCGTGACTTTAAAACGGTCATCGATGCGGTAGCCCACGATCCATACAATGCGCTTGTGACTTTCCAGCACCCATGCTTTTTCTTTCTGGGTCTGCGATAATTTTTGATCGATGAAGAACCGGGCAAGCTTTTTCTTTTTGTGCATGCCCATCGGGTAGAAATAATCGCCCCGTTTCCACTTCCGCAACACCAGTGGAAACTGCAGTTCCCTTGCGTCCAGTTGAGCGATCGTTGGGGAAGGATTCAAGGAAAATTTTTCCATCCGAATAAACTTTAAAAACAGTTCACTGTTGTCGAACGCTATTCTTTCCACGTTCTTTTCAATTACTATGGTTGCTGCCGTTGTTGCGATGGGAGCAATGATAAACCAGGCACGATGGCGAATGATGCGATAGCGATCGTTAGCAATATACTTTCCTGATTCAGCTTTGGACAGTTTTACCAGTTCCGCTACATAGGGCTCCCCAAACCCAAACGGTTTGATGATCTCGTAAAGGAGCGAGGTGTTTTTATACTGCATCAGTTTCAGCACTGAAATGTGCACCTCCTCTCCTTTGATGATACAAATCTTTTTTTTGAGGTCTTCCACCAGGCTGTTATACAGGTTTGCTGTTTCCTGCAGGCGACGGATGTTTTGCAGTATATTGTCTTCGGCCTGCGGAAAAACAGTTTGTACTTGTGGAATCAGGCTGTTGCGAAAAAAATTACGGGTGTACGTATCCGAAATATTGGAACTGTCTTCCACCCATTCCAGTTCTCTTTCTTTGGCAAAAGACAAAATTTCGCTTCGCTTCAGGTGCAGCATCGGCCGCAGGCAATGCTTTTCCTTATTCTCCTCCGGTATCCCTGTAAGGCCTTCCAGCCCGGTTCCGCGGAAGAAATGCATCAGTACCGTTTCCATATTGTCGTTGGCATGATGCGCCAGCAGGATATAATCGAAGCCGTTGTTTTTTCTTACTTCTTCAAACCAACCGTACCGAAGGTTACGGGCCGCCTCCTGGATCGAAAGCTTATGACTTTCCGCAAACGCTTTTGTTTCGAAAGCCTGCACAAATATCGCTACGCCGTACTTCTGTCCAAGGCTTCGCACAAAGCTTTCATCCCGCAGACTTTCCTCGCCTCGCAAACCAAAATTGCAATGGGCAATGGCAAAGGAAAGTCCTGCCGCTTTGCTCAATTCGCAGAGCACCACGCTGTCCACGCCACCACTCACGGCCAGCAGGTACCGTTGATGGGTAAGCGATAAATTTTTTTCCTTAAAAAACCGGGTGAATTGTTCGAACAAGAGTTATGGCTTTAATCAGTAAACAAGATCTTCATAGGCGGCCTGCAATTCGTTGTAGGCATGGTTATCACCGGAGGTTTTTGCCACCTGCATCCCCTTTTCATAGGTGGCGATGGCCGCTTCTCTGTTTCCTTGCCGCTCCTGCAATTTGGCCAGGTGATAATAAGCGCCAATATAGGTTTCATCCCCCGCCAACAAAGTCTCCCACTGTTCCCTTGCGGCGGCATCATTGTTCAACTTTACATACTCCAGCGCCAGCGCATGCTGCACAAAACTGTCGGTTGGATTTTGTTCCAGAAAAGCTTTTAATTTTTCAATCCGCTCCATAAATGATTTCCCTCTTTTTCCGTTCCTGTTTGCAATTATATTTGCATACAAATCTTAGTTGCTTATGCAACTAATCATTTCTTACTTTAAATTAGCTATATGAAAATTCTAGTGTGTATAAGCAAAACACCTGATACCACGGCAAAAATAGCCTTCACCGATAACAACACGAAATTCGCTGAAGCAGGTGTGCAATGGATCATCAATCCCTATGACGAATGGTATGCGCTGGTACGTGCCATCGAACTGAAAGAAGCCGATGCTTCCGCCTCCATTCACCTGGTAACCGTGGGTGGCGCCGATGCCGAGCCTATCATCCGTAAAGCCCTGGCGCTGGGCGGCGATGAAGCCATTCGCATCAACACACAACCACTCGAAAGCTACCAGGTGGCGTCGCTGATTGCCGACGTGGCCAAAGACTACGACCTGATTTTGCTGGGTAAAGAAACCATTGATTACAATGGCGGCGCTGTAGGCGGTATGCTGGCCGAAATGCTGGATCGTCCTTACGTGGCCAATGCCACAAGCTTCCAGCTTTCAGGTACCACGGCTACGGTTAAACGTGAAATTGAAGGTGGCGAAGAAACCCTGGAGTGTTCGCTGCCCCTGGTAGTGAGTTGCCAGAAGGGGATGGCCGAAGCCCGTATCCCCAACATGCGGGGTATCATGGCAGCCCGTACCAAGCCCCTGAAAGTGGTGGAGCCTTCCGGCAACGAAACATTCACGGAATACAAAGAATTCCAGTTGCCGCCTGCCAAAGCCGGTGTGAAGCTGGTGTCTCCCGACAACATCGACGAACTGGTTCGCCTGCTGCACGAAGAAGCAAGAGCCATCTAATGTGCCAATAGGCAAATGTGAAAATGTGCAAATTGAAGCAGTCGTTGCACAAATGCTAAGCAGTTCTTTTATCGGTTTTGTTTTGGTCGCAAGCAGCAATGCTACTATCCAGCAACTGTTGCGTCGCACTCTTGTACATTCAGAACACTACTGAACAAAAAAGAGAATTTGAGATGAGGACATCATTTTCAAATTTTCACATTATCAAATTTTCAAATTACTCCCCATGAGCGTATTAATTTTTGTCGATCAACTCGACGGACACATAAAAAAAGCTTCCCACGAAGCCCTCTCCTACGGTGCTAAAATTGCCGAGCAAACCGGAACTACCGCCGAAGCTGTTGTTTTGGGAAACGTAAACGAAGACTTGGCCGCTTTGGGTCAGCATGGCGTTAAAAAAGTACACCATGTACAGGCCGACGGACTAAACCAGTTCGACAGCCAGGTATATACAAAAGTGATCACGCAGGTAGCCGAACAAACCGGCGCCAAAGTGGTTGTTTTCTCCAACAACTCCAGCGGAAAAGCCCTGGCTCCAAGGGTTGCCGTTCGGTTGAGAGCGGGTTTGGTAGCCGGCGCCACCGCCCTGCCAGATACCACCAATGGTTTCGTGGTACGCAAGAACGTATTCTCCGGTAAGGCCATTGCCAACGTGGCCATCAAGAGCGATATCAAGGTGATTTCGCTGAACGTAAATGCCTACACCATCACACAGGGCGAAGGCACTGCTGAAGTGGTTCCCTTCAACGCCACTGTGGAAGCACCGAAAATGAAACTGGTGGACAGCACCAAAACCACAGGAAAGGTAACCCTTACTGAAGCCGATGTGGTGGTCAGTGCGGGCAGAGGTTTAAAAGGTCCCGAGAACTGGCAAATGGTGGAAGACCTTGCCGATACATTGGGCGCCGCCTTGGCTTGCAGCCGCCCCGTCGCCGATGCACATTGGCGTCCGCATAACGAGCACGTTGGACAAACCGGTGTGGCCATTGCTCCCAATCTTTACATTGCCATCGGTATCAGTGGGGCCATTCAGCACCTGGCTGGTGTGAACCGCAGCAAAACCATCGTGGTCATCAACAAAGACGCGGAAGCACCATTTTTCAAAGCCGCCGATTACGGTATTGTAGGCGATGCCTTCGAGATTGTACCGAAGTTTACAGCGGCTGTCAAAAAATTAAAAGGGCAAGCGTAAGACAACATTTTCTGAAAAGCCAAATGAAAATTTCATTTGGCTTTTTTCTTTTTCGGTAAATAGTAATTAGGCCTCAAATTGCGTCTGTTTAGCATTTAACGCTTAATTTTGGCCCAATTTGGACACGTAGTAAAGCTTGTATGAAAAAAATAGAATTGGAAATTGTGGCGCTTTCGCATAGTATTACGCAAACTCATTCCTATGCGGTGGTGCTTGGCGAAGTAAATGGATTAAGAAGATTGCCGATAGTGATTGGAGGTTTTGAAGCGCAAGCCATTGCCGTTGCCCTTGAAAAAATGCAACCCAGCCGTCCGCTGACGCACGACCTGATGAAAAACTTCATGAATGCATTCAACATTGAACTGCACGAAGTGGTGATCTCCGATCTGCAGGAAGGCATTTTTTATTCGAAACTGATCTGTTCTTCCGACAATGATACCATTGAAATTGATAGTCGTACCTCTGATGCGCTGGCTCTTGCCGTTCGTTTTGGCTGCCCGGTTTATACATACGAGCATATCCTGGAAAGCGCTGGTATATTGATGGAAGACACCGGCGGTGCTGGGAAAAAGAAAAGAACCTCCACTGTTACAACAAGTGAAGAGCATGGCGGTGGTGGCAAAGACGACCTGAAAGCCCTTTCCCTCGAAGAGTTGAACACCCTCCTTAATGAAGTGTTGGAACAGGAAGACTACATCCGCGCCATTGCCATCCGCGATGAGATTAATGCGAGGAAAAAAGGAAAGTGAGTTTTCGGTTTGGGGTCTGGCGTTTGGGGTTCTTCAGGCGTAAGTCTCAAAAAACTTTCTGACTGTCATCTGTATTAATTTTTGCCAAGGCACGACACCCCCAAACCCCTAACGCCAAACCCCAAACTTGATACTGTTTCCTAACTGCAAAATCAACCTCGGTCTCCATATTTTGCGCAAACGCGAAGATGGGTATCATGACCTGCAGACGATTTTTTATCCTTTTCCTTTAAAAGATGCACTGGAAGTGGTGCGACATCCATCCCCCCCGGTTACCGATGTGGAATACAGCGGCTCGGGCCTGCAGGTGCAGGGCGATCTTTCCAACAACATTTGCATAAAAGCCTACCATTTACTAAAGCAAGATTTCCCGGACTTGGCGCCGGTAAAAATGCACCTGCACAAAACCATTCCCATGGGTGCCGGGTTGGGCGGAGGCAGCGCCGATGGTGCGTTTACCCTTCTCCTGCTGAATCAAAAATTCAACCTTGGTTTATCCGAAGAGGCGTTGCTGCAGTACGCATTGCAACTGGGCAGCGATTGCCCGTTCTTTATCCGGAATCAGCCTTCTTTTGCCACCGGCCGTGGGGAAATTCTGGAACCCATTTCACTCGATCTTTCCGGCTATCAATTTGTGGTGGTCAATCCCGGCATCCATGTCAATACCGGATGGGCGTTTTCGCAAATCCGGCCTATGGCAGAGCGACCCTCGCTAAAAGAAATTGTTCAAAAGCCTGTGGAAACGTGGAAAGAATCGCTTTCCAACGATTTTGAGAGCCCCGTCAGCAGGCAGCATCCCCAGATCGGCCGTATCAAAAACCTGCTCTCTGAACAAGGTGCTGTTTATGCCGCCATGACGGGCAGTGGCTCCACGGTTTTTGGAATTTTTTCAAAAGAAGCTAAACCCGAATTAGATTTTCCTCCCTCCTATTTTGTACGTATCGTTTAACACACAGATCCGCCGTTGCCAGCATTATTAAACATAAATGATTTTGTTAAAAGCCGCATTTCACCGAAGGCAAGTCCTTTTTTGTCTTTTCCTGTTTAAAATTGGCTTTCCGCCTTCGTACTTTTGCGGCCTGATGGAGATTTACAAAGATTTTTCGTTTGACAGTGCGCATTTCCTGCCCCATGTACCCGATGGGCACAAATGCAAGAACATGCACGGTCATACCTACAAGCTACGTGTATTTGTGAAAGGCCAGCCCGATCCGCACCTGGGCTGGGTGATGGATTTTAAAGAATTAAAAGACATCGTCAACCCCATCATCGATACGTTGGATCATAAACTGATCAACGACATTGAAGGCCTGCAAAACCCTACGGCAGAAAATATTACAGTCTGGATCTGGAACAAGATCAAACCGCTGCTCTCCAATCTCAGCAAAATTGAACTCTACGAAACCCCAACCACCGGGGTGATTTATACCGGCGAGTAAGCACACAGGGCTCCGAATGCCAGAGAATTGGCAACAAGAATAAAATTGAAGGCAATTTTTTATGCTACCGGGTAAGTTCTGAAAGTAGGTCCTCCAAATCCAGGGCTTCAGTGATCATTTGCAGGTTGCCTCCTTCATCCCGCGGCCATTCATCTTTTGGACGGTCCCAATAAAGCTCAACCCCATTATTGTCCGGGTCATTCATGTACAGGGCTTCCGAAACGCCATGATCCGAAGCACCCGTCATCGGGTAGCCGGCTTCCAGCAAACGTTTTAAAACCACCGCCAGGTCTTTCCGTGTATTGTACAAAATTGCGGTGTGAAACAGCCCGGCGGACCGCACCGGTGCCGGCGAGGCGCCCTTGCTGTACCAGGTATTCAGGCCAATGTGGTGGTGGTAGCCACCGGCCGATAAAAACACGGCGTTGTCACCATACCACTGCGTAATTTCAAACCCCAGGATATCGCGGTAAAACTCCAATGCTTTTTCAATGTCAGCAACCTTTAGGTGAACATGCCCGATGCGTGTAGCCGGTGGTACTTTGTAATCCATATTCGTTATTTTTGCCGTGATCATGAGCACAGAAGTTACACCTTTTCTTTCGTCCAATCTAGACCTGCTGAATCACTGACGAAGCGATTGCGACTCGTTTGTGCTACCTCCTTCCCACCATTTTACTGACTTTTTAAAACCAATCGTATGCAATCAGCAACGCTTGCTATGGATACAAATTATTATTTATCGCTGGAAGAAAAACACGGCGCTCATAATTACCACCCCCTGCCCGTAGTGCTCAACCGTGGTGAAGGCGTTTTCCTTTGGGACGTAGAAGGCAAACGGTACTATGATTTCCTCAGCGGCTATTCGGCCGTTAACCAGGGACACTGTCATCCGAAAATTATTTCAGCCCTGATAGAACAGGCGCAAAAGCTCACCCTCACCAGCCGCGCTTTTCACAGCGACTTATTGGGTGAATATGCCCGTTATATTACTGATCTTTTTGGCTACGACAAAGTTTTGCCGATGAACGCAGGTGCAGAGGCTGTGGAGACAGCTATCAAGCTTTGCCGCAAATGGGCCTACGAGAAAAAAGGACTGGCGGAGAACAGCGCAAAAATGATTGTTTGCGAAGGCAATTTCCATGGCCGCACGTCCACCATTATTTCCTTCAGCAGCGATCCGGATGCAAAACGTAATTACGGACCTTACACACCCGGCTTTGTCAGCATTCCCTTTAACGATCTTTCTGCTTTGCAGGAAGCCCTGCAGGACCCGACGGTTGCCGGCTTTTTGGTAGAACCCATCCAGGGCGAAGCCGGCGTGGTGGTGCCGGATGAAGGGTACCTGGCCGCAGCATACAGCCTGTGTAAAAAAGCAGATGTGCTTTTTATGGCCGATGAAATTCAAACCGGCCTGGCCCGAACCGGCCGGATGCTGGCATGTGATCATGAAGACGTTCATCCCGATATTTTGATTCTGGGCAAAGCCCTGAGCGGCGGTGTGCTGCCGATCAGTGCCGTGCTTGCAAACGACGATATTATGCTGACCATCAAATCCGGCCAGCATGGCTCAACTTTCGGCGGTAACCCACTCGCCTGCAAAGTAGCCATGGCGGCCCTGCAGGTTTTGCAGGAGGAAAACATGGCGCAAAACGCAGAAGAACTGGGCCGTTATTTCAGGGAGAAAATAAGCGCAATCGGCTCACCCTTTATTCGCACGGTGCGTGGCAAAGGGCTGCTCAATGCCATTGTGATCGATCACCAGGATAAAGAAGCCGCCTGGAAACTTTGCATGCACATGAAAGAAGCAGGACTGCTGGCAAAACCCACACATGGCGACAAGATCCGCTTGGCGCCGCCCCTTGTCATTACAAGGGAGCAAGTGGATGAATGCATCACTATTTTGGAGAAAAGCCTGGCAGCTCTGAATTGAGTAGAATAGATCAGTTTATTTGCGAGGGGTCTGCGGTTACAGGCCCCTTTTTTACCGGTGCCAGCAAGCATGTGATAAAAAGGAGGATAGCGCTGACGAGCAAAATATAAAGTCCTGTTTGTCGCACCGGGCAATCACCCATCTGGCAGGCCGGCAGGAGCATGAAATTGCGAAAGGCCCAGGCCAGGTTAAAGGCAGAAAACGCCATTGCAGCTCTCCTGGACCAAACCCGGTTGATCAGAAAGAAAACCAGGAACAGCCCTGTCCAGAAAAAATGGAAATAGGCCGGCTTGCCAAAGGAGGTTCCGGTGGTATCCACACCGGTGATGGTAAGGCCTTTGCTTTCAATAATCATCCAAGGCATAAAACAACTCCAGAGAAGAGCGGCGGCAACAATAATAGGAATCAAAAATCGCATGCAGACAGGTTCGATAATGAGCGGCAAAAGTACGGTGTGCTTATTTTACAATCACTGAAAAACCCCAGGGTTGTAAGG
Organism: Flavisolibacter longurius; assembly: GCA_014163555.1. Lineage (GTDB taxonomy): Bacteria > Bacteroidota > Bacteroidia > Chitinophagales > Chitinophagaceae > Flavisolibacter. Next base: position 97,809 of record JACJGO010000001.1, read on the forward strand.
TAATCGGCGTATCCTGTTCCAGCATGACGTCCGCACCGGAAAAAGCATCCCTTCCCTTACCTGTGTGATGTGCCGGCAGGTCCACCTTTTTTTCTTCACCGGAAAAATTCAGCGCTACCACTATGCTTCGACCGGATGCCACTCGGGCAAACGCCAAAACCCGCTGTCCTTCATCCTCAACTAAAACGTCCAGCGGTGCACCAGCGGCCAGTGCCGGGTGGCTTTTTTTCAGCGTAAAAAGAGTTTTGTAAAAGTTGTGCAGGACACATTCCGGTCCCCATTCGATCGGGTCTTTTTCAAAAAACTGAAGCCGCTTGTGGTTGGGAAGTTCCTGCCCGCTGTACAGGAGCGGCACACCGGGCCAGGTGCAACCAAATACCGCCAGCAGGTGGGCCATTTCGCCATATTTTTCATATTCGGTGCCGTTCCAGGTGTTCTCATCATGGTTGGCCGTAAACCAGGCTTTGAGTCCCGGTGCCACCTGGTACCGCTGCAGCACATGCAGCAGGTCTGCAAACGAAGCCCCTCCTTTGTAAAACTGTTCGGCTTTGTGCATCCATTGCCAGGTATAGGCCGCATCAAATACCTGCATATACTCCGGGTTGTCCAGCGAATCCATTTCGCCCAACCAAAACAGCGGCTTTATCGCTTCGAGTTGCGGTTTTGCTTCCTGCCAAAAATCCAGCTCCACCCAAAACGCCAGGTCGCAACGAAAGCCATCAATATCAGTTTCGTTGATCCAGAACGCCATCGCATCGATCATGGCTTGCCGCAGCGCCGGGTTCCGGAAATCCAGCTCGATGATATCATCCATGCCATGCGCCTTTTTAAAATCGCCGCTCTGCTCATCGTGTTCAAACCAATCGGGGTGCTCCAAGGTCCAGCGATGATCCCAGCCCGTGTGGTTGGCCACCCAATCCAGGATCACTTTCATGCCCATATTGTGAGCCGTTTGCACCAGAGTTTTAAAATCGTCCAGCGTTCCGAACTCTTCTCCCACCGCCGTATAATCCGAGCAGGCATAATAACTTCCCAGGCTGCCTTTCTTCTCCTTTTGCGCAATGGGTGTAATGGGCATAAACCAAAGCGTTTCCACGCCCATGTCTTTTAGCCTTGGAAGGTGCACAGCGAATGCATTAATGGTGCCTTCCGGGGTGTATTGCCGAAGGTTTACTTCATAGATGTTGGTGTGCTGAATCCAGTCTTGCATAGGCGGTGAAGATAGAGCTAGGAGGTCAAACGAGAAAAGGAGAAAAAAGGTATAAATTGAAGTTGAGATAGTAACTCCTACATTGAAGCCTTAACCTTAACCTAAATCTCTCCCCCTCCTTTCGCTCTTTTCACTCTTAGCTTACTTTTGTACCACATGAAAAGCTTCGATGTTCCTGTAATGTACCGCAGCCCGCTGATTTCCGCCATCAAAAAGGCACGGAAAGAAGCAGACCGCATGAAAAAAGATTTTTCTCCCACTCTGCTCGATTTCGGTCCGCTGAAGGTTTACCTGGCCCGCCACTTTGGGTTTTGTTATGGCGTGGAAAATGCCATTGACATTGCGTTTCGGACAATAGAAGAAAACAGGGACAAGCGCATTTTTTTGCTTAGTGAAATGATTCACAATCCGCAGGTGAATGCCGATTTGCAGGCCAGCGGCGTACAGTTTCTCCAGGATAATTACGGCAAGCAGATTATCCCTTTCGAATCGTTAACGTCCGATGATATTGTGCTCATTCCGGCCTTTGGTACCACGCTGGCCATTGAAGAAAAGCTCCGCAACATTGGAATCCGGGTGGACAAATACAACACCACCTGTCCGTTCGTAGAAAAAGTCTGGAACCGCAGCGAAGTGATTGCCAAAAAAGACTACACCATCATTATCCACGGCAAACCCACGCATGAAGAAACAAGAGCCACGTTTTCGCATGCAGCAGCCAGTGCACCGGCGGTGGTGGTAAAAGACATGCAACAAACAGTTGAACTGGCAAAATACATCTCCGGAGAAAAACCGGCCGAACAGTTTTACACCGAATTTAAATACCAGTACTCTGCAGGTTTTGATGTCACCAAGCATTTGGAGCGGATTGGTGTGGTCAACCAAACCACGATGCTGGCTTCCGATACACAAGCCATTGCCGACTACCTGCGGGAAATTATGATTCGCAAATACAACCTTACCGACGAGAATGTAAGAGAACGGTTTGCCGACACAAGAGACACACTTTGTTATGCCACCAATGACAACCAGACCTCTGTGACCGGCATGCTTTCCACACCGGCGGAACTGGCGATTGTGGTGGGCGGTTACAATTCTTCCAACACCTCGCACCTGGTGGAGCTTTGTGAAGAAAAATTACCAACCTATTATATCAGCAGCGAGGAAAAAATGCTGTCGGCACAAACCATCCTGCATTATAATTTTCATACAAAAGAAGAAAAGGTAACGGAGAACTATCTTCTGCAAAAAGAAAGTGTTTCGGTGCTCATCACCAGTGGCGCCTCCTGTCCGGATGCTATTGTGGAGGCAGTAATACGCCGGCTGACAGAGTTTTTCCCCGGCAGCAAAAGCGTGGAAGACCTGATAGCAGAAATGTCCGAGCAATACTAACCCATAGGCACAACCGAAAAGAGTTTGCCGAATCTGAGTTCTGTTTTAAAACTCCTCCTATAACAAAAAAAGACGCTGTTTGCACAGCGTTTTTTTCATTTTGAATCGGCCTACTTAATGGGCCATATCTTTTACCAGCACAGGTTTTGTTCCCTGTGTGTATTCGCGGTTGTAAAGCAGATCATAATACTGCTCGGCCATGCGGTTGCTGTCGAAACGGAACTGCACATCCCGCATACCATTCTTCACGATCTGGCGCCATGTGGCCGGATCATCGTAATACAGCGGCAGAATTTCTTCGTTCAGGATCTTGTACAACTGGTCAAGGTCATACTGGTCCTGTTCCTGCACATTCACATTGGTGTAATCGATCGGCGGTACTACGAAACCATTGTTGCCATGGTGTACAAACTCCGGAATCCAGCCATCGTTGGTGCTGAAGTTAACCGCACCATTCATAGCCGCCGTCATACCACTGGTGCCCGACGCTTCGCGGGGAACGCGGGGGTTGTTCAGCCAGCAGTCAGCTGCCTGCTTCAGGCGCTTCGACAGGGCCAATTCGTACCCGATCACAACCGCCACATTTTTGTACGCCTTACTCAGGTGTACCAGGTGATTGAATTCGGAAATGGCAGGATAATCTACCGGGTAAGGCTTGCCTCCCCAGATGATTTGAACAGGGTATTTCGGATTGTTCAGCAGGGCTTCGAAACGTTTGATGTCCGAAGCGATCATGCCCGCCCGTTTGTAACCAGCAAAACGGCGTGCCCATACAATCGTAAATACATTCGGATCGAAGATCTTGCCGGTTTGATCGGCAACAATCTCAAAGGCCCGCTTTTTCATCCACTTTTTGCGGTCGTCAAAAACCACATCATCATTATCTTCTTTGGCCTTGTACAATTGCTTGTCAGCCCAGTAGCGCCAGTTTTGCGCATTGGTAATGGCAAGGATGGGGCAAATGCCTTCGTACTTCGACCACATTTGACGTGACACTTCGCCATGCAACTGCGAAACGCCATTGGCGATGCGGGCAAAGCGCAGGGCTGCCAGGGAATGGTTAAACTGGTCGTCGGTAATACCGGTCAGTTCACGCACTTCATCAATCGTAAGCCCGGAGAAATAACTCATTTTGTTGCACAGGTAAATGTCGTGCTTTTCGTTACCGGCTTCTTCAGGGGTATGCGTGGTGAACACAAGGCGCTTGCGCACTTCCTCGATGTTCTTTTTGTATTTCTGGTAGAGATAAAATGCTGCTGAGATGCCATGTGCTTCGTTCAGGTGATAAACTTCCGGGTCAAATCCAATCTGATCCAGCAACTTCGCACCACCAGCACCGAGCAGGATAAACTGCGCCACTTTGGTAGATACGTTGGCATCGTACAGGCGGTGGGTGATGGTTTGTGACACATAATCGTTCTCCGGAATGTCGGTCGTCATCAGGAACAGGGGCGCCGAGCAAAACGTAGTGGGTGGCAGGTACATCACCTTTACCCAAACCGGGTGATCATGAATAGTGAGCGAAAACTTAATGCCGGTATCTTCCAGGAAGCTGTAAATCTTTTCCATCCAGGTCACCTGCAAGGACTGGTCCTGGTTACGGGCCTGGTCGTAGTAACCGTATTTCCAAAGAATGCCAATTCCAACAAGATTCTGACGCAGTTCATAAGCGCTGCGCATGTGAGAACCGGCCAGGAAGCCAAGGCCTCCGCTGTAAATTTTCAGAGGCTGATGAATAGCAAATTCCATTGAGAAATAAGCGACACGTTTCGTAAATCGTTTATCAATGGGGTATGGGACAGAATAGGATGTAAAACTCATTTGTTACTTTTTTCAGTTGCACAAAATAAAGGATTTTAAAATTAGTGTGTAGTTGCCACACTATTAAGAGCGATTCGGCCGGTTGGCTTTTTTTGTAGATTCTTTCTGCTTTTCCTCCTTTTTACGGATGAACTTCCCATCGAGGGGACAATCCAAACCTCTGTAATTGCCACACCCGCGTTCTTCATTAAGGGATACCGAATTGCCGGAAAAGGTCAGCGCAAGAATACAGGGATCGCCACCTTGTCGGTAAACAGCCGTGGTGGAACTGGTGAGGATAAACTCGCCTTTGAGTTCGCCTTTACAGTCGCCATCCCTGTTCTCTGTATGAATATAAACCAGGATTTGGTTGGGGTAACGACCATCCCGAATGGCCACAAGATTTTTTTTGTTCCCAAAATAATCGCCGGCGAGCTTATGGGTTTTGGGAAATGTGTCGATGGGATTGATCAAAACATTAGGATCGCTATGAAGTTGATCCGTCATAATCAGGGAGAATCGCTTTTCATTGCCATCATATGCCAGTACCTCTTTTCCTTCACCAACAACCGCACCGCCACTCTTCTCCGAAACAACTCTTGTGATAGTATATGATTTATCGATCAAACTGGTTTGAGAGGTTTCCGATTTTTTGTCCGGAAGGAGGAAAGGCATGGCAGCCCCATAGTTCCCATCCTTATCAAACAAAAGCAAAAAAGCAGCTTTTTTCCCTGCGGCCGTACCTTTTACGATGTAATAGGCATCGCGGCCTTCTTCCTGCAATTTAGCCAGTGGCGCATAGCGTATTTTGGTAGTTTGACCAAATGCCTGCTCTTTCAGGCTGTCGGGCAACAGCGTGGTCAGATAGCGGGAAGACAAGGTATCCTTGCTTTCATTCTTCAGCAAGGTTGTATCACTTAATTGATACGGAACAGATACGGCTTTAAAAGACCGCACAAAAGCAGCCGGCAGGTCACTGTCAGCGGCTGAGTCCGATTCACCACTTCGATCATTGTTACCACTGCATGCCAGCAGCAGGCATCCCAATACAACAAGGCCAATCCTGTACATAGTCGATTCTTTCTGTAAATAAAAGAAAAAATGCGGAAGAATGGTTTGCCGGATTGCCACTAAATTTTTAGGTTTGTCTAAAATTTAAATTAGAGAGCCTTGAATTATACGGTTAGCGAAGAAAATTACATCAAGACCATCTACCACCTGCAGGAAGAAAGCGGAACGGTCAGCACCAATGCGCTGGCGGAAAAGCTTTCCACCAAAGCGGCGTCGGTTACGGACATGATGAAAAAGCTCAGCGCTAAAAAACTTCTCAACTACAAACCTTATTACGGCTTTACCCTGAGTACCGAAGGAAGAAAGGCCGCACTTTTCATCATCCGCCGCCACCGGCTTTGGGAGTTCTTTTTATCGCAAAAACTAGGGTTTGAATGGGAAGAAGTGCACAGCATAGCAGAAGAGCTGGAGCATGTAAGCAGCAAAAAGCTGATCGACCGGCTGGACGAATATCTGGGCTTCCCTCCTTTTGATCCCCATGGCGATCCGATCCCCGACCAGAAAGGAAAGATTGTAACCCGAAACCATTTACCACTACTGCTGCTGCCCAAAAACAAAAGTGGCGTGGTATGCCATGTCACCAATCAATCAGCCGATATGCTGGAGTTGTTGAAGCACAAGGAAATTGGTATCGGCACCCGGGTGGAGGTGAAAAAACTTTTCCCCTTCGATCAGTCCCTGGAGATTAAAGTAAAAAGACAAACCATAACCATCAGTGAACAATTGGCTAAAAACATTTTTGTGACCTATGACGAAACTTCAAAGTGACGCCTCCCTTAGCGAAGTGCACCAGAGTGTGGACACCACCAATGTGAAAAAACCGCGTTGGCGCCGCATACTTTCTTTTTTCGGTCCGGCCTACCTGGTAAGCGTTGGCTACATGGACCCCGGCAACTGGGCCACCGACCTGCAGGGCGGAAGCAAATTCGGGTACTCACTCTTATGGGTGTTGCTCATGAGTAATCTCATGGCGCTCTTGCTGCAAAGCCTTTCGGCACGACTTGGAATTGTCCGTGGTCGGGATCTGGCACAGGCTAACAGGGAAACCTACCCGAAAAAGATCAATTTCTTTCTTTACATTTTGGCGGAGATTGCCATTGCCGCCACCGACCTTGCCGAAGTACTGGGAATGGCCATTGGTATCCAACTACTCACCGGCATGCCGCTGATGTGGGCGGTGGGCATTACCGTTTTCGATACGTTTTTGCTGCTTCTGCTGCAGCGGCTGGGTATGCGCAAAATGGAAGCCTTTATCATTGGCTTGGTTGCCATTATCGGGCTTTCATTTTTAACGGAGATCATCCTCGCAAAACCGGTCCTTGGTGAAGTGGTGACAGGATTTGTACCCACGATTCCCAATCACGAGGCGCTCTTTATTGCCATTGGTATCATAGGCGCCACGGTTATGCCGCACAATCTTTACCTGCACTCGGCCCTGGTGCAAACACGCAAAATTCAACGTGACGACCAAGGCATCAAAAAAGCGCTGAAGTATAATTTTATTGACAGTGCCGTGGCCCTGAACGCCGCTTTCCTGGTGAATGCAGCTATCCTTGTACTTGCTGCCACCGTTTTTTACAAAGCGGGTCGGCAGGATGTAGCGGAGATCAAAACGGCGCATGAACTCTTGAATGGTTTCCTGGGTACCAACCTGGCGCCTACTCTTTTTGCTGTGGCCCTGATTGCAGCGGGACAAAGCAGTACCGTCACGGGTACGCTGGCGGGACAGATTGTAATGGAAGGGTATCTGCGCATTCGGATCAATCCCTGGATACGCCGCCTGCTGACGCGACTCATTGCGATCATTCCGGCAGTGATCGTCATTATGATCAATGGCGAAAATAACATCGATGACCTGCTGGTGTTGAGCCAGGTTATCCTTAGCCTGCAATTGGGTTTTGCCGTGATACCGCTGATTCATTTTGTAAGCGATAAAAAAACAATGGGTGCCTTTACCATCAAGCCCTATGTACAATTTTTGGCCTGGCTGATCACCGCCGTATTGGTGTACCTGAACCTTCGGATGGTGTACGAACAGGCGATGGACTTTTTTCTCACCAGCGACGAAACTCTATGGAAAATTGTAATTGTTCTTTCCACCCTTCTTTACCTGGTGTTGCTGGTCATCGCCATTGTTTATCCGCTGTGGAAAAAAACGCCGCAACCTACCTCTATCAAAGTGCATAAGAAAGAGGTGAACCTGGAGGCGATTTCATTGCCTAAATACCGCCGGGTGGCAGTAGCCCTCGACTTTAGCGAACGTGACCAGATCGTTCTTTCCCATGCCATGGCACAAGCCGAAACCGGAGCAACGCTTATCCTGATCCACGTGGTGGAAAGTGCTTCGGCAAAAATTCTCGGGCAACAAAGTGATGATTATGAAACCCGGTCGGACCAGGAGAAACTGGATACTTACGCCGCGCAATTGCGTGAGTTTAATTTTACCGGCGAAACGCATCTTGGCTTTCGCAACCGCAGTAAAGAAATCCCACGCCTAGTAAAAGAAGCCAGCGCTGACCTGCTGGTTATTGGAGCACACGGACACAAAGGCGTTAAGGACTGGCTTTATGGCGAAACCATCGATACGGTACGCCACCAGTTGAAGATTCCGGTCCTGATCGTATCATAAAGACATAAAAATAGCCGGCAAACAGTTGCCGGCTTTTCATTTACGCTTGAATTTGTTTTTCCTTACTCTTCCATCAACTCTGCGTTCTCCACAATGTTTTTAAGGCGCAGCGCCAATGTTACCACTTCGGTAATCTGCTGGCCTTTTTCAAAACAATGTGTGGCACCCATGTTTTTTAGTTTGGTTTCCAGGCTGCGCATGCCGGTTGAATACATAGCTACAGGGATGTCCCGTAATCCATCGTCCATTTTCATGCGCATCAATACTTCACCCCCGTTCATGCCGGGCATGTTGTAGTCCAAAACAACCAGAGAGGGATAAAGGTCGGAGTGCGGCAGGGCTTGCAGGTATTTTAAAATGTCTTCCCCGCTGTTAAACACTTTTACCTGTTCGGCGTAGTTTAATTCGGTGAAAGCCAGATGCATTATGTACCGGTCGTCTGCATCATCTTCCACTAATAAAATGCTGTGGCTCTTACTCATAACGCGATAGTTTCGGGAGGTAAAATACAACATAAACCGTAGAAACCGCTATCTCTCCGGATTATCTTTTCTTCTGCCAGATAAAAGGCCTCCCGCAGGAGGCTATTTATTTTACAGGTCATCCGTAACAAATTTCTTTCGGGTGAAAAAGAGATATGCTGAGATATAAAGCAGAATCGCAATCACCAGGCTTAGGGCGGATGGAGCATCTTTATAAATGACATCCTTTCCAAACGGAAGCGGTATCAGCACATCGGAGGTTTGCAGGGGAAGAAAATAACTATAGGGCGTCCAATTTAGCTGAAAGGTCATGGTAGCGGTGATGAGCCATTCAAAAATAAGCCCGAAAAGAATAAACACGATAATTGCCAGACCGCTGCGGCGAAAAAGGACGGCCAGCATCAGGGCAAAAAAGATATAGGCGATCGACTGCAGGAAAATATAGGCCAGGAACTGCATGCCATCGGTACTGAACGAGCCATCGGTGATAAAGCCAAAGGTTAATCCGGTAAAAAAATTAATAAGGGTAATAATGATCGCCAGCAGAAAAACAAGCATCATTTTAACGGTAATAAACTGGTTCCGGCTGAGGCCATCAATTACATTTTGCCGGTGTGTTTTGAAATTAAATTCATTTGTCATCAGCATGATCACCAGCATGCCGGGCAGGTACAACAGCCAGCTGCTCATCCATCCAACGGTTTGCCAGACTTTCGGAAATGCATAGGGATTGCCCAGAAGTTGCTGGGCTTGCGGGGCTTTTTCAAACGCTTGTTGTTGAATGTTCCAACCAATATAATTGATCAGGAAAATAGAAGCCAGGTAAAACAGTGAGAAGACCCAAAAAGCACGGTAGTTCTTTATTTTCAGCCATTCGATTTTGAGAAGATGTAGCATAGTGGTTGGTTAGTTGATTTGTTGAAAAGTTGATGAGTTGAAAGGCTGATAGATGAATCATATGAAAGGCTTAAAAATGTATTTTTAGTTTTAACCAATCAATGTAGTAACCTACCAACTTACTCACCTCCTTACTGTTCGCTTACGGTGCCGGTAATTTCCAGGAAAGTTTTTTCCAGCGTTTTGCGTTGCGGCAAGAGGCGTTCCAGCACAATGCCGGACTCAAAAAGTGCTTTGTTCAGGTCACGGGCCGAAAGGTGTGGTTCGCAAATCACCCTGACAAAACCTTCCTGCACGTAAGCCTCTTTCACACCAGGGATGGAACTTGCCACAATCAGCAGTTGTTCGTTGTTGTCAGCGCCAATTTCATACACCGTAAATGCATCGGCATTATGCGACAGCACTTCATGCACCGTGCCCACTGTTTTCAGATCGCCTTTCTGTATGATGGCCACATGGGTACATACTTTTTCCACTTCATCCAGGATATGACTTGCCATGATAATGGTCTTTCCTTCGGAGGCCAGTTGCCGGATCAGTTCGCGGATCTCCGCAATACCCACCGGGTCCAGTCCATTGGTCGGTTCGTCAAACACCAGCACATTCGGATTGCCCAGCAGCGCAGACGCAATGGCCAGGCGTTGTTTCATACCCAAGGAATACGTACTGAACTTGCTTTTTTTGCGCTGGTAGAGATTTACTTTTTTCAGCACATCATCAATCTGGTCGAGGCCACGGCCTTTGATTTCGGCAGCAATGCGCAGGTTTCGTTCGCCGGAGAGGTAGTGATAAAAATTCGGAGTTTCGAGCAATGTTCCGATCTGTTTGCGCCGGTCAGCATCCGGTATGGTGCCAAAAAACTGGAAGGTGCCGGATGTGGGGCGAAGAATATCCATCACGATCCCCAGCAAGGTTGTTTTTCCGCTACCGTTTGGCCCCAGGATACCAAACACACTTCCCTGCGGCACGTCGAATGAAATATTTTTCAGCGCCTGGATTGGGCCATAGAACTTGGTTATGTTCTGAACCGAAAGAACTGCAGTCATCAAGGTATATTTTTTGGAAGATAAGTTTTCCTTGCCGTTCAAGCAACCTTTTTGATAAGCGGCAACAAGGGATGAATAGTGAGATATTAGGATACTGGGATATTTATTTTGTGCGAAAATTTTTAATGGAAGGAATTTGGTTGTAGTGAAACGGAAAGCCAGTATCCGGTTGTGCATGCAAATTTTTGCTGCTTCCATAAGGCCAACAAATCACATCTTTGATTGTAGATAACATATGGCAACAATTGTAATTACAGGCGGAACAGGAATGGTTGGAACAGCCCTGACAAAGCTGTTGGTTGATAAAGGTCACGAGATCATCATCCTGACCCGCAAGGCAAAGCTGGCAAAAGGAAATATTCAGTACAAGGAATGGAATGTCGATAAGGGAACCATCGATGCTTCGGCCATTACCGAAGCGGATTATATTGTACACCTGGCCGGGGCAAACGTTGCTGACGGGAGATGGACAGAGAAACGCAAAAAAATGATAATTGACAGCCGTGTAAAAAGCGGAGAACTATTGGTTAAAACGCTCCACCAGCACCCCAATAAGGTGAAAGCTGTGATCAGTGCTTCAGCACAGGGTTGGTACGGACCTGATCCGCAGATACCGAATCCACGACCGTTTACAGAAACCGACCCTGCCCACAATGATTTTTTAGGCACGACCTGCAAAGCCTGGGAAGATGCCATAACACCGGTAACGCAACAGGGCAAGCGGCTGGTAATTTTTCGTATTGGCATTGTGCTCAGCAACGAAGGCGGTGCGTATGCCGAATTCAAAAAACCAGTAACGTTTGGGGGCGCCACCATTTTAGGGAACGGCAAGCAGGTGATTAGCTGGATTCACATCCGCGATCTTATTCGTCTGTTTGCAGCCGCCATCGAAAACGACAGTTGGAAAGGTGTGTACAACGCGGTTGCCCCTAACCCCGTTTCCAACCAAACGCTGATCCTGCAGATTGCCAAAGAAAGAGGGAAGTTTTATGTACCATTCAAAGTGCCTTCGTTTGCCTTGAAAATTGCTTTGGGTGAGATGAGTATTGAAGTGCTGAAAAGTGTTACAGTCAGTGCCAACAAAGTACTGGATACCGGTTTTGAATTTCTCTACCCTACCATTGGCAAAGCCGTAGCGGCGCTTGAATTCAGGGCATAAAAAAGCGGAACAGATTTTTGAAAAAACCCTGCTCCGCTTCTTGTAAAACTATCAGGAATCAGAACGCTTTTTCACCTCCGGAACGGGTGGCGTCTGCGGTTGGGTATAAAGGGTTTTATTTACCACTTTTGGATCTTCTATTAATACTTGAAACAGAAACAACTTGAATCAGCCAACCACCGGCGGCGGCAGAAAATGTTCGGGGCCAGTTGTGGCATGGTTCCAGTGATAAATATTCGTGAACTCACCCACTTTTGCCTTGTTGCCGGTATATCGTAGCCGGTGAAGCCCGATTTCGGCGATATCCTCCTGTTTTACCTTCCGGTGCATCGGGTGCATAGTGCCGCCTTTTTGCCCGGCTGGTATGGCGGGATCATACTGGTAAGGCGGATCCACCAGCGTTCCGCGGGGATACATGATACCCGGTACGCCGGTGCCACGGATATCCAGGTAGCGGGGATGATCGAGGCCCAGGGTATGTCCGTACTCATGAGCGGCGGTTGTTGAACCTTTGTATAAATTTTCGAGCAAAAAATAACCGGTGTTGCAGCCCAGTCCATCCACAAATGAAATGCTGCCGTGCACAAATTCTTCGATGCGGAAATAATTCTTGCGGGGGTCGACATTCTGCAGCACTTCCAGTTCTGTTACATCGGCCTGCAAAGCAGCCGTAATGCGAAATTGAATCCGGTATTCCTGCCCGTTGAGGGTTGTGTATCCCCGCGGCTCGTTCCACATCGTTTCAATTTCGTCCCGGATTTGTTCCGTTAATTCCGCAGTGGCGGCATTACCGTAACATACCAGGTGCGAATAGATGGTTATACACTTTTTACTGCTTTCAACTTCTGCTTCTCCCATAGCTGTAAAATAGCGAAGTTTGACTGGCAGAACAAACGTTTCTACCCCTTTCTAAACGCTTCATCCCAAACAATCGCCGGTTCGTACCATTCTGCTTGCAGGTGCCGTACCCATCGATTTTATTTGCACAAAACCAGAACATGAAGATCGTTGCTGCCTTTTTGCTCCTTTCCTTTTTTGCTTTCTGCAAACAGGATAAACCATTTCTCCCGGAAAAACCGCAACAGAAAAAAACTGTTTATGAAATTTTTGCGGCCCGCAATTATAATGGCACCCTGGTGGAAAATGTAAAAGCCGAACTGCGGTTGCAGATGCGCATCATTAACTACCAAACCGGTGAACAAAAACTGGTTTGGGACAGCATCTTACCAGTTCGCCGTATTGCCGATTTTCCGCTTTATGATAATCGTATCATCGTAGAAAGATCTTTACCGGTTTTGAACAGCCATCAAAAGCTGAACGGCTCCTATTCTATCATTTATCGCGAAGGCCAAACCATCAATCAGGTTGGGAGTTCCGATGAGGCAGGACCGGGTACGGATTCCGTTATGTTGGAAGTGGATATTTAGTTCGTGAGTGGTGTGAGAAGCAGACTTTTTTTTAACCTTTTTTCTATCCCAAAGATTTATTGCTTCAAACAAAATCCAGCGCAAAAAGCTGCTCTTTTTCCTCCCTGCCGCGAAAGCCGGTTTCACCAATCTCGCGGATCACAAAGCCATTTGCATTTTGTAAGCCACCTAAAAAATCATAAGTCATAACATAGGAATAGCCCAATTCGTTGCACATGCTGCGAATGCGGGCCGTTGTGTTAAGCGTATCGCCACTAAAGACCAGTTCTTTTTTGATAATGCCAATATACCCTGCCGTTACCTCGCCGGCATGGATGCCGGTTTTAAACCGGGGTACAAAACCATAGGTTTGCAGGTAATGCCCTTCCCGCCGCTCGAGGGCTTCCACCGCCTGTTTCACAAAATAAAGGCATCGGAATTTATTTTCTTCTGTATTGAGCCAGGAGATGCTCACTTCATCACCCACATACTGGTAGATGCTGCCTTTGTTCTCCAAAATAGGATCCGTAATGTCGGCAAAAAAATCTTTCAGCATGCAGAAATAACGCTCATGGCCCAACCGCTCTGCAATAGCGGTGGAATCATTGATGTCGAGAAAAAGAAAAATGCGGTTTTCCTGGCGGGGCTTGTTATACCGGCCCCACAGGAGATTGCGAAGACCGCCGGGTCCATATTTATCCGTAATCTCCAGGATCATGATAGAGAGAAAAGACAACACGCCGAGATCGATCATGAACACCAGAAAGCTGGGCGTAAGAATAATTTTTTCGATGTAGATATCACTGAATTCGGAAAACGTTCCGTTGTAACGAACAACATAATAAAGCGCCAAGAAAAGCAAGGATACAAAAAGAAAAAGAAAAAAGGTCAAGGTCATGCGCAGGATGGTAGAAAGCCAGAGCGGGAACTGGCGAAAGGCATTTTTCAGGTAAAAAGCTTCGGCGCCGGCCACAATAAACCCAATGATGGCAAAGGCCAGTGAAAAATAACTGAGTCGCCGGGTGCGCAGGAGTTCTTTGTCCACTTCCACGATGTTGTATAAAATCAGAATGCTGAAAAGCACCCAGATAACGGCAATGACAGCCACCAGGTAAAGCCGGTAAAGAAAAACCTTTTTAAAGCGCATACAGGTGGGTTAACGTGAAAGGTCAAACATTAGACGTGAAAATGGGTCGCTTACAGCTCACGCCTCTCTAATTTACCAAGTATTCTTTGCAGCAGGCAAATAAAAAACGGGAGCGCCTTTAAGCTCTCCCGTTTTACGTTTACCGTTTACAGTTTCACGTCTCTTGTTTGACGTCTCACTTCTTATGTCTCACGTCCTTAGTTGCGTACCGGTTTGCCGCCCTTCAACACCGATTGAATCCGCTCCAGGGTTTTGCGTTCGCCGCAAAGAGAAAGAAAAGCTTCCCGTTCCAGGTCCAGCAGGTATTGCTCGCTTACCAGACTGGCTTCACTCAGGTCGCCGCCACACATCACGTAGGCCAGTTTGCGGGCTACCAAGGCATCATGCTCAGTGGCATAACCTGCTTTCAGCATACCGTTGATGCCGGAATAAAGTGCACCGAGGGCACTGCGGCCCAATGCTTTTACATCCTTGCGCAGCACCGGTGTTACATAACCGCTGTCATACAATTCAACTACTGATTTTTTCGCTTCCATTACTCTGCGGTCCATGTTCATCACCACTTCATCAAGACCTTTGCGGTAGATGCCAAGCTGGTAGGCTTCGTTTGCTGAGGTGGCTACTTTGGCTGTAGCAATGGTCAGGAAACGATTTTTCAACGTGATGGTTTCCGGTTCGTCTTCGTGCATTTCATCAGAAGCACGCAGCACAAATTCTTTGGTACCGCCACCGCCGGGTATTAGGCCCACGCCCAGTTCCACTAGCCCTGTATACGTTTCTGCGGCCGCACATACTTTGTCGCTGTGCAGGCTCATTTCGCAGGCACCACCAAGCGCCAGTCCGTGCGGCGCCACTACCACGGGAACGGCCGAATAACGGCAACGCATCATCGTATTTTGAAACAGGCGAATGGCTATGTCCAGTTCATCCCACTCCTGCTCAATGGCAAACATGAAGATCATACCCACGTTGGCACCTGCGCTGAAGTTCCCGCCTTCATTGGCAATCACCAGGCCCTTGTATTCTTTTTCCGCCAGCTCAATGGCTTTGCTGATGCCGGTAAGCACATCGCCGCCAATGGAATTCATTTTGGTGTGCCACTGCAGACCAAGCACCCCATCACCAATATCAAACACACGACTACTGCTGTTTTTCCAAACCAGCTTTTCCGTGTAATTTCTTAAAATAATAAACTCGCCGCTGCCTGGAATTGCTTTGTATTGTTTCGAAGAAGGATCATACACCAAAGTTTTGCCCCCTTCCACTTTGTAAAAGGTTTTGTTGCCGGCGGCCAGCATTTCATCCACCCAGGCGGCTACATTGTAGCCGGCTTCTTTCATTGCTTTTACTGTACGCTCCACACCCATCACATCCCAACTTTCGAAGGCGCCAATTTCCCAGCCAAAGCCGGCTTTCATGGCATCATCGATGCGGTACACTTCGTCACTGATTTCAGGAATGCGGTGCGAGATGTACGAGAACAGCCCGTAATGAAACTGCCTGTAAAATTCACCCGCCTTGTCCTGCGCACCTGTGAGCATTTTCAGACGCTGCTTCAGGTCATCAATCGGCTTGGCGGCATCTACCGATGCAAATTTTGGCTTTTGCCGCGGTGCATACTCCAGGGTTTGAAGGTTCAGTGTGAGAATTTCTTTTTCACCGCCGGTGCCTTTTGTTTTTTTGAAAAAACCCTGGCCGGTTTTGTCACCCAGCCAGCCGTTCTCCACCATCTTATTCAGCCAGGTTGGAATGTTGAATACATCGCGTTGTTCATCCTGCGGACAATTCTCAGCTACTCCTTTCGCAACATTTACCAGCGTATCAATACCCACCACATCGGCCGTACGGAAGGTTGCCGATTTTGGCCGACCAATAATAGGTCCAGTCAGGGCATCCACTTCATCGATGGTGAGACCCAGCTTTTCAACAGCACCGAAAATGGCCATGATACCAAACACACCGATTCGGTTGGCAATAAAGGCTGGCGTGTCCTTGGCCAGAACAGTTGTTTTACCAAGATAGAGATCACCATAATGCAGCAGGAAATCGACAACCTCTTTGCTGGTTTCGGGGGATGGAATCACCTCCAGCAGGCGCAGGTACCGTGGCGGGTTAAAGAAGTGTGTTCCGCAAAAATGTTTTTTAAAATCTTCGCTACGGCCTTTTGTCAGCAGGTGAATCGGAATGCCCGAAGTGTTGGTGGTAATGAGTGTTCCGGGCTTGCGAAACTGCTCCACTTTTTCGTACAATGCTTGTTTAATATCGAGACGCTCCACCACCACTTCTATCACCCAGTCGTAACCGCCAATTTCTTTCAGGTTATCATCAAAATTGCCGGTGGTGATTCGTTTCACCACATCTTTGGTAAACACCGGCGAAGGATTGCTTTTGACGGCGGCTTCCAGTGAACTGTTCACGATCTTATTTCGCTGCGCCTTGTCTGTACTGTCTTTTGCCTCTGCGGGTACAATGTCCAATAAGAGTACCTGCAATCCCACGCCTGCAAAATGACAGGCGATGCGGGAACCCATAACGCCACTTCCTAAAACTGCAACCTTTTTGATGATTCGTTTGCTCATAGCAAAAAATTAGTTAGTTAAACAACTATGTCTGTGAAGATAGGAAAAGAATGGGCAAGAATGCAAATGAAGAATAGAGAAACTATGCGGATGCGTGGATATGTAAATATGCGGATATGCGAATCCGATAATTTGATAATTCGATAAGGTGATAATGGGATGATTAAAAAGCACGAGAGCAAACGAAATAAGCAGAGCACAACCGCCTAACCTACTCCAAACGCCAGATACCAAACCCCAAACTATTCCTTCCCTTCCACCACAATCACGATCTCTCCTTTCACTGCTTTTTGCTTGAAATGATCGTGCACCTCCTGCAGGGTACCCCTTGCGTTTTCTTCAAAGAGTTTGGTGAGTTCGCGGCTGACAGAACATTTACGGTCTGCGCCAAAGTACTGGATAAAATCTTCCAGCGTTTTTACCAGCCGCATGGGGCTTTCGTAAAAAATAAGGGTACGCTCTTCAGTAGCCAGTTGCGTAAGTAAGGTATGTCGGCCTTTTTTGAGGGGAAGAAAGCCTTCAAAAGCAAAGCGGTTGGTGGTTAGCCCGCTGTTGACCAAGGCCGGAACGAAGGCTGTTGCACCGGGCAGGCATTCCACCTTAATGTCATTTTTGACACACTCTCTTACCAGCAGAAAAGCTGGATCACTGATTGCCGGTGTACCCGCATCCGTGACCACCGCCATGGTTTTGCCAGTACGCAACTGGTCAACCAGGTGCTGGAGTATTTTGTGCTCGTTGTGCTGGTGGTATGGCGACAACGGCTTTTGAATCTGGTAATGATTGAGCAGTTTGGAGGTGGTACGGGTGTCTTCGGCCAGGATCACATCCACCTGTTGCAACACCTCCAGTGCCCGCAGGGTAATGTCTTTCAAATTGCCGATGGGTGTAGGAACAAGGTAGAGCATTTCACTTGAAAATTGATACGTTGACTGGTTGGCAGGCAATGCTATACTTATCAGCCATTCAACTTGTCAACGCATTCACCTCGATCTCGTAATATTCCATCACCGGGTTGGCCAGGAGTTTTTTGCTGGCTTCTTCAGCAAGGCTTTTGGCTTCCTCTTCCGAAGCAGCTTCAATTTGCAGGGAGATGTGCTTGCCTACCCGAACGTCTTCAATGGCGCCAAGACCTAAACTCTTTAATCCGCCCAAAACGGCTTTGCCTTGCGGGTCTAACAATTCTTTCAATGGCATCACATGCACCTGTACAGAATATTTCATTGGAATGATTTATGATTTGCGCAGCAAATTTAGGTGAACATATTTTTTAATCGGCCCAAAGCTTTTCAAGAGGAACCTTCACACAGAAAGATCAAGGGTTTTGTTGCCCTCTTTTTCAGGTGCGGATGGCGGCGTTTTGGAGAAGGCTGAAAAAATAAGATACAGCACAAAGATCAGGGGAATGGCCAGCCAGCGCAGCACAATCAATAAAAGCACCGACAGAATCAGCAGGCTATACTTGATGGTATTGTTGCTCCAGGAATAATCCTTGAATTTAAAGGCAATGAAATTCCGGTTGCACACCATCAGGTAGCTCAGGAGAATGATGGTAGCATAAAGCAGCCAGACGTTGATCAGTGCCTGCGGAATTTGAAGTGATGTCTGCCAGCTTTCCGGATCGGTATCGGCAAACCAAATGATCAGCGGGAATGATGCCACAACCAGTCCTGCAGCCGGTGAGGGCACGCCAATAAAATTTTCCGATTGATTGGTACTGACATTAAATTTTGCCAGCCGGTACGCTACAGCGCAGGTAAACAAGAAAGCAGGCAAAAGATAGGCAATTGAAACATCCAGTCCGCCCTCTCCCCTTGCATAGCCAAGACGGAGTAACTGGTACAGGATCATGCCCGGCGCCACGCCAAAGCTCACTACGTCGCTGAGCGAATCGAGTTGTTTTCCTTTGTCCGTGGAAGCCTTCAGCAACCTTGCAACAAAGCCGTCAAAAAAATCAATAGCCGCCGCAAAGAAAATAAACAGGGCGCCCCATGCCATTTTTTCCGGGAAGAAAGGTTCATAGGTTCCGAGGCCTTCGTTCAGGATGACAATGCTCTGCCCTGTCTGCAAAATGAAAACAATGGCAATACAGCCAAAAAGCAGGTTCAGTAACGTGAAGAGATTTGGTATTTGCTTCATCGAAAGCGAAAATTAGTCTATTTGAATGAGGATGTATCTTCTTACAGTTGAATATCAGCAACCTTGTTGTTTTGCATAACGGCTTCGATTTCTTCTACCGTAATGGGAATGCCTTCAAACAAATCCACATTGCCATCTTTTGTAATCCAAACATTGTTTTCAATACGAATACCAATGCCTTCTTCCTGAATGTAGATACCCGGCTCCACTGTCAGCAACATGCCTTCCTGCAGTGGCTCTGTCCGTGTACCCAGGTCATGCACATCAATACCAAGGTGGTGCGAAATGCCATGATACAGGTATTTGCGGTAAGCCCTGTTCTCGGGATCCTCATTTTTAAAATCTTCTTCTTTCAACAAGCCAATTTTCATGAATTGTGCGGTGGCTTCGTCGCCCACTTTCTCCGTATAATCAATGATGGTGATGCCCGGCTTCAACAGGCTTTTGGCATAATTGTGCAGGTGAAGGCAAGCGTTGTACACTTCTTTTTGCCGCTGCGTAAATTTTCCGTTCACCGGAATGGTGCGGGTAAGATCGGCTGCGTAACCGCCGTAGGAAGCGCCAAAGTCCATCAGGATCAGCTCACCGTCTTTACACTCTTCGTTGTTGGAAACATAGTGCAGGGTTCGGGCCCTGTCGCCGCTGGCAATGATGCTGCCGTACGCAGGTCCATCGGCCCGCTGGCTGATGAATGAGTGCAAAATCTCCGCTTCAATTTCATACTCCATGACACCGGGTTGCACAAACTGCATCACCCGACGAAACGTGCTGTGCGTAATGTCCACCGCTTTTTTTACCACTTCAATTTCACGTTCCGTTTTTACGGCCCTGAGCTCTTTCAGAAGCTTTGCCGCCCGTTCGTAGTGGTGCAAAGGATAACGTGCCTTCATCTCATCTACAAAGCGGTAGTCTCTTGTCCGCACAAGACTTGCTTTGCGGTCGTTTTCATTTGTATCGAGGTAGATGGTATCTGCCAGGTGAATCCAGGGTTGCAAGAGGCCCTCCAAACTATCAAGCCACACAATGGTTTTTATGCCGCTGATGGCGGTTGCTTCTTCTTTGCGCAGACGCTTGCCATCCCATTTTTCCTTCAGCTCATTGGGACGAACAAGCACCAGCACTTCCCGGTATTTTGCATCGGGGTTATCCGGAAATAGAATCACCATGCTGTCTTCCTGGGTAATCCCGGTAAGCCAGTACAGGTCGCTGTTCTGCTTAAAAGGATAAAGGGCATCGCCGTTGCTGGGCACTTCGTCGTTGCTCACAAAAATGGCAATGCTATTGGGCTTCATCTTTTCAGTAAATCGGCCTCTATTTGCTACAAACAATTCCGGGTTCAGGGGCAAATTTTTCATGCAAGAATTTTTACAACAGCAGCAAAGTAACCGAATTAAAGAAAGTAAACGTCAAAAGAAAAAATTCATAACAACGGAGGGTAAAACCCTTGCAATCCATATCTTTTTCGCCCATGAACTTTGACGTTTCATTGTGTAAGAAAAACACGCAAAATAGGCCGTCAGTTTTTCCTGCCTTACCTTTGTAGCCTAAAAACGATTGCTACTATGTCAGTACCTACTATTTCTTTTTCGCCAGGCGATCTGGCGAAGCTGGGATTGTCTATTTCCGACTCTATCCATTACCAATCCACACCCGATGAACTTGTACAGGACACGATCCGTATCGGCGAAGGCAGATTGACCAGTACCGGCGCACTGGCCATTAACACCGGCAAATTTACCGGCCGTTCTCCCAAAGACAAGTTTACCGTAAAGGACGAGATTACCGCAAACACGGTGCACTGGAACAACTTCAATATTCCGATTGAAGAAAAGTTCTTCCACATTGTTCACCAGAAAATGATGGCACACCTGAGCAGCCAGCCCGAATTGTGGATTCGCGACTGCTATGCCTGTGCCGATCCCCGCTTCCGTTTGAATATCCGAATTGTAACGGAAAAACCCTGGATCAACCTCTTTGCATACAACATGTTTCTCCGGCCTACCGAGGAAGAACTGGAGGATTTTGTACCCGACTGGCATGTGATCTCCGCCCCGGATTTAAAGCTGGATCCGGTGGAATGCGGCACCCGTCAGCCCAATGCCGCCATCATCTCTTTTAAGTACAAAACCATCCTCATTGCCGGTACCGGCTACACCGGTGAAACCAAAAAAGGCATTTTCTCCATTCTCAATTACATTCTGCCGCAGGAGAAAGGTGTGCTGAGCATGCATTGCAGTGCGAACATGGGCCGCGCCGGCGACACGGCAGTTTTCTTTGGCCTGAGCGGAACCGGCAAAACAACATTGAGTGCTGACCCGGCCCGCAAACTGATTGGTGATGATGAACACGGCTGGACCGGCGACAATGTCTTTAATTTTGAAGGCGGCTGTTATGCCAAGCTGATCAACCTTTCTGAAGAAAAAGAACCCGAAATTTTTAATGCCATTCGCCCCGGCGCCATTGTGGAGAATGTGCAGTTTTACCCCGGCACCAACAAGATCAATTTTGATGATGGCAGCATTACGGAAAACACCCGTGTATCGTACCCGCTGCACTACATTTCCAATGCACTGGAGCCATCGATCGGCAATGTTCCGAAAAACATTTTTTTCCTGACCTGTGATGCCTATGGTGTTTTGCCACCCATTGCCAGGCTTACACCCGGCCAGGCCATGTACCAGTTTATTTCCGGGTATACGGCAAAGGTAGCCGGAACCGAAGCCGGGGTAACGGAACCCAAGCCTACGTTCAGTGCTTGCTTTGGCGCTCCTTTTCTTCCGCTGCACCCGGGTAAATATGCCGAAATGCTGGGCCGTAAAATGGAAGAAGGAAACGTAGCGGTTTGGCTGATCAATACCGGCTGGACTGGCGGTCCTTACGGAGAAGGCCACCGGATGAAACTTTCGTACACCCGTGCGATGATCACAGCGGCGCTGAATGGCCAACTGGATAAGGTGGAAACTGAGAACGATGTCATCTTTAGGGTGGCCATCCCGAAAGAAGTGCCCGGCGTACCTTCTGATCTTTTGCAGCCACGAAACATCTGGGCCGACAAAACAGCCTACGATGAAAAGGCCCGCTTTCTGGCCAACCTGTTTATTGAAAACTTTAAAAAATATGAGGCCGGCGTATCTGCCGAAATTCTGGCGGCCGCTCCAAAATTGTAAAGGTTATAGATGATGAATAAATACGACGGCCTCTGTTTAGAGGCCGTCTTTTTTTGGGAAATGAAGAGCAAGTAGCGAAGGGTGAGTGGTCAGCTGCTAGTAGCCAGTTAAAATGAAACATGCCTCCCAATAATCAGTAACCAATAATTAATAATTGTCCAACAACACAGACGTTAAAAGTTTTCGCCAATTGAGGATGGCCAGACACCATTGCTTATTTTTATCCCTAACGAAAATGCAGACGACACTATGACGACAACCATGAAAGCAGGATTTTTTTCCCTTTTTTTCCTTATCTCTTTTTCGCTCTTTGCGCAACCCGATCGCTGGCAGCAACGCATCAAATACAACATGAACATTGACATGAATGTTCAGACCAACCAGTACAAAGGGACCCAAACCATCACCTACTGGAACAATTCACCCGATACGCTGGACCATGTGTTTTTTCACCTGTACTGGAACGCTTTTCAGCCGGGCAGCATGATGGATGAACGCAGCCGCCGGCAAGGCACCGTTAAGATCCGTCGTGCTAATGGCGAAGCCCCTGATTGGGATCAAAGGGTTCGTGACCGTATCGCCAACTTGAAGCCCGACGAGATCGGCTACCAGAAAGTCACCTCGCTTAAAATGAACGGACGGGAGCAAAAAACAAAGCTGCATGAAACCATTCTGGAAGTGCAACTCGACCGGCCGATCCTGCCCAAATCGCAGGTAAGCTTTGATATGGCCTGGGATGCACAGGTGCCCTTACAGATTCGCCGTAGCGGCCGCGACAACCCATCAACCAATGTTCGGTATACTATGACACAATGGTATCCGAAAATGGCGGAATATGATTACGAAGGCTGGCATCCCAACCCCTATATTGCCCGTGAGTTTTATGGCGTTTGGGGCGATTACGATGTCACCATTAACATCGACAAAAGCTTTATCCTTGGTGCTACCGGCTACCTGCAGAATGCAGCGCAGGTAGGTTACGGTTACGAAGAAAAAGGCACCACCGTTCGCCGGCCGGCTGGTGAGAAACTGGCGTGGAAATTTAGTGCGCCCAACGTACATGATTTTGCCTGGGCGGCCGATCCCGATTTTGTTCACTTGGCGAAGAAGATCCGTCCGGACCTGACCCTTCATGTGCTTTACGATAAAACCGACAGCCGTGTGGAGCAGTGGCAGCAGGTGATCCCGAAAATGGAAAAGATCATTCCGTTTGTGGAGAAAAAATTCGGTGCCTATCCCTACAAGCAATACTCCTGGGTGCATGGTGGCGATGGCGGAATGGAATATCCCATGCTGACAATGGTGAGTGGTCCGGGTGATGGGGTGACGGTACATGAATTTTTGCATAGCTGGTACCAGGGATTCCTGGGCACCAATGAATCGCTTTATCCCTGGATGGATGAAGGCTTTACCACGTTTGCCGAAAACCTGGCGCTGGCGCATTTGAACAACAGCACGGAGTTCCCGCACGAAGGCGATTACGCTGGCTATTATGCCCTGGCCCGTTCTGGTTTGGAAGAACCTATGACCACACATGCCGATCATTACAACACCAATTTCGCCTATAGCGTGGCTTCATATTCAAAAGGCGCTGTATTTCTGTCGCAGTTGGGATATATCGTCAGCGATTCCATTCGCGACCGCATTATGCTTGAGTACTACAGGCAGTGGCGTTTCAAGCATCCGAACGTGAATGATTTTATGCGCATTGCCGAAAAAGAAAGCGGCATGAAGCTGGACTGGTACAAACAGTATTGGGTGAACAGTACCCGCACCATCGATTACGGTATCGACAGCCTGTGGGAAGCCGGCGGCGCAACCAATATCCGGCTGGCCAAAATAGGCGCTATGCCCATGCCAATGGATATTAAGATCACCTTTAAAGACGGCAGCAGCGAGTGGCATTACATACCCACCTACCAGATGTTTGGCGAAAAGCCCGTGGAACCGGGACAAACAGCACGAAAAGTGTATGAGTCATGGCGTTGGACCAGCCCCACGTTTAACATTGCCACCAACCGGCGACTGACCGACATTACCACCGTGGAGATTGACCCGTCGATGCGACTGGCCGATATCAATTCAAGAAATAATAAGATTGAGTTGAAGTGGTAGAATAAAAACAGTGCATGATAAAAAAACGCAGCCACTGATGGCTGCGTTTTTATAGTCTGAGAAGAAAAGAATCAAGCCTTACGATTTTGCTTTTCTGAAAACATTGTTCACAACGCAATAGCCAGAAGATGTCACAAGGAAACATAAATGCAAGGGTTCGATACAATGACGGTTGCAGTGAAAACATATTCTACTCAACTCACGAACCGAAGCTGTGGTTTATTATTATCTGCATTTTTTTCCGAGCTTGGCAAGTTTCAGAACTTCAAATGACCCTTATATGGAAAGTTTCCTGCCACGACATCATCTTTAAAATTCAATCGACCTGTGACACCGTCGAAGCCTCCAGTACCACTACCCTTAACAACAGGATGTTGACATCGTCCGAAGATTTCAGCTCCCAGTGGAGCACCATTGGCAGCGCATCCTTCATACTTCGCCTCAAACTTGTAAGAAGTCCAGAACGTGCCAGTCTTTCCATTATAAGAACCCACAAAATACTCTCTTCCTTCCTCACGGTATGTACCACTTGGAGAACAATCAAAATCGTCAATAAAAACGTAAAGGCAACCTTCCAATTCCCCTGTCATTTTAACGGCGTAGGCAGCGCCTTGCAGCAATGGCTCACATTCGCCTGTGACCGCAAAAAAACCAACCCCATAAACCTGTATAGCTCCCCTATCACTGGCTGAGGCATTATCCATCTTTCCCACAGCAGATTCCGAGGTTTCTTGGGTCAGGTCAGGCAACAAGGTTTTATCCTTGCTGCAACTGAAGATCATAAGCGCAAAACATAAAAACAGACGGTTAAAAATGTTGTTTGTCATGATTTACCTCCCGATTTTATTCTGAGCAAATAAAGACAATAGCAAAAACAGGTTGCATGAATGGTACAGGCTTTCAGCCCCTACTCTCTAAACACTCAATTCGCATTTCTGATGTTATTCATACTCCGGCCCTACAACTCTTATCTTGTCAATAGCATCGCCCAATTCAATGCCCATTTGTATGGAAACATCCTGTGTAAACCGGTAGTGGATTCCAGCATAAACCCTTGAATACGCCACCTCCTTGCGCAACGCGGACAAGGAAGGATAGTGCCGAACCGGCAAGCCTCTCCAAACATAGGCATCGTCGGTAACAGGAATATCGCCAAACTCATTGATCAGGACTTCTACAACCCCTCCAAACAGGCCCATGATGCCTGATGTATAATCAGGATAAGGCGGATTCACCAGCAACGACATCCACATCGGATCGATGTGGCGCTGAATGTAAGTAATAGGACGCAGCAGGTCATAATAGTACTTCGACCGGAACGTAATGATCGGACCGTCTTTCAGTGCGATACCGGTTTTGCCATACACCTCGGCAGCCTTCCACAAACCGGCGTTCTGACTTTGCAAAACGTTTGTGATCACCGTAAAAACATGGTACGGAGCAGGAACGCCTGCACCAGCACCGCCAAAATCAGCCCACCAATAAGCCGTCGCTTTGTTTGCCTCGGTCACCGTGGTAACGCCGCCAAGATCATGTACTTCTTTTGCCGCTTTGTAAAAAGCCGATGCCGGATCTTCTGAATACGGTATCGGAAGGGGGGGTGCTAATTCGGTAAGACTATACTTTAAAAAAGGACGGGAAAGCCCCAGGTCGGCACCAACAGGTGCAGGGAAATTAGGCGGTGTAGGCACCCAGGACCAGGCTGCATTGGTAGGTTTATAACTGGAACTGGCTGTACTAAATTTATCCGTAGTAGACCATTCGTAGATAGCTGCAGCTACGGCACGGCCGAAGGCCTCTGAGCGCTGAATAACATCTTCCGGCGCCATGGCTAGCAACTGGCTCCGGATCTGAGCTTCTCTGGCGTCGATGCTTGCTTTGTTCACCATGGAAAGGCCGGCTGAAAACAGTTTGAAAAGGCTGGCCAGGGCAGCATTGGCAGATGCGCTCCACAAGTATTCCTTCGACATGTCGGGTTTGGGCATTTTCGGCATCTCGTAGAGTTTTGGCGAGAAGCTGGACCCACCTTTTATACCCGGCTGTACCGCTTCGTACAAACCAACACCGATGTAAGCAAAGGACCTGCTTTGTACAAGTGGTGAAGGTTGGGGTGCTACAAGCCTTTGCAGTTCGGCCATGTAGTTGTACCAATCGTACACAACGTCGGCACTTTCGGCACTGGGTTTTGGTTTTTTACCACCGCCCCTGGCCAGAGCAGCAGCATCGGAAGTTGTATCCGGTAAGTGGTCGGCTTTTTTACAGCTGTTCAGCATACCAAAAAACAAAAAAACAACAAGCGTTTTTGTGAGGGCCTGTTTCTGGAAAACGTGCAGTTTCATAATCCTGGTTTTAATTGTGGAAGTATAGTTTTGATAAAAAAGAACATGGATAAATGATCGTTTGCTTGCGATGACGGTATTGATACGGAGAACCATCGACAGTCGTCGCCAGGCATTTAATGGCGCCTGCCTTCACGATGCAAACAGGCAAAGCTTCACAGGCAACTGGATCAGGGCATTTTCATGACAGGTGAAGAAGATTCACGTGATAAAACAAAACTGTTGTTCTCAAGGCAGGATGGCTTTTCTCCTGTTTCATCCGGGGTGGTGTGAAGCGAAACGTATCTGATGAATTAAGCCAAAAAATACAAATGCCGATTACCGGTACGTAAGGAGAAAAAAGAAAAGAGTTACTCTACTAAAGATATAATTTTAATTCTATACATATACAAGAAAATTTCTATCTTTTTTTATAGAAATGAACAAAATCTGCTACGATCATTTTTATGATAGCGTAGAACACCGAACAGGTATTGTGGTATTTTTAACTGCTACCAATCAGCTACGGTACGCATATCTCGAATTGCCGTGACGGTAGCGGCACAAAGCGAACAAACCAGGTTGAAAGAATGACAGAAGCCCTCGACAAAATATTAACCGGTTCCGGTATCAGCTCAAGCACCTCGCGGCAATTGTTTATCAACAAGTCAACGTTTCATACGCAGCAAAAGCTTGCTCATATTTTCGTAGAAGGGAAACAGAACCGGAGCGAATATGTTCTTGTTTCCGGCATTGCCCATCGGTATAATATTTCTTCCAAGGGTGGTGTTGCAACCACCGGTTTTTATATGGCAGGAACCGTCATTACGCCGCATTTTGCCCGGACAAAAAATAACAGGAGTCTTTACAGCCTGCAGGTTTTAACCGATGCTGTTGTGGCGGAGATTCCGGTAGACGTTTTAAACCAACTGCGGGCAGAAAACAAAGAGCTTTACGACTTTGGAAATAACGTAGTGGAAAAAGAGCTTTCCCTTTCCATGCTTCAGGAACTGCACTTTCGTTCCTTCGATGCCAAAGAACGGCTTCTGGCCATGCGACAACAATATCCCAACCTTGAAAACCTTGTTCCGCACCATATCATTGCTTCCTATCTCGGCATCACACATGTTTCCTTCAGCCGGCTACGCAAAGAACTTTCCGGCCGATAGTGATTTTATCAAATGATAACGGCCGCCGTTGTTATCCGCCACAATTTTGTTGCAGAAACTTTTACAGCTTACAACATGAAAAATTCTTTCATTGCAGATGGGGCTCCGGATGCTTTACCAACCAAAGTCAAAGCGGCTAGGCAGCGAATAACCAACATTGTTGCCAGCAATGGCGCTGACCTGTTTACAATACTTTATCCTAACGAGGGAAAAGAGACGATTCTGTTATTGCACGGCGGTCCCGGCTTTCCCGATGATTTGCCCGGTGTGGTTTTGCTCTTGCAGGACCGTTTTCAAATTATTACATTTCACCAAAGAGGCACTGGTAAATCGCCCTGCCGGTCGAAAGACTATTCAATGGATGCTTATGTGCATGATGTGGAAGCCATCCGGACCTTTTATGGCATTGGAAAGTTTCATTTGTGGGGACATTCCTGGGGCGGGCTCTATGCGCAGATCTATGCGGCCCGTTATGGTGAAAATCTTTTGAGTTTGTTTTTGTGTTGCCCCGGCTCCGGCACCAATACCCAATGGAAACAAACCGAAAAAGAAGTCCTGCAGTTGAACAGAGCAAAATGCACGTCCTGGCAATGGGCAAATATGGGTTGGAACAGTTTTCTGGGATGGCTGGGCAGCGATCAGGCGTACCGGCGTCTTTTTACACAGGTAATGAAGAACTACAACAATGATTTTGTTGATACAGAATACCTGGAATCCGAATTTAAAAACTTACGGGCAGAACCCATCAACAAAACAAGACCTGAAATTGTAAGATACCCTTTGCTGACCCGCCAGGCAGACCTTCCCTACCCTGCCACCATCATATATGGCGCCCAAGATATCTATCAAACCAGCAAAAACTTTGTACTCGAACGGTACCCCTCAGCCACCATCATCACCATCGAAAATTGCGGCCATATTCCCTGGCTGCACAATCCGAACCATTACAAAAAGATCCTAGAGGCGCATTACCGGTAGAGCGTTGAATATACGCGGCAGGCGAACTACCTTTCAGCTTTACAAAAGGCGATTGCAGGAAATCAGTTTAAAGAATGTTCCTTAACCTTGCACCTGCATCTTTTTTACTGAAAGGCTCCAGTATGCAAAAACTAATTGTAACGCTAATTCTGTGCTTTTTCCTGCTGCCTTCTTTTGCGCAAACAAAAGGGATTGACCTCAACCTGCAGGTGCAATACACCCGAACATTGCATGATTATACGGCAGGCAACAATCCCTGGGGAATTGGTTTGGGTTTGCAGGCCTTTTACCAAAACCAATCAAGGTTTAAACCTACAATTGAGCTCACCGGTGATCTTTACCTGGAAGATGATAAAGTTTTTCGCCTGAACCCTGATGGCAGCTTCCCGGAAAACAACAATTCCGTTGATGACATGATCAACCTGTTTGCCGGCTCTTCTTTCCAGGCGACGAAAAACATGTATGTATCGTTTGTGGCCGGTCCAAGTTTCATCAATGGTCAAACCTTTTTGGGCATAAAACCTTCGCTGGGCTTTTTCCTATCCAACAATCAAAAGTGGACAGGAAAAATTTCTTACATCAACATCTTTAACCGCACCAAACAGACAGGAGAAGATTTTGGCTCCATCAGTCTGGCTGTTGGTGTCAACCTGTTTTAGGCATTAGGATTCTAACAAAATAGATACAGCAACATCGCTACCTCGTAAAGGGTTTGTGCAATAACTTTTTCGTGAAATAACCAGAATGACTTCTCACAGAATCGAATCACAATCGCCAGTTCTTGCATCCCCTAATTTTTCAAGATGGTAAATTCCACCCGGCGGTTTAATTGCCTGTTTTCATCCGTGTCGTTGGGCACTACCGGTTTGGTTTCACCATAGCCCTGTGAGCGAATCCGGCCAGGTGCAATGCCCTTGGAAAGAATATATTCCATTACAGACCGGGCCCGGTTATCACTCAGCTTAAAATTGTATTCATCGGAACCACGGCTATCCGTATGCGCACTCATTTCAATTTCGATGGCGGGGTTTTCCGTTAAGAGTTTTACCACCCTGTCCAGTTCAATATAGGATTCCGGCCGCAGGTCCCATTTATCAAAATCAAAAAACACGTTGTTCAACCGGAATACCTGCCCCACTTCTATCGGCACCAGGTAAAGGTCTTTGTGAATCTCTTTGTAGCCGGCTTTTACCAGCGAATCAAGGTTCAGGTTTTCGGAGATGGCAAAAAACTTATCGGCAGTGGCCCGGATGCTGTAGTTCTTATCGTACGGCAACACCACCTTGAAGGAGCCATCCAATGGACTCGACAACCCATTACCGGCCACAGTTCCATCCGGCAGGGTCTCGTACACCAGGGAAGCACTCAGCGGATCGCCTGTTTTTTTGTTGTACACGTTCCCGCTCACCAACACCACCGGCGCCGGTTTTTCTTTTTCCATCAGTTTGATCCGCACAATATCGCTGGCACCAAGACTGTTGAGATGCGTACTCATATAGGCAAATTCGCCGCCGGCATCCATGGTAAAAAAGGCATCCCAGTCTTCGGTGTTGATTGGGCTGCCAAGGTTGACGGGTTCCGTCCAGGCCTGCCAGGTATCATCCAGGCGCTTCGTCATCCAGATATCGTTGTCGCCCAGTCCACCGGGGCGGTCGCTGCTGAAATAAAGGGTTTTCCCATCCGCTGCCAGGTAAGGCGTCATTTCATTAAACTTTTTCAGGTTGATTTTCTTTCCCAGGCTTTTGGGCTCCGACCATGAATCGTCTGGCATTAAAAAGCTTACGTAAATATCATTGTTGTACCCGCCTTTTTCTTCGCTCATGTACAGCAGGAGGACCTGGCCGTTTTGTGCCATGCTGGCCCCGTTCTGCCGGCCGCGGTCGTACTTCTCATAGTTGCGAATCCATAAAGCCTGCGGCTTACTCCACCTACCGTTTGCTTTGCGATAACTCATGCTCACACCATTGCCGGCATAATCGCCATCCACAAACGCATTGCGGATAAGAATGCGGTTATTGTCGGGTGAAATCCAGAATACCGCATTGTAGAAATAAGTATTCAGCGGGTATTCCATATGCATCGCTTCGGACCAGTTGCCCGAACTGTCCCGTTCCGAATACCAGATATCCTGCGAGTTGCGAATGGAGTTATACTTTGTATTGTAAGGATGATTTTCGCAGATAAAAAACAAAAGGTTGCCGTCAGCCGAAACGGTGGGACGCAGTTCCGCCAAACGGGAGTTGATATTACGTCCGATGTTTTCAACCTGGATGACCGTTTCGGCACCAATAACATTTTCTTTTTGCGCCACCAGTTTTACGGCGGTATCGGCAGCATCCTGTGCGATCGCTGCTTGCAGGAGGACAAACGTCAGAAAACAAAGACACCAATTCTTCATAGGGTTGGGTTTGACGGAAATGAACCCACAAATACACTAAATAATCCCGATGATTCAAAATAGTAGGGCCACGGTTTTGTGTCGTTACCAAAAAGCTGGAATTAGTACTTTCGCCTCATGCGGAAACAGCACCTGTTTTGTTTTTTGTTTTTGTTGGGATGTACTGTGACAACGGCCCAGCAAAAAAAGGCGTTGACCTATGTGCAGGGTGCTATTGTGCGTGGCGACAGTACCCAAAAAGAACTGGCGATCATCTTTACGGCCGATGAATTTGGGGAAGGACTACCGGCCATTATTACACAATTGAAAGCCCAAAACATCAAAGGAGGCTTTTTCTTTACCGGACGCTTTTACCGCAATCCTCAGTTTCATTCCGCTGTTCAAGAATTGCAACGGGACGGACATTACCTGGGACCGCATTCCGATAATCACCTGCAGTATAACGACTGGACAAAACGCGACAGCCTATTGGTGACCAAAGACAGTTTCTTCGTGGACCTGGCAAAAAATATTGCAGTGATGCAATCGCTTTCCCTGCCCATTTATCCGCAGCACTTTTTTATTCCGCCATACGAATGGTGGAATGATTCCATTGCCGTGTGGAGCCGTGCAGCCGGCGTTCGTCTGTTCAGTTTTACACCCGGTATGCGAACAGCCGCCGATTATACTTATCCTGAAATGGGCACTTCGTATAAAAGCAGCGAATGGCTCCTGGACTGGCTGCAGGCACTGATTAAAACGTCACCGCAAAAACTGAATGGCGCCGTGCTGCTGGTGCATACCGGCACGGATCCACGCAGGCAGGACAAACTTTACGACAGACTAACGGAAATGATCACCCTCTTAAAAAAGGCTGGTTTTACCTTCCGAAGAGTGGATGAATTGTTACAATGAACGCCACGCTTCGCATCACGAATAAACGGCTCCTGTCCTTTTCGGCTTCTTTGGCTTTTTGCCGGTTTTTAATTTGAAGGCTCCTTTCTCACGGCTCACATCTTTGAACAATAACATTTCGGTCACTCTTTCGGATGCACCGGGATAAAAACCGGTTTGATGCTGGTATTTCTCAGGATTTACAAAGGTGCCAAAAAGAATATCAAACAGGGGCAAGTCGGAATAATTGAAGGCATGAATGCCTTTGGCATGATGCACTGCATGGCTTTCGGGACGCTGAACGATATAGCCCAACCAGGCCGGCGTTTTGATATTGGCATGCTGAAAGATGCTGAAGAAATTCGTCACCAAAAGAATGATGGTTATAGATTGCGGTGGAACACCGGCAACAAATGAAAAACACACCGTACCCAAAAGCGTAAAGCCAATCATATCAAACGGACTGAAATAAAAAGCACCATAGGTATCCAGGCGTTCGGCACTGTGATGCATCTGGTGAAAGATCTTCCACAGCCAGTTGTTTTTATGCATGGAACGGTGCCATACATACATGCCTAGCTCGTATAACAAAATACCGGAAACAGCGGCTATCACCAGGTGCACTCCGGAAAGATCGAGCAGTTGGGAAGTTGGCAGCCACTCTGCATAAAACAGGGGCAGGTAGGTTGACAGGAAGAAAAAGACAAAGAAGAACAACAACCCTTTCAACTTCCAAAATTTTACAAACGGAAGCTGGCGGGCAGGGAACAGGGCTTCCCAAACAATCAGTACCGCATACATCGCCAGGATGTAGAGCGAAACGGGATCCAGCAGAATATCGAGTGGCGTTGGCATAAATAAAGTTTTAAGATGGATAAAATCAGGTGGGGGGTATCAAAGCATGGTGTCGTCGTACTGACCGTTAAAATCTGGTACAGGCATAAATCCAAAAGAATTACTGATAAAGCCTTTCAGTTTACGACTGAAACGAATGATTGTCCATACCCATTTTTTTCGGTGAGGCCTCATGGTGATGGAGTTGAAGATTTCTGAATAAAATTGACAAGATCACGGGCAAAACGTTCCGGAGCTTCCCAATGGTTGGCATGACCGATGCCTTCATGTTTCAGGAACCTTGCCTGCTGCAACACAGCTTGTAGCCGCACCTGGTCATCGAGTGTTGAATACGTATCTTTTTCACCCCAAATGATCAGGGTTGGTTTTCGAAAAGAAGACAAAGCCTGTAGAAATGTTGCCGATTGCCAGCCAGCCGCTACACCTTTCCAAACATGTGTTGGCACTTTACGGCTTTCAGCAATAAATGTCTGCAGCATGTCACCGTCGATTGGCCTTGTCAAAGTGCTTTTCTGAAACTCCGCAATAAAAGTGGAGTCAATGGGATCATGCAAGTCGTCAATGACGGTTTTGAATTCTGTCAGGATTGGCTTGTTGTAATCGGCAAACGTTCCAATCAGAACCAGGGCTTTTGCCCGTTGCGGATAGCGGGTAACAAAACACTGGGCATTGGTGCTGCCCATCGAATGACCCACAATTATCGCTTGCGCAATTCCTTTTGCCTGCATGAATGCGGAAACATCGTCGGCAAAATCCTGCGGCCGATACTGCGTGGCATTTTTTGACGAATTGCCATGGCCCCGTTGCGACAGCGCAAACACATGCAACGATGGTGGCAGATAGGGCAACACAGGCGAGAACGATTTCCACGAATCAGTAAAGCCATGCAATAAAATAACAGGAACCCCATCTGTTTCGCCCTGTTCGGCATACTCCAGTTCTACGCCGGTTGACAATTTAATATTCCTTATCGCCAGATTATTAACAGCAATGACATGACCCAAGTGTTGTTGTTCGAGTGCCGTATGCTTTGCCTCCTGTGCAACTGTAACTGCAGAAACAAAACAGCAGGAAATAAAAAGCAGAGTTTTCATTGTAAAAAAATTTTAAATGAAGAATTCTTTCGTTCAGTGAAACCAGGCATTTGAAGCCGGTATGAACACCTATAAGGAACCGATCACAGAAATGCAGAGAATATTTTATTAAGCAATGTGTTGCCCTATTTCGAAAGCAACACATTACCATTATTTCTACCGAAGCGGTTTCAGGTGCGAATCCACCGTCCAGTGGCCAACTTTATTACCCAACTCCTGCCCTGCTTCACACGAGAAGCGAAAGTGAATGCCAGCCATTACCCTTGATTCCGCATTTTCATTGGCGGCTTGGCTAAAGCTGTTGAAAGAGCGAACAGTACCTGACGGTTGTGCTGTTGGCGACGGCATGCTAAATGGCGTGTTGTCACCCAGAAGGCGGGCCAACACAGTGGCAGCAGCATTACCCAGGGCACTGTGGGTGGATGGATAATCATGCACCGGTGGCGTGGGTTCAGCCGGCTCCCAGGACGCATCGGGCTCCGTAGCACCATTGTCGTCAATTGCTGCCGTGCGAATGGCTGTATAAGGTCGCCAGAAATTGTGGTGAATTTTCGAATCCCATCCGGCAATGTAGGCATCGGCAAGTGCCATATCCACGAGGGCAAACAAGCGGGCCGCATCCAGCATATTCAGGTTTTTCTTGATAGCAACCGTACGGGCAACCCGGTTCCAGCCGGCTTCTGAAAACTCATACCAATACTTGGCAAACGCGGTTTGATCCGGTGTGCGACTTGCACTGTTTTGTTTCCCTACCGATTTTACTTCATTAAAGGCAGCCGCATAGGCTGGACTGTTGATGGCAGGAAAAGGTTTGCTGCGGAACTGGTCTTTACGCTCCAGTGAAAACAGTTTCACGTTTTCCCAAAACGGTGCAAAACAAATATTGAAAGGCGGTACCGGTTGGTAAATGCCTGCCACCGTGGAAGGCGCAATGGGCGCAAACACCTCTCCTGTTGAGCCATCACTGCCACGCTTTTGCAACAGGGCTTGCGCTGCATCTTTTCCCAATGTTATACCACGGGTTTTGGAATCGCCTTCTGCTAGACCGGACAGCGATTGCGCCAGGGCCGAATCCAGATAGCCTTTCCGATCAGGTAGTTCATGCAGCAGGATCGTGTGGGCTGCCGCTGCCGATGCTGCAATCGGATTGGCTTTGCTGTCGCTGCCCTGAAACGCATACCGGCTGTATTTTTCTTCAATGCCGTTCAGGGCATCGTGCATGGCCAGGTGTACCATGGCATTGATGCGGGAGGCCATCAGCGAATGCTGGTACGCAACACCGCCAAATGCATTGTAGGCAACCTCGTTCCAGAACAGCACCGGCGCAGCGGGTAATTTACTAACAGGATTTTCACTGTTGGCTTTGGAGCAGGCAACAAAACCTGCTGCGACCATCAGCATAAGTGCGAAGAAGATTTTTTTGAAGATCATGGCTTTTAATTTTTATAGCACAAATCTGCGAGCCTGAAGGCCCGAAAAAAATCACCGGATTTGCCAATAGAGTAACCGATAATGGGGAGAGGTGAATGGTGAGTGGTGAGTAAGAGATGAAAATAAAATTCTGATATCGCCTTAGCAATCCAGGTTATAAATTCACTCGTTACATAAATGGAGCTAAAATTTGAAATGCTGTTACAATGCATCAGGATGATGCAGCCCACTTCCGTTTGATGGAAACAGTTTTAAGCAAATACGCTGTCCCCTTAAACAATGCGCTGGTGAATGGCTTTGGCCACGACTTCGGTGAGAGAAGCCACATGCAATTTTTCGTAGATCTTTTTTACATGCGACCGGACAGTTTCATAGCTGATGTTCAGGTCTGCTGCAATCATTTTATAGCTCAACCCATTTACAAGACAGGACAAGACTTCTTTTTCGCGGTTTGTCAGGTGATAATCAGGCGCCACTTCCGGCTTTAAGTAGCCAGAAAACGACTGCATTTTGTTCAACACTTTTCGGGCAATGGATGGCGACATGGGTGATCCGCCGAATTGCAATTCGTTAATGGCATCAATGAGTTTTGTATTGAGCTGATTTTTTAAAATGTAGCCCGATGCACCTGCACAGATAGAATCGAATACACGATCGTCATCTTCAAACACGGTTTGCATCAGTACCTGTACATGGGGCAAGGTGTTTTTGATTGTTACAACGGCTTCAATGCCACTCATACCGGGCATTTCAATATCCATGAGTACAATATCCGGTTGACAGCGTTTGATATCATCCACGCAATCCAGCACATGCGAAAAAGAACCTACCACATGAAATGTGGGCTCTGTGCTCAATAATAAGGTAATGCTTTCGCGGATGTTTTTGTTGTCGTCAAATATGGCAATACGCAGGTTCATGCTATGTATCAAAGTTGCTTGTTTTTGTTCGGGCAACCTATCCCCAAATCAGGGGATAGGAAATTCCAGCTCAACCCGGGTGCCCTTTCCCGGTTCGCTTTGCATATGCAGTGTACCCTTCATATCCTCTGCCCTTTGCTGCATATTTTTTAACCCGTTGCCGCCACCAAATACATCGGAGGATTTATACCCTTCCGAAGTTTTGGAAAGATCAAAGCCTTTGCCGTCATCCTGTATATGCATGAGCAGGTGATGCCCTTTTTGCCGGAGCGAAACGTCCATGCGTGTTGCTTCAGCGTACTTTATTACATTGTTCACCGTTTCTTTAAATACGGAATAAAAATTTTTGCGCTTTTCCATCTCCAGGTTTAACTCCGAAATGTGAGGATCATACTGCAGGGTAAACTGGATGCCTTGCGCACTGAGCAGGGGTTTGGCAAACGATTCCATCCGCTGCAGAATCACCTCCATATTATCGTTCCGTGGGTTAATGGCCCACACGGTATCGTTTAATTCGGAAATCATTTCGGAAGAGGTTGTGCTGATTTTTTCCAGTGTATTGTGCAGTTCACCCTGCCGCGATTGCTGCTGGTAAATGCGGGCTACCTGAGTATAAACGGAAATGCTGCTAAGCGTGGACCCCACATTATCATGCAGGTCCTGTGCTATTTTGTTACGAATGGCCTGCCGCTTCAACAACTCGTTAATGCGGTAGCGATAAATGGACAGAACAACGAGTGCAATAAGAATTGTAGCCCCCAGAAAAAACCAGGCTTGCTTCCAGTAAGGCGGAATAATCTTCAGCCGTACAGTGGCCATCTGCGGGCTCCAGCTACCCGGTGTTGTCGTAACCCTTACCTGGAAAGTATAGTCACCGCCATCAAGGTTCGAATAACTGACGTAACGCCGGTCTCCCGCATCTACCCAATCGCGGTCAAATCCTGCCAGCTTATAGCTGTATCTCACCTCAGTGCCCGGAGTAAATTCCGGTGCGGCAAATTCAAAACCGAAATGATTGTCGTCGTGATGAAGCGTGATCTTATCCTGCTGCAAAAAATGGCGGAACGATTGATTAAAGATCTGAAAATCGGTTATGTGTACCCGTGGTTCCGAACGCACATCCGTGATTGAGTCGGGATGAAAAGCAACGAAATAATTGTTTCCGGCAACATAAAGCTTGCCCCGGCCGTCTTTGAAGATCGATCCTTTTACACCGCCGGATTTTTCCATATCGGGCAGTTGAAAACTGGTATAGGTTTTTTGCCCCGGGTCATAGCGGTGCAGGTTTCCGTTGCTGATCATCCACACATGGCCGCGATCGTCTAACTGCACGCCTTCGGCCAGGTTGTTGGATGCTGCAATTTGGGTGAAGGTTTTGGTATGGGTATCAAAATAATGGAGGCCGCCCCCGTTTGTGGTAATCCAAAGGTTTCCTTTTCCGTCCTCGGTCATGTCAAACACATAGTTATTGGCAATGGATGCCGGGTTGCGGGGATCGTGTTTGAAATAAGCAGCTTTTGGCAGGGATTGTTTTGTCCACAATGCCAGGCCTTCCTTTGCCGTAGCCAGCCAGGCTTCCCCCTTCCGTGTCCTGTAAAACTTTTTGATCAGGTTGTCTTTTAGGTTAAAGCGTTCGATAATATTCAGCCGATCCAATCGCGATACCCATCGTTGGTCCTTAAAGTCATAATACGTAAGGTAGTGTCCATAAGGAAGGGTCAACAGAACAGGGTGTCCATTGATGGTATCTTTCTCCATGCATACCACTCGTGAGGTGATTATGCGATTCATGACACCATCCTTTTCCGTGTTGGGCAATAACGCTATCTGACCGGAAATTGGATTGTAGCGAAATACAGAATAATCTGTTCCCAGGTAAAACGTGCCTGCATCCTCTTTGAAAAAGCTGGTTACCTGCAACGGAACACCTTTAAAAGAAAGTGTGCGGTGCTGCAATCGACCATCTGGTCTGCGAATAAAAATTCCCTGACTGGTTCCCATCCAGATGCTATTGTCTTCATCTTCAAAAAAAGCATAGATGGTCAGATTTGTATTGGCTTCCGGCTGGAGAAACTGCTGTGAAAACTGTTGCCGGCCGGGTTGATAAATGCAAAGGCCACGGGATGTTCCCAGCCAAATGCGACCATCCCCGTCGCGGTAGATACAATGAATGCGGTTATCGGCAATGGTGCCTTCCCGGGAAGGATCGTACCGAAAATTATAAAATCGCTGGCTGGACGGATCGTAAACATGCAGGCCTTTTTCTTTTCCTCCCATCCAGATGCGCCCCCACCTGTCTTCAGCAAAACAATTGATCTCATCGTTTTGAAAAGAAAAGGGACCTTTTTGCTGGAACGACTCTTCCTGATTACTGAACGCATTGTTGCGGTACAAAATCTTGTCCCACGAGCCATACCAAATGTTATTTGAAGCATCACGGTATAGAGCCGTTACCGTTGCATGCGGAAGATTTGCATACAGGTTGCTGTACCGTTGGTCTTCCGTTGTTGCCAGTGTGGCTGGGTTGATTTTTAATATCCCTCCGCCTTGTCTTCCTACCCAAATCATTCCATCTTTGTCCAGACAGAGATCCAGCGCCGTTTTACCGGACTTTGCAATGTCGAAGAAGGTCTCAATTTTTTTGTTGAAGTGTAAGACCTGCCGGCCACTGGTTGCCAGCCAAAGATTGCCAAAACGGTCTTCGAGCATACTATTAATGCTGTTGACAGGAATGGAAGTGGGTTTACCGGGAATATGTTTGTATTGCTTGAATTGCAGTTGCGGCGCCGCACGGAAATCATAGCGGCTTAATCCGCCATCAGCAGTTGCTATCCACAACAAACCGGCCTTGTCTTCCAACAGATCAGTGATGATATTTCCGGAGATGCTGGTACTGTCGCCAGGGCGGTGGCGGAATGGAATAAACTGGCTGCCATCGTACCGATTGAGGCCGTCATCTGTACCGATCCACATAAAACCCCGGCGATCCTGTAAAATGCAATTGACCTTGTTGTGTGAAAGGCCGTTTTGGACCGTTCGTTTTTCAAAATAAAATGAGGGCTCCTGAGCCCGCAGGCGAGTGGAAAGTAAAATAAATATCAGGAGCAGTACCCGCATGAAGATTTGGTCATTACTAAGCTAAACAAATTCCGGCAACCTTGGGCAGCGGTACTTTTTTCAGAAATTTTCATCAGCCATTTCTATTGTAATGCATCATAAAGCCGGGCTTCCGTTTTGAAATAAGTCAATTGGCAGAAGCCTGTTTTTTTGTTCGATAGAAAGCATCAAATATGCTGGCTTTCACCAACATCACCTATCACCAAATCCGGGGATATTTCGCCTTCTTTCCTTTTGATTAAAAACAAAAACCCCCGCTGCAAAAACAGCGGGGGAACAACTAAAAACACAAGCCTATTCTAGTGTTCCGCAGTTCAACAGCTACGGAACGGTGGCTTCATTGGAACAACGGTTAATCCGGCTTTTTGCCGTCTAAGAACGTATTGATGGTGCTGATGGTAGCGTTGTTTTTGCCATCAGTCTTCACCGTGTAATTGCTGTAAAAATTCTCTACGGACGAACTGCCCTGGTACAGCTCCATGTTACGGCGGATGTACGCCGGCACATTTTCAAACTCGTTGTTGGGATCGGCAGCATTCAGATTGAACGACAGGTTACGCAGTTTCTGTAGGCGTTCTGTTGCACGCTGCTTGTCAACGGCCGCGTTCCCGCTTTGGGACTCATCAGCCTGGGGAGTTTGAGATGTTTGTGACGCCGGCGCATCCGCAGTTGAAAAGTCGTTGCGTATGACCAGTTGCATGTCGGCAGATTCATCCTGCTCCATTTTTGTTTGCTGGTTACGAACCGGTTCTTCCGATTTGGATGACTGTTGCTTGTTCTCTGTATAGATATTGGATGGCCTTGACAGGTACCCTCCGGCGGCCGGTGGCTGCGAAGGCGAATTGCCTGTCATGTTCTGGCCCAGGATATTCTGGCGCAGGGCTTCGAATTTGTCTTCCAGCGCTTTTTTCTGGCGCTCAAGCTCTTTCTTTTCCCAGTCCATTTCTGGTTCTGCTTTTTCTTCCTTGAACTTCATCTGCAGGCCTGTTGTTGGCACTTCTTCTTTCTCTTCCTTCGGTGCCGGCTTTTCGGTGCCACCCAGTTCAAAATACTGGATCGGGGCTTCTTCTTTCGGCTCCTCTTCTTCCGTCATCTGCGGGGCTTCCACATAACTGTCCTCATCTACCAGCGTAGGCGCCAGCACATCTTCCACTTTCGGCTCAACAGGCGCCGGTTTGCGAGGCTGTTCATCGCCCAGCGTCATCACAATTCTTTCTTCCTGCGGTTGTTGTTTAATGGCCAGTTTTTTCACAAACGGATCTTTGTGTTCAAATCCGGTAGCGATCAGGGTAATGCCGATCTCGTCACCAAGGGTATTGTCGTAACCAAGACCGAGGATTACATCGGTATGCTCACCAGCCTGGCTCAACAGGTGTGTTTGAATGATCTCTACTTCATCCATCGTAAACTCGTGTTCGCCCTCGGCTGAGTTGATGTTGATGAGGATCCACTTGGCACCGCGGATATCGTTATCATTCAGTAACGGTGAATTCAATGCTTCTTCAATGGCACGCTGGGCACGGTCTTCGCCGGAGCAGGATGCATTACCCAGAATGGCTACACCACCGTTCTTCATAACCGTACATACATCGGCAAAGTCAACGTTGATCTGGCCGGTGCTGTTGATTACATCGGTAATACATTTCGCGGCTGTTGCCAGTACATTATCGGCCTTGGCAAACGCTTCCCGCATTTTCAGGTTGCCAAACTGGTGGCGCAGTTTGTCGTTGCTTATTACCAGCAGCGTATCCACATATTGCTTCAGGTTTTTGATTCCTTCTTCTGCCTGCATCTGGCGCTTCTTTCCTTCATAGGAAAATGGTGTGGTGACGATACCTACTGTCAGAATGCCGAGGTCTTTACAAATTTTTGAAATGATAGGCGCACCACCGGTACCGGTACCACCACCCATGCCGGCAGTAACAAAAGCCATCTTGGTGTTCACTTCCAGCATGCGCTTGATTTCCTCAAGGCTTTCTTCGGTGGCCTGGCGACCAATTTCAGGATTGGCGCCGGCACCCAGGCCCTGTGTCAGGTGTGGACCGAGCTGCACTTTGTTGGGCACATTGCTTTGTGCAATGGCTTGTGCATCCGTATTACAAATAATAAAGTTGACGCCTTCAATTTTCTGGCTATACATGTGGTTAACGGCGTTGCTTCCGCCACCACCAATACCAATTACCTTGAGTATGGAGGACTGTTCTTTGGGCAAATCAAAATGGATCATAAAACGTTTTTTGTGCTATCACCTACAGCGATAGCGGTTGAGAATTTTTTGGTGGAGGATGGTTTGTTCAGTTCCCAGTTTGCAGTCTAAAGTTCAAAGTCGTTATATACATTGCTTTGGCTTTGAACTTTGGACTTTCAACTTTGAACTAGAACCGGCTGTCTTCTTCTTCTTTGAACATTTCAATTAAACTGGTCTTGAATTTTCCCCAGAAGTTAGAGATACTCTTGCGGGGGGCTGTTTTCACAACCGTGATGTTCGATCCCGCTTCCACCATTTCTTCTTCTTCCTGAAGGTCGTCGGCTTTCAATCCTTCGGGCACTTCCACACGTCTGAAATCCGTTTCAAACTGCTTACGGTTGTGCTCGAAATCATCATAACCTTTCAGGATAAGGCCCAAACAGGTTGCGTATGTTGGTTTGGCCAGCTCGTCGATATGATTCGGTGCCAGGTGCTCATTGGGCAGACCAATGCGTGCATTCAGGCCTGTTACATATTCGGTAAGCTGAATCAGGTGTTTTAATTGTGAACCACCACCGGTAAGGATGATGCCGCCATTGAGCATTTTGTTATCCAGTCCGACCTGCTTCAGGTGGTAGGTAACAAAATCCAAAATCTCACTCATACGTGCCTGGATGATATGCGCCAAGTTCTTCACGCTGATTTCTTTCGGTGGCATGCCACGCAGGCCGGGAATGGTGATGTAGGCATTTGCTTTTGCCTCGTTGGCCAGCGCACTACCAAACTGCACTTTCATTTGCTCGGCCTGGGTTTTCAATACACCCAATCCGGTTTTGATGTCATTGGTGATGTTTTCACCGGCAAACGGAATAACGGCCGTGTGTTTCAAAATACCCTCGTAGAAGATGGCCAGGTCAGTGGTACCTCCGCCAATGTCAACGATGGCCACACCGGCTTCCATGTCTTCCTGCGCCATGACGGCAGAAGCGGAAGCCAGCGGTTGTAACACCAGGTCTTTTGTATCCAGTGCTGACTTTTCAACGGAACGTTTGATGTTCCGGATAGCATTTTTATCGCCGGTGATGATGTGGAAGTTG
Source organism: Flavisolibacter longurius (assembly GCA_014163555.1). Lineage (GTDB taxonomy): Bacteria > Bacteroidota > Bacteroidia > Chitinophagales > Chitinophagaceae > Flavisolibacter. The sequence goes on from JACJGO010000001.1 coordinate 140,486, forward strand.
GCTCCCACCTTCACTCCGCTGTACCCGATGGGATCCTGGATGTTCTGGAAATTATCAACCGTAAATTCCTGAGGAATGACATCGATGATCTGGTCACCGGCCGGAATATAGGTCTTGTATTGATCAGCAATTAACTGGTCGATTTCTTTTTGCGAAATTTCGTTTTCGGTTTCCTGACGCACAATATCGCCGCGGGTCTGCAGGCTCTTGATGTGATGGCCGGCAATGCCTACGTACACTTCGTTGATCACCAGGCTTGGATTGGAAGAATAGCAGGCATCCAGCGCCTGCCGGATGGCCTTGATGGTTTCATCAATGTTCAGTACCTGCCCATGTTTGACGCCGTTAGAATTGGCCCGACCAAAACCCAAAATTTCCAGCTTGCCAAACTCGTTCTTGCGTCCGGCAATGACGGCAATTTTGGTGGTTCCAATGTCAAGCCCCACAATAATTGGTTGCTCGTTGTTCATGTTGTATGTTGTTTTTAGTTGTTGACAGTTTTCAAAGAGGTCAAAGGAGGAAAGGAGTCAAAAGAGTCAAACTCTTTCTACTCATTTTCTCTTTCAGCTCTTAGCTTTAAAAGAACACATCGTTCATCCTTCGCTACTGCCCTGTTGAAGAGGCAGAAGCATTCAATACTCGTTCGACGCGGTAGCCGGCATCAAAGCTTTTGGCTTTGGTGCGGCAGCTTTTTTTGCGACGACTGGTTTTCTTTCGGGTTTGGATTCCTTGCTTGTGGTTTTCTTAGGAATGGATTGTTGAACGGCCGGCTTCTTTGCCGTTTGGATAGGATCTGGAGTCACCGCTTTCTCTGTTGCGGATGTTTTTGCTAAAGCTTCTGTTTCACTGGCTGCAGGTCCCGGCTCAAAATCACCGTTTGACATCACCGGCGCCGGTTGAACGGTTTGCACCAGGTCTGTTGGCTCCTGCTCCGCCATTTTTTTCTCCATCAGTTCTTTTATATTCTTCTGCAACTGGATGGAGTCTACTTTAGACGTTGGTCCTCTGCGAACGGCCACTACCTGCTCGTTGAACTGTACATCCAACGCACTGTATTTGGCCAGGCCCGCTTTGGGCAATACCTGCCGGTAAAACACCATCAGCCTGTCCAGTTTTTCTTCGGTATTGTATCCCGATCCTAACTTGATCACATGATTGCCAACCACCGGTATCAGTTCAAACTTGCGATCCGGCGTGATATCGATCTGACCGATCTGCATATTCCAGAAAACATCCTCGCTGATGTTACGCACCACACTTTTTGTCTCCTGGAGCAAAGCACTGTCGGCTGCTTTCAATTTTTTGGCAGGCGTAAATCCTGTCACAACCGGCAGCTTTGCGCTGTAGTTGTCGAGCAGGGGTAACTGGAAACCTGAACTGTCGATATAAAACGAATTTCCAGAGGTAGTGAACACCCGGGCAAACGGCACTCTTTCGGTAATGGATACGTGCAAAACATCTTTTGTGTCAAAGTATAGTTCTGCATCCCGGATCCATGGATTTTTTTCCAGGCCCTTTTCCAGCCCGGCCAGGTTTACATTGCCACTGTTGCGGGAAAGCAGCTTTCCGCCAGCCGTTTTTTCGATAGTCTTCAGCACGTCTTCCTTTTCCACATAGATCCGGTCGCCGCCATTGTTTACCGAAACCACTATACCTTTCACCGTACGGGTTTTGGATTTGCTGTTGGCAGACACCAGCAGAAATACAATCCCACCTACCGCGGCAATCCAGGCAGTATAAAACAAGTAACGGTATATGGGTCTTTTAAATCGCAATTTTTATCTGTTTGATAAGACATGCCAGGAGCATGTCCCTACCTATTTTTATTTTACCAAGACACGCCACGGCGTGTCCCTACTAATTACCCAATAACTCTTTTACCGGTTCTACCAGTGCGTCAATATCACCGGCGCCGGCCATCACAATCACTTCTCCAAACTCCTTGTTCAGGTGTTCGGCATGGTCCTTCATCCACTGCAGCATTTCCTCCTTCGATAAAACCTGCTTGTCGGTCCTGTCTACTTTTTCCAGGATCATCTCGCTGCTCACGCCTTCCATGGGCAATTCTCTCGCCGGGTAAATGGGCAATAGAATCACCCTGTCGGCAATGGAAAGCACCTCGGCAAATCCATCGGCGAAGTCGCGGGTTCTCGAGTATAAATGCGGCTGAAAGATGACGGTCACCACTCTTTGCGGAAACAAAGTCCTGATACTCGAGAGCAAAGCTCTTAACTCCTCGGGATGATGCGCATAATCATCGACCAACACCGGTTGCACAAAGGTGCTTCCGCTGATATTTTTCGGTGGAATGATGTATTCAAACCGACGCTTCACTCCTTTAAAGTCAGCCAGGGCCGCTTTGATCTTTTCACCATCAATGTCAAGCGCATCGGCTACGGCAATGGCCGCTACCGCGTTTTCTACATTGTGCATGCCGCCTATACGAAGGCTGCAACCTTCAATAATCCGTTCCTTCAGGTGCACATCAAAACGATAACCGCCGTCTTCTATTTTAATATTGGCCGCAAAAATATCGGCCGCATCATTTTGCAGGCTATAGGTCCATCGCCGGGCCACACCGGTTTCTTTTAAGCGGGCAAGTCCAAACTTGCCAATCAGCAAACCGCCTTCTTTTACGTTGCTACCAAACTCCACGTAGGTATCCTGCAAGGTTTTTTCATCGCCATAAATGTCGAGATGATCGGCATCCATAGCGGTGATGATGGCGATATCAGGCTGTAATTTCAAAAAGCTCCGGTCGTATTCATCTGCTTCAATCACACTCATATTGTTCTCGCTGCTCCAGAAATTGGTACCGTAGTTTGTGGCAATGCCGCCTAAAAAAGCATTGCAGCCATAACCGCTATGACGAAGCAGGTGTGCTGTCATGGTGGTGATGGTTGTTTTGCCGTGCGTGCCGCCAATGCAGATATTGAACGAATGCTCACTGATACTCTGCAACACATCACTGCGCTTCACAACCGGGTAACCATTTGTTTGGTAATACACCAATTCAGCCTGGTCTTTCGGCACAGCAGGCGTATATACAACCAGCGCCACTTCTTTCGGAATGGCATTAACATCTTCTGTATAATGAATCGCCATTCCCTCTTTTGCCAATTCTTTCGTCAGCGCCGTTTCGGTTTTATCATACCCACTAACCTGAACGCCCAGCGAATGGAAATAGCGGGCAAGGGCACTCATGCCTATACCACCTATTCCTATAAAATAAACATGCTTTGAAGCAGCGTTTACAATGTCCTTTATGTTTACAATCGCCTTCATCCAGCAGTTAGTTACGTCCTATTGTTTTTAAAATCTCCCCGGCTACTCTTTCATCTGCATCACTTACGCCCAAACCGGCTATATTATTTTTTAGATCTGCTTGTTTTTTTTCGTCGCCTGCCAGCACAATGATGGCAGGTAGCACTTTCTCTTTCGCTTCACTGTCTTTAACCATCAGGGCTGCGCCTTTTGAAACCAGGTGCTGCGCATTCACCGTTTGGTGGTCTTCCGCTGCAAAGGGATAAGGAACAAAAAGCACCGGCTTTTTTACCAGACAGAGTTCGGCAATGGCCATGGCACCTGCCCGTGAGATCACGATGTCTGCAGCGGCATAGGCTTGCTGCATGTTCGTGATAAAGTCGCCAACCCAGATTCCTTCTTTTCCTTCCGCAAGAGACTTCCATTTGGAAGCATCTGTTTTTCCTGTTTGCCAGATCAGTTGCAGGCCAGCACCCAGGAGCTGCTCCAATCCCGCCGCAATGGCTTCGTTAATGGACCGGGCGCCTAAACTGCCGCCTACCACCAGCACCGTTTTTTTACCGGGCCGCAAGTTAAAAAAGCGAAGGGCATCTTCCCTGTTGGCCGTTGTCACATTGACAATGTCCGGCCGAACGGGGTTTCCAGTTATCACAATTTTTTCCTGCGGAAAAAACTGGTTCATCCCATCACTGGCCACGAAAATCTTTGTAGCCTTTTTACCCAGCAACATGTTCGATTTTCCCGCGAAAGAATTGCTTTCGTGAATAAACGAAGGCACTCCTTTTGCCTGTGCATACCGCAGCACGGGGAACGAAGAATAACCGCCAACGCCAACCACCGCATCGGGTTGAAAGCGATTGAAAATTCCCCGCACCTGCAAAAAACTTTTTACAAGCTTGAGTGGCAAACCCAGATTTTTTATCAAAGAACTCCGGTTGAATCCTGCGATGTCCAACCCTTCTATTTTATAGCCTGCCTGTGGTACTTTTTCCATCTCCATTTTTCCCTTCGCTCCTACAAACAGCACTTCAATAGAACTGTCCGCCTTTTTCAACGCATTAGCAATGGCAATGGCCGGAAATATATGTCCACCGGTTCCGCCTCCTGCCATGATGATTCGTTTTGCCATGCTGTTGTTTTCTTCTCTTTACGAGGACATGCCAAGAGCATGTCCCTACGGAATCGGACACGCCACGGCGTATCCCTACGCGACTACCGGTTTTTGATTTTTGTTCTCCACCTCTGCCACAGTCTCATCCTCAACTTCGTCCTCTTCTTCCTCATCCACTTCGTCACCATCAATTTCATTGTACTCTTTGTTGGCCTCGGCCGCTTCCTGCGCTTTCTTTCCTTCTAGTTGTTCTACGTTACGGGCCACACTTAAAATGATCCCGATGGACAAACACGTAAACAGGAAGCTGCTTCCACCCATACTCACCAGCGGCAGCGTAACTCCCGTAACCGGGAACAGGTTCACATTCACTGCCATGTTGGCCATCGCCTGTATCACCAGCGTAAAGCTGAGACCGAGCGCCAGGAAAGCCCCAAAGGCAAACGGACATTTTTGAAACAACCGGATGCTCCTGTATAGGAACACCAGGTAAATAAATATGATAAAAGCACCACCGATCAAACCGTATTCTTCAATCAGCGTCGCATAGATATAATCGTTATAGGCCTGCGGCAGAAAATTCGGCGCTTCGCCGTTGCCGGGACCTTCACCCAGTAAGCCGCCACGGGCAATGGCGATTTTGGCCTGGTTTACCTGGTAATGATCATCGTCAGCCGCATCTGTCGAGCCGTACATGAAATTCTCCACGCGGCCGATCCAGGTATTCACCCGAGCCGTGAGTTTGGAAGAAGCTTCTTTTTTTACGGCCGTTGTGCCGGCCGCCAGTTCTTCTTCGGCATCGCCGGATTTGTGCTTAATCACCGCTGCCATGATCAGCAACGAAACCGGGATCATGGCGCAACCGATGGTCAGCAAAATATGTTTGGTGCTTACACGCCCAATGAACATCAGCAGCAGGCAGCTTGCTCCCAGGAGCAGCGCAGTGGATAGGTTGGCCGGCGCAATGAGCATACAGATAATCCCAACGGGGATGATAACAGGAAGAAACCCTTTTTTGAAATCCTTGATCTTGGCCTGCTTGCGGCTTAAGGTGCGGGCCAGGAACATGAACAGGGCCAGCTTAGCAAGGTCGGAGGTCTGCATGGTAAGATTGATGATGGGCAGACGAATCCACCGGCTTCCTTCGTTCATAGTCACCCCGAAAAACAATGTATAAAGTAGCAAAGGAATGGACAGGAGAAACAGGATCTTGGCCACCCTTGAATACAGCGAATAATTGACGCGGTGGGCAAAATAGATGATGACAAAACCAATGGCAATAAAAGCGATCTGCTTGAACAGGTAGACCTCGGTATTGCCCTTGTACATTTTATAGGCCAGTGAACTGGTGGCACTGTACACCACCAACAGCGACATCAGCCCAAGCAGAAGTACCAGGGCCCAGATCACCCGGTCGCCCTGCGTTTTTTGCAGCAGCGCTTTGCCCTTAAAGTTCTGGGCGATATCGGTGAATTTTATGTCTTGCTGTTCGTTCATTTTTCACTAACCGTTTGCAGTTAACAGTTCACTGTTTACCGTTGAGAAACTCAACTGTAAACTGGAAACTGTAAACAGAGAACTATAAACTTTTTACTGCGTCTTTAAATTGCTTGCCCCTGTCTTCGTAATTTTTAAAGAGGTCGAAGGAAGCGCAGGCTGGGCTCAGCAATACCACATCGCCAGGTGCCGCTAGGCTGAAAGAAGCCTGCACAGCCGCTTCGGCATTGGCTGTATCTACCAGCTTTACCACACCATCAAACGCCTCATGTATCTTGCTATTGTCTGTTCCCATACAAACAATTGCTTTTACTTTTTCTTCCACCAAATCTTTAATCAAAGAGTAGTCATTTCCTTTATCCACGCCACCCAGGATCAGGATCGTTGGCTTGGTCATGCTCTCCAGTGCATACCAGGTTGAGTTCACATTGGTGGCTTTGCTGTCGTTCACAAACTCCACGCCTCTTACCGTAGCCACAGGCTCCATGCGGTGTTCAAGGTTTTCGAAGGTTTGCACGGCTTCGCGGATCTTGTTTTTCCGGATGTCCATTGTGGCACCGGCAATGCTTGCTGCCATGGTGTTGTATTGGTTATGCTTTCCTTTTAATGCAAAGTCATAAACGCTCATGCTTTGCTCTTCCGAACCAGCTTTGATGTGCAGATTATCCTGCTGAATGTAACCGCCTTGAGACACTTTCTGCTTCATACTCATTGGTAATTGAATTGAGTGAATTGGGTTTCGTTCCATGTACCGGGTGATGACCTCATCATCCTGGTTATAAATAAAATAATCGTTCGTTGTTTGGGCCATCGTAATGCGAAACTTGCTCCGGATATAATTCTCAAACTTGTAGTCGTAGCGGTCGAGGTGGTCTTCGGTGATATTCAACAACACCGCCACATCGGGCCGGAACGTTACAATGTCATCCAGTTGAAAAGAGCTGATCTCTGCTACGTACAGCGGCTTGGGATCTTCCGCTACCTGTTTGGCAAAGGAGTAACCGATGTTCCCCACCAGTGCACAATCCAGCCCTGCTTCTTTGCAGATGTGATACGTAAGTGCTGTGGTGGTACTCTTACCGTTGCTGCCTGTGATGGCAATGATCTTGCTCTCACCTTTGTGCCGGTACGCCAGCTCAATCTCGCTGATTACAGGAATGTTTTTCTGCCGCAGCTTTTGTATCCAGTTGTTCTTTTCCGGTATGCCCGGACTTTTCACCACTTCATCAGCCTGCAGCAGCGTTGCTTCGTCAATGCTTCCTTCCACGAAAAGAATTCCTGCGCTCTTTATTTCATTACGATACCCGTCTTTCAAAGAACCTTCATCCATCAGTACCACATCATAGCCTTCCTTTTTTGCGAGGAGGGCAGCGCCTACGCCACTTTCGCCTCCACCTAAAATCACCAGTTTTCGTTTCATCGGTCAAGGGTGGTTTGGTTCTTCATACATATTCCCATTTTCAATCGGTTCACCAGTTTTTCGATAGGTCCTCTTTATGGTGGTTTTTCGCTTATCGTATCTTCAGAGTTACAATGGAAAGGATGGCACATAGGATGGTGATGATCCAAAACCTTGTTACAATCTTTGCTTCATGATACCCTTTCTTTTGATAATGGTGATGCAGCGGGCTCATTAAAAGAATCCGTCTTCCTTCACCATATTTTCGTTTTGTGTATTTGAAATAGGCAACCTGCGTTACCACGCTGAGGTTCTCCGCCAGGAAAACACCGCAGATCAGTGGTATCAATAATTCTTTGTGAATGATAAACGCCAGCGCAGCGATGATACCACCCAGTGTCAGGCTTCCCGTATCGCCCATGAACACTTGCGCCGGATATGAATTGTACCACAGAAAACCCACACAGGCCCCCACCAGCGCCCCAATAAAAATGGACAGTTCACCAAGGTTGGGGATGTACATGATATTGAGATAATCGGCAATCAGCAAGCTGCCGCTGGCATAAGCAAACACACCAAACGTAGCGCAGATGACAGCCGATGTTCCCGTTGCCAGGCCATCCAACCCATCGGTAATGTTGGCACCGTTGGAAACGGCGGTCACTATAAAGATGGTTACCAGGATGTAGAGAATCCAGGTGTAGTCACGCCAGGATTCGGGCAACAGTTTCGAATAGTTGAACTCGTGATTTTTTACAAACGGAATGGTGGTTACAAAGGATTTTGCATCTACAAAGTTGCGCTGCTTACCGTTGATAAAGGTCTTGTGAACAGGCACACTGGATTCAGACGGATTGCCGGTATACTCACGCCAGATCTTTACATTTGGATTGAAGTAAAGCGTGGCGCCCACAACAATCCCTAGCATAACCTGCCCGAAAATTTTGAACTTACCGGCCAGCCCATCATCATCGCCTTTTTTATACGGAATGCCTTTTTGCTGCGCAATGCGTTTGGCCCGGATTTTAAAATAGTCATCCAGGAAACCGATAGCACCGAGCCAGATGGTACAAAAGATCATCAGCCTTACATACACTTTTGTAAGGTCTGCTAACAATATTGTTGGGATCAGGATAGCGGCAATGATGATAAGACCTCCCATGGTTGGCGTGCCTTTCTTTTGCTGCTCACCCGCCAACCCTAAATCGCGGACGCTTTCACCAATCTGCGCCTTCTGCAACAGGCGGATCAGCTTTTTGCCATAGATCAGGCTTATAAACAAAGAAAACAGGATGGCTATCAGAACACGGGAGGTAATGAACTGCAACAGTCCCATCCCCGGGAACCGAATCCCTTCCGCCTGTAACCATTCTGTGATGTGATAAAGCATTTACGTTTCTTTCTTTTTTGTATTTGAGCTATGAGCTTCGAGCTTTGAGCCTTTTCTGCTCGTAGCGCATTGCTCATGGCTCGCCGCTACTTTCCTAATAATTCAAACATTTCCTGCACCACTTCCTTGTCGTCGAAATGATGCTTCACGCCGTTGATCTCCTGGTATTTTTCGTGGCCTTTGCCTGCCACCAGTACAATATCTTCGGGCCCCGCCATGGTGATAGCTGTTTTAATAGCCTGCTTGCGATCGGCAATGGAGACAAACTTTCTGCGGGCCGAAACCGGCAGGCCTTCTTCCATATCAGCCAGTATCTGCATGGGGTCTTCCGTACGCGGATTGTCGCTGGTGAAGATTACCTTATCACTGTGCTCACAGGCCACCTCTCCCATCACAGGCCGCTTGGTTTTGTCCCTGTCACCGCCGCAGCCTACCACAGTAATCACCTGCTCGGTTCCCTGCCGCAACTTTTTGATGGTGGCCAAAACATTAATAAGCGCATCCGGCGTGTGTGCATAATCCACAATGGCAATCACCTTTTCTTTTGGCGATACGCTGTAATCAAACCGCCCTTCGGCACCGGTTATATTGCTCAGGAATTGCAACACTTCCTGCTTGTTTTCGCCCAGTGAGACCGCTGCCCCATATACGGCCAGAAGGTTGTATGCATTGAATTCACCAATCAGCCGAAAATGCACTTCCTGCTCATTGATGGTCATCACCAGGCCCTCCAGGCTGTTTTCCAGGATTTTACCTTTGAAATCGGCTACCGTACGCAAGCTGTACGTAAGCTTTTTCGCTGCCGTGTTCTGCAACATCACTGCACCGCGTTTGTCGTCGATGTTGGTGATGGCAAACGCATGGGCGGAAAGGCCATCAAAGAATCCTTTCTTTGCCTTTATATATTCGTCAAAGGTTTTATGATAATCCAGGTGATCATGGGTAATGTTGCTGAACAGGGCGCCGGCAAACTCGAGGCCTGCAATCCGACGCTGATGCACGGCATGCGAGCTGACTTCCATAAATGCATACTCACAGCCTTCCTCCACCATCTGCTTCAGCAGTTCGTTCAGGCTAACCGCATCCGGTGTGGTATGCGTTGACGGCACAACCCTTCCGGCAATCATATTTTCTACTGTACTGATCAACCCGCATTGATAACCAAGCGCATTGAACAATTTATAGAGCAGCGTGGCAATGGTTGTTTTACCATTGGTGCCGGTAACGCCTACCAGTTTCAGCCTAGAAGAAGGCTGGCCATAAAAATTATGCGCCAGTATCCCTGCCGCTTCGGCACTGCTGGCTGTTTGCACATAGGTGATACCATCACGCATTTGTGTCGGCACTTCTTCACACACAATCGCTACAGCCCCCAGTTCTATGGCCTTATCAATATACAGGTGACCATCCGCTGCCGCGCCTCTCACAGCCACGAACACACTCCGGTGTGACACCTTTCGGCTGTCAATCTGCACACCGCTCACCACCACATCGGTTGTTCCCGATATGGCCACCATCTGCACCTTGTATAATATGTCAGCAAGCGTTTTCACCTAGTTCAATAAAATGGTTACGGTTGTATTTTTCGTGATTGGTGTTCCCGGCAACACATCCTGTGCCGCCACTTTACCCCTGCCCTTTACCGTTACTTTTATGTTCCGGCTTTCCAACTCATGCAGCGCATCCCGCAGGGTCATGTACCGCACATCCGGCATCAGATTTTTGGTACCGTAGTAGGCCGCCTTTGCCACGGGCTTATCGTTCACTGATTGCACCTGGCTCAGCGAAGCGCCTTTGCTCATGGAATCGACATAGCGGATATTCAGGGATTTCAATACTTTTTGCATTTCTTCTCTTGTGCCAGCAAAAACATAAGACGAACTGTCCGGAACCACATTCACGATACCGGCATTTCTTTCGCGACCATATTGCGCATAAATGCTGGCAACAATTTCTTTAAACACAGGAGCTGCCAGTTGACCGCCGTAGTGCATAGCCGCATGTGGTTTTGTCTTGATCACCACCACGCAGGTATACTCCGGTTTATCGGCCGGAAAATAACCGGCAAACGAAGCCTGGTACACGCCGGCGCCATAGCCAACCGTTCCATCACTCACATGCGCCGTTCCGGTTTTACCGGCAACAGGTATGGGAAAATCTTTAAATACATTCATGGCCGTCCCTTCAGTTACAACAGCCTCCATGCTTCTTCTCGCCGCTTCAATAACGGAAGGCTTTACCAGGTTCTCATCCAGCACAACCGGAGAGTATTCTTTACGGGTAACGCCATTTGCCTTGACGCTGTTAACGAGATAAGGCCGCATCATTTTGCCATCGTTGGCAACTGCATTGTACAGCATCAGTGTTTGCAGCGGGCTTACCTGGATGGCATAACCAAAGGCCGCCGTCAGCATGGCATGCAGGCCCTCTTTGTTGCGCTTGATTTTTGGCAGACGGGGAGCTGCTTCTCCCAACAGGTCAATACCCGTGGGCTTGTCCATGTGAAATTTCTGCAGGTAACTTTTGTATACGTCCGGCTTATCGACAAATGCTTTCAACGCAATTTTAGCCATGCCCACGTTGGAGCTATGGGCAAAACATTCCCGCACGGTTAGCATCGGCTTCGGTGATCGTTCTGCATCGTTGATGTTCCGCACACCCACGTACTGACGGCCGGCAGAACCTACTTCGATAAGATCGTTTTCTTTACTGGTACCATGATCAAGAACCGCCAGCAATGTAGCCAACTTAATGGTCGATCCCGGCTCTGTAGTTTGCAGGGCATAGTTCATGGTTTCGCTATAGCTGCCGTCTTTCAGGCGGCCCAGATTGGCAATGGCCTTAATCTTTCCTGTTTTGGTTTCCATCAGGATAGCCGTACCTGTTTGCGATTCGCTCTGCACCATCATCTTCATCAGCGCCGTTTCCACAATGTCCTGCATGTGAATATCCAGCGTTGTATATACATCCTTGCCGTTTTCGGGCTCAATCTCGTATCCTTCTACCGGAACGGCCGCACCGCCGGCCATCATTCGCACCAAACGTTTGCCTTTCTGTCCTACCAGCAGGCTGTCATAGGTTCTTTCCAATCCGACATTCTGTGCATTTTCTCTTGAAAGACCAATGGTTCTGCGGGCCAGCAGGCCAAAGGGGTTTAAGCGCTTGCTGCGCTCTTCTACGATCACACCACTTTTGTTGCGACCCAGGCGAACCAGCGGAAAGGTTCTGAACTCTTTGTACTCTTCAAACGAAAGCCCTTTGCGCAATTGGAAATAGCGGCGTTTTTTATTGTACCCCTGCTTTAATTCTGCCTTGTACGTTGCCACTGATTTATCCTTGAAAAGACCTGCAACAGCAATGGCAAACGAGTCCAGGTTTTCGCGGAACCGCTTTCCATTTTTGTCGCGAAGGCCTTCAGCACCAAAATCAATATAGATATCGTAGTAAGGGATAGACGTACTGAGCATCTGGCCGTCTTCAGTAAAAATGGTTCCCCGCTCAGCATCCAGTTCTACGTATTTCTGGTGCATACTGTCGGAAAGACTGCGCCAGTGTTCACCCTGTACGTTCTGGATATAAAAAGCACGACCCAGCACAAAAAAGCTGAAAACCACAACCCCGAGAAAACTCAGGTATGCCCGCCACAATATGTCCTTTTTAATTTCCACCTCTGCTTTGTACTGCTTTTTGAAAACATGCCTGAAGCATGTCGCTGTTACTATTCGTTAATTACACTGTCAATCAAAATCGTCGGTTCGATGGTCAGTTCCTGCAAACCCAGGGGCTTTACCGCCTCCACCAACTCACTTTGCCGGCTGCGCAGGAGCACATCACCTGTGACCGATTTGTATTCGCTTTTCAGATCCTTCAACTCCCGTGTTGCCTTGCTGGTTTTGCGAATCAACTTATCGGCATTGTGACCATTATAGATATATACCACCGCCAGCGCCGATAAAAACAACAGGAATGGAACCTGCTTTACAACGGCCCCGTAATTGAGCCATCGCTTCCACCTGTATTTTCGTTTCTTCACCTGCTCCATCTTGTATTTTTGAGTTAATGATTATTGAGTTACTGTGTTATTTAAAGCAACTCCAATCCTTCAGTATCATCCAATAACCAATAACTAATAACTATATTTTCTCCGCAACCCGAAGCTTGGCGCTTCGCGACCGCGGATTTCGTTTTAATTCCTCCTGCGATGCCTCGATCGGTTTTTTATTCACCGGTTTCAGCACCCGCAATTTTTCTTTTGTTTGAAAAGGATGATCTTCCTCCTTTTCGAACGTATTCGCTTTAAAGAACTGTTTCACCAATCGGTCTTCAATCGAATGAAAGGTGATGATAGCTGCCCTGCCGCCTGTTTTCAGCACTTGCGGCAACTGTGTCAGAAGCTCTTTCAGCGCTCCCATTTCATCGTTCACTTCAATGCGCAACGCCTGAAAGACCTGGGCAAAATATTTGGCTGGATTCCCTTTAACGATACCACTCAAAGCCCCTTTAAAATCTTCAATGGTCTGAAGCGGCATCACGGCTCTTTTCTCCACTATGGTTTTTGCAAGTGTTTTGGAGTTGGTCACTTCACCCCACTGCTCAAACAGAATATGCAGTTCACGCTCCGAATAGGTTTTCACCACATCCGCCGCCGTTTTATCCTGCCGCTGATCCATTCGCATGTCCAGCGCCGCATCAAAGCGGGTAGAGAAACCACGGCTCCCTTCATCAAACTGGTGGCTGCTGACACCGAGATCAGCCAGCAACCCATCAACTTCCGCGATGCCGTGCAGCCGGAGAAAGCGATGCAGGTGCCTGAAATTCTGCGGCACGAAGATCACCCGGTCGTCTTCCGGCAGGTTTCGCCGGGCATCCGCATCCTGGTCAAACGCAACCAGCCTGCCCGTTTCATCCAGTTTTTTCAGGATGGCCCGGGAGTGGCCGCCACCGCCAAAGGTGCAGTCGACATAAACACCGGATGGCCGAATGGCCAACCCTTCTATCACTTCGTTGAGCAAAACAGGAACATGGTAAACCGCATCAGAAGACACTATTTTCTTTTCTTCTTTCATTTTTACTGCGGCTCGCCTCCCATTACTTTTTGCGCCAGCGAACTGAATTCGGAAGGCGAATAACTATCAAAGAACTGCTGGTAGGCTTCCTTGCTCCAGATTTCAATTTTATCCACGCCAGAAGTTAGCACCACATCCTTTTGCAAACCCGCATACTCCCGCAGGTTAGGCGGCAACAGGATGCGTCCGGCCGAATCAATTTCCACCTCCAGGGCGCCATTCAGAAAATACCTGACAAAACTTCTGACCTCCGGATCGAAGGTGTTCAGGGAGCGGATGCGGTTGAAAACCGGCTCCCAGCTTTGTTTTGGATAAAGGCTCAGGCATTTTTCGAAGCCACGGTTGATGACAAAATGCGTATTTTCACCCTCCGGCAGTTGCTTTTTTAAGCCAGCCGGAAGAAGAAAGCGACCTTTTGTGTCAAGTGTAACTTCGTATTCGCCGAGAAAGCCTGTCATTTTCAATGGTTTGGGAAAAGTGGCTTTGATTTGACACAAAATAACACTTTTTACCACTTTCGTTTATGAAATTGGTTGGCTTTAGTTTTCCACTTGTCTATGAGGGGTCAAACTGGGCTATTTCACTATGTTTCACGGCAAAAAATAATTTTTTACAAATTTGCCATGTGTATTAGTTGTGGATAACTGTGGAAAACTCAAGAGTAATTCACATTTACGTTTAAAATTGTCGCAGCAGTTAGCTGCCAGACTATGAAAAAAGAAGAAATCCTGATTCAGGACTATACGTATAGCCTGCCCGACGAGCGGATTGCCCATCATCCCCTGCCCAAAAGAGACGATTCCAGGGTATTGGTGTATAAAAGTGGGAGGATAAAAGAAGACCGGTTTTACCACTTACCCGAACACCTCTCTGAGGATTCAACCCTGATCCTGAACAATACCCGTGTATTGGAGGCCCGGATCTTTTTTACCAAACCAACCGGCGGGGTCATTGAAATCTTTTGCTTGGAACCGGCCGGGCAGAGCATGGAACTTTCCCTTCAGCAAAAAGGCGAAGCGGCATGGGCCTGTATGATTGGCGGGGCTTCCAAGTGGAAACCCGGTCAGGTTCTGACAAAAGAGCTTATCGTTGAAGGCGAACGGGTAATTCTGGAAGCCCACTACAAGGAAAAACTGGCGGATGCTTTTGTGATCCGGTTTTCGTGGACGCCAGCGCATCTACCTTTCATCCAGGTTTTGCATACGGCGGGAAACATGCCCCTGCCCCCCTACATTAAGCGGAGCACCGAGCTGGCCGATGCGGATCGCTATCAAACCATCTTCGCTCAAAAGGAAGGCTCCGTGGCAGCCCCAACGGCTTCACTACATTTTACGGATGAGGTATTTGCTAATCTGTCACAGAAAGGCATTACACCTACATATATTACGTTGAATGTTGGCGCCGGAACCTTTAAGCCGGTGAAAACTGCTTCCATTGCCGACCACACCATGCACAGCGAAACCTTTTCGGTGGCCCGCTCCACGCTGGTAGCCATCCTCGAAGCAAAAACAATTGTAGCAGCCGGCACCACCTCACTTCGTACCCTGGAAAGCCTGCACTGGATGGGAGTGAAACTGCTCACCGGGAAACATACGGAAGACTTCCAGCTTTCGCAGTGGGAAGCGTACGAACTCGACAATACGATCACCTACCAGGAAAGTATCGGTGCTTTGCTACAATGGATGCGGGAAAAGGAAAGGGAGACACTGGATTGCCGGACAGCCTTGCTGATTGTGCCGGGGTATGAATTCAAGATTCCATCTGCCATCATCACCAATTTCCATCAACCGCAGTCGACGCTTTTATTATTAATAGCTGCCTTTATTGGTGAGGACTGGAAAAAAGTTTATCAATATGCGCTGGAAAATGACTTCCGGTTTTTGAGCTATGGGGATAGCAGTTTGCTTTGGCGCAAACAGATGACAGATAATGGCTGACAGATGATAATATAAACTTGAACACCACCATCTGTCATCTGTCAACCGTCATCTAACTCTCCTGGAGCGGTAATTCAATCGTAAAAACGCTGCCCTTACCTAAAGTGCTTTCGGGTTTGATGGCGCCTTCGTGCGAATCCACCACGGTTTTTACATAACTCAATCCCAGCCCGAAGCCTTTTACGTTGTGGATATTACCGGTATGGGCCCGGTAGAATTTTTCGAAGATGCGCTTGACGGTTTCCCTTGTCATGCCAATGCCATTGTCTTCAATGCGGAGAATAAACTTCTTGGCTGTGGATGATGTTGACAATACAATATGCGGCGGCACATTTTCTTTTGAATATTTTACCGCATTGTCCAGCAGGTTGTTTACAATATTGTTGATGTGAACTTCGTCACCTTCAATCAGGTCGTTTTCCGCATCCAGGTGAACTTCCATATCGCCACCTTTCTCCTGCAAACGCAACACAAAATTGTCGGCAACATCTTCAATGATCTTGTGAATGTGCAGCGGTCTTTTGTTGAGCTGAATTTCCTGCCGGTCCATGAGCGCTGACTTCAGGATAGTTTCCACCTGCCGGTTCATGCGTTGGTTTTCTTCCTTAATGATACTGCTGAAATAGTTGAGCTTTTCAGGATTACAGATCACTTTCGGATTTTTTAGCGCATCTACGGCCAGTGAGATGGTGGCAATAGGTGTTTTAAACTCATGCGTCATATTGTTGATGAAATCGTTTTTGATAACATTCAACTTTTTCTGACGAATCATGGTGTATACCGTTAGTCCGAATGCACTAAAGATGACAAGGGTAAAAAGAATAGCTGCGATCATACGGGGCCGCAGGTCCTGGTAAACAATTTTTTTAATGGGAACCACCAGGATAATCACTTCATCGGGACTCAGGTTTTCCCCTGCAGAGCCACTGGGCGGACTGATATAGCCAAGAATGGAAAAATAACTCGTGGTATCATAATACCATTTTTCGAATTCCGGTGATTTGCGTTCGATCTGGCTGTTAACCCCATCGCCTACCAGCACCAGTCCAAACTGGTAAGGAATATTGTCCATCTTATGCGTGGCCAGTACCGCATCAATTTTTGCTTTGATATCATCGGCCGTCAGCCGGCTACCCAATGTATAAGGCTTTTGGTTTTCCAGCGAAAACTCATCAAAGCCCGGGAAACTTTTGGTGGTGATATTATAGCCTTTCGCCTGTGAGAGTTCGTACGCTACCCGTTCGGTCAGGTCCTGCAGTTTTTCCCGCACCTGTTCTTCGCGGGCCAGCAACATGTTGTTCAGCCAGGAGATCTGGATAAAGATGATACCGATTAACGAGATACAAATCAGGAAGATGATTATGGGGAAAATCCGTTTCACTGGCAGCAAGATGAGAAAAAAATTGTTCCAAACAAAAATAGCGTTCAACCGTTGCTTATTTTGTGGCACAAGATTGTTATACATTGGATTTAACACAATAGCCTGAATATGGTAGAACCTGCAGCCGGCGTGTTGTTAATAGCTGACCCTTTTTTAAAGGACCCGAACTTCATGCGAACCGTAGTTTTATTAACGGAACACCGCGATGATGGAACGATCGGCTTTGTCATCAACCGTCAATTTGAAAACACCCTCGATGAACTGTTACCTGAAGTGGAAGGACACCAGTTGCCTGTATATTACGGCGGCCCTGTGCAAATGAATACCATTCATTTTCTTCATCGCTACCCCGATGAAATCCCGGGTGGCGTGGAAGTGATGAAAGGTGTGTACTGGGGAGGCGATTTTGATTCGGTGGTAAAATTGATCAATGCCGGCAATGCCGACCCCGAGAAGATCCGCTTTTTTATCGGCTACTCGGGATGGAGTTCCGGCCAGTTGGAAACCGAGATGGCAGAGAAAACCTGGCTAACGGTGGAAGCGGCCCGTAAACTGGTCTTTCATGCCAATGCTGAAGAAATCTGGAAAGACAGCCTGAAGCACCTGGGAGGCGACTATGAAATGATGAAGAACTTTCCAATCGATCCGCAGTTAAATTAGTCTGTCTGAACCGGGATTTGTGGGATGTGTGGGATAAAAAGGATTTATAAGAGGCGTTCAAAAGTGAACGCCTCTTCTATTTATCCCAAACATCTTACAATCTAATAAATCTCAGATCAGATATTTTTACTCCAAAATCACCGTTCGGTCTTTTGGATACTTTACCGCATAGCGCAGCTTCAGCTTTTTCTCCTGGCCGGGTTGAAGAGCCAGGTTCCAGGTAATAAGCCCGCTTTCTTTATCAATCTGGGCATCAGGTGCCACTACATCATCCACGCTGATCTCTTTGTTAATAGATACCGGGTATTGGTCGCGAACCACTACCGTTACCGGAACTTTCTTGGTATTCATCACCGAGATTTCGTATTCTTTGGTTTCCGTTTTGTTGCTGCCCAGGAATTTTTTGGCGCTGAATTCTTTCAGCAGTTTGCGGGCAACCCGTATGCTGTTGTCTTTGCCCAGCGATAGCGAAAGCGTATCATTTACCGTGGAAAGATCAAGGTAAGTTTTGCCCAAAAATGTGCCTTCGTAATAAAGGTTGGTTTCACCGGATTGCAGGTCAAAATCCTGCCAGCCCACAACCTTTGCGGTAAGAAAAGCTGACGGATCAACTTTGGGCGCCGAATAATATTCATACAAGGCAGGCATTGTAAAGTTTTTGATGCCGATGGTAGTTGTTTTGCCATCGGTCTCCAGTGTGTATTTTTCATCAATGGAATAAATGACAGCCGTGGGTTGGTACTGCATGGCAACAGCTACATTTTGCATTTCTTCCCTTTTATCGCTCACAGAATTGACACCCCGGATTCGAACTCCCGGTGCACGTCCTTCTACACTGTAGCCGGTCACGACTACTTCCTGCAGCGCCATGCTTTGTGGTTCCAGCGTTACGGTCAGGTAGCCCGGCGCCGCCTTAATTTCTTTTGATTCAAAGCCAACCGAGGAGATCGCCACCACGCTGTTCACAGGAAGATTTTGCAATTTGAAAAATCCATTGGCATCGGTTACTGTGGCCATTGTGCTGGCTTTTACTGCCACCGTAGCACCGGAAACCGGAGTACCGTCTTTATCCACTACTCTCCCGCTGATCACACCCGGAACCGTAGCCTTGCTTTTTGCCCAGGCAACGGAGGGGTCGTAAAAACCCAGCATCCAGGGCTGCAATGCCGATGGCGTGGCGTTATCGCCCGGATTACCGGTACTGAGTTGTATCGCGACATCTTTCCAGGTCTCGCCACTGCGTTGAAATACGTTCGCATTCATCAGTACTTGCAGAGGTTTTGTAATGTCGGCCACCCGCATATCATAGGTCGGGTACCACCCGGCATCCTTTACCGTGTACGATAACTGGAATTTGACATTCTGCGTCTGGCGGCTATCAATCAGTGCGGTAACGGTAAAGGCTACACTATCCCGCTTTTTCCCGACTTCCGCAATCTGCATATTCATCCTTTGCAGTTCCCGGTCCTGCGCAGCAATCCGTTTTTCTATCTCCAGTTGCTTTTGCAAAACTTCCGTCATCCGGGCCCGCTGCAGGTCCAGGGCCTGGCGCAATTCTTCCGGCTTCACACCGGTTTGCCCACCAATTGCCTGGTTTTTTTCCAGCATCGCCTCTTCTTTTTTGTAAACCTGCAAAAGACGGTTGTCGGAGGCAATCTTGTCCTGCAGGTCCACTCTACGGTCAAGTAATCCCCGCTCATCGGCTTCCAGTTTGCGCTGACTTGAAAAATCACGAATAGCCTGTACCGAAAGAAGCGTGATGTTGGCGTCGGCTTTTAGCTGCAAACTTTGTTGTTCCAACTGGTTACTCAGGCCGGTGAAAATAACTTCGGTGCGCCCCGGTAAAACAGACGTATTGGCTGTGCGAAGGATCTGGGCTCCCGAAGCAAAAACGGTTACACCGGCAATGGTACTTTCCATAGGTAGCTTCCGGACTTGTGCCAGCAAAAAGCAGGGGCACGAAAAAAGGAGAAAGAAAAATAATCTCATGAGCGTTTTTTTGGTGTAGATGCAAATCCTCTTTGGATGACATAAAAGAAAGAAAAAAAGCTGCCCAACGGACAGCTTTTCCACAAAAAAAGATTTACGGTTATTCTATTTCGGTAGCCCCTTCTACCAGGACGGTTACCTTGTTGTTCAGCACTTCTACAAAACCACCCTGGATCTGGTAGCTGGTGGAGTGCGACTGCTTGTCACGTAACACCTTTACACGACCGGCCTTTAAAGCACTCACCAAGGGTGCGTGTTTGTCCAGCACTTCAAACGATCCGCTGATGCCTGGCATTTGCACGCCGTACACTTCGCCGCTGAATAGTTTCCGTTCCGGAGTTAATATTTCTAAAGTCATAAATGCAATATGATAATGTGAAAATGTGATAATGTGATAATTCAGAACAAAGCACTTCCCATTATCAAATTATCACATTATCGAATTAGCTAATTAACCTTGCGCCTGCGCCAGCAGTTTCTTACCTTTTTCGATGGCGTCATCGATGGTACCAACCAGGTTAAAGGCAGCTTCCGGATACTCGTCAACCTCACCGTCCATGATCATGTTAAAGCCACGGATGGTTTCTTCGATGGGAACCAGTACACCCTTCAGACCCGTGAAGGCCTCGGCTACGTGGAAGGGCTGCGACAGGAAGCGCTGCACCTTACGGGCACGGCTTACGGTCAATTTATCTTCATCACTCAATTCATCCAGACCAAGGATGGCAATGATATCTTGTAATTCCTTATAACGCTGCAGGATCAGTTTTACCCGGTTAGCCGTGTTATAGTGCGACTCACCAACAACAGAAGGCATCAGGATACGCGATGTTGAATCCAGAGGATCCACCGCAGGATAGATACCCAAGTCGGCAATCTTACGCGACAATACGGTGGTAGCATCCAGGTGGGCAAAGGTTGTTGCCGGAGCCGGATCGGTCAGGTCATCCGCCGGTACGTAAACCGCCTGTACGGAGGTAATAGAACCGTTTTTGGTAGAGGTGATACGCTCCTGCATGATACCCATCTCAGTGGCCAGCGTAGGCTGGTAACCCACCGCCGA
Source organism: Flavisolibacter longurius (assembly GCA_014163555.1). Taxonomy (GTDB): domain Bacteria; phylum Bacteroidota; class Bacteroidia; order Chitinophagales; family Chitinophagaceae; genus Flavisolibacter. The sequence continues at coordinate 161,243 of JACJGO010000001.1, forward strand.
AGGCATACGACCCAACAGGGCTGATACCTCGGAACCTGCTTGTGTAAAGCGGAAGATATTATCAACGAAGAACAAGATATCACGGCCTTTACCGGTACCATCGCCATCGCGGTAGTATTCGGCAATGGTCAGACCAGAGAGGGCCACACGGGCACGGGCGCCCGGGGGTTCGTTCATTTGTCCGAACACGAACGTGGCTTTTGAATCGGCCAGCTCGGTCATATTTACTTTGCTCAGATCCCAGCCACCTTCTTCCATACTGTGCTTGAAAGCGTCGCCGTATTTCATAATGCCGGCTTCAATCATTTCACGCATCAGGTCATTTCCTTCGCGGGTACGCTCACCCACACCGGCAAATACGGAAAGACCGGAATATGCTTTCGCGATGTTGTTGATCAGTTCCTGGATCAATACGGTTTTACCTACACCGGCACCACCAAACAGACCAATCTTTCCACCTTTTGCGTAGGGTTCGATCAGGTCAATTACCTTGATACCTGTGAAAAGAACTTCTGTGGCGGTTGACAGGTTTTCGAAAGACGGTGGCTTGGCGTGAATGGCACGACCGTTTACTTTCGGAACGGGTGGCAATCCGTCGATGGGGTCACCGGTTACGTTGAACAGGCGGCCTTTGATTTCTTCGCTAGCGGGCATTTTGATAGGTGCACCTGTGTCTACCACGTCCATGCCGCGAAGCAGGCCTTCGGTACCGTCCATAGCGATGGTACGAACGCTGTCCTCACCGAGGTGCGTTTGTACTTCCAGCACCAGTGTGTCACCACCGGGGCGTTTTATTTCTAATGCATTAAAGATTTCGGGTAGGCCACCGTCGAACTGTACGTCCACCACGGCGCCGATGATTTGTTTTACCTTGCCAACTTTTGCCATAAATAGCGTTTAAGAAGAAGATTTTTACGAAAAAAGCCCGGAAAGGGCAGCTTTCCATTTTCAGGCTGCAAAAGTAAGGGTGTACAGCCATTCTACCAATCGTAAAATAGCTGCATATCTCGTTTCTGACTTTCTTTTTGCAAACTGTTATTAACTCTGTGAATAAACCCGCCGAATGCTTTTGTTTCTAGCCCTTAAATAATGATTAGGTTTTCCCTTCATTCTGGAATTCCCACCCCGTTACCGGAAAAACAGGTCACGATTCCCCATCTTTTCTTAAATAAATCATAAGGAAACCGTAAGAAAAGGTTTGGCAAACGGCTGAGCAGTAAAGGCATGTCTTTTGTACTTTTCTTTTCCTATGAAACGATTTTTTATCTACCTGACCGTAATCAGCACCCTTTTTACCGCCTGCCAGGACGCTGGCTCCACCAGTGGTAACGACGATGACGAAAAAGAAGAAAAGAAAAACATTAGCAAGCGGAATTATTTCATCAACAAAGAAAATTCCTATTCTGACCTTTTCCTGGACAGCGCCGGCATGGAAAAATATATCGCGGAGCGCCAAATCCCGGATTCTATTTCGCGACGGATGCGCAGTTTTTACAATACCCGCAACTACCAGTTTGCCTGGTTTAGTTCCGATGGTTTGACCGAACAGGCCCGTGCCTTCTGGAACCTTCACGATTATGTTACCACTTACGACCGCGATACATCGCTTCGGGACAAGGCCCTGCAAAAAAGAATGGATGCCTTGGTAGCGGAAGAAAACCTTTCGGCCAGCGCTTCCCCCAATTATATTGAAACGGAACTGACGCTGACACAGCACTTTCTTCGCTATATGCTGAACAACTACGAAAAAGGTTATGTAAAGCGCAAGGAAATGGAGCGCTTTATTCCCTATGTCAAACATGATCCGCTGGAAGTGGCCGACTCGCTCCTTACCAAAAAGCACAAAGATGGTAAATATTTTGAAGACGTTCACGAGCCCTATCGCCTGCTGAAAGAAAAGCTGGCACAATATCACAACGTGGTGAAAAATGGTGGATGGACTGAGATTCCAACCGTCAAGTCCCTGAAAAAAGGAGATTCATCAGCAACCGTAACGCTCATCAAACGTCGCCTGCAGTTGAGTGGCGATATGGCTGGAAAGGATACGTCACGACTCTTTAATGATACGCTGGATGCTGCTGTACGCCGTTTTCAGCAAAGCATGGGTTATACACCTTCCGGCGTTGTCAATGCGCAACTGGTTAAAGACTTAAATGTGCCTGCCCGCCTGCGGCTGGAACAGATCCTTATCAACATGGAGCGGATGCGCTGGATCCCGACGGAACCTACAGGCCAACTAATCATGGTAAACATACCGGAGTTTATCCTGCATGTATATGAAGGAAAACAGAAAGCATTTACGATGAATGTGGTGGTAGGCAAAGAGGGACACAACACGGTAAGTTTCACCGGAGACCTCAGCACCATTGTATTCAGCCCTTACTGGAATGTTCCGCCCAGTATTGTGAAAAATGAGATTTTGCCGGCAATGGAAAATAACCCGGGTTATCTGGCTAGTCAGAACATGGAGCAGACCGGAACCGAAGGTGGTCTGCCGGTGATACGGCAAAAACCGGGACCCAAAAACTCATTGGGCAGAGTGAAGTTCCTGTTCCCAAACAGTTTTAATATTTATTTCCACGATACGCCGGCGAAAAGCCTTTTTGAACGCGACAAGCGGGCTTACAGCCATGGCTGTATACGACTGGCCGAGCCCGAAAAAATGGCTAATTATCTCCTTCGGAACAATCCCGAATGGACACCTGAAAAAATAAGCGAAGCCATGCAGGGCACAACCGAAAAATATGTGAAACTAAACAAACCCATCCCGGTGATTATTACATATTACACGGCCTGGGTGGATGAAACAGGCCTGCTCAACTTCCGCGATGATATTTACGATCACGATGAGGACCTGATTAAAAAAGCCTTTCTGTAAGGATATATAGTTGAATGGCGGATCAGTTGCGCGGCAACAGATCCGCCATTCTCTTTTTACGGAAGCCATCAATGCCCGGCACGTCCTACATTTGCCGCGTTATGCCAAATGTCCTGCAACTCATTGAGGTTACCGATGCGAAAACGGCGAAGGCCTTTATTTCGGTCAACGTACAAGTAAATAAAGACAACCCGAATTATATCCGTCCGCTCGACAAAGACATCGAGGATGTATTTGATGAAAAAAAGAACAAGACTTTCCGCTACGGAACGGTAAAGCGCTGGCTGTTGCAGAACGGCAACAGAGAATGGATCGGCCGCATTGCAGCGTTTACCAACAAACGCTATAAGAATAAAGGTGATGATGTGACCGTTGGTGGTGTCGGCTTTTTTGATTGCATCAATAACCAGGAAGCAGCCAACCTTCTTTTTGATACAGCCAAACAATGGCTGCAGGCGCAGGGTGCAGAAGCCATGGATGGACCCATTAATTTTGGTGAACGCGACCGCTGGTGGGGACTGGTGGTAGAAGGTTTTCAGCCACCACTCTATGGCATGAATTATAACCCGCCCTATTACCAAAAGCTGTTTGAGACCTATGGCTTCCAGCCTTTTTTTCACCAGATCTGCTTTGGCAAAAAGCCAAAAGATAAATTAAATGATAAAATACTGGAGCGTCATGCCGTGTATGAAAAAGATCCGGCGTTTTCGGTTCGCACCATTGAGAAGAGCAAGCTTGAAAAATACGCGGAAGATTTTACCACTGTTTACAACGCCGCCTGGGCAGGGCATGGTGGCCTGAAGCAAATGCGAAAAGAGCAGGTGGTGCAGATGTTCAAAAAAATGAAACCGGTGATGGATGAAAGAATCATCTGGTTTGCCTACAAGGATGAACAGCCCATTTCCATCTTCGTCAATTTGCCCGACCTGAACCAATGGTTCAAACACCTGAACGGAAAGTTTGGACTTTTGCAGAAATTGAAATTCCTGTGGGTGAAAAAAACAGTTCCCTGTACAAAGTTTACCGGATTGGTGTTTGGCATTGTTCCCGAATGGCAGGGAAAAGGGCTTGATTCGTTTATGGTAGGCGAAGCATACAAAGGTGTTTTAAAAAACCCTTATGAAGAATACGAGATGCAGTGGATCGGTGATTTCAATCCGAAAATGCTGAACGTAGCACAGGGCCTGGGCGATGTGTACCAAAGCCGTAAGCTCACCACGTATCGCTACCTGTTCGACCGGACAAAAGAGTTCAAGCGTCACCCGATTCTATCGTAACGTAACGAAAAAATGGCTGTATCAACATGACACAGCCATTTTCATTGTTATCAGAAAACGTTTGTCCCCTACGGGTAGAGCAGGTATTTTTTACGCATGGTTTTGTATTGCGACAGGCCGGGCTCCCAGCTATCCCGGATTTCCTTTTCAGATTTTCCTTCGATGATCTGCTGACGGAAGGCAGCCGTGCCGGCAAGCCTTTCAATCGTACCCATTTCTTTACTCAGCTTCGAATCAAAGAACTGCTCTTTATTCGGCGAAGCCCGGTAAAGCTCCATCATCCACTGCAGGTTCAGTTGTTTTTTCTTTCGCAACGCTGCTACATCATAGTTACGCAGGTCAAGGCCATAACAAACCTGGTTCATGAACAGCGGTGTTTCGGCCATGCCCTTGATGCCTTTTGGTGTATAGGAAAAAGAGTACTTTCCTTTTAAAGCAGGGCTGCCGATAACAGTGAAAGGGAAATAAGTGCCGCGACCATGATTCAGATAGGTTCCTTCAAACAGGCAGGTGGAAGGATAAAGCAACACGGCCTGTTGGGAGTTTAAATTTGGCGAAGGACTTACCGGCAATTCATATGGCATGTCGTGCTGGTAGTTGGCCACCTTTATTACTTTCAGCTTGCATTTGACTTTATTGGCCAGCCAGCCTTCGCCATTGGCCATCTGCGCAAATTCTCCTACCGTGAGGCCGTGCGAAATGGGAAGGGGAAACATCCCTATGCCGGATTTAAACTGCATATCCAGAATGGGTCCGTCAATCAGGTAACCGTTTGGATTGGGACGGTCCAGGATAACCAGCTCCTTTCCGTTTTCATGACAGGCTTCCATCAGCCGGGCCAGGGCATTGATGTTGGTGTAAAAGCGGCAACCCACATCCTGCAGGTCGTACAGCACCACATCCACATTGGAGAGATCTTCTTTTGAAGGCTTGTTCTTTTTCCCGTATAAGGAAATCACGGGAATACCGGTTGAAGGATCGGTTTCATCGGAAACCGCCACACCGGCACTGGCATTGCCACGAAAACCGTGTTCGGGGCCGAATACTTTTACAATCGTAACACCGAGGGATTGCAGGCTGTCTACAAGGTGTTTTTTCCCGATAACGGTTGTTTGGTTGGCAAGCATTGCCACCCGCTTGCCTTTCAGGTAAGGCAGGTATTTTTCCGTTTGGTCAGCACCGGTTCTGATGGGTGCAGGGTTATTGTTGGCGTTGGCAACCCGCGCATCCTGTTTCAGGGAGAAAAAGCTTCCAATCAGAAACAATGAGAAAAAAAGTTTCATTCGAAATGTTTTTATCGTGTGGCAGAAAACAGGAAAGCAGTCATTCGTTTCTAAAAACAGCTTTTAAAAAATTCACGGTTTCCACGTTTTATTTTTGACGCCGATAAAGATAAGTTTTATCCTACTCGTCATGCCGGCACACTGGGCAGACCCAGGCAGTCTTAAAAATTTTCAGCAACGATGCCCTCTTGGATCCCCCAGAAAAATTTTCAGGCCCGATACAGGTTCAGCATGCCCTATGCCATTGCCGGTCTGCCCAAATCCGGTCGCTTTTCCCTACCTTGCAAGCCAAGTTTACCATGGAAAAATTTATTGTTTCGGCCCGTAAATACCGCCCCCAAACCTTTGATACGGTTGTGGGGCAACAGCACATCACCACGACCCTGAAAAACGCTATCCGCAGCAATCACCTGGCGCATGCCTTCCTGTTTTGTGGTCCGCGGGGCGTTGGCAAAACAACCTGTGCCCGTATCCTTGCCAAGACCATCAACTGCGAGAACCTGCAACCCGATGGCGAGGCCTGTAACCAGTGTCATTCCTGCGTATCGTTCAACAACGGCACCAGCATGAACATACACGAGCTGGATGCCGCTTCCAACAACTCGGTGGACGACATCCGGGCCCTGGTAGAGCAGGTACGCTTTGCGCCGCAGGCCGGTCAGTACAAAGTATATATCATCGACGAGGTGCACATGCTCTCCGCTTCGGCCTTCAACGCCTTTCTGAAAACGCTGGAAGAGCCGCCCTCCTATGCCAAGTTTATCCTGGCTACTACGGAAAAACACAAGATCCTGCCGACGATTTTAAGCCGCTGCCAGATCTTCGATTTTAAACGCATTACCCTGCAGGATACGGTTGATCACCTGGCCGGCATTGCTAAAAAAGAAGGCATCAAGGCAGAAGAAGCCGCCCTGCAACTGATCTCGCAAAAAAGCGAAGGCTGCATGCGGGATGCGTTGAGCATCCTTGACAAGATTGTTTCCTTCACCAATGCCGAAGTCACCTACGAAAACACCATTGAGCACCTGAACATCCTGGATGCCGATTATTACTTCAAACTCTTTGATTGCATGCTGGCCCAGGACCTGGCCGGCGCCATGCTTCTTTTTGATGACATCAACAAAAAAGGCTTTGAAGGCGACATGGTGCTGAACGGCTTTGCTGAATTTATGCGCAACCTGCTTATCTGTAAAGATGAACGGGTGGCAGGTTTGCTGGAAGTCGTCGAAAGCTTCCGGGTGAAATATGCCGAAACGGCCAAAAAAGTATCGCCTTCATACATCATCAGTGCGCTGAATCTTTTGAATGAAGCCGAGATCAACTTCCGGTCGGCCCGCAACAAACGCCTGCATGTGGAGCTAGCCCTGGTAAAGCTTTGTTACCTCTCACAAGCTCTGGAACTGACGGCAACCGCCGGCGGTATTGATAAAAAAAAACTCGTTGACGGAACAAAGGCGGTAGCATTTAAGGCCATTCAGCCGATATTGTTGTCGCCAAAACCAATAGCCGAAGCGGTTCCCGAAGAAAGGCATTCACAGCCGCAACCCAAACCGCAAACAGTTCCGCAATATCAACAGGAAGCAAAGCTGGTGATAGAGACGCCGGCACCGCCACAAAGCCCGAAACCGGCTGTAGTGGAGGAGCAAAAAGAAACCTATAAACCAGCGGAAAAAAAGCCGGTAAAAAACGGCAGCAAACTCTCCTCCTTGGATGCACTGCGACAAAAAGTAGCTGCTGAAAACGGGCAGCAGGCCATTGCCGACAAACCGCTGGAAATGGAAGCCCTAAAGGCGGCCTGGAAAAAATTCATTGACTACCTGAAAGAACAAAAACGGCCTGCCTGGCAGAGTTACGAACTGGCGGAGTTGAAGATCAAGGATGCGGCTTCGTTTGAAGTGACTGTTCACAACAAGATCAACGAAAAATTCATTGAGCTGGAACGCAAGGAAGCTGGTGAGTTTTTCCAGAAAGAACTTTGCAACCGGGTGTTGCAGTTTTCCATTTTGCTCATTGAGCCGCCAAAGGATCAACTGGAAAAGATTGAAGCACCTATGACAGCAAAGGACCAGTACCTGAAACTGATTGAAGAATACCCGATGGTAAAAGAACTCAAAGACAGGTTGCGGCTGGAGTTGGACTTTTAGCCCCCTCAATCCCCCAAAGGACTTGGCACAGCGCAACCCCTTGCTTCTGCACGATACAAAAAAGCCTCAGGCATTCCATATGACTGAGGCTTTTATTTATCTGGTACCAACATTAGCGATCTTCTTAACTCCTGTGAAGTTTATGCTAAGAAAATTTGAAGCTTCACAACCTTGGGCTTGAGAATATGTTTGTGTAAAAAGGGTTCACGCAGAGACGCGGTGTATGCGGTGACAAAACCTCGGCGATCCCTGCGCTTCCGCGAGAAACCAAACCACCTGTCAAATAAAATGTCGAATAAGGCAGGCCTTGTGCCCTGGCCAATCCCCCCTTTGGGGGCAGGGGGGCTGGCGTTATCTTTGCGCCATGGAAATTATCCAGGCTTCGTATCTGATCAGCAGTCCGTCCATTGACAACTGCCCGGCACCCGACCGGCCCGAGTATGCGTTTATCGGCCGCAGCAACGTGGGCAAGTCTTCGCTCATCAACATGCTTTGCAGCAAAAAAGAGGTAGCCAAGGTTTCTTCTTCCCCCGGCAAAACGCAAATGATCAACCATTTCACGGTAACAGGAAGCGATAAAAAAGAATGGTACCTGGTGGATCTTCCCGGATACGGTTTTGCCAAAGTATCGCAGAACCAGCGAAAGTCCTGGCAGAAGATGATCAAAGACTACATTCAAAAGCGGGAGAACCTGGTGAACCTTTTTGCGTTGGTGGATAGCCGTCATGAACCCCAGAAAGCCGACCTGGAATTCATCAATCAACTGGGTGAATGGCAGATACCCTTTGCCATTGTTTTTACAAAGGCGGATAAAACCACCCAACGGGAAACGGCCAAAAACGTTGATCTTTTCCTCAAAGCCCTGTTGGAAACCTGGGAAGAAGCGCCACCCCATTTTGTAACCTCGGCCGTTAAGCACCTGGGCAAAAAACAAATCCTGAATTTTGTGGCCGAGCAAAATGAAGTCTTTGCACAACACAAAAAGGGTCTGGATTAATCTCTATTTCGATTTATATTGCAGCCGATTTGCATGGGTATGAACAGAAACGGTATTGAAAGAAACCTGGTGGTTTTCCTGTTTGTTATGGTCCTTGTGGTTTTTTCTTTTGCACAAAGAGATACGCAGAAGCTTGACCGTATTTATAAAACGGCAACCCTGATTCAAAAACAAAAGCCCGTGCAAACGGTTCAAACGCCGCCCTCTCCAGCAAAGGCTTCACACAACTAAAGCATGCGATTTTTTCTGAGACTTATTTTAAGTCTTTCTCTCTTCTTTTCGCAAACAGCATTCACGCAATCCACGGAGTCACTGGCAAAACGCATCGATTCCAACGCCCGGGCAATCGACCAATCTGCAAAGGAAATTCAACGCTGGAAAGACAGTCTCGAAAAAGAAAGAATTTACCGCAACCTGGAGCAGCACGGTCAGCCCCTTAATGATTTTTTACAGGAAATGCGGGAAGCCGAGGAAAAGCGCAAGCGCAATGTGTACATCCGCATTGGCCTGGGTGTATTGTTTCTTCTTATTCTACTAATTGGATTCATCCGGCGCCGGCGGAAAGGGTAGAAATATGATACTGCGATATTGTGATCGTTGGATATTGCGTTAGGGGGACAATGTTTCTTTCCCTTTCCATCAATGAAGGAAAACCTATTTAAAAGCAGTAAAACTTACTACTCGCTACTTACAACTCACCACTTCCTAGTTCACCATCTTGTTGGCACAACTGCTGCTGGCAAACGCCTCCGGTTTGGCTTTAAAGGCAAAACCCATTCCCAAAATGTACCCCATGGCTTCTTTCAGGGCATCGTTGCTTTTAAAGGCAGGATTGGTGTTGATATCGGCATGCACTTCCATATCGACATTGTATAAAGTAAAAAGATTGCATAGTTCGTATGCAATCTCTATACTCTTGGCGACCTCCACCAGCATCCGCTCTTTGATGGAATACTGCTGGAGGGTTTTTTCGTTATGGATAAACATGAAGCCTCCGTGCCCTTCGCGTAAAAAAACAATGACCGTGGCAAATTCCGTTTCACTGCCTTTTACCTGGCTGTCGGTACCAATGCAAACCTTTAAGCGATACCCGGCGCCGGATTCGCGTTTGATGGCGTTTTCTACGGCGTTGTAAATGGGTAATCCAATTGGCTCACCATTAAATTTTCTCCATTTCATACAGAAAAAGGTTTCTTCAAGTTACAAAAAAACCGCTTGCGAAACGAAATTCCCAATTACGAAACTGTTAATAACTAAGGGTTTCCTGTCAATTCGGCTATCCGTTACAGTAACAAACAAGGCGGGCTTTTGAAAGAAAGTAAACGGTTTCCCCCTGAAGAAAATGTACAGGGATGGCTAGATAGTAAGGAGCCATTATTAGCACAATGTGGAAAAAAAAGAGAATATATGAGGCAATCACCGGCTGATGCAGGCTTCTACTCTCCCCAAATAAAAAAAGGTTTTCCCAATAAAGGGAAAACCTTGGTACCAATAGAGCACGGATTAAAAGGCGATTGTTTACTATTTCTTCATGAACTTTTCTGAGAATTGCTCACCATTGCTGGTATAGTGCATGATGTACATACCATTCGTCATAAAGCCTGCTGACAGCGTATTAAGGCCTTGTAGTAGGCGGCCTTTGGAAACCTGCCGGCCATTCATGTCGAAGATGGTATAATCAAATGCAGCAGGACTGCTAACGGTGATGGTGCTGTTGATCAAATTGCCAACGAGGAAAGGTTTGCTGACGGCCTGGCCTCCACGCAGCACAGCCACATTGGAGTAGTGCGTCCGACCATTGTCGAACAACACCCGAACCCGGTAAAAATGCACAGCGGCTTTTGCTGGCAGTGCACTAAACGTACGGGCCGCAGCCGCCACAGGGGACAGGGCTTCAAATACCCGTCCATCAGCAGAAGTTTCAAGGATTTGCTCCACTACAGTTTCATCGGCAACAATATCCCAGGCCAGGTTATGGCGGTTGTTGGCGGATGTTGCTTTCAGCTCCAGCTTGTGCACCGGCAACGCAATGGAAGTAATGTTAACATCCAGGGCATAAGAGCCCAGCATGGCATAATTGGGAGCATATTCGTTACCACGGCTCAACACCTGCAGGTAGTAGGTGCCGGCCTGTAAAGTTGTATCGATAGAAGCCCGCAAGGAATTCTCGGGGTTATAAGTAACCGTATCACCCTGGGCATTCACCAGTTCCATTTGCAGGTCGATATTGGCGCCAACATAGCCAGAAGACACGCTGTAAGGCAGGGCGTTCAACGAAACTTTACCCGCAGATGTCAGATCGAAGCGGATAACATCCACATCATTCGGACGCTCGATCACACCATCCATGGAAAAACGGTTATTGATGAACGAAGCTTTGGTGGCTTCGGCAGGGGTATTCCTGTGATCATCAGTTCTGTAACCAAAACCATTGGCCGTACGGGTGATGATACCAAGATCATCCTGCATATACGAACAACCGAAAGGGTTGCTACCGTAGTGCCAAAGGGTCAGGTTGCGGTAATAACCGACGCCCATGATCGGCGCCCAGCCAATTTCACCGCTACCGGTTCCGCTGTTGTATTCCGATGTTTTGTTACAGATATTATCATAGGCTGACTGGTGGTTCAGTCCCAGTGTATGACCGGCTTCATGCGAGGCAGCTTCGGCAATATTCTTTACGTTGTAATTAAGCAGGGCTGTGAACACAAAACAAGGTGTATTGTCACCCCAGGTAAAGGAATTGTTGAAAGCTACACCTCCGGCGCTGCCGTACCAAGAAGAAGAAGTGGTCAGTACAACACGGATCCGGCGTTTGGCCGGTGCCGCTGCATATACAGTAGAATCGGTTGTAACATTGATATTGAACGGACGGTAGTCTTCAGCTACACGGTTAAACACTTCGGTAAGTTGAGTGCTGTTAAGGTTAGAACCGTTACACACCACAGGACCATCATAGTTCCAGCTGGTGCCTTGAACAATATGACCGTCAAAATCGAGAAATATTACTGCAGCGGCAGAAGGATAACTGTTGTAGTTGGGAACCTGGGCGGATACATTTGTTGCCAGGAAAAAAACAGTGCAAAGGAGTACGTAAAAAGTTTTCATACGAGTTGGATTGGGATGGATGAAAATGGATAGAATAGGCGTAGGACTGCTTCGTTTACTCGTTCACGATAGCAGCGGCTTGTTGTTTACGGATAACATAACCGTTTCCTTCACGGGTGATTTCAAGAGCGTCGCCGGAAGCCCGGTTCAGCATACGACCCAGGTAGGAAACTGTTCCGTTAGTATCCGTTGTACGGGTGAATGTAAAGATGGTTCCCTGGCGGGTAAGACTTTTGATCACCACACTTTGTACGGATTTATCAGCCGGGTCCGATTTGCTCACAACCGTTCCGAAAATGGAAATGTTTTTGGCGATGTTGGCCGATACTTTTGAACCCACTTTCAGCGAAAGAAGATTTTCCAGCTCCGTTACATGAATTGTTGCCTTCTCGGGCAAATCAGCAAAAAGACGGGGTTTGTTGTGGTTTGTTTCGTTAAGCGGCACATTATTCTGTGCAGTAGCCTGGATCGTGCATGCCAGACAAAAAGCCAGATGGGCAACAGCTTTAATTAGTTTCATAGAATTGGACGGTTTGGGGCAGTGATGAACTACCCGGATTTTCAATTGGTACGCAATGCAATATTTGCAAAAATCTGCAGGCAATCAAAGCATCTGAAAAGCTTTTTTTGAAAATCGGGCAGAACTACGCCGCAACCATGGGAAAACTGCGAACCCCTATCGAAAATCTACAAAACGGGCTTCGGAAGAACCCTACGGGAAGACCACTTTTAGTATTGACCGGTGGCCAGCATCACCAGTGTGCAGGCCACTACCGGCTCTATTCCCTGCTCTCTCGCCATCTTCATCAGCTCGGGGTTTTCAGTGCCCGGATTAAAGATGATGCGTTTGGGTTTCAGGTCCAGGATATAATTGTAATATTCTTTTTGATGTGTTGGATTCAGATATAACGTTACCGTATCCACGTCTTTTTCTTCTACCGGTGATTTCGAGATGGCAATGCCAGCCACTTCGGACGCCTTTCGTCCAACCGCTACCACCGGGTGGTCATGTGCTTTCAGACGGTTCATCGCGAGATAACTGTAACGGGAAGGATTGTCCGATGCGCCTAAAACCAGTGTTTTTTTTGCTGCTGTCATATGTTATGGATTCCTGAGCTGAAGGTACAAAGGCTGTGCCTTAAAATGATTTTCCATGGGTTAGGCGAATCACGGGCCGGGCAAGGAAAGGAGCTATGCGAAAAAGATTGACAAAACCATTGCTATGGCTGTTGCTGCCGAAAAAAGCCTGCAAGGCCCTTCCGGTGCGCAAACGAAACGCAAATTGGGACCTCCACTCCTGCTGATATTGCTTTTCCATTTCCTGTTGCGAAAGGTTACCAGCCAGAAAAGCATCACCCAGTTCAGCCGCTATTTTGGCGGTATGCAGGGCAATGCTCATGCCGTTGCCACAAAGCGGTGTGATCATGCCCGCCGTGTCACCCAGCATCAACAAGCCGTTTTCAACGGTTGATTTTTGCGCAAAACTTATTTGCGAAATGGTAACAGGAAATTCCGCCATCACTTCACTACCGGTGAAAAGTTTACGCAGGTATTGATTTTTAAAAAGAATTTCCTTCTGCATACGATCAATGCTGTTGCCACTGCGATGCAAGTTTTCGGCACGGGTCATATAGCACAGGCAATACTTCTCACCCTCGATTTTTGAAATGCCGCAATACCCGTTTTCAAAATTGTGCAACCCAATAATGTTTGGCGGCCAGTCGGCTTTTACATGGTACTTCACTCCCACATAATTGTTCAGCCGCTTGTTTTGCTGCTGCAAAAAAGGTCGTTTCCATTTTACATCCAGATTGCCGCGTTTTCCATACGCCGCCAGGCAAAGTCTTGCGTTGATGGATTGTTGGGTGAAATGAACCATACCCCTCTCTCCACTCACAATATCATCTACCCTTGTCTTTTCCATCAGGTGCACACCACTGGCTTTTGCTATCTGCGCCAATGCGTGGTCAAGTGTATACCGGCTGATGCCAAAGCCTCCAAAGGGCAAGGGCGTGCTGAACAAGCGGCCATTGGGCGCGGTTAACTGCAAAGTATCGATGCGTGGCAGGTTCCACTCTTCTAATGGCAACCCAAGCGAAAGCAAAAAATTCCAGCTTTCCATGCTGATATATTCACCGCAAACCTTGTGAAAGGGATAAGCTTCTTTTTCGAAAAGAACCACGCTGTGTCCCCTTTTTCGCAGGCAGATAGCACTGGCCAGTCCGGCCAGGCCACCACCAACAATGGCAACATCATATTGCGGCTGCATGTGCATGTGTACGACAAATAATTAACCAGCGAAAGGCCCATTGCCAGGTGCAGCGTGCATCCCTGATTCCTGCTTTTTGAAATAGTGCCATCCAGTCCCGCTTTTGGAAACCACGAAGCACAGACAGCGGTGCATCATTGCGTACTAAATAACTTTTCGAAAAAACAGCCGTTAAAAGTTTGATCGAATAATAGGCAAGCGGGTGCCGGTGAAGATCATTAATGAAAAAACCGGTGGCGCTGTTTTCCTGCATCCACTGTAATTGCTCCACCAATTCTTCATCTGTAAAATGGTGACAAAAAAGGGAAGAGAATACAATATCCGGTTTTACCGGAAAGGCGGCATCCTTGTAATCAGACTGGATAAACGTTATGCTCTCATTTTTTTTCTGCGCCTTTGCATATGCAATGCATTCAGGATTTATATCAATTCCGGTAAGCATCACCGGTAGCTTGTTCTTTTTTGCCCAAACGTTTATGGCTTTCAGGTTATCGCCGCCCCCACAGCCAATTTCTACAATATGAATGGGCCGGTGATTGAGTGTTGAACTTTTCAGCAGAAGTTTTACGCCTTTCTGTGTGATGCGGTGGCCACCCAAACGGCGATTAATAACATCCAGTTCATACATATTACGAGCAATGTCCGGGAACGGAATAACATCCCGGTCGAGCAGTTCTTTTTGATAGGAGCGTTTTGTAAAGAATGCCATTGTTTCCATTGCCATTGTGTAAGGAGGCATCTCCAGTGCGTTTCCAAAAGATACAGCACATTCTTGCTTTTTGCGATTGAATTTGTCAACGCCAGGACAAACTATGCATGGGCCGTAAACGTTTCCACGGTCAGGCCGGGGCCAAAAGCGGCTCCAAACAGTTTCGGAACTTTTTTCTGCTGCAGCATTCGTTTCAGCACAAACAAAACAGTAGCGGAAGAAAGGTTGCCGGTTTCCCGAAGCACAGCATGGGAGTCCTGGAGTTGGCCATCGGTAAATGCCATTGTTTTTTCAATGGCCTGCAACAGGCGCTTTCCTCCGGGATGAATGCACCAGTGTGAAACAGCAGCCGCGTCCAAACCTTCTTTTGCCAAAGCCCTCGATACTATGGCGCTAAAATCTTCTTCTATGAGGTCAGGAATATAGCCGCTCAGGGTCATTAAAAACCCCGATGACGACAGTTCCCAGGCCATATCGCGTTTTCCTTTCGGGTTGATCTCGCTGTAAAAATGATCGATAGTCAATCCGGACGGTGTGGCATCAGCATGCATCACAAGGGCGGCTGCGGCACCATCGCCAAACAAGAGTGAGGAGGCCATGTTATCCATGGTTGCCTCTCGCTGAAAATGAAGGGTACACAACTCCGTGCAAACCATCAGCACCTGCGCGGTTTTGTCGCTGCGGCAGATGGCATCCGCAATCTTTAATGCATGAATGGCGGCATAGCAACCCATAAAATTCACCGATGTGCGAAAGATCGTTTTTTCAAAATCCATCAGTTCCATCACCTGCAGATCAAGTCCAGGAGCACTCATGCCGGTACAGCTCACGGTAATAAGATGAGTGACACGGTTTTTCTGGTGCGTATGATTCAGGCAATCACGAATGGCATCCACGGAAAGTAATGGCGCCTGTTTTTGAAAAACAGCCATGCGTTGCTCCAACGTAGGAAACGGTTCGAGATTTTCGGAAGGTGCATAGAACTTCCAGTCAGAAGGGGGCTTTGTATAATCCGGCAACACGGAATAACGTTGATCAATACCTGATTTTGCGTACAGAAATCGAAGCTTCCTGGCTTCTACCTCCGGCAGTGCATACACCTGTTGCATAAACGGCAGTATCTCCATTTGAGAATGGCAATAAGGCGGTAATGCTGTGCCAATTGAAACAATCTTACTCACGTATTGTGTATGATAAGCGTAATAAAAAAAGCGATGGTGCAAAGCGTGGACAGGACATTCATCCGCAAACTGTTCCGGAAATCGGCAGCCGCTTCATCCTTCCATACCCTGACCATCCAATACAGAAAAAACAATACCACGGGCAGGAGGTACAACAAGTAGAGGTTGAAAAAGTTGAGGCGTTCCTGCTGGCGAAAAAGCAGGTACATACCGGCAGTAGCCAAAAGAAACAGCGCCATACTGAACAGGAAGGTACCCCGTTTGCCCAACCGATAGCTTAGTGTTATCACCCCATCTTTCCGGTCTTCTTCGTGCTGGTAGATCTGTGTCAGCGGATACAGGGCGCCAATCAGCAGGCTCGATAGGCACAGCGGGATCAGGGGCGGAACCTGTGACGGAACGGTAACAGCACTATAGGTAAGATAAAATACAAGGGCTCCCTGGAAAATAAAGACGGTAAGAAAGCCCAGTACAGGATATTTTTTTAACCGTATGCCCCGGTAACTGTAGGCTCGGGAAGCCAGAATGTACAATAGAATACCCAGCGCAAACAGCGGTGAAAAAAGGAAGGACAATGCTACAGCCACCACATCCATGATCACCGTTGTAACAAACAACTGGCGGGTGGGCTGTAAGGGCGATCGCAATCCTCCGATGGGGGTTTCATCCCTGTCCATAAAGGAATTGTAGCCATTGCTGGCCGGGTAAACCAAAAGATGCAGGATCAGGAAGACCGCAACGGCCCGGCCTGTATCTATGGCAGGCGCCTGGCTCAGGGCAAACAGGTAAACCGGCAGGAGAAACAATGAAAAATGAAAACGCAGGAGTTGTATGGTGGAGCGGTGGAGCATGGTTGTGGGTGGGGTTATAACTCACCTAAATTACACAACCCTTTCCGAAGGCTTGTCACAAATAAGGCTTTCTGCGTAGCGTATCTTTGTCACATGGCTTACCAGTATTCAATTTGGGAAAAAGAAACCTTCTTTTCCCACCAGGATGTGATCATTGTGGGCAGCGGCTTTACCGGTTTGTGGTCGGCACTCTTTCTAAAAAAAAGACGGCCTAATCTAAAGATTACGATCGTGGAAAGAGGGTTGATTCCTACCGGCGCCAGTACCCGCAATGCCGGCTTTGCCTGCTTTGGAAGCCCGAGTGAACTGGTATGGGATGCGCAGGCCATGGGCGTGGAAAAAATGCTGGAAGTGGCCGAAATGCGTTTCAAAGGCCTTCGACGCATTCAAAAATATTTTCGTAAGGAAGCCATCGATTTCAGTCTTTGCGGCGGTTACGAATTGTATGAAGAAGGAAAAATAACAACGGAGAAACTGGAAGACAATATTTCCTACCTGAATACCATTTTAAAACCCATTACCGACAGCAAAAAAACCTATCGTCTTGCCGACAAAAAGATCAGCCGGTTTGGCTTTGGCCACACGGCGCACCTTGTCGAAAACCGGCTGGAAGGATACCTGCATTCCGGCAAACTGCTTCAGGCGCTCCTGCAAAAAGTTCAGGGCATGGGGGTAACGGTTCTCACCAACGTTGAGATCAACTATCTGCAGCCCTACAACGACAGCGTTTCCATTGAAACCGCCAATGGCTTTCTCCTGACCGGTGACAAGGTTTTGCTTTGTACCAATGCTTTTACCAAACAATTACTTCCTAAAGAAGATATTGTACCGGCCAGGGGGCAGGTGATCCTCACCTCTCCTATCCGCGATCTTCCTTTCAACGGAACCTTTCATGCCGACGAGGGCTTTTATTATTTCCGCAACCTTGGCAAGCGGGTTCTATTGGGCGGAGCCAGGAACAAAGCATTTGAAGAAGAAAGGACAACTTCGCTGGAAACCTCCGAAACCATTCAGCAGGAACTGGAACGTTATCTTGCCGACGTTGTTCTTCCCAGGTTTCAAAACCAGTACACCATCGAACACCGCTGGGCAGGCATCATGGCATTTGGAAAAGAGAAAAGCCCGATTGTAAAGCAGCTTTCTCCCACCCTTTTCTGCGCCGTTCGCATGAGTGGCATGGGGGTAGCCCTGGCGCCGGTAGTGGCCGAAAACGTAGCCGGTTTAATGGATTAAAGCTTGATGAATTTCTGCAGAAAATTTTCACCCCGGAGAAAATAAAGGCCGGGCTTCAGGGCTGCAATGTTGATGGTATGCTGGGTCGATCGCACCACAACGGCTTGCTGTAATTGCCCGTTATGGTTGTAGATGTTGATTGTTTTTCCAACCAGTGCTTCGGTTACCACAACCGTTACTTTATCAGAAGCCGGGTTGGGATACAACGAAGTTTCAGGCAGCGTAACCGGGGATTCCTGCAGGTAAGGTTCCTGCAGCCCGCGGCTGTCTAAAAGCGAAGCCCGTGGACCGCCTTCTGCAAAAGCAGCCCGCATCCGCTGGCGCTGTCCCAGGGTAAACAGGTTCATGCAATCATCGTTGGTGTAATCCATGTAGTTCATATACATGTCACCCTGTTCGCCATTTTCGCAGGAGGTGCGGAAACCAGTTGGGCATCCTTTGGTAAAATACCCCTGGCGTGGGGTATCATCCACGGCATCATCGCCACATTGTGTATCACCCCAGATGTGTTTCAGTCCCAGCCAGTGCCCTACTTCGTGCACGGCCGTTCTTCCCCGGTGAAAGGGCGCCACCGTATTGAACGTACCAAAAGCGGCGGCGTTGATCACAATGCCATCGGTAGCTGCAGCGCTACCGGGAACGGTAGCATATCCGCTGCTGCCAATAATATTGCCGATCCAGATGTTGAGGTATTGTTTGCTGTTCCAGCCATCCAATCCGCCCTGGGCCGAAAGTTTTATTTTATCATCCGGCGCCCATCCTCCACGTGAGGTGTATTTGCGGTTGATACCCGTTGTGGCCCGTCCACGGGGATCCGACTTGGCCAAGTAAAATTCGATCATTACATCAGCCGCCAGGTGACGGAACCGTACTGGTGTATTTGCGGTATCGCCATTGCGTTTGCGAAAATCACGGTTCAGGGCATCCACACCGCTTTGGATCTGTGCATCGGAAATATTTTGCGAAGGCTGATTATACAGAACATGAACGACAACCGGGATGCGGATGATCTCATCTTCGGCAACAGTGCTTAAAGAAGATTTATTTTTTTGAAAGGATTCTGCTTTGCGGATATTTTGGGCTTCTGGTGTACCGGCAATATTGTTTGATTCCAGGTAGGCCGACGTAAGGCAACGCTCCTGCGCACGGGCGAGAAAGGCGATAGAAAAGAAAACAATAAAGAATAGCGTCCTCATAGTTGCCGGTTAGCGGAAACCATAGGTGGATTGAATTTTTAGGTTTTTGAAACGATATCGGAAAGTGGTTAGAGGAAATGGATAGTGCGGTCTTAGAGAGGATAGCTGAATACGTCGTAAATATAGAATGGGCATTTCAGAATTACAAGCTTTCTTCCAAACCTGTTAACATTTGCTTTGTTGTCAAAGCTTATTTTTGACGGCATGAAAAAAATTTCCTGGCTGCCTTTGATTTTTTTGGCCTTGTTTTTTACCCGTTGTGCCAACAACGATGCCGGTTCTTCTGACGCAACCACGCCGGCACCCCAAACACCTTCCATCAGCTATACGGTGGTTAGCACCTACCCGCACGACACTTCTTATTTTACCCAGGGATTTGAATTCTACAAAGGCGATATTATTGAAGGCACGGGAATGGAAGGAAGATCCAAACTGGTGCAATACAACATGGAAACCGGATCTGTCAAGAAAAAAATTGACCTTCCGGCCAGCTCGTTTGGCGAAGGTGTAACTGTTTTTCGCGATACGGTGTACCAACTCACCTACCGCGAAAGCAAAGTGAACATGTATCGCGTTAGCGATTTTCAAAAGATCGGCGAGCTGCCGTTTACCGGTGAAGGCTGGGGCCTTACCAACGACAGTACAGCCCTGATTGCCAGCAACGGCAGCAATAATCTTTATTACTACGAACCCGGGACCTTCAAGCTGTTGAAAAAAGTGGCGATCACGGAAAACGACGCCCCGGCCGTAAACCTGAACGAACTGGAATACATCAATGGCTTTGTGTATGCCAACCAATGGCAGATGAATTATATCCTAAAGATCGATCCGGCTGCCGGTGCAGTCGTAGCCAAACTTGATCTCAGCGGCGTAGTTCAGCAGGAAAAAACGCTGAATCCCTATGCTGAATTCATTAACGGCATTGCCTTCAACAAGGAAACCGGTAAGGTGTACATCACCGGGAAAAACTGGTCGAAGATTTACCAGTTGCAGTTCCATTTTTAAGCTGTTTCCATCCTGCGGATTTTTGGATAATAGATAGTGGATAATGGATATTTTCTACCCGGCTTATCTTATCAGGCTTTTTCTACCACATAAATTAATGAACTGCAACGATCGTTGTTCAGTAATGCCGTCAGGTTGGATTTGAGGCCTGTCAGGCCGGCTCCGATCCACGAGGTTTTGCCGCGATGGTATTGACTGCTCAGCAGGGAAATGTAAAACGAATCAAACCACATGGGCTTTTTTGCCTTTACTTTCAACCCATGCGACTGCATTAAAACAGCAATGGCTTCCGGTGTAAAATGATACAGGTGACGCGGCACATCATACGCCGCCCAGTAATTGCGATAGGCTGCCGCATCAGCCGATGTATAATTTGGTACCGCAATAAATAGCTTCCCATTCTGCGCCAGCAATTCTTTTATCCTTGCAACATAAGGATGCAATTGGTGAACATGTTCCAGCACATGCCAGAGCGTGATGGCATCAAACCGGCCGGCCGGAAGTTTATAAAGCGCTTCGGGTTGCTGCAGCGAAAGGCCAAAAAGCTCCTGTGCATTTTTTCGGGCGGTGGCGTCAGGCTCAATCCCAGTTACCTCCCAGCCCCGTTGCTGCATGCCAGAAATGAAAGCGCCGATGCCGGCACCAATATCCAGGATCTTGCCGGTTTCTTTGGTATGTGAAATAATGAGTTTTGCCTTTTGGTTCAACGTATGACGTCTTACCCCTTGGTAAAGTTTATTAAGCAGGCCTTTGTTGGTATTGCTGTGCGATATATAATCGGGAGATTGGTAGTAACGGTCAATGCTTTCTTCGTCGGGCACATCCTGCGTAAACCGCAACGTACACTGCCGGCACTGCCACAAAACAAAATCCTCTTTGCTTACCGAATGGTCTTTCGCGGTTAGCAGGGGATCAATAGCGGCACTGCAACAAACCGGGCACTGCGAGTAATGAATTCGATTCATAAAAGAAGGCAAAAGTAGTTTCAAAAATGAAAAGCGAGTCCTGTTTCTGCAGGCTCGCTTTCGAAAGTTCTTTTAGTAACTTACCTACCTATATTGGTAAGAAGGGGCAGAAAGATAACTGGTGGGTGATTGCCGTGAACCCGTAGCGCCTATCCTGAATTTACCCTGGTAAAGCATGAATACAATAAACAGGATGGCCAATGCAAGCATAATCCAACCGACAATCATGAAAACGGAACGCTTCTTCTCCGGCATCATCTCTCCTGCTTCTTTTCGCTCCCACAGGTGACGAGAGGTTAACTCCTGGTCGCCAACCAGCACATTGTGTTCGGCGTTCTGGCGCAGCACTCTTTCGGCACGAACCGGCTGCAGCATGCCAGGTGCTATCACTCCCGATTCACCGGAAGATCCAATCCAGCCAATGCCTTTCCAGTCAAAACCGTTGCCATCTATTTTTTCACGGAGACGCTCCCCAATCAAAGAAAGCCGTTCCATGACATTACTCTTTTCTTCCTGTAAAGCTGCAGACAAGAAAGCCAGTTGATGTTCTGAAACCGTTTCGTCGCTGCTGAAGGCAGTTGTATACGAAGGGGGTGTGATGATCTTATCGGCCACATCCAGTTGCGCCGGCTGTTGCACAAGCCGTATCGTTCCCACCGAAGGAATACTGACCTGCCTGTATTGTAAAAGATAATTAGTTAGCTGTTTGAACACACTATTTGGATTGAGCGAACGAAAATACAACTCCACCCAAAAAGTTGAAGCCATAAACCGGATATTGGTTCCAGCGCTGGTATTCTTTGTTCAGCATGTTGTTGAACTGAGCCCAAAGTTTCAGGTTGGGAATGATCTTGAATTCCAGCCCGGCATTCAGGTCAAGTGCACTGGGCAGGTTGCCGCGGCTGCCGTCTTTGCGCTGGTACAGCGGACCGTCAAACGTGTACAGGTCGGTAGTCAGGTACAGGTCTTTCAGCACCTGTAAACGCAGGTTGGTTCTGAACTCGATCGGCAACAAACCCCAGGCTTTATCCGCCACTTTTGTTTTGTACTGATTGAACTGAATATTCGAGATCAGCGAAAAGGTTTCACCAATCGTATATCCCAGTTCGCCGCCAAAGTTGAAAACTTTCAGTTCCGGCTCGTTGATCACCATAAAGGATTTGCCACCATGTGACGTATCGTTTGTGAACAGGGGCTGGTTGGTGATTTTGTTGTAACCAATCTTAGCGCTGTAGTTCAGGTGGTCACCGGCAGAACCTTTAAAGCCGGCATAACGTTCATCCACACCCGAATTGTATACGGCATTCGGCGCCCAGATCCAGGGGTTGATGCCAGCCATGTACTGGAAGCCTGCATTGCGGTAATACCCAACCCATCCTGCCTGGAAAGAAAAGCGCTGATCCGATGTTGCAATTTCAGCCGTGATGTTCGGGAAAAGCCTTGATTCGCCTTTGCTCCAGGCCGGCCGGATACCCGCCTGCAGGTTGATGTTGGCCGTGCGGTACAACAACGAAGGTGAAATGGCAAAAAAGTTATTGGAGATGGCCTCTCGCTTTTCGGGTTTGTAGCGGCTAAGGCTGGCCGTTAGTGCCAGGTCCACGGCAAACGTTTGTCCCAGCGTTTTTTGCACCGGAATATTCAGGTAGGTATTGCTTTCGGAATTGCTCAACCCATCATTAAACACATCCACCCGCAATTCAGGTGCATACGAAAGCCCAAGGTCCGTACGATTGATGTTATGGAAGGAAATACGGCCCCGCCATGTTTGCAGCTTTACGTTGATCGAATCTTCCGGGAAGGTCAGGTTTTTGTCAAAACCATATTTGTTGTAATTCTCCTGGAGGCCACCCAGGCGGGCATTCCACTCAATGTTGTTGCTTGATTTTAAGAACGAATTAAGCTCAAAATTAGTAGTGCTGTAATCCTGGAATTGAATCTTCCCTTTTGAAGACGTATGCCGTCCGTACAAATTGATCCCTGCCTTTTGGCCATCACCCACAGAAAGTCCAACCTGCGCAAACGGTGTTTTCAGGTTGCCAAAACCAACTTTTACATAGCTTTCGTTTGTCCACTGGCTGCCCGTATCTGCCTGCAAGGCCAGCGGCCGCAGCGAGCCGGGTTGAAAGGCAAAATTCAGATTCTGGTTAGGAATATTGTATTGCAGCCTTGGCCGGGTGGTATCTGTGGTAGGGGGTGCTGCATTGAAGTTCACTTTGGCGGCTTCTTTTAGTACCGGTTTGAAGCTGGAAGTAATACGAACTTTCTTACCGGTTGTATCCTGTGCTGCTGCTCCCATGCCGATCATCAAAAGCGAAAGACTAAGAATGGAAAACTTCATATTGATTTGTTGCTGTGCTGATTTGAAAATTTGATTCTCCTGTTTGACGTCTCACGTCTCAGGTTCCGATTTTGCTTTCCTTCGCCTCTTCTTCATTCACCCGGGTTAGTTTTTCCTGCGCCTCTGCTTTCAGTTCGGCATTCAGGCTGTTTTGCACAATGCTCTGGAAGGTGGCTTTGGCGTTGAAATAATCTTTTTGTTTGAAATAAATATCCCCCAACAGAATGTAGGCTTTCGTTACCCAGTAATCGTACGACCCGCTTTTGTTGACCACATCAAAGGCCGCTTTTTCGGCATCGCTTAGCCGATCGGTGATAAACCAGGTGTTGGCAATCTCGTACCGGGCTTCGGCGCCCACGGCGGCCTTGTTCACGGCTACAACAGCCTTGAATGCATTCAGCGCTTCGTCGTAGCGACCGGCAATTTGTGCCGATTTTCCAATGGCCATATTGGCAAGCGATTTATCGTCGGTGCTGGCACCTTTTTGTGCAATCAGCTCTTTCGCATTGTCTACCGCTTCGCTCCATTTCTTTTGCAGGTACTGGCTTCGCAAAAGACCACGCATCGCCTCCAAACGGTTTTCCTGCGAAGATGTGATCTGCTTTAACTGCGCATAATACTGTTCTGCCTCGGGGTAAGCTTTCAGCTCAAAGAAATTCAACCGGGCGGCCTGCAACACTGCCGCTTCAGCATATTGATTGGGTGCACGGCGGGCCACTTCTGCATAATTGCTCACCGCATTTGTCCAGTCTTTTCGGCTGTTATAAATCTCGGCCCGATAGAAATAGGCATTCACGGCCCTGTTGCCATTGGGGAAGCGCTGCAGGTAACTGTTCATGGCTTCCAGGGCTGCGGCCAGGTTGTTGTTTTCGTATTGCCGTTCGGCTGCAGCAAACGTAAGCGAATCTTCTGCTGAAACAGAGATGGGTTTGCCGGCCTCACGGGCTACGTTGGCATACTCACCGGGTTGTCCTTTTTCAACATAGATGATGCGCAGGTTGTCGAGCGCCACATCCGCTTCAGGTGAATTGGGATAGGTAGTCACCAGTTTACGGTATTGCGTAATGGCACCATCGCTGTTGTTGGCGTTGTAATAAGCAATCCCCAATTTCAGATGGGCCTGTGGTTTTAAGCTGTTGTTTCCTGAAGCGTTGATTACGTTATTGAGTGCAGGAATGGCTTCGCTGAAACGCTCCTGCGCCAGGTAGGTATTGGCAATTTCCATGTTGGCATCATTGACTAGAATGGACGAAGGGAACTTGCGAATAAGATTATTCATCAGGGAAACCTTCTCATTTGGGCTGTTGATGCCGGCGATCATGGCTTTTTGAAACGTAGCATAATCCTCTGCCGGCCAGGAATAACTGATCACCCTGTCGTACATCGACCGTGCCTGTGTAAAATTTCGGTTCATGTAATACACATCGGCCGTACGCACATAGGCATCTTGGGTAATAGGATCGGAATTGAGAGCAGCCCCTCTGGACAGCGGCTCAAAAAACGTTTGCGCTACCGGATAATTTTCTTTGCGATAATAGGTATAGCCAAGATTGTATTTGACACTTCTTTCATTGGCCTCCCCATTTGCCGGCGCACCTGCGGATAAGTAAGCGTTGTAATAACGAATGGCATCATCAACGCGGTTGTTGCGATAGGCCAGCTCGCCTTTCCAGAAGTTTATAAACGGAAGCACGGAAGCATTGTTTGGATCCCGAAGGGCTCTGTCCAGCAAGGCTTCTGCATCCTGCAACTGTCCGTCGTTGATCAACTCCGTTGCCCGGCCGTAAAGGATCCGCGGCAAGAGGCGCCGAACATTTTGCGTGGGGTTGCGAATGTTATCCAGTATAGCCAGGGCATCGCGGTAATTGTTGGTATTGGCCAAAGCTCCAACCAGCAGTTCCGTAGCCTCGCCCCGGTACGGCGAATCGGGATAATCGTTAAGAAAAGAACGCAGGTTATTCAGGGCTTCATCCTGGTAACCCAGTTCATAGGAAAGCTTGGCATAATTGAAACGGGCAATCTGCTGCTGTTCCGCGTTGCTGGTGTTGGATGACGAAAACAAAAACGCATTACGGGCATTGGCCTTCTGTCCTGTTTTCAGGTATGCATCGGCCAGCAAATACATGGCATGCTGACTCAGCGAATCTTCTTTTCCACTCAGTTGCTTGAAACCGTCAATGGCCTTGTTGAAATCGCCGCCCTGGTAATAGGCATACGATAATTCATACAAATCTTCGCGGCGCACTTTCTTGGAACGGTTCACATAATCGGCCAGGTAAGGAAGCGCTTTGCTGTATTGTTTTTTTTCAAAATAAGCGTGGCCCAACAACTGCTTTAATTCCAGGTCATAAAACTGAGTTTGCCCTTTGCTCATTTTGCTTTCGGCATAGGCCACAGCTTCATCTTTTTTGCCCTGCACATAATAGATCTGCGCAATGTAATAAGGTACGATGGGCGAATACTGCGGCTCGTTCTCTACCACACGAAAGGATGCCAGAGCATCGGTGTATTGCCGGTCGCGGAAGGCGATAAATCCATAATAATAATTGGCATCAACGTAGTTCGGGTCACTGGGTACCTGCCGAATGGCATCGAGCAACGGTTTTGCTTTGGCAAACTGCTGCATGGTAAAGTACGCATAGCCCTGGTGAAATTTCATGTCGGCAGCCTCACGGTTATTGAGGTTGGCTACGTTGGCACCTTCGTACAGGGGCAGGGCATCGTTATAACGTTGCTGGCGGAAATAATATTCGGCCAGTTGAAACCGCATCATTTGTGCTCTTGCATTGTTTTTGGTGACATCAACAAACACCAGCGCATCCTGCTCGGCACGGGTTTCGTTTTGTTTCAGCGCACAGGCAATGGCATAATAATCCACTTCCTGCGCAACAATGGTATTGTTGATCTTATCGCTTTGCGTATAGGTTTGCTGTAATTCTTTTAAGATGGGATAAGCAAGGTTGTATTGCTCTTTCTGGTAATATTCCTTTGCTTCATAAAAGCGGTCCTGCGGGGCTTTGTAAAAAACAGTTTGCTGGGCGTAAGAAGAGAAAAAAACAACAAGGCCAAATGCAGAGGAGCAAAGTTTCTTCATGATATTCAGTTAACCGTTGGTGGATAAACGTCGTAAATATTCAAATTATTTCAGGGCCTGCCAAACTTCATTCCAAACAGAAACCTAAAATTTGGAATAGGGCAAGTTTAACAATTTCACTTTTTTAAAATGTTTTCGAATAGTTTTGCGGCCGATAAAATCAATCTATGAAAAAACTGTTCAGCACCAAAGTTTCGGAGAGTACATTAAGCGTGGCCCTGTTTCTCTTGCGGGTCGGCGCCGGTTCTTTAATGATGATCCAGCACGGACTGGGCAAACTGCAGAATTTTGGAGCCCGGGCCAATTCATTTTCCGATCCGTTTGGTATTGGATCAACCACTTCGCTCTCATTGGTCATCTTTGCTGAATTCTTTTGTGCCGCCTTTGTTATACTCGGTCTTTTCACCCGGCTTGCCGCTATTCCTATTGTAATTGCAATGGGCGTGGCACTCTTTGTTGCACACAATGGTAATTTTTTTGGCAAAGGTGAACTGCCCGGACTGTTCCTGATTTGCTTTCTCGTGATTCTTCTCACCGGTCCCGGACGCTTCAGCCTGGATCGATTGATAGGTAAGTAGTTTCGTGTATGTAGTTTTTGGTTTGTAGTTGCCCGCCGGCTGATTACTACTTGCCACTGGCTATTCACTACTCGCTATTTAAGAACATCCAGCACTTTGTACATTTTCTGTACAATTGACGATGCCGAACCGGTGTAGTTATTGACGATGAAAGCAACGATGTACGGCTTGCCGTCTTTGCTGGTATGATACCCGCAAAAACCTTTGGCGCCACCGATGGTTCCGCTTTTTAATTTCATGCCATTGTACACCGGAAAGCCTTCATAAAATCCGCTGAACCAAGGCTGCTTTTTTGCATAGTGCAGAACCGCTGCCTGCGCATGGGTTGTCACCCGGTTTTGAGGCGAAAGACCGGAACCATCCTGCATGTTCAGTTCGGAAGCATCAATGCCGATGCCTTTGCTTTTCCAGTAATCGCGAATTACATCGCCGCCAATTTCGGATGCTGCCGTTTTTCCTTTTTTCAGTGCCATGGACTTGGCCAACGCTTCGCCATAAAGGTTGATGCTTTTGCGCAAAAACCAGTACACAATGCTGTCCATCGAAGGAGAAACTTCCGTGTGAAAATATTGAATGCCGGAAGGAAGAGAACTTGTCGATTGTTTATTGAACGGAATGGTTTTCCCTTGTCCTGAAACACCATTTTTTGCCAGCGTATCCTGCCATGTGGAAAGGAACTGGTTCAGCGCAGACGGCATGGCCCCTGAGATGGTAAAGTGGGATTCCTGCACCGGGATGGTACCACGAACCGTTGCTATATTTTGGCCAACCGGAAGATAGATATAACTGTTATCTCCGCTGCCTTTGGCAGCCGATGTTACTTTCGATTCAAACGAAACACCATAAAGCGCAGGCTTTGTACCCACAACTGTCACGGCATCGCCGATACTGGTACCGGATTTTAAAAAGAGGTCATATTGATTTTCCCGCCAATTCAGTGAAGCCGCACCTGCACCATAGTAGTTGCCGATATCATCCCAGATCCAGCCACCAGGAATGGCATTACTCTCCCATCCTCTTTCATCCACTATCGTTGTGGAAAACGACCGGATGCCTTTTTGCCGAAAAGCCCGGAACAAGCGGTCTATCACAGCTTTTTCTGAAGTACCGTCCCAGCGCCAACTTCCCAATGTAGGATCGCCGGAAGGCTTGATGTAAAGACCGCCATCAAGCACGCCGTTTTTCAGCGAACCATAATAACCAAAAGCGGTCTCGAAGCGAAAGTCCTTTCCCAAAATTTCGTAGGCTGTTGCTGCGGTAATAATCTTTTGCGTGGAGGCGGGTGCCACACCAATTTGTGCATTTTTTTCAAAGACAACATTCCCGGTCGTTGCATCAAGAACATAGATAGAAGAAAGCGCACTTTTTGTTTGCGGATCATTTTCGAAAGTTGCAAATGCACGGGCCAGTTTTGCCGTCACAGTTTGCGCATCTGCATGAAGAAGAAAAAATAAAGACAGAAAAAGAAATGAATTACGCATCTTTAAAAATTTAGGTAAACACCAACTCCACTACCCAATCCGGCACCGCCTCTAGCCACTCGTTGGTGAAACGAATTCATTTGCAAAGTATACACCTGTATGCTGTATAAAATGCCAAGGTTTTTATAAATGCGGGCCGATAGATCGAGACGTGGTTGCAGGCCAACCACAATGGTGGCAGCGCCGGCACGGTATGCACTTCGCACCTGCTCCTCTTCGGCCGGTGATAATCGTACAAATGCCGGGTCAACCTGAAGGATAATTTTTTCGCTTATGCGAAAACCCACATTTACCTGGATTCCCACTTGCGCCTGGAACCAGTTAAGGCTCTTCTTTGTCAGTCGCCAAAATAGCCCTGTTGGCAGGTTGAGGTAATCATACTGAAAACGAATCCTTAGTAAACGAAACGAATCGGCACTACGACCGGAGAGTGTCAAATAGAAAAAAGAACATCGCCCAAACTGTATTTATTCAGTACCATTTCCTTCCGGCTGAATCCTAATCCTGTTCGCAGGACAATTCGTGGGTTTCGCAAAGGGAGGTCGACATAGGCATTGGCCATTACTTCTGTAATCGTCCCAATTTTACCGCGCCGTTTTGTCGGCACCAGAGAATCCTGTTGAAATGTAGTGAGGTATAAAAGTCCGCTGATGTCTGCTTTAAAAGAAGGCGAGGTATGCTGTGCCTGCAAAACCCCGGAGAACAGGACTAGGAACAAAAGCAGAAAAACCCATTGCATGCAGTCAACTCTTTTTTCAAATGTAGGTTATGTTTGTATCCAATTGTTTGTATGATACAAGTAGAGGCTTCTATAATTACTATTGGTGATGAACTCCTGATTGGCCAAACCATCGATACCAACAGCGCTTTCATTTCGCAGGAACTAAACAAAATGGGCATCTGGGTGCGACGACGTGTTGCCATTGCTGATGACGGCCAGGCCATCAAACAAACACTAGCCGAAGAAGCGGGACAAAGCCAGATTATTATCATTACCGGGGGACTTGGTCCTACGGCTGATGATATTACTAAGCCAACTCTCTGCGAATACTTTAATACAAACCTGGTAGTGAATGAAGGCGCCCTGAAAAATGTAACGGAGATCTTTCAAAAGCTTGGCCGGCCCATGATCGAACGAAACGCCAAACAGGCCGAAGTGCCGGAAAGTTGCGTGGTACTACCCAACCTGCGGGGCACAGCACCAGGCATGTGGTTTGAAAAAGATGGGGTGGTGTACATTTCACTTCCCGGCGTACCGCATGAAATGAAAGGGCTGATGGCACACAGTGTGCTGCCGAAATTAAAGGAACAATTTACCTTGCCGGCCCTGCTGCACCGCACCTTGCTTACGGCCGGCCAGGGCGAATCCTTTATTGCCGAACGTCTGGTGGCATTTGAAGAAAACCTTCCTTCCCATATCAAGCTGGCCTATCTGCCAACGTACGGCATGGTGCGGTTGCGCCTTACCGGTAGAGCTGAAAATATGGCTGTGCTGACGGAGGAAATAGACAGCGCCTTTGCCAACCTGCAAGTACTGGTGAAAGAATGGCTGATTGCCGTTGAAGACGTATCGGTTCCTGTCATTATCAGCTGGCTGCTGAAAGAAAAAGGGGCCACGCTTTCTACGGCCGAGAGCTGCACAGGTGGTTATATTGCCCACCTGTTGACATCATTGCCGGGATCTTCGGCGATTTTTCTGGGCACTGTGGTAGCTTATGACAATTCGGTGAAAGAAAATGTTTTGGGTGTTGATAACAGAACATTACAGGAACACGGTGCGGTGAGTGAACAAACGGTTCTGCAAATGGCGGCCGGTGCTTGCAAGCAGCTTCAAACCGATTACGCCATTGCCACATCGGGAATTATGGGTCCGGATGGAGGAAGTGGTGAAAAACCGGTAGGTACGGTTTGGATCGGGGTTGCCAATAAAGACGGCAGAGCGAAGGCGCAGAAATTTCATTTTCGGTTTGACCGCATGCGAAATATTGAACTGGCAGCGAACAATGCGCTGTTGCTTTTGCGTAAGTTTTTACTGGAAAAAGAGGTGTGAAGGAATTGATTATTCATTATTCAATACTCATTATTAACAACTGAAGAACTCACTGAGAATTGCCCCGGCATTTATGCCGGGGTGGAATCACAAGACTTTATTTTTTGTATCGGCTGTAGCCGAACCGGGACTAGCTTCGGCTACAGCCGATATAAGTATCGTTTTTATTTGCTTTTCATCCCCGTGCTGAAGCCCGTGGCAATGACTGGATGAGCATTGGTTCTCAAAATCTCCTTGGGAAACAGATAGCTCTTGAAAAACCAAGAGATTATTCATGCTAAGAGCGTCGATTTAAATGAAGCCGATTCGGTAAACAAAAAAACGGATAGATTTTCTACTATTGCTCATTTTGGAAGCGACTTCGCAAAAACTTAAAAACACCGTTAAAAACCATATAACCACCTTTGCTTATTTTTGGCGCTGATTGGAAAACGATTGCCTGCTACTGTAATGAATGGAGCGGAATGTTCAGCAGCGATAAAAGCGCTGAAGGGTGCGACGCAACAGGAGTTCAATAGTAGTAATGCCGCCGGGTACAAAAACCGGTGGCTGTAAACAACAAACGTCACCTGTAGAAAAACGGGTGCCGGCTTTGAACCTTTTAAAACTTTGAACTGATTTTTATGCCTACTGTTGATTTGGTTATGCCTAAGATGGGCGAGAGTATCATGGAAGCCACGATTTTAAAATGGCACAAGGGTATTGGTGATACGGTTAAAATGGATGAAACCTTATTGGAGATCGCCACCGATAAAGTGGATAGCGAAGTGCCTTCTACAGCCGAAGGGGTGATTGAAGAACTGCTGTTTAACGTGAACGATGTGGTGCCCATCGGCACCGTTATTGCCCGCATCAATACCGGCGGACAGGGAAGCCAACCGGCAAGTGGAAATGGACAACAGGCAACGGCCCAGGCTACGCAGTCGGCGCCAGCAACAAATACACAAGCCGAATCCGCCGCACAGCCAACAGCCCAACAAACACCCAACACCCAACCCCAAACTCCAAACCCCAACCGTTTTTATTCGCCCCTGGTACTGAACATTGCTGCACAGGAAGGTGTCAGCATGAGTGAACTGGAAAGCATTCCGGGTACAGGTGCCGAGGGAAGGGTATCGAAAAAAGATATTCTGCAATACATCAGCGATAAAAAAGCAGGCAAAACATCCGGAGCCTCACAAGCAGCTTCTGCCCCGCAACAACCGCAAGCAGCCCGCCAGGAAATGGTAATTCCAATGGCCAAAGTGGAAGCAAGGGAAGAGCCGCAGTCGAACCAACTGACAAACTACAGCGGCAATGTAGAGATCATTGAAATGGACCGTATGCGCAAGCTGATTGCCGATCATATGGTGCGCAGCAAACACACCTCGCCGCATGTAACCTCCTTTACAGAAGCCGATGTTACCAACCTGGTGATGTGGCGTGACAAAGTGAAAAAGGAATTTGAAAAACGCGAAAGCACCAAGATCACGTTTACGCCCCTGTTCATTGAAGCCATTGTACGCTGTATCAAACGCTTCCCGCTGATCAACAGTTCTGTAGATGGGAACCGCATCATTGTAAAAAAAGACATCAACATCGGCATGGCCGCGGCCTTGCCCAGTGGCAACCTGATTGTTCCCGTTATTCGCAATGCAGATGGATTTAATCTGGTAGGCCTTGCCAAACAGGTAAACAGCCTGGCTGAAAATGCCCGCAACAATAAATTAAAACCGGAAGACATTGCCGATGGCACGTTTACCCTAACCAATGTGGGAACCTTTGGCAGCCTGATGGGAACCCCTATCATCAACCAGCCGCAGGTAGCTATATTGGCCGTAGGCGCCATTAAAAAACGCCCGGTCGTGATTGAAACACCGCATGGCGACAGCATTGCCATTCGCCATATGATGTACCTGTCCATGAGTTATGATCACCGTATTGTTGACGGCAGCCTGGGTGCGACTTTCCTGACCGCCGTAGCCAATGAGCTGGAGAATTTTGACAGCAACCGGCAATATTAAGTAGATAGCAAGTAATGAGTAGTGAGTAGCCTTTACTACAACTCTCCTTTCATAAGAAAAGACCTCCTGAATGATCAGGAGGTCTTTTTATTTTAATACGATACTACAAACTACTAACCACTTAACGTGCTTCAGTTTGCGGCACTTTTACCTTTTCGAAACTGAATTTATTGCCTTTCTTTTTGACAATAAACAAACTACCGTATTCCGTATCGGGAAGATCCGTAAGTTCGGAAGTGCCCATCATGCCATTGACAATATCGTCAACCGTGTTGGAATGGCCTACCACCAGTACATTTCCATCACTGATGTTTTTTAACTCCTGGATCAACTGGTCGTGCTTACGGGGATCGTAGGTCTTCAACGTCACTCCATACAGTAGCCGCGTTGGTTCGGCTGTGGCGATGGTACGGGCATAGTTGGTGGAATATACAGCCTTGATGTTTTTATTGGTCAAAAGGTTTTTCAGATCAATGGCTTGTTTTTGTCCTTCGGCAGATAAGGGTGGATCGGCCGACATGGCCATAGTACCCCCGCCTTCTTTTTCGGCATGACGGGCAACATAATAGGTTGTGGTTTTGCAGGAAACAAAAAACAACAGTGCAGCGAAACAAAAGAATCGAATCATAATCAAAATTGAATTAACAGCTTTAAAGATAATTGGGTCTGGCATTTGATTTGGAAATAATTAAATTAGGTATCTAAAATCGTGGGCTATGAAAAAATTATCCGAGACCTGGTTTGCCGAAGGGTATATTGATTTCGAGTTAAAGAAATACACATTGCTGGCTTACCTGCAGGCCATTAACCAGTATTTTGATGAGAACAAACTGTACCCGCAACTGGCCGATCTGATTTTTCATTACAACAACATCATTGCTTTCCGGGAGAACAAACGTTACCTGCAGGAGCAGTTTCCCAAAAAGCTCACCGGTGTCCAGATCGAACAACTGCAGGTGCTGTATGAACAAATGATCGAGGATAATGAACTGATGCAGGAACTGGAAGACATCATCAACTTTGCTGCCGGCCGCATGAAAACAACCATCAGCAGCGGCACTGAGATCTATGAATTTGTGGAAGAAAATCTTTCCATCTCTCCTATCGGTATTCTGCCGCTGGATGTGCAGGAAGGCTATTTCTTTTTAAGCACAGGAAAAACAAAATCAACCCGTGTTTACCAGTACCGTCTTTCTATTTTCGACAAACACGATGAGCGGTACCGCAGCATGAAAACCGCCTTTATTGATACGCTCCAGCGCAGCATGGTATATACTTATGAGAATATGAAATCCGAGTTGATCAAATCCCGGCAGGATATCCCCAACCCGGCTGTGTATTGCATTGAAACGGAATTAAGTTTTCCCGTGGAGGAAACACTGCTTCCCATAGCCAAGCGTTCCCTGGTGAAGTATATTTCGGTTTGATGTTACTCTATATTCGATATTGGATATTATTAAATACGGCCAGCTTTTATTTTAAGAATGCACTTGTATAGAGACCATTTCATTTTCTGTTAAACAAAGAGGCCGTTCTAATGGAACGGCCTCTTTGTTTAACATGGAGAGATTTTAATAATCTATTCCGGTACCGGCGGCACCACCCGGATCCACCTCAAGTCCCCAGTCTTTTCCCTTCTTCACAGCAGGAACGCCTTCGGTAATCCAACGGGCTGGCTTCTCGCCTTTCAGCAGCCAATCAAAAAACTGTTGTTCACGGATCTGGATATCCTTGCGGTTTCTGCGCTCTACCAGGTTGTGAGCCTCGCCGTTATAGTTCAGCAGCCATACCGGTTTGCCAAGTCTGCGCATGGCGGTAAAGTATTCAATGCCCTGGTACCAGGGAACAGCGCCATCCGCATCGTTTGACATAATCACCACCGGTGTTTTCACTTTTTTCAGGTGAAAGAACGGAGAGTTCTCAATATAAAGGTCCTGGCGTTCCCACGGTGTGGCACCAATACGGCTTTGTGTTTTTTCATACTGGAACTGGCGGTTCAAACCACTCTGCCAGCGAATGCCACCATAAGCGCTGAACATGTTTACTACCGGTGCACCGGCCCATGCCGCTTTAAACATGTTCGTGGCGGTAATCAGGTGAGCCACCTGGTAGCCACCCCAGCTTTGTCCTTGGATACCGATGTTCTTTGCATCCACCCAGGGCAGCTTGGCCAGTGCCTGTGCACCACTCACTATGTAGTTGTATGCATCTTTACCCGGGTGTCCCTTTGTGTAGCTGATATCCGGTGCAAACACCAGGTAGCCACGGCTAACAAAGAAAGAAATATTGAGACGACTGGGTGTAGGCGACGGAGCAATATAGGAGTTCAGACCATCACTGAGCTTTTCGTAGAAGTAAATGATCATTGGGTATTTTTTCTTCGGATTAAAATTCTCTGGCTTGTACAGGATACCCGTTGATTCTTTACCATTGAATGTTTTCCATTTGTACAATTCAGCCGTGCCCCAGTTATAGGTTTCCTGTTGCGGGTTCAGCGAGGATAGCTTCGTAGCAGGATAACCGGCCAGTTGCCAGCCTTTGCTTTCCTGCCTCGGTGTTGCTGCCACCACGTACAGGTCTGGTGATTGCGTGTAAGATTCTTTTGAATACAGGAAGGCATTGGCACTATCGGCCTTTACAAATGTGCTGAATGCATAAGCGCCAAACGGCGTAATGAGCGTTGGCTCCGTTGCCTGCTGAAGATCCATTGCGGCCACTCCTGCCGACTTGCTTTTTTCATCAAACACACGGAAATACACCGGCTCATTGCCTTTGATAAAACGCTCTTCGCGGTCAACCCGGGCCATGCGGTAAACGTTTTTGGCAGCCCGGCCTTTTGTCAACAGTTTGGGAGCTGTTACTCCTTTCGGGTCAACTTTCCAAACATCATAGCGATCATAGATATAAACGGCTGCATCGTCTTCATGCCATCCCATTACACCATGCGGACTTGGATCGGCTGGTACATCATTGTCTTCATCGTAAAGTGGCACTTTTATTTTAGACGTGATGTTCCGTACCGTCTTTCCATCCCAGGCGTGATAGTGCCTGCTTTTGTTATCGTACAACAGAATGTACTTACCGCCGGCAGAAGGAAATGCATACCCATCGTGACCTTTTTTCACCAACATCCTCTCCCCCGTTACCGGATTGATGGCATAAATATCTTTTACAGTGCTGCCGGTCCACTGGGCCTGTACACGGCGGCCGGTATCTGTCATGCCTACAAAATAGCGGCCATCACCTTCATTTGTGATCATTACATTGGGAAGTCCCAGAGACCCCAGCGGCACAATCTCACCTTTGGTAAAATTGAAGGTGGTGAGATAACTGCGCTTTAATTCATTTTGCAGATTATACAACTGCTGCGATTGCAGGTAATCATCTTTGTAATGCCATATATCCAGTTTTGCCAATTCAAAGTCAACCAAGGTAGTATCTTTTGCCGGCTGAATCGGCGCTACGCCAAATAGCAAACGGTTGCCGCTTTTGCTGAAGCTGACAGCTCCATTCTCACTAACGGTCATGCCTACTTCCATACCGGGAGTGTTTTTGTCAAGCAGCAGTTCGGCACTGTCACTGCCGCTACCGAAGAAATAAAGACCATAAAACTTCTGCAGGGCTTTGGTGGCCGTGTCTCTTTCCGCTACAAACGCCAAGCGACTGCCATCTTCAGAAAAGGCGAAGTTTTTAAAATCGTTGCCGCCTTTCAGGATCGTATCCAGCGCATCGCGTTTTGTATCGTAAATGGCAACAGCCGGTTTGCTGTTGCTGTCCCGCGGCGCTTTGGTAAAGCGAAGCACCAGTTTTTGTCCGCCTTTGCTGAAAGCATATTCGCTGACGTTTTTAAAAACTTTTTGCTTGCCGTTGTACAGGTTGTGCAATACCAGGTCGCTGCCCATTCCACCTGATGCGGCAGGAGAAGGATCATCATCCGCATCCATGCCGTCGGCGTTGCCACCTTTGGTGTTTTTCAATTGCACTACCAGTTGAATGAGCGAGTCCACTTTTGCCCGCAGGCTGTCAACCGTTTTTTGTGTAGGCAGTGCCGCCGGACGGACCGTTGCCGGTTCCCGCTCTTTGTGAAAAGCCAACCAACCGGCGCCTTTTTCCGGCACCTTGTACGATCGGACCTTGGCCACTTTCAGCACCGCCTCTTTGCCCAATTCCAAAATGCCGATGGAATCCTTGGGCATGTCTTCGGCTTTTTTCTTTTTAATGCGGGCATCTCTTGTTTCCTTAAAATGCGGTTTGATCCTGAATACCAGATAGCGACTGTCGTCGGTGATCACAGCATTATAGCCGCGGGGCACTTGTATTTTGCCATTCTTATCCGTGGTTGATTGTACAAAAAGCGTGGCATCACCTTCCTGCGGCGAAACCACGTAAACAGCCCATTTGCCATTGTTGCTGAGCTGCCGTTCGGAAATGCTTTGCCAGCCATCGTAAACCGAATGATCCAGCGGTTTTTTTTGTGCCAAAAGGCAAAAGGGAGACAATAAGAAAAGAACCAGTAATTTTTTCATATCATGGTGACTTGTAAAGCCTAAAAGTAAGGAGAATGGCGCTTTAAAGTTCAGGAGATCACGAGTTTATAGGCCGATTTTATACTTTGTAATCCAAGGTGTGACAAGCGAAACCAAAAGTTATTTTCCTGGCCGCAGCAATCGCCACATATGGAGCACAACGGCCAGTGCAATCAGGGCAAATCCAACATAAAACCATTGGCTGAACATTTGGTTCTCCTGGTAAAGCAAAAAGGCAAGGATGATTCCGTACAGCGGCTCCAGGGTAAGGGTCAGGTTCATGGTAAATGCCGATACTTTTTTTAACGCACGGATGTAAAGGAAAAAGGTGAGAATGGTGCAAAGCCAGCTTAATACCACCAGCCATAGCCAGTCCCAGGGTGTTGGCGCCGCCCATTTTTCGGGGAAGAAAACCTGGAAGAGCGGCAGCAGAATGGTTAGTCCCAGAAAGCCACCCGTTAGTTGGTAAAGGGTAATGTTTTCCGGATTGTGTTTATCGACAATGCTTTTGTTAAGCACAGATACCAGCACAGTAAAAAAAGAGGATAAAAGGCCCACTACAATACCGGTGGAGAATTGTATGTGGGTATTATAAATAATTAAAATACCGGCAATGGCAAAGAGGCCCAAAAAGATTTCGAATGCATCGAAGCGTTTTTTTAAAATGAGCGGTTCGATCAGCGCGGCAATGAGTGCTGTGGTGGAAAGACAGGTAAGGGCAATAGTGACATTGGCGAGTTTGATGCTGGCGTAAAAACAAACCCAATGGAGTGCCAGTACAGTGCCGATCAGGGCAATCTTAAGCGCACCTTTCCATTCCATCTTGCGGGCTTTGCCAAGCACCAGGTAAAGCACCCACAGCGAAACCATCGTAATGAGCAGGCGCCACCAAACCAGCATGGTAGAATCGAGAGTAATGGCCCTTCCCAGCACCCCGGTAAATCCCCACAGGAAAACAGCAGTGTGCAATTGCAACAGGGCCTTTTTCATGGCGACGAAGATAACCCCTATGCCTTTAAAGGATAATTTATGATTGAACAGATTTTACAGAATCATGTTTCAAGATGAGCGGTAATTTGGCAGTTCGTTTAATCGCCCGGTACAATGAATGAATCAGAATATGGGAAGAGCATTTTTTATCGTGGGTGACGATAAGGATAGGTTTTTATCATGTAATGGTTGTCCAATTCATCGTACGTTAAATCTTGGTGATGTAAACAGGGAACCCCTCCGGGGTTCTTTCCTTTACAACACCCTTTCGCCGGGTTGCTACCTGGCGCTATTCACAGGAAAGCCCTACGGGCTTATAGTGAGAGGCATTTGATAAAGTGTCTGTATACATACCTAAAACCTCATTCCAGCGTATACTTTATTCTTTGGGAAATGGATTTATCCATCTGCCATCTGGATGGATTTTTCGTTTGCAATCTGAATGGTTTGCCCGTAGACTTGATTTTAACGTCCGGCCACGGAGGGGCCACGCCTTGGCAGCCACCGGTGCAACCGGTGGAAAAGGGCGCAGTGATACAACCCCGACCCCGTAGGGGTCGAACATCCACCTACAGACAAGCATTTCATCCCAAAGCCTTTTCATTTTTCGTGAACCCCGATAATTACCTTTTGATGCACAGCCATTGCTAAGGTCATCTGCCGGCTGTGCGGACACCGCCGGTGGCAGGTCCTAAAAGGGTGGTTGGCATATTCTCAGCAAAAGACTCTTTGTTACTACCAAAAACAAAAAGCCTCCGCCAGTTTGCTGGCAGAGGCTTGAATATGTTTCATGCAAAAGCAAGGGTCTGTGCGGTAGAAAGCCCCTTCCGCCTGAGGCGGGGAGTTTAGGCGGGGGCCTGAGTCCTTTATTATTTCTTAAACGCCCATTTCAGCATTTCTTTCCAGGTGGGCTTTTTACCGTACATCAAAATACCCGTACGGTAAATTTTTCCGGCAAACCATGTGGTAAACAGAAACCCTCCAACCAGCAAAGCCATGGACAACACCAGTTGCCAAACAGGCACCGTTCCGGGTACGCCAAACGGGATGCGGGCCATCATTACAATGGGCGAACTGAAAGGAATGATACTGCCCCAGAAGGCCAGGTCTCCCGTTGGATCGGCGATCGCCGTTGTCATCAGGGCAATGGAAAAAATGACCAGCAGTGTAACCGGGAAAGAAAGCGATTGCGCTTCCCGCATATCTTCATTCACGGCACTACCGATGGCAGCATAAAGTGACGAATAGAAGAAGAATCCTCCCAGCATATAAAAGCCAAAGCAAAACAGGATCAGCGGAATATTGATCTTGGTGAAAATATCCTGCACGCCTTCCATCACACCGGCAATGGCCGTGCTGCTACTGCCCGATGCCTTGGTGACATTATACAGCACAAAGGCAAATACAATCCACAACAGAAACTGCGTGAGTGCCACCAGGCTGATACCAATGATCTTCCCCAGCATCAACTGAAACGGACGCACAGAAGACACCAT
The DNA here is from genome assembly GCA_014163555.1 of Flavisolibacter longurius. Classification (GTDB taxonomy): domain Bacteria; phylum Bacteroidota; class Bacteroidia; order Chitinophagales; family Chitinophagaceae; genus Flavisolibacter. Next base: position 200,895 of record JACJGO010000001.1, read on the forward strand.
GACTTCGGCAATACGGTTGGTCTTTTCTTCCAGAACACCCATCATGACCTGCGAGCCATAAATCAGGAGGATAAAATAAATCAGGAAAGCGGTAATATATCCAACCCCGCTGGCCACACTGGCATTGGCCGTGCGGTCCTGCATGTTTTCGGCATCCACCACAAGGCGGTTCTGCTGCAAAGCTACCCGGGTTTTTTCGTCTATGCCTAACTGTTGGTACTTTACTGTATTCCAGATGCCATTGAGTTTGCTTTGCACGCCGGAAATTGACTGCATGCCGTGGGTTTTATTGGTATGCAAAACTATCTTCTGCGGTCCTTCGCTCACCGACATCGGTGGGATCACCACAAAACCATCAAAACCCATGGACGTAAAATGATTCCTCACACTGTCGGGTGCAACCGTCACATATTCCAGATAGGAGGCGCTGTCCTGCAGGTTGCTTTGCGCTACAATACGCTTGTCAAACAATCCTGAGGAATCGATCAATGCTACCCGCAGTTGCTTGGAGGATTTTTTCGCCATATACCCGGTACCAAAAATGAGCAGAAGGTAAAGCAGCGGAAAAAGAATTGTGGAGATGATAAACGTTTTTTTCCGGACACGGGTCAGGTATTCGCGTTGTATTATCAGTAATGACTTGTTCATGCAAAAATTTTAAGCGGTTACGTTTTGAAACTGACGGGCAGCAGGCGTGCCTTCTACCAGTTCAATAAAGATGTCGTTAAGTGAAGGAAGAATTTCGTTGAAAGAAGTGATGGTGGTTCCCTGTTGCAACAAGGTGCTCAATACCGTATTGGAATTGTAGCCTTCTTCGATTTTGATCACCACACTTTCCGCTTCTTTTTTGATAACGGTAAAAGCCGGGTGATCGCTGATGGCTAAGTCTCCGTCAACGCCTACACGGAAAAGTCCGGCCTTGAACTGCTGGCGGGCTTCCCGAACCGTGGCATCTAAAATTTTCTTACCCTTGTTCACCAAAATAATATGGTCGCAGATTTCTTCTACCTGCTCCATGCGGTGCGTACTGAAAATGATGGTGGCGCCATTCTTGGCCAGGTTGAAAATTTCATCCTTGATCACATTGCTGTTTACCGGATCCAGGCCACTGAACGGTTCGTCCAATATGATCAGTTTCGGATTGTGAACAATGGTGGTTACAAATTGCAGTTTCTGTCCCATGCCCTTCGACAGGTCTTCCACTTTTTTATTCCACCAGCTTTCCATTTCCAGCTTTTCAAACCACTGTTTGTTCAGGCGCAGGGCCTCGCTATGCGACAAACCCTTCAACTGCGCTAGGTACATGGCCTGCTCACCAATCTTCATTTTTTTGTACAAGCCTCTCTCCTCCGGCATGTAACCGATCCGCTCCACATCTTTCAGGGCATTAAAGGGCTGGCCATCGAAAAGAATCTCGCCGCTATCGGGGTAAAAGATGCCGGTGATCATTCGGATCAGGGTTGTTTTACCGGCACCGTTGGGCCCTAATAGGCCAAAGATGCTGCCCGGTGCTACACCGAACGAAATATCGTCAACAGCTTTTTGTGTAGCGAAATACTTTTTAAGATGACGTGCTTCCAGTAGATTATTCATGCGATGCGTTTTGGCTTAAAATGTAAAGATGGTCAAGTTTACGGCATTCCGCTAAAACCCTGCAGTTTTTTCGGACAAACGGGGTGATTGTCGTTCCCAACGCATTTATTTTCCTATCACCTGGGGCAAATCTTAATAGACCGTTTAGAACGGCTCGCTTAATTTTGGCCACACATGTTTAGCCAGAAAAAAAATGAAAACAATTCAACGAGCCTTCTTCCTTTGTTTTTTCTTTTCACTCCCCTTTGTCTCCCTGGCCTGGGGTGTTTTGGGGCACCGTATTGTAGGTGAAATCGCCAACCAGTACCTCACTACAAAAGCCCGTGCAGAGATCAGGAAAATCCTGGGCAATGAAACCATTGCCATGTCGGCAAACTGGGCGGATTTTATCAAGTCCGATTCAACTTTCGATTACCTGAATTCATGGCACTATATCAACCTTGATTCTGGCCTGACGCGAAACGAGATTCTTACCTACCTCAAAACCGATACGGTTACGGATGTGTACACAAGGATAAACTTTCTTGTCAGCGAATTGAAAAAGAAAAATCTTTCCATCGATAAAAAACGGATGTACCTGCGGCTTCTTATTCATTTTGTTGGTGATGTTCACCAACCCATGCACATAGGCCGCCGGCAGGACCTGGGAGGCAATCGTGTACGGGTAAACTGGTTCAACACGCCAACCAACCTGCATGCCGTTTGGGACGAATCGCTGGTGAACTTTCAGCAGTTAAGCTATACCGAATACACAAAGGCCATCAACTTCACTACATTGAAGCAGCGGCAAGCCTGGCAAAGACAACCCCTGAGCGAATGGATAGTTGAATCGTACGACATTGCGCAAAACCTTTACAGCGAAATCACCCGTCCCGATCAGCGCCTGAGTTATGATTACAATTTCCGGCACATTGCCACTGTGAACGATCGTCTTTTGAAAGGCGGCGTACGCTTAGCCGGCTTGCTAAACAGCATTTTCAGGTAAGTCAGATCTTGAAGGACTTTAAAAGAGTGCTCTGCACTCTTTTTTTATGACCACTACAACAAGCTCCTGGTGCACCTTTGCAAAAATCTTTTGCATGAAAGCCTTTATGAAACGGTTTGCTCCTACCCTCTTACTGTTTGTTTTGATCCTTTGCAGCAGTTGGGGCTTCCTGATGCACCGAACGCTTACCCAGTTATCGGTTTACCAGCTGCCTAAAGAAATGCAGCCGTTTTTCTACCAGCATATGGAAGACCTGGTTAAACATTCTGTGCGCCCCGATGAGCGGCGGAGTAAAGACTCCACGGAGGCACCCAAACATTTTATTGACCTGGAAGGATTTGGTGATGATGCCGCACACCAGATGCCACCCGATTGGAAAACGGCAGTAGCCAGGTATTCTGAAGACAGTCTTGTGAAGTATGGCTATGTACCGTATTGGGTGATTGTCATGCAGGAGCAGCTTACCAATGCGTTTAAAAGACAGAACAGGGACAGCATTTTATTCTATGCTACTGACCTGGCCCACTATATTCAGGATGCGCATGTGCCGCTGCACACTACCATTAATTATGATGGACAGTTAACCGATCAGAAAGGCCTGCATTCGCTTTGGGAAAGTGTGGTTCCCGAACTAACTCTGGATGGCTTTAATCTGAAAGCACAGAAAAAAGCCCGGTATATTCAGAACAAAGAAGCGCGGATCTGGGACGCTGTGCGGGGCTCGTTTACATTGGTTCCCGGCGTGCTGGAAAAAGAAAAAGAAGCCTCCAAAGGGTTCACCGATTCAACAAAATACCGCTGGCAAAAACGCAATGGAAGAGACGTGCGGTATTACACCAAAGAGTTTGCCCTGGCCTATGCAAAGCTGCTGGACCCAACGGTAAACGAACAGGCAACACGGGCTGCCAATGCAGTAGCGGATTACTGGTACACGGCTTGGGTGGATGCAGGCAAACCTGACCTGCAAAAATTACTCAAGCAGGAATGGAATGAAGGGTATAAAGAAAAACTTGATGCGGAACGAAAAGCTTACCGCAAGAACAAGCTGTTGAAAAATGGACAGTTGCTTTCAAAGAAAGAGCCGTCGCGTAGTGGTGAATAGAAGCCGGAAGAAAGCTGCCGTTTGTAGATGAGAATAGTGAGTTTGAAATGATACGGCGACGTACAAAAAAGCCCGCATACTGAATATGCGGGCTTTTTGTTTAAATGAATAACATTTGCCAATTGCTTATTGCCTTTTGCCAATTGAAACAGCAATGGCATCGGCTACCCGTTCGCCATCCATGGCAGCACTGACAATGCCACCGGCATAACCAGCACCTTCGCCGCAGGGATAAAGATTTTTTACCTGTGGGTGCTGCAGCGTTTCATCGCGGGGAATCCTTACCGGCGATGAGGTTCTTGACTCCGTAGCCACCACCACGGCATCATTGGAGAAATAACCACGCATACGTTTGCCCCATTCTTTAAACGCAACCTGTAATGCCTGGTGCACAAACGGCGGCAACACTTCTTTCAGCGAAGCAGAATGAATACCGGGCAGGTAGCTGCAATCGGGCAGTGAGGTGGCAACCTTGTTGTTGGCAAAATCGACCATTCGTTGAGCCGGCGCCACCAGTTTACCGCCACCAACCGCAAATGCTTTTTGCTCAATGGACTGCTGGAAAAACATGCCAGCCAGCGGTCCCCATTTTTTGAAAGCTTGGATATTGGCTTCATCTACCGTTACTACGATGCCGCTATTAGCATACGGATTATTACGTTTCGAAGGCGACCAGCCATTGACAACAATTTCTCCCTGTGCCGTTGCTGCCGGCGCAATGATGCCACCCGGGCACATGCAAAACGAAAACACACCTTTGCCATTCACCTGCTCTACCAAACTATACGATGCCGGAGGCAGGTGTTCATCTCTTGTGGGGCAATGATACTGGATGCTGTCGATGATGGTTTGGGGATGCTCTACCCGAACGCCAAGGGCAAAGGGCTTGAAAAAGATCTCTATTTTTTTGTGGTGCAAAAGCTGAAAAATATCCCGTGCAGAATGGCCTGTTGCCAGGATAACAGCATCGGCTAATCGTTTTTCTCCGCCGTTCACCACTACCCCTTTTGCACTATCGCCGTCGAGGATAAAATCCGTCACTTTTTTCTCAAAAAGCACTTCGCCCCCGCAAGCAATGATCTGTTCGCGAATTGCAGTAATGATATGGGGCAATTTATTGGTGCCAATGTGCGGATGCGCCACGTAGGTGATCTTTTCATCGGCGCCAAACTGTACCAGTGCATGTAAGATCCGGGCTACATCACCACGCTTGGTGCTGCGGGTGTAAAGTTTTCCATCACTGTAGGTGCCGGCACCACCCTCTCCAAAACAATAATTGCTTTCATCATTCATCACACCTTCCTTGTTGATGGCAGCAAGGTCTCTGCGACGGGCTCGTACATCTTTGCCCCGCTCCAGCACAATGGGCTTAATGCCCAGTTCAATCAGCCGGATAGCGGCAAATAACCCGGCCGGACCGGCGCCAATTACGATCACGCTGTTTTTGGCAGCATGCACATCCTTTAGGTGCAACAACACCGGTTCCGTGTGTTGGTAGGGTTCATCAATAAAAACGGTAACCGTAAGCTGAATCCATACTTGCTTGCGGCTGCGGGCATCAATGGATTGTTTCAGAATCTTATAGCCAGTCAGTCGGGAAGGTGAAACCGTACAAGCCTGCGCCAATACGGTAGTTAGTTTATCTACATCGGTTGCCTCGGAAGGCAATACTTTAAGCGTTATTTGTTTTTGCATAGCGTCAGGTATTTATCCTGAAAACGTTAAACACGAATTTTTACACGTATTACACGAAGGGCTAAACTTTTTTCTCATTTCCTTTTCTCTTCATCGAACGGTTGCACTTATTGAACATTCGTGCATTCTGTGCTTTAGTTTGTGTTGAAGATTTCACTGAGTTCCAACCAGCGCATTTCTTTTTCTTCAATTGCAGTGTTAATGGAAGTAATGCGTTCGGAGAACTCCTGCAGTTTGTTAAACGGCAGGGCCGCATCCGACATTTGTGCTGTTAACTCAGACCGTTCTTTCTCAAGCCCCGCAATCTCTTTTTCCAGCGTTTCAAATTCACGCTGCTCTTTAAAGCTCATCTTCTTTTTACCGGGAACAACGGGCTTTTCTTCCACCGGTTTAGTTACAGGTACCTCTTTCTTAATTTCCTCCGGATTGGTTTCCTGTGTTTTTTGCCACTCCCGGTATTGCGTGTAGTTGCCGGGGAAATCACGGATCACACCGTTGCCTTCAAACACAAAAAGGTGATCAACCAGGCGGTCCATAAAATAGCGGTCGTGGCTGACAATCAGCAGGCAGCCAGGAAAGTCGAGCAGAAAAGATTCCAGCACCGAAAGCGTAGGCAGGTCCAGGTCATTTGTCGGCTCATCGAGGATGAGGAAATTCGGGTTGCGAAAAAGAATCGTCAACAAATGCAGTCGGCGTTTTTCACCACCACTTAACCGGCTGATGTAAGTGTATTGCTGCTCCGGCGGAAACAGGAAAAGTTCTAGGAATTGCGCAGCGCTCATCGAAGAGCCATCGGCCAGGGGAAAGTTCTCTGCAATGTTCTTGACATATTCGATCACCCGCATGTCTTCTTTTACCTGCAGGCCTGTTTGCGAGTAATTGCCAAATACAACGGTATCTCCCACGTTGATCTTACCGCTGTCAGCCGGTTCCAGTTCCTGCAGGATGTTGATAAAGGTTGATTTGCCGGCGCCGTTCTTTCCCACGATGCCCAGCCGCTCTCCTTTTTTAAATGCATAGTCGAAACCTTTCAGGATGGTTTTGTCGCCAAAGCTTTTGTACACCTTTTTCATCTCCACGATCTTCCCACCCAGGCGGCTCATTTTGCTTTGCAACTGCACCTGCTGATCTACCAACTGCTGTTTGGCCTTTTTTTCTACTTCGTAGAAAGCATCCTGCCGGCTTTTTGATTTCGTGGTACGGGCCTTAGGTTGCTTGCGCATCCATTCCAGTTCCTTCCGGTATAGGTTTCTTGCCTTGCTGATGCTGGCAGCTTCCGACTCTTCACGGGCTGCCTTCTTCTCTAAAAAATTTTGATAGTCGCCTTTGTGTACATAAAGGTTTTCATCCATCTCCCAGATCTCGCTGCAGACGTTGTCCAAAAAATAGCGGTCGTGGGTAACCAGGATAAGCGTTACGTTTTCCTTGTTCAGGTAATGTTCCAGCCATTCTACCATTTCCACGTCGAGGTGGTTGGTAGGTTCATCCATGATCAGCAACACATGCTTGTGTTCAAAGCCAATGTCGATCAGCGTTCGGGCCAGGGCAATGCGTTTTCGCTGACCACCGCTAAGCGTTGAAACCGTTTGATGCAGGTTCTGCACTTTCAGCTTACTTAGGATCTGTTGCACTTTGGCTTCAAAATCCCAGGCGCCAAGGTCATCCATCTTTATCATCGCTTCGCTGAACCTCTCGTGGTATTCGGCTGTGTCTTCCTGTTCATCTACCAGTTCCTCGTATTCTTTTATTGCCGCCAATACAGGGTGTGCCACATGAAAGATGTTATCCAGCGTAGTAGCAGCCTCATCCAGCTTGGGTTCCTGCTCAAAAAAAGCCAGGTCTACATCTTTGTGGATCCAGATCTTGCCGGTTTCCGCAGCCTCTTGTCCTGCGATGATTTTTAGGAGTGTTGATTTACCCGAACCGTTGCGGGCCACAAGGGCAATTTTATCGCCTTCGGAAATATGAAAAGAAATGTTTTGAAAAAGCGGCTTTACACCGTAGGATTTACTCAGGTTCTCTGCTGACACATAATGCATGGCGCAAAATTAACCCTGTCCGAACCATGATTTGTAAGATTAAGGGGGATTTAAAGGAAATAAAAAAGTCGTCCAAAACTGAACGACTTTTCTTTATAAAGAGAATCAATGATTCCTATTTGTCTTCAAAATCCACCTAAATCCTGGTTCAGACGATTACTCACCCCACACTTCATCTTCGCCTTTTAGCCATTTTTTTACCAGCTCTGTGGTTACCGATTTGGGACGTTCAAGTGGCATGCCCAAAGCACGGTCCCAGCAAAGGCTGGACAATACACCCAAAGCGCGGCTTACCGCAAAAAGCACGGTGTAAAACTCATATTCCACCATGCCATAATGCACCAGCAGGGCACCGCTGTGCGCATCTACATTGGGCCATGGGTTTTTGACCTTTCCCAGCGATTGCAGAATAGGCGGCACCGCTTCGTAAATGTTCCATACGGTTTGCACCAGCGGATCATCGGGCATATGCTTTTTACCAAATTCCATTTGTGCCGTAAAGCGGGGATCGGTTTTGCGCAGCACAGCATGACCGTACCCTGGTACCACCTTTCCGCTTTCCAGCGTTTTCTTTACATAGTCAGCAATCTGTTCTTTGGTTGGCGATTCCGTTTTCAACTCTTCCCGCATTTCAAAGATCCACTTGATCACTTCCTGGTTGGCCAGCCCGTGCAGCGGACCCGCCAGGCCATTCATGCCGGCAGCATAACTGAGGTAGGGATCGCTGAGCGCAGAACCTACCAGGTGCGTTGTATGCGCAGATACATTTCCGCCCTCATGGTCGGCATGAATCGTCATGTACAGGCGCATCAGTTCTTTAAAGCTTTCGTCCTGAAAGCCCATCATGTGGGCAAAGTTGCCTGCCCAGTCGAGCAGGCCATCGGGCTGAATATGCTCTCCGCCTTTGTACTTGCGACGGTAGATATACGCTGCTACTCTTGGCAGGCGGGCAATCAGATCCATGGCATCATCAAAGACAGCATCCCAGTAATCTTTTTTATTCATACCGGCTGCATAGCGTTTGGCAAACTGGCTTTCGGTCTGCAGGGCCATCACCGCCGTAACAAATTGCGTCATCGGGTGCGCCGATACCGGCAGAGCTTCAATGGTGGCAAAAACATGGTTGGGAACATGGCTACGGCGCTGCCAAACATCGGTAACATGCTGCACATCGGCATCGTTGGGCAATTCGCCAATCAGCATGAGGTAAAAAAGACCTTCGGGCAGTGGTTCGGAACCACCTTCGGCTTTCGGTAATTTTTCCCGCAATTCAGGAATGGAATAACCGCGGAAACGAATGCCTTCCTGGGCATCCAGGAGTGAAGTTTCAGAAACCAGTCCAGTCATGCCCCGCATACCCTGGTAAATCTGCGACAACTGGACTTCACCAATTTTTTTTGTACCGTATTCTTTCAAGAGATCTTTGATTTCGGCAGCAAGCGCATCGCCTTTTTCTTTGAACCTGTCTTTGATAATTCCCATTACATTGAAAATTTTATATTGAGACGTGTTTATTTGAGCGTGGTAAAGTTAAGGAAAGAACAGTTTTGGGTTTGGGGTTTGGAGTCTTGCGTTTAGAGTTGGGGTGATGATGCTATTTTCTTCTACTGCTCTAACAGCCAAATTGCAGGAAAGTTTGGTTGGATGAAAGAATAACCCGAAACTCCAAACGCCAAACTCCAAACTTCTTTACTTTTGCGCAACTTAAATCGGATTATGAGCATTCTTGTAAACAAAGATTCAAAAGTCCTGGTGCAGGGTTTTACCGGCACAGAAGGTACATTTCATGCCGCGCAAATGATCGAATACGGAACCAATGTTGTGGGTGGTGTCACTCCCGGTAAAGGCGGCACTACGCACCTCGACAGGAAAGTTTTCAATACGGTGGCTGGTTGTGTAAAAGAAACCGGTGCCAACGTCTCCATCATATTTGTACCGCCGGCCTTTGCTGCAGATGCCATTCTGGAAGCAGCCGACGCCGGTGTAGCGCTTGTGGTGTGCATAACTGAAGGTATTCCAGTGCAGGACATGGTGAAGGTAAAAGCGGCCCTGAAAGGAAAAGGCACAAGGCTGATTGGTCCTAACTGCCCGGGTGTAATCACTGCCGACGAATGCAAAGTGGGTATTATGCCAGGATTTGTTTTCAAGAAAGGACGCATTGGAATTGTTTCCAAATCCGGTACGCTGACTTATGAAGCTGCCGACCAGGTGGCCAAAGCCGGTTTGGGAATTTCTACCGCCGTAGGCATTGGCGGCGATCCAATCATTGGTACCACCACGAAAGAAGCGGTAGAACTGTTTATGAATGATCCGGAAACCGATGCCATTGTGATGATTGGCGAAATTGGCGGCGGTATGGAAGCAGAAGCAGCCCGTTGGATTCGTGATAACGGCAACCAAAAACCTGTTGTTGGTTTTATTGCCGGTCAAACCGCACCTCCCGGCCGGCGGATGGGACATGCTGGAGCCATTGTTGGTGGTGCAGAAGATACTGCCGCTGCCAAAATGCAGATCATGGAAGAATGTGGTATTCATGTGGTGCACAGTCCTGCTGATATTGGCAAAACCATGGCCAGTGTGATCAAGTAACGGCAAACGTGAAAAGTGAAACCAAGTGAGGTTTATTCTATCGTGTATTCCGGTTTCACATCTTCTGTTTGACGTTTCACCTACAAAATAGTGAGGCCCTTCTAAAGCGAAGGGCCTCGTCGTATTCAATACGTACGAATTTAAACTGGCGAATACGGATTTTAATTACAGTCCAGGTTACGTTTTCAGGGCTAGATAATAGAAGGTTTGAAAGCAGTATCGTTTAGACCCTGATTGGTAAAGATTCGTTAAGCAAAAAGGCATTGGAATAGGTTTACACCTTTGTGTTGTGGCGAGAACGTTAAAGCTTTCGTAAGGTGAAAAGGTGTTTGAAAAAATCAGGTGAGCAGCATTTCACATTCATGAAATAGCTTGGAGGGATTGATGGCCGCTGTACCCACTTCTTCACAAACGAGACCGCCGGCGATGTTAGCCAGTTCGGCCATCAGATGTACGTTCTTCCTTGCCGCATACACCAGTGCCGCTACGGCAATCACCGTATCACCGGCACCGGAAACATCGGCAATGTTGCGGATGTGCGAAGGAATAATGGCGGCATCTTTTCCCTTTTGATAGAATACGCCTTTCTCCGATAACGTAATGAAAGAAACCTGGTGATGCAATTGCGCCACTAACTGCTGGTGAATATTCTGGAGATGATCCACGTTAGCCTCTACTGAAATCAGGTTCAACGCTTCGCGGACTTCTTTCAAGTTGGGCTTGAATATATCGACGTGCTGGTAAGCAAAAAAGTTTTTGCGCTTGGGATCAACAGCCGTGATGATGCCTTCTTTTCGGCACATAGCAATCACGCCTTTGATCACTTCTTTCGTCAGCACACCTTTGTTGTAATCTTCCAGGATAACGACCTGCGGCCTTTCAATGTTAATGAATTGCTGAAAGCGTTGCAGCATGGCTTGCTGGTCTTCCTGCGACAGATCGTTGGTGATCTCGGCATCCAACCGCATCATTTGCTGGTTACGACTGATGATGCGGGTTTTGTTAGTGGTAACGCGGTTTTTGCTGCCGAAACAATAGGCCGTATTAATGCTTTTTTCTTCATAAAGCTTCATCAGGCAGGCAGCATCTTCATCAGCACCTGTAACGGAAAGAATAAAGGCCTGTGCACCGAGTGAACGAAGATTCAACGCCACGTTACCGGCACCACCCAGGCGCTGTTCACGGTGGTGTAATGAAACAATGGGCACCGGTGCTTCGGGTGAGATGCGTTCCACTTCGCCCCAGATATACGTATCCAGCATTACATCCCCTACAACACCAACTTTTATCGATTCAAAATCACGAAACAATTGCCCGAAGTTCTCCATAGTTGCGGCTATCCTTTTTTGCGGGCCAAAGCAATGAAATAAATCGGAATTCCAAGCAAAACAATTGCTAATCCGTAAAGCGAATATTGCGGCGAAGCATAAACCAGTCCCACGCAAAAAGCAACCGCCAGAATAATATAGAGGATCGGAAGCACCGGGTAGCCCACTGCTTTATACGGCCGCTCCGCATCGGGCCTTTGCTTGCGCAGAATAAAAATGCCGATGAGGGTGAGTACATAAAAAATAACCACCACAAAAGAAATCATTGTCAGCAGTTCGCCATAGGTACCGCTCAGGCAGAGAACGGAGGCCCATGCCGCCTGGATCCATAACGCATATTCCGGAACAGAGTGTTTGTTCAACGTTCCTGTTTTTTTGAAAAAAAGTTTGTCCTTCGCCATCGTATAATATACCCTTGCACCCGCCAGGATTAATCCATTGTTGCAACCAAACGTAGAGACCATGATCAACACTGCAATGACATAAGGTCCCGCATCGGTGCCCAAAAACTGTTCAGCTGCCACTACCGCCACACGGTCGTTTTTAGCGCTGGCAATGCCATCAAGCGGTAACACATACAGGTACATCAGATTCGCACAGAGATAAATGATCGTAACAATCAGGGTTCCGAAGAAAAGGCTCAACCCGATGTTGCGCTGCGGATTTTTTACCTCACCGGCAATAAACGTAACATTGTTCCAGGCATCGGAACTAAAGATGGAGCCTACCATCGCCGCAGCAATGCCGCCGGCCAGCACAGCGCCGCCTACGCCTTTCCAGTCGATGACACCATCCGTTACGGTAGCCTGTCTTCCGCTAAAACCGGTTGCCCAGTTTTGATCCCAAAAGCTTGATTGCGTAAGTAAAAAGCCGAGAATGATCAGCCCAAATAAGGCCAGCAGTTTTGCCGTGGTAAACGTGGTTTGAATCAGCTTACCGCCTTTCACACCTTTCGTGTTGGTATAGGTCAGAAAAAGAATGGAAAGAATGGCTAGAATTTGCGCAGCATTAATGGAAAACGAATATTGCATCACGCCGGCGGCATCTACACCTTTTTCAATTCCCCAGAGAACATTGCCCTCTCCTACCGCTGGTATCAGGTAAGCGGTAAACCGGCTGAATGCTACTGCAACCGCTGCAATGGTTGCGGTTTGAATGACAGCAAAAAAACTCCAGCCATACAGAAAGCCTGCCAGCGGATTGTAAGCCTCACGAAGGTAAACATACTGTCCGCCAGCTTTGGGAAACATGGCACTCAGCTCACCATAACTGAGAGCAGCAGAAATGGTCATAAAACCGGTGATCACCCACACGGCAATCAACCAGCCGGCACTGCCCACATTGCGGGTTATATCGGCGCTTACAATAAAAATACCGGAACCAATCATGGATCCGGCAACAATCATTGTGGCATCGGTTAAACCCAGAGAACGTTTAAAGCTTTTATCTTCCTGAATGGCCTCTTGTGGCGTCAGTACATCCTGCTGCATGCAAAGAATTTTTTTGGAAGATAGGTATTCGATCGTGAAACGGGAAACGTCAGTTTAGAAAAGAAAAACAACGACTTCTGTTCGATGAATTGCAGCTATACTGTCGCATGGCTTTTATGACAGCCAGGTATCCAGAATAAAACTGGAGAAACCATTTACGGTTTCTCCAGTCTCACATCTCGCCATTGACGTTTGACGTCTTTATTTCTTTTTGATCTTGTATTTCTCATTTAACCCGGTGATCAGGTCCGAGGTAATGTTCAGGGCACTGTCGCGGTAAAAAATAAACCCGGGCTCGTAAGCCAGGATGTAGGAATAGCCTTTGTCCCTGTTGTATTCTTTCAGGTACTCTTCCACCTTTGCTTTTACATCCTGCATTTTACGCATGTAAAGGTCCTGGTAGCGGGACTCCATCGTTTGCTTGGTGGTTCGAATCTTATCCTGTAATTGAAGAATGTCACGGTTGGCATTTTCCGATTCTACCTGCGACATAGTATTGGCCTGTCCCTGGTAATGCGTAATGCGGTCGTTGTATGATTTTTGTAAACGGGTCAATTCCGAATTGATCTTTTCTTCTTCGCGGCTCAATTCTGATTTCACATCCTTGATCAATACAAAATTGTTGTTAATGGAATCCATTTCGAAGTAGGCAATCTTAAAATCGCCGGTGTTAGGAGTCGTTGCAGCAACGCCTTTCTGCAGGGAGGAAGGTTTTGTTTGCGGTGTATTCTTTCCTGAAAAATGCAGATAAAACAGAAGGCCTACAGCAAGCAAAAGAACAACATTCAGAACAAGAGAAACATTCTTCATGAAAGGGATACTTTATCAGACGAAAATAGGGTTAACAGCGCATTTTGAAGTGTTAAAACGTCAGATGTAGAGCGTGTTCCATCAAACATTTTGACACCATTTACGAAAGCAATGTAAAGAAAAAAGGAGCAAGAAAATCTTGCTCCTTCGTCAATTGCTTATTGCGAATTGTTTATTGCATTATTCGTCGTCATCAAAAGACATGGCCTCACGGGCAGTTTGCAGCAATTCATATTCTTCCTTGCTACCAACGATCATGTTTTCGAAGTCACGCAAACCTGTACCCGCCGGGATAAGGTGACCGGTGATCACGTTCTCTTTCAGACCCAGCATATCATCTGTTTTACCTTGGATGGCAGCAGATGACAATACTTTGGTTGTTTCCTGGAACGAGGCGGCCGAGATCCAGCTTTGTACACCCAGCGATGCTTTTGTGATACCCAGCAAGGTTGGTTGTGACGTTGCCGGTTTGGCATCGCGGTACTCCACCAGTTGCTTGTCATTCCGACGCAGGATCGAGTTTTCTTCACGCAGCTCACGCAGGGTAACAATCTGGCCGGCACGCATGCGTGTGCTTTCACCAGGCTCCGTTACTACCTTCTTATCGAAGATGTGGTCATTCTCTTCAATGAACTCGAACTTATCGGTAAGGTCTTCTTCGAGGAACTTGGTATCACCCGGATCAACGATAGAAACCTTGCGCATCATCTGGCGAACAATCACTTCAATGTGCTTGTCGTTGATTTTTACACCCTGTAAGCGATATACTTCCTGAATCTCGTTCACCACGTACTGTTGTACGGCGAACGGTCCCTGGATTTGCAGGATATCGCCAGGAGCAATCTGTCCGTCAGAGAGAGCAGAACCGGCTTTTACGAAGTCGCCATCCTGCGCCAGGATCTGGCGGGTCAGCGGAACCAGGTATTTGCGGGTTACACCATCTTTTGCTTCTACAATAATCTCACGGTTACCACGCTTCACAGCACCCATCGTTACCACACCATCGATCTCAGAAACGATCGCAGGGTTGGACGGGTTACGGGCTTCGAACAATTCGGTTACACGTGGCAGACCACCGGTGATATCACGCAGCTTACCCAGCACACGTGGAATTTTCACCAGCACCTGACCAGCTTTCACCTGGTCGCCTTCATCAATTACGATGTGGCTTCCGGTAGGCATGTTGTAAGACTTGCGCTCCTTGCCATCAACGATGATAGACGGGATCTTTGTTTTATCACGGGTTTCAATTACCACTTTCTCACGGTGACCCGTTTGTTCATCAGCCTCTTCGCGATAAGTAACACCTTCAATTACGTTTTCGAATTTCAGGGTACCATCAATTTCGGCCATGATAACATTGTTGAACGGATCCCATGTACAGATCACATCGCCCTTCTTCACCTGCTGACCATCTTTCACCTGCAGGGTTGCACCGTACGGAATGTTTACCACATTCAACAGGCGGTCATTCTTCACATCCATGTTACGGATCTCACCGGTACGACCGATAACCACCTGCACTTTATCGCCTTCGTTATTGGTAGTCGTTACCGTACGCAGACCATCAAATTGCAGGGTACCATCGAACTTGGCGGCCAGCGTTGATTCAACCGCAGCCGAACCAGCCACACCACCCACGTGGAAGGTACGCAGTGTCAACTGTGTACCCGGTTCACCGATGGACTGGGCAGCGATGATACCAACGGCATCACCTTTCTGGGCCATGTAACCGGTAGCCAGGTTTTTACCATAACACTTCACGCAGGTACCACGCTTGCTTTCGCAGGTCAGTACGGAGCGGATTTCTACAGTTTCGATGCCGGCATCTTCGATACGACGGGCAATCGCTTCGGTAATTTCTTCACCGGCAGCAACGATCAGGTCTTCTGACTGCGGATCGTAGACATTGTGCAGCGAAGTACGACCTTCGATACGATCGGCCAGCGGCTCGATGATGTCCTCATTATCTTTCAGGGCAGAAGTAGCGATACCACGCAGGGTTCCGCAATCTTCTTCCGTAATCACAACGTCTTGTGCAACGTCAACCAGACGACGGGTCAGGTAACCGGCATCGGCTGTTTTCAGGGCCGTATCCGCCAGACCTTTCCGGGCACCGTGGGTAGAGATGAAGTAATCCAATACGTTCAATCCACCTTTAAAGTTCGAAAGGATCGGGTTTTCGATGATCTCCGAACCGGTAGAGCCAGACTTCCGCGGCTTGGCCATCAGCCCCCTGATACCGGCAAGCTGTTTGATCTGCTGCTTGGAACCACGGGCACCGGAATCCAACATCATAAATACAGAATTGAACCCTTGTTTATCGGTAGCCAGATCACGAATAAGCGTCTCCGTGATACGGGTATCCACACGTGACCAGATATCTACGATTTGGTTATAACGTTCGTTGTTGGTGATCAGACCCATGTTGTAGTTTTCCCACACTTCGTCCACTTCACCTTTGGCATTGTCAACGAGTTCCTGTTTGATCTCAGGGATGATCAGATCATTGATAGAGAACGACAGACCACCTTTGAAGGCCATACGGAAACCAAGCTGCTTGATGTCATCGAGGAATTTCGCAGTCTTTGGAATGTTAGTGATCGAGATGATGTCACCAATGATCTCCCGAAGGTTCTTCTTCGTCAACAGGGCGTTTACAAAACCAACTTCTTTCGGTACAAACTGGTTGAAGATCACACGACCTACCGTTGTATCCAGCAATTTGTTGGTGAGTGTACCATCTTCGTTACGAACGTTTGTTTTCACTTTGATGTGCGCATGCAGATCAATGCGGTTTTCGTTGTAAGCGATGATGACTTCTTCTGTGCTGTAGAAGGCTTTTCCTTCACCACGAACCTTCAGCGCTTCCGTTGACTTACGTCCTTTTGAAATATAGTACAGACCGAGTACCATGTCCTGTGAAGGCAGGGTGATCGGCGTACCGTTCTGCGGGTTCAGGATGTTGTGCGAAGCCAGCATCAGCAACTGTGCTTCCAGAATAGCGGCGTGGCTCAGGGGCACGTGTACGGCCATCTGGTCACCGTCAAAGTCGGCGTTGAACGCTGACGTAACAAGCGGGTGCAGTTGAATCGCTTTCCCTTCTACTAATTTGGGCTGGAAGGCCTGGATAGACAACCGGTGCAGCGTTGGGGCACGGTTCAACATTACCGGGTGACCTTTCAGAATATTTTCCAGGATATCCCAAACAACAGCTTCTTTTTTATCAACCAATTTACGGGCTGATTTTACTGTTTTTACGATACCTCTTTCAATCAATTTGCGAATGATGAATGGCTTGAACAGTTCAGCCGCCATGTCTTTCGGTAAGCCACACTCGTAAAGTTTCAACTCAGGACCTACCACAATTACCGAACGGCCAGAGTAGTCAACACGCTTACCAAGGAGGTTTTGGCGGAAACGGCCTTGTTTCCCTTTCAGTACATCTGAAAGTGATTTCAGGGCACGGCCGCCTTCTGCTTTTACAGCGTTAGACTTACGGCTGTTGTCGAACAGGGAGTCAACGGCTTCCTGCAGCATACGCTTTTCGTTACGCAGGATCACCTCGGGGGCTTTGATCTCCAACAAACGCTTCAGGCGGTTGTTACGGATGATTACACGACGATAAAGATCGTTCAGGTCAGACGACGCGAAACGGCCACCATCCAGCGGAACCAGCGGACGCAGTTCCGGCGGAATCACGGGAATGTATTGCATCACCATCCACTCGGGACGGTTAGAAATTCTTGTTTGCGCATCGCGGAACGATTCAACGACAGAAAGTCGCTTTAAGGCGTCTGCCTTCCGCTGCTGGGATGTTTCAGTAGCGGCGGCATTGCGCAGGTCAAATGACAGGGTATCAAGGTCAATGCGGGCCAGCAGGTCATGCACGGCTTCGGCACCCATTTTGGCGATGAACTTGTTGGGATCATCATCCGGCAGGTACTGGTTTTCCTTTGGCAAAGCGTCAATGATGTCCAGGTATTCTTCCTCTGTCAGCAGGTCACCGTAATTCTGGCCTTTGTCGGCACGCAGGCCGGGCTGAATCACCACGAAACGCTCATAATACACAATGGACTCCAATTTCTTAGAGCTCATGCCAAGCAGGTATCCAATTTTGTTCGGCAGGGATTTGAAGTACCAGATGTGGACAACGGGTACAACCAGCTTAATATGTCCCATGCGTTCGCGACGTACTTTCTTCTCGGTTACTTCCACACCGCAACGGTCACAAACAATGCCTTTGTAACGAATGCGCTTGTACTTACCGCAGGCACATTCGTAATCTTTTACAGGACCAAAAATCCGCTCGCAGAACAAGCCATCACGTTCAGGCTTATACGTACGGTAGTTAATGGTTTCAGGCTTAAGGATTTCACCAAAGCTTTTTTCCAGAATGCTGTCCGGTGAAGCCAAACCAATCGTGATCTTCGAAAACGTTGGTCTTGGACGATTGTCTCTTTTATTAAAAGCCATTTTTACTTATTTCTGATTTGAAGATTTGTAATATGTGAGTGGTGAGTTGTCAGTGGTGAGTAAGTGAGTGTTAACACTCACTTACTCACCACTGACCATTCACAACCTTATTCATCAAACTTAAGGTCCAGACCCAAGCCTCTTAATTCATGAACCAATACGTTGAAGGATTCAGGAATACCGGCACGAGGAATGTTATCACCTTTCACAATTGCTTCGTATGTTTTTGCACGGCCAATGATGTCATCCGACTTTATGGTAAGGAGTTCCTGCAGGATGTTGGAGGCACCGTATGCTTCCAGTGCCCACACCTCCATCTCACCAAAACGCTGACCACCAAACTGCGCTTTACCACCCAGCGGCTGCTGTGTAATCAAGCTGTATGGCCCGATGCTTCTTGCGTGCATCTTATCATCCACCATGTGGTGTAGTTTGATGATGTAGATAACACCTACTGTTGCTTTCTGGTCAAAGCGATCACCGGTTTCACCATCGTACAAGTAAGTGTGACCATACATTGGGATGCCCGCTTCTTCACAAAACTTGGCGATATCTTCTGTGCTGGCACCGTCAAAGATTGGCGTAGCGAATTTTCGTCCGAGTTCAACACCAGCCCAACCGAGTACAGTTTCATAGATCTGTCCAAGGTTCATACGGGAGGGTACACCCAGCGGATTCAGAACGATGTCAACCGGCGTTCCATCTTCGAGGAACGGCATGTCTTCCTGGCGAACGATCTTAGCAACGATACCTTTGTTTCCGTGGCGACCGGCCATCTTATCACCCACTTTCAGCTTACGCTTAACAGCCAGGTAAACTTTCGCCAGCTTCAATACACCGGCAGGCAATTCATCACCGATAGAGATATTGAATTTCTCCCGCTTGTAACGTCCCAGCTCTTCGTTGTACTTGATGCTGTAGTTGTGGAGCAATACGTTGATCTGCTCGTCCACTTTTGCATCACCGGTCCAACCCAAGGGGTTCACGTTCATGTAGTCGATCTGCGAAAGATTCTTCTGTGTGAACTTGGCACCTTTGCCGATCAGCATTTCACCGAAGTTGTTGCTAACACCGGCAGATGCTTTTTCTTTCAGCAAGGTTTGCAGTTTGTCGAGAAGTACTTCCATCAACTCAGCAACTTTCTTCTCGTGGTCACGCTCCTGCTTTTCCAGTGCAGCCTTCTCACGAACCTTGGCGTTCTTATCTTTCTTCGCTCGTTGGAACAACTTCTTGTTAATCACCACACCTTCCACACCATTCGGTGCTTTCAGTGAAGCGTCTTTGGCATCACCGGCTTTGTCACCGAAGATGGCGCGGAGAAGTTTTTCTTCCGGTGTCGGGTCAGATTCACCTTTTGGTGTGATCTTGCCAATCAGGATATCACCTTCCTTGATTTGTGCACCAATGCGGATGATACCGTTTTCGTCCAGATCTCTCGTTGCTTCTTCCGAAACGTTCGGGATATCCGGCGTGAGTTCTTCTTCACCCAGCTTGGTATCACGTACTTCCAGTTCGTATTCAGAAATGTGAACGGAAGTAAACATATCTTCTTTGACAACTCTTTCAGAGATTACGATGGCATCCTCGAAGTTGTAACCTTTCCATGGCATGAAGGCCACCTTCAGGTTTTTACCAAGAGCCAACTCGCCGTCTTTGGTGGCATAACCTTCGGTTAAGAAATCACCATCTTTCACACGCTGACCTTTCTTCACGGCAGGCTTCAGGTTGATGGATGTTTCCTGGTTGGTTTTAATGAACTTGGTTAATCTGTAAATCACCAGATCATCTTCAAAAGAAACCAGCCGTTGTTCGTCGTTACGGTTGTAACGAACATGAATTTCGTTGGCATCTACAAACTCAACCACACCATCACCATCGGCGTGAATTTGGATCCTGGCATCACGGGCAGCTTTGCCTTCCAGACCTGTACCAACAACGGGGACATCCGGACGCAACAGCGGAACCGCCTGGCGTTGCATGTTCGAACCCATCAGGGCACGGTTGGCATCGTCGTGCTCCAGGAACGGAATCAGGGAAGCCGACAGACCAACAATCTGGTTAGGGGCAACGTCCATATATTCCACCTCATTTTTATCCAAAATCGGGAAGTCACCCGTCTCACGGCTTACGATCTTATCTTCCGCAAAATTGTTTTTATCATCCAGCGGCGTATTGGCCTGGGCAATTTTTGCTGTGTCTTCTTCTTCCGCACTCAAAAACGTCAATTGCTTCATGTCCACTTTACCGTCTTTTACTTTACGGTAAGGCGTTTCAATAAAGCCCATTTCGTTGATAGCGGCGTGTACGCAAAGCGTCGAAATCAAACCAATGTTTGGTCCTTCCGGCGTTTCAATCGTACACAGGCGACCATAGTGCGAGTAGTGTACATCACGAACTTCGAAACCGGCTCTTTCGCGGCTCAGACCACCGGGTCCGAGGGCGGAGATACGACGCTTGTGCGTTATCTCGGAAAGCGGGTTTGTCTGATCAAGGAACTGCGACAACTGCGAGGTACCAAAGAAGGAGTTGATCACAGAAGAAAGGGTTCTTGCATTGATCAGATCCACCGGCGTGAACACCTCGTTGTCACGAACGTTCATCCGCTCACGGATGGTACGGGCCATACGGGCCAAGCCAACGCCAAACTGCGCATACAACTGCTCGCCTACTGTACGAACACGACGGTTAGACAAGTGGTCTATATCATCGATCTCCGCTTTACCATTGGTCAGGCGAACCAAGTATTTAATGATAAGGATGATATCTTCCTTGGTCAATGTTTTTTGCTCTTTCTCGGCATTCAGACCCAGCTTGCGGTTGATCTTGTAACGACCAACTTCGCCGAGGTCGTAACGCTTATCGGAGAAGAACAGTTTATCAATGATACCTCGGGCCGTTTCGTTGTCCGGTGCATCGGCACCACGCAACTGGCGATAGATCACCTGAACCGCTTCCAGTTCAGAGTTCGAAGTATCCTTGTTTAATGTATTATAGATAATTGCGTAGTCACCACCCACATCTTCTTTCTGGATGAACACCGATTTAATGTCCATATCAGAAATGGTTTCGATGGCTTCTTCGTCCAGTACAGAGTCACGTTCCAGCACCACTTCGTTCCGCTCGATGGAAACCACCTCGCCGGTGTCCTCATCTACGAAATCTTCTACCCAGCTACGGAGTACACGGGCAGCCAGGCGACGGCCAACGTATTTCTCCAGTTCTTTGCGGGTGCCCGGAACCTCGTCGGCCATGCCAAACAGTTCCAGAATGTCTTTATCGGTTTCATAACCAATAGAACGGAGCAGCGTTGTCACCGGGAATTTTTTCTTCCTGTCGATGTACGCATACATCACGTTGTTGATGTCAGTGGCAAATTCCATCCACGCTCCCTTGAACGGGATCACACGAGCGGAGTAGATCTTGGTACCGTTGGGGTGAATAGACTGGCCGAAGAATACACCGGGTGAACGGTGTAACTGGGAAACCACCACACGTTCGGCACCGTTGATAACAAACGTACCGCGGGGGGTCATATACGGAATGTTTCCAAGGAATACGTCCTGAACGATCGTTTGGAAGTCGATGTGCTCTTCATCGTTACAACTCAGGCGAAGCTTTGCTTTCAGGGGAACAGCGTAGGTCAGTCCACGCTCCATACACTCTTCGATGGTGTAGCGGGGCGGATCGATGAAGTAATCCAGAAATTCGAGAACGAAAATGTTGCGGGTGTCTGTGATCGGAAAGTTTTCCTTGAACACACGGAACAAGCCTTCTACATTTCGTTTGTCGGGAGTCGTTTCGAGCTGGAAGAACTCCTTGAAGGATTGAATTTGAACCGCGAGAAGATCAGGGGTTTCGGCAAGATTTCCAATTTTTCCGAAATTGATCCTTTGATTCGTCGTTGTTGTAGACATATATTACAAACCGGTTTTTTAATTGTCCAGACGCAACAAAATCTCCCCAGGCCCCTATCCGCGAGGCGGATAAACGCTTGGAAATGAGAAATTTAATTCAGAATTTGCGACGTCAAGATTGTTTTTGGCCAAAACTAAAGGATTGCAAAGCTAAGGATTTCCCGTATATGAGCAAGTTTTTGTCTACAACAAAGATTACGCCATAAATATTTTTGTATTTTCTTAATAGATGGTAACTTTTTAGCATGTTACCAAAACAACTGCTGAAAGACTACCTGGTCTTTACACGGAAAGACCGTATTGGTGCCATAATGATTGTTGCTGTCGTTGGCGGCAGCCTTTTTCTTCCCCGGTTTTTGGCACCGGCTCCACAAGCCATCTTCACCGAAAAAGATACCGCCCTTGTACTGGCAATGGATACACTGCAGCAACGCCAGGCGCAAAAAAAGTTTTCTGCCCGGGAAGAAAATCAGTCAGCTTACCAGTATGAGCGGTCCTCCTCCCCTAGTTTTACAGGGGGAGAATTGTTTCCTTTTGATCCCAACATCATCACAGTTTCAGATTGGCAACGACTGGGACTGCGGGAACGCACCGCGAAAACCATATTGAATTATGTCAGCAAAGGCGGACGCTTTTATAAACCGGAGGACCTGCAAAAAATCTGGGGCTTGCCGGAGGGGTTTTATAACCGGGTGAAAGATTATATCCGGTTACCGGAAAAGGCGAAAAGAACACCGCATGACGACGACGACAAACCGGAATTTGTCCGGGCAGAACGGAATCCGTTTTTGGTCAATATCAACGATGCGGATACGGCAGCCCTGATTGCACTGCCGGGCATCGGCAGCAAACTTTCGGCAAGGATCATTGCCTTTCGGGAAAAGCTGGGCGGCTTTTACTCGGTAGAGCAGGTAAGTGAAACCTTTGGTCTGCCGGACAGTACCTTTCAGAAAATTAAATCGCGTCTGCAGGTAGATGGTAACAAAATTCGGAAGATCAACATCAACACCGCTACAAAAGACGAATTGAAGGAACACCCTTATATCCGCTGGAAACTGGCCAATGTTATTGTCGAATATCGCAACCAACATGGTTCGTTTAGAAGTCCAGAGGAGTTACGCAACATTGTTTTGATTGATGAAAAAACTTTTGAAAAAATTGCTCCTTATGTCAGTTTAGATTAGATGGATTACTACAAGTATCTCGATTTATTAAAAAGAAAATGCCCTCAACACGAGGGCATTTTCTTTCGAAGAATATTTCTACCAAATTCTTGCGCGGCTTTCCGGCTTGAGATAAAGCTTGTCTCCTTCTTTTACATTAAAGGCTGCATAAAAAGGTTCGAAGTTGGAAAGCGGGCCGTTTACACGGAACATTTCCGGCGAATGCGGATCAACATTGAGGCGCATACGCATTTGCTCATCCCGACTTTTTAACCGCCATACTTGGGCAAAACCCAAGAAGAAGCGCTGATCCGGCGTAAATCCTTCAATCATTTCTTTGCTCTGGCCTTGTTTGGTTAGTTTAAATGCATCGTAAGCAATGGCCAAACCGCCAATGTCGGCAATGTTTTCACCCAGCGTCAAATCACCTTTTACAGGGATGCTGTCAAACATTTTGTAGTTGCTGTACTGTGCTACCACGCCGTTGGTTTTGGCTTTGAACTTTGTCGCATCTTCCGCAGACCACCAGTTTTGCATGTTGCCTTTATCATCATACTGGCTGCCCTGGTCGTCAAAACCGTGAGTCATTTCATGACCGATCACCATGCCGATACCGCCGTAATTGATCGCATCATCAGCAGCGGGATCAAAGAAAGGAAACTGTAAAATGCCGGCTGGAAATACAATCTCGTTGTTGGAAGGATTGTAATAGGCGTTCACCGTTGGAGGACTCATGAACCACTCATTGCGGTCAACTGGCTTGCCCACTTTACCGATCAGCTCTTTCTGTGTATGCAATTGAACCGCTTTGGCATTGGCGAAGTAGTTGTTGCGATCGATGGTCACATCGTCGTAGGATTTCCATTTAGTAGGATACCCAATCTTTTTCAGAAAAGTGTTCAACTTCACCAAAGCTTTTTGCTTGGTGCTGTCGCTCATCCAATCCAACTTTTGAATACGGGCTTCAAATGCCTTTTGCAAATTGTTCACCAGTTCATCCATGCGCTGTTTTGCCGATTCGTTGAAGTGCTTTTTCACATACAACTGACCCAGCAGTTCGCCCAGTCCGCCATCCACCTGGTTGACGATGGTTTTCCAGCGTTCGGTTTGTACTTTTTGTCCGTTAAACGCTTTGTTGAATTCAAAGGCCGCATCACGGAAGTCTTTGCCTAGCAGGTTAGCATTATCGGCGATATAATCAAACTTGACCTTTGTTTTCCAAACTTCGATAGGCTGCGAAACCAGCAAGGTGTTCAACACTGTAAAATACCCGGGCTGTGCAATGTTCACGCTGTCGGGTTTTACATTCAGCTTGGCAAAAAAGCCTTCCCAGTTGATGTTGGGTTGCGTCTTCTGCAAATCGGCAACCGCCATTTTATTATAATTCTTCTGCGGGTCCCGCATCTCGGCCGGTGTTCGGTGCGATTTGGCAATTTCTGTTTCCAGGGCCAGAACCGCTTCCGCATTTTTTGAAGCTGTGGCAACATCTGCTCCGGTTAGCGAGAATAGCTTGGTGATGTAATCACTGTACGCCTTTCTTGCTGCTTTGGTAGCGCTGTCCCCTTTGGTGTAATAATCTTTCTCAGGAAGGTTAAGTCCAGACTGGAAAAATATAGCGATGTTTTCTGTGCTCTTCTTTTCATCGGCAGCCACATAAAAACCCATCATGTTGCCATCGCCGGTTGCATAGTTTTCGGCAATGAGAGCCATCAGATCCTTGTGATCCTTCACGGCATCCACCTTTGCCAGCATAGGTTTCAGCGGCTCTGCACCCACTTTTTCAATGGCAACAGTATCCATACCACTGGCATAAAAATCGCCCACTTTTTGCTCCAAGCCTCCCTTAGCGCTATTTGCTTTGGCTGCATCCTGCAGAATGGTATGCAGGCTTTTCAGGTTCTCATCATAAAGGGTATAAAAACTGCCCCAGCCGCTTTGGTCATCCGGAATCACGGTTGTCTTCATCCACGAGCCATTGGCATACATGAAAAAATCATCACCCGGTCGAACGGTGGAATCGATACCGGCTTTATCAAAAAATTCAGTACGGTTGGCGCCCTGGGTCTTCACACCATTTTCACAGGCAACCAGTGCCAGTAGCGAAAGCCCGGCACCACAGAGCAAAACGTTTTTCGTTCTCATTCATTTGTGTTTATCCGGTAAATATGGAAATTTTTTGGGGAAGATGGCTACCGGTTATCAAAATTGTAATTGGAGGATGGTTTGATCTGAAAAATCTGCAATAGTGATCAAAAGAAAAGCCCCGCAATTGCGGGGCCTTAATTATGTCATGCAAAGATGAAATTAAGCGATTTCAACTTCAGCACCAGCTTCTTTCAGCTTGTTAGCGATGTCTTCAGCGGTAGCTTTGTCAACACCTTCTTTAACAGGCTTCGGAGCGCCGTCTACTAAGTCTTTTGCTTCTTTCAGACCCAGGCCAGTCAGGTCTTTTACAACCTTAACCACATTCAGTTTACCGGCACCGGCAGACTTCAGGATAACGTTGAAAGAAGTTTTTTCTTCAGCAGCAGGAGCAGCAGCACCACCGCCAGCAGCAGGACCAGCTACTACAGCAGCCGCTGCAGGCTCAATACCATACTCTTCTTTCAGGATCTTTGCGAGTTCGTTAACGTCTTTTACAGACAGGTTCACCAGTTGTTCGGCGAAAGCTTTCAAATCAGCCATTGTTTTACATTTTAAATAACCGCCTTCACAGCTTACGGCTCCGGCGGAAGGTTTATAAAAGTGTCTTCACTTGTACCCGAAGACTTGGGATTTAATGTGATAATGTGACAATTTGAAAACGAAAAGCAAATTCAATTTTCAAATTTGCACATTTGCTAATTTTCGAATTAGCTAGCTCTCTCTTCCAGCGCCTTCACCAGTGCAGCGAGTTTGTTACCGGCATTCAGGCCAGAGATAACATTCTTCGCAGGTGATTGCAACAGACCGATGATTTCACCAATCAGGTCTTGCTTGCTCTTCAGCGCCTTCAGCGTATCCAGTTGATCGTTGCCGGCAAATACATCACCGTCAATAAAGGCGGCTTTCAGTGCAGGCAATTCACCTTTTATGGCTGTGCGGAAATCAGAAATGATCAGCGCCGGCTCTTTCGGATTTTCAGAAAACAACAGGGCCGTTACACCATGCAGTGAGTCGAACATACCGGAAAAACGCTCTTCGTTCAAGCCTTCCAGTGCTTTTTTGATCAGGGTGTTTTTCGCCACTTTCATTTCAACATTCTTGTTGAAGCAAATGCGACGCAGTTTACCTACCTGGTCAACCGAAAGTGATTCTGTATTGGTAACATAGAAGTTGTTGTACTGAGAAAATTTCTCTTTCAACGCTTCTATGACTTCATTTTTTTGTTCTTTGGTCATTGTAATAAAGTTTGTCCTTTGCGAGGATTAGTGAACAAAAGATTTCGTGTCGATTGTGATACCAGGGCTCATGGTTGCAGCCATTGTCAAGCCTTTCAGGTAGGTACCTTTTGCTGTTGCAGGCTTGGCTTTGATCAAAGCGTTGATCAGTTCCTGCGCATTGCCGGCAATTTTCTCAGGCGTGAATGATACGCGGCCGATAGAAGCATGGATGATACCTGCTTTGTCAACCTTGAAGGCGATCTTACCACCTTTTACTTCATTTACTGCAGCAGCTACATCGTTGGTAACCGTACCGGTCTTAGGGTTCGGCATCAGGTTACGGGGACCGAGGATTTTACCCAGACGACCGATCTTCGGCATCACGGCAGGTGTTGCCACGATAACGTCAACATCAGTCCAGCCACCTTCAATCTTTTGTACAAATTCATCGAGACCTACAAAGTCAGCACCGGCGCCTTTGGCAGCGGCTTCCTGGTCAGGACCGCAAAGTACCAATACGCGTTTTGTTTTACCGGTACCGTGTGGCAGGGTTACCGTGCCACGGATAGCCTGGTCAGCTTTTTTGGGATCAACACCCAGGCGAACATGTATATCTACAGATGCATCAAACTTGGTTGTGTTTACTTCTTTTACCAGTGCCGCAGCATCTTTCAAAGAGTAAGCTTTGTTCGCATCAACCTTGGCGTTTGCTGCTTTTCTTTTTTTGGGAATAAATGCCATTTTCAAATTCGTTTAAAGTGTTCGAAATTATTTTGCAGGGGCTCCTTCTACTGTCAAACCCATGCTACGAGCAGTACCGGCTACCATGGAAGCAGCGCTTTCCAGGGTAAAGGCGTTCAAATCAGCCATTTTATCCTTGGCGATTTCTTCTACCTGAGCCCAGGTTACTTTTCCAACCTTCTGACGGTTAGGCTCTTTCGAACCGCTTTGAATTTTTGCGGCTTCTTTCAGCTGGACGGCTGCGGGAGGAGTTTTGATGATAAAGTCGAACGACTTATCGGAGTAAACTGTCAGCAAAACAGGAAGCACTTTTCCCATTTTGTCTTGTGTCCTTGCGTTGAACTGCTTGCAGAATTCCATGATGTTAACACCTTTGGAACCCAACGCCGGACCAATTGGAGGTGCAGGGTTGGCCTGGCCACCCTTGCACTGAAGCTTTACATAGCCAGTGATTTCTTTTGCCATTTTCTTTTTGATTTATTGGTTCAAGCGTCCTTCGGTCTGTCATTCTGAGCTTGCCGAAGAACTCCCAAATTCCTCAATTTTCACACGGAGTGAATCTCTAAAGAACTCTTTGGGGTCGCAAAAGTATGCGTTTTAGTTGATATGAAGGAAAAATTGCCCGGAGTATTTTGTTAAGAAGGGCCCAACATTCCTCCCCTTCTGCTAGTTTTGCAGCCTTCAAACCCACCGATGATCAATAATATAAAAAGCCTTCTTTTCAGAATCCTGAAGATTGACAGATACCTTTCAATGGTACAAAAAGGCTACCGTGCCGGTTTTCAGCTAGGCTTGCTCAAAAACAACCCTTCTTACCAGTGGCATTACTTTGTTTCTTCCCTGGTAAAAGAGGGTGATCACATCATTGACATCGGGGCTAACCTGGGTTATTTTACGGTTCAATTTGCCGACAAGGTTAAAAATAGCGGACACCTGTACTGCGTAGAACCTGTGGCCCCGTTCAGAAAACAATTGCAAAAACTTACAGCCGGACGGCCCAATATAACGGTACTCCCCTATGCCCTTGGTGAGGCCAGTGATGTGCAGGTTACGCTTGGTATTCCGGTAGAATTTCAAAAGCTTGGCTACCTGCGCCACGGCACCACCACTCTGCTGCACGGCGGCAACCGGGCCGATGGCAAATATTCGTTTGAAGCGACCCTGAAAAAGGGCAGCGAATTGTTTGTGGATTTGCCAAAACTGGATTATATCAAATGCGATATTGAAGGCTATGAAACAGTTGTTTTGCCCGAAATGGAATCGGTGCTGCAGAAGTTTCATCCGCTGGTTCAACTCGAAACCTGGGGTGGACAGTTGCAGACCATGTACAGTTTTTTTCAAAAGCTTGGTTTCAGCGCTTACTATCTTTCTAATGGGAGGCTTTTCCCGCTCGAAAACAAACCCCAAGACCGTTGGGGAGAAAGCGACCTGCTTTTTGTTCCTGAAAACAAGATGAACAGGATAAGACCCTTTCTTGGCTAGAAGTAATGACTCCTTCCGAATAGACTTTCGTCGCAAGTCTATTCTTTCTTAGCGGTACAGAAACGCTTCGTTATTCATCGCCCAATCAAAAAAATGAAACAGGGTGTCCCGCTTTTCTTCTTTTAACTGGTAGATATAGGAGAACTTGACATTCGTTGAAACAGCAGACGTATCCAACTTCATCACCCTTCCTGTTTGCAGGTAATAATAGTACGGCACCTGGTACGAAAGCACCGGCGCCACCTTTGCCGTATCGTGCTGAAATCGGAACAAACTGGTATTGATGGCAATGGGCATCGCCTCTGCATCCGCTTTGAAAGAAATGGGGGCTCCTCCCGCTTTTTCAACCATGGTTTGTACAATGGGCTGATAGTTTTGAAGCGCCTTATGCTGTATCGGAATAAAGAGCGCTGCATACGTAAGGCGCAATAAAATAATACCGGCAATCAATAGCCAGATGCGCTGCCGAGAACCGAAAAAGAATTGGTAGGAATAGGCGAAGAGAGCAGCACACAGGAGGATAATTAGCAAGAGCGAAGTTCTCTCAATAAAAGGAACAACGCCAACCGCAATGGCTGCTGCCAGAAAAACAAAACCAAAGGGCCGAAGAATCTTGTTAAATGCATCTGGTCTTTCCTCCGAAAAACGTTGGTAGATGTAGGCAAGAATGGTGCAGGCAAAGGGCAGAAACATGTACACATAACGGATCTTGGGTTGCCCGGTAAACCAATAAACCCAAAGATTAAAAACAATAAAAAGAATGGAAAACCGCACCAGTGGATTCTGCCCTAACTGAAAACGAACTTTGGTAAATAATAACAATAGCAGCAGAGACCAGGGTGCCAGCATTTTGAGGAACAAAATGGGATAAAAAGCTGCTTTTTCCGGAAGCCGGTTTGCTCTTTCGCCAACTGCTGATTTTATAAAAGCTTCATTCAATAAATTGGTTAGGTACCGGAACGGGGAATTGTATTGACTGTACAGGAAAAAATAAAGGGCCAGCACACCTGCGAACACAAACAGGCCCAAAATATGTTTCCAATTAAAAACAACTTTCACCGATCTGGCATAGACCCACAAAGCCGAAAGTGTTAGACCCTGGAATAAGATGGAAGGAAATCCTTTGGTCAGGAAACCAATCGCACAAATAAGGTAAGAGGTTAGGAAGAGAAGGAAAAATTTCCGCTGCTCATAAAACCAGAAAATGCAAATTGCCTGGAGATAAACAAGAAATCCATAAAAGATATCGATTTCAGCGCCATTGGCCAGCCCGTAAAAATAAACATCACCGCAGGTGATGATAAACACAGCAGAAAGCGCCGCGATGGCATGCGGCAAAAATCGTTTGGCAAATTGGTAATGAACCATCGCCATCAGCATATAAAAAATCAGGGAGGGAAGACGAAGTACAAAGGCGGATGCCGAACCCGTAAGCCAGATAAAAAAGCTGAGTATCCAATTAAAAAGCGGTGGTTTGTTGTAATAATCCAGCCCTAAAAGAGTCGGCTGAATGTAATTTCCGGAATGCAGCATTTCAATCGAAATTACCGCCCTGCGGGGCTCTTCTCCTGCCAACTCCAGGTGACCAAGGTTAACCACGGCTGATAGGATATAAAAAACAGCCAGTCCAATAACGTAAATCCATTCCTTTTTTTCTTTCAGCAATTGCATGAACACCCATTAAAACCACAAAAAAAGCTGATTCTTTTGAACCAGCTTTTGAATAAAATATGTTGCGACAACTTAGCTTAATTTTTCAACCTGCATGTAGTTGAGCTCAACCGGTGTAGAACGACCAAATATCTTTACGGTAACTTTCAGTTTTTTCTTTTCGTCGTTTACTTCTTCGATGGTACCATTAAAGTCGTTGAACGGTCCCTCGATGATCTTGATGGTTTCGCCAACGATAAACGGTTCGCTCATGCTTACGCCACCGGCTTCGGCCATTTCATCCATCTTACCCAGCATTTTGTTCACTTCGGACTTACGCAGGGCAATGGGATTTTCCTTACCAAGGAAATGAATAACGTTGGACGTATTCTTGATAATATCGCGGAGGTCATCACTCAGTTTGCCTTCAGCTATTTCAATCATCACATAACCGGGATAGTAGTTACGTTCCCGCATTACTTTTTTCCCGTTCTGCACTTTATAAACTTTCTCTACCGGAAGAAACACCTGCTTTACAACATCACTCCAGCCTCTGGAGATTTCTTTATCCAGATATTCTTTTACCTTCTTCTCTTTGCCACTCACCACACGCAGCACATACCACTTGGTTTCCTGCTGTTGCGGCTCTCCAATATTTTGCGCTGTAGCTTCCATGCTTAGAAAATTTTATAAATAAACTTCAACCCTGAGGCTGAGATCAGGTCCATGAGAGCAACAAGGGCTGTGATCAGCAAAGTGGAAATCAGCACGATCATGGTGGACTGCTGCAATTGCAACCAGTTTGGCCAGGTTACTTTCTCTCCCAGTTCTTTGTACGAATCGCGGAAGTAGTTTGAAATTTTGTTCATAAAAATGGTTCGATGTTCAATGCTCAAGGTTCGGTGTCAGAAGGTTTTTTTACCCCGAACACCGAACCTTAAACAATTAAACGTTGTTAGCACGGGCAGAGAGATTCGAACTCCCATCAACGGTTTTGGAGACCGCTATTCTGCCATTGAACTATGCCCGTTTGAAAGCTAAGAGCTACCCGGCGGATAGCTCTTAGCAATATTGCAGCAAATATAAGAGTATTTGCTCTGCCTTTCGGCCAATAGCTAAAAGCTAAAGGCTAAAAGCTTATTTTAAGATATCAGTAACCTGGCCGGCACCTACTGTACGACCACCTTCACGGATGGCGAACTTCAGACCTTTCTCCATCGCGATCGGTTGGATCAGGTGTACAGTCAGGTTGGTATTATCACCAGGCATTACCATCTCTGTTCCTTCCGGCAGAATTACTTCACCGGTTACGTCCGTTGTACGGAAGTAGAACTGAGGACGATATTTGTTAAAGAATGGCGTGTGACGGCCACCTTCTTCTTTGCTCAGTACGTAAACTTCGCCTTTGAATTCGGTGTGCGGAGTTATAGAACCCGGCTTCACGATAACCATACCGCGACGGATCTGGGTTTTTTCAATACCACGCAACAGCAGACCGGCGTTGTCACCAGCTTCACCTTCATCAAGGAGTTTGCGGAACATTTCTACACCAGTACAAACTGAGTTCAGCGGAGCATCCATCAAACCTACGATCTCAACAGCCTCGCCAACTTTGATGCGGCCACGTTCGATACGACCAGTAGCAACCGTACCACGACCAGTGATTGAGAATACGTCTTCTACAGACATCAGGAAAGGAAGATCAACCGGACGGGGAGGCAGCGGAATGTAGCTGTCAACAGCGTCCATCAGCTCTTCTACTTTGGAAACCCACTTGGCTTCACCAGCCAGAGCACCAGTAGCAGAACCTTGAATGATTGGCGTATTGTCACCGTCGAAACCATAAGAGCTCAACAGGTCGCGGATTTCCATCTCAACCAGTTCCAGCAGCTCAGGGTCATCAACCAGATCAACTTTGTTCATGAATACCACAATACGAGGTACACCTACCTGGCGGGCCAACAGGATGTGCTCTTTTGTTTGCGGCATAGGACCATCGGTAGCAGCCACAACCAAGATAGCACCGTCCATTTGCGCAGCACCAGTAATCATGTTCTTCACGTAGTCAGCGTGACCAGGACAGTCAACGTGCGCATAGTGGCGGCTGACTGTTTGGTATTCTACGTGAGCCGTGTTAATGGTGATACCACGCTCTCTTTCTTCTGGAGCACCATCGATTTCATCGTATTTTTTTGCTTCCGCCATACCCTTTGACGCCAGAATGGAGGTAATAGCAGCAGTCAAAGTGGTTTTACCATGGTCAACGTGACCGATGGTACCTACGTTAACGTGGGGTTTATCCCGCTTGAAACTTTCTTTTGCCATCTTATCGGTTTTTAGTTGTGGAGTTTTTGTTTTTGTTTTTCTCCCTCCGAACCAACTAAAAGCTCGAAGGAAAATTTTTGGGCTAAGTGTTCAAAGAAGAGAAAGTGTTAAAGGAAAATCTCTTTTGCTCCTTTCCTCTTTTCATCTCTTAGCTTAATCTTTTTTATGTTACCGGCAACCGAGGTTCTATTGAGCTTCTGTTGCAATCTATGGTTTGTTCGTTTTATTTCTTCCGGTGGAAGATATAAAACGAAACACACTTGTACATTTTGTTCGCTATGCAGCGAAGCCGTAAACCGAAAAATGCCAATCGCTTCCTGAGACGCCTCATTCACGATTGACTCTTTATCATTCACGTTTTGAGCCGTTATGGGGAATTGAACCCCAGACCTCTTCCTTACCAAGGAAGTGCTCTACCACTGAGCTACAACGGCATTCTCAGTTGGTAGTTTCTAGTCGGTGGTTTGTTGTTGTAAAAAAGAACGACAAACTACAAACCTCAAACCACAAACGAGTTTGGAGCGGAAGACCGGGCTCGAACCGGCCACCTATAGCTTGGAAGGCTATCGCTCTACCAAATGAGCTACTTCCGCTTGAAGTTATGTTCACAAGTTTACAAGTTCACTGGTTCACGAGTTGGAAAAACCAACTTGCGAACTTGTGAACGAGTGAACTCGTAAACTGTTCAAAGAACCGGTGGGCAGGAGTGGATTCGAACCACTGAAGTCGAAAGACAGCGGATTTACAGTCCGCCCCATTTGGCCGCTCTGGAACCTGCCCGGAAAAAGCTACCAGCCACTCGCTGTTAACTACTAGCTTTTCCTCAGAGCCACTTGTCGGAATCGAACCAACGACCTACTGATTACAAATCAGTTGCTCTACCAGCTGAGCTAAAGTGGCTTGTGTTTTCTGTTTTTTAAAGAGCTCCCTTGTTTTTCGGGATGGCAAAGGTAATGGAAAATGAATATCAGCAAAATCGAAACGAAAAATTTTTCGCGAAGGACAAAAAAAATCCCGCCCGTGGGCAGGATTTTGAAATTTTTTTAAGCGGCAAGTCTTTCTTTTTTCTTTTTGATTTGTTGCACCAGAGCATCAAAGGCTTCTTCAAAAGAGGCCTCAAACGATTTGCTCGTAGACTTTACAAAAAAGTCGGCCTTCGGCACATGCACCCGTATTTCGGCAATTTTATCCTTGATCGTGTGTTTTACATTATCCAGATTCAAAATAACATCCACTTTGATAATCCGGTCATGATACTGCGTTAGCTTTTGTAATTTCTTGGTGATATAATCAACCAGCTTTTTGTCTGCATCAAAGTGAAGGGCTTGAACATGTACGGTCATAGAATTGATTTTATCTGTGAAAAAATAAGTCAAAGAACATTTTACGGTAGGACTATGAAGGTACTTACTGAAGCTTAGCCTTCCAAAGAAAAAGGACGAAAATTTTTTCTGATTTTTATCATGCGAACTCAGGCTTTTGGATGGGCATTTTTGTAAATATTCTTTAGTTTTTCTATTGTGTTGTGCGTATAGATCTGGGTGGCTGCAAGGCTGCTATGGCCCAGCAGTTCTTTCACAGCATTGAGATCAGAACCGTTGTTGGTAAGATGGGTTGCAAATGTATGCCGCAACACATGCGGGCTTCGCTTTTGAATAGTCGTAACCAAACTCAGGTACTTTTTTACAGATGCATAAACCGTCCGAGGCGATAAAGGTTTGCCTTTTTCTGTCACAAATAGAGTTTCAGCAGCATTAGGAATTTCGATCCGCTTTTTTTGTGTGTACTCCAACAAGGATGATTTCAATGTTGCATTCATGGGTATGATTCGCTCCTTATTTCCTTTGCCCAAAACTTTTATGTTGTTGCCGGAAAAGTTAACACCGCTCTCCTTCAACCCGATCGCTTCAGCCAAACGCATACCAGATTGGTAGAACAATAGGAGAAGCAGGCGTTCCGTCTGGCCTTTCCAGGTATTGGGGAAGGTCACATGATCAAACAGAAGTTTTATGTCCTTCTCGGCTACAAAATTGGGCAGCCTTTTTTCGGACTTCGGTGCTACGACCTTAGCCATGGGAGTCTGACGTATAGTTCCGGTTTTTAGCTGGAACTTGAAAAAGGATTTCAGGGTTGAAATTTTCCGGTTGATGCTTTTTGCAGAGAGCCCGTCATCTTTCAGCGAAGCCAGCCAGCTCCTGACGATGGTATGTGTGAGCTGGGGTAAAGTCATCTCCCCAAATTGTACCATGACAAAGTCGTAGAAGGCAATCAGGTCGGTTTGGTAAGAAAGAATGGTATGACGTGAATACCGCTTTTCAAACTTCAAGTAATCTATGAAAGGCTGGATAACGAGGTGATGGTTTTCCATAAAAAAACAATAGCTGCAAAGTAAGGAATACCTTGCAGCTATACAATATTGTGGTTTTGAGGTCGAAGCTTAGCTTTCGATCTTTCCGCTTGCGATCTGCTGTTTGTAAACAGCCTTCAGTACCTCGCCCCGGCGTTTCACTGAGGGCTTGGTGAATGACTGTCGCTCACGCAACTGCAACAAGATTTTGGCTTTCTCGAACTTCTTTTTGTATTTCTTGAGAGCCTTGTCTATGTTTTCGCAGTCTTTCGAATCGATAATTAGCATGCGTAATACCTCCTTTTGCTTTTTTTCAGGCTGCGAATATAGTCCTAATTTTTACTCCAATCCAAAACAAAATGCAAAAACCCCGAATTTTACGCCATGTTTACGGGCATTATTGAAAGTTTGGGCGAAGTAAAAGAATTCTATGAAACCGGCACCAACAAGACCTTTTGGGTCGAGTCGCCTCTCTCCCACCAGTTTACCATAGACCAAAGCGTATCCCACGATGGCGTTTGCCTAACGGTTGAAGAAGTGCGGGATAGCCGGCACCGGATAACGGCCGTGTGGGAAACCCTGGAAAAAACGGTACTGAATCAATGGAGACCCGGCCGTACCGTCAACCTGGAACAAAGCCTGTTACCTTCCAAAAGGCTGGACGGCCATTTTGTACAGGGTCATGTTGACACGGTTGGTACTTGCGAAAAGGTTGCTGACCGCAACGGCAGCCATGAATTCACATTTTCGTTTCCGAAAAAATTTGCCCCGCTGGTGATCGAAAAAGGCTCCATCAGCGTCAACGGTACTAGCCTTACGATTTTTGACGTAAAAAAGACCTCGTTCAAGGTGGCCATCATCCCATACACGTTTCAGCATACCAACCTGCAGTTTTTGAAAGAAGGCGATGCGGTGAATCTGGAGTTTGATATGATTGGGAAGTATATTTACCGCTCAAAGCAGCTGACCTAATTCATGGATGAACTTCATACTGCGCAGCCTGACATTACTGCAAAATACGCCATAGACCTTACAAAAAGAGAAGCGATTGAATGCCCGATTTGCACAGGGCAGCACACGAAGCTGGTCTATATCGTACGATCATGGAAAATTGTCAAATGCGAAGATTGCCAATTTGTTTATGTAAACCCACGGTTGATAAAAGATGAACTCCTCAAACTTTACGTATCTGATTATTTTGACAATCAATTGTTCGGTTACTTCCATTATACAGAAGGCAGGGATTTTCGTAAACGAAACTTTCAAAAATGGGTAAAGGATGCACTCCCCTATATTGCTCAAACTAAAAAAATTAAAGCGCTTGATATAGGCTGCGCATCCGGATATTGCCTTGAAGTGTTTCAGGAAAAAGGCTGGTATGCCCATGGCGTGGAACTAGATCATACACTGGCAAAAGAACTCAGGCAGAAAGGATTTACCGTTTACGACTCTCCGTTGCTGCAGTTGGGCAACATAGGGAAATTCAACATTGTAACTATGTTTGATGTCATTGAACACCTGACTGACTTACATGAGAACGTTTCTATCTTAAATCAATTGGTAGAGGACAATGGAATCGTGGTACTGGTAACACCCAATTACAGCAGTTGGCAACGACTTCTTTTTCAGAAAAGGTGGTTTCAATTCAAACCCGTTGAACACATTAACTATTTTACTATACATAGCCTGCGGAAATTAGTAGAAGCAAACGGATTCAAGATAATTAAAAGTAAGAGATCGGGGCAGTTCTGCAATACCGATTTCCTTGCTAACAGAATCTCAAAATACAGATTTGGCTTTCTGCTGCCATTGCTCCGGGTGGCACAAAAATTACTTGGCAAAAAACACCATTATTTCTATGTAGACACTGCTAGCCTTTATGTTGTTTTGCAAAAAAAAGCAAGCGGTAGATAAGGGGTTTCAATACAACAATTGATGATACAGAGAAAAAAGGTGAGAGTGTAAGAAAAAACCGGTTGTGATAATCGTCACATTGCAAGGCAACCGTCATGGCAAAAAGAAAAATAGAGGATAATATAAAGACTGTTACTGCTACAGGAAAAACGTATAATAGTTTTCTTATTCCAATTAAAAAACAACCATACCACAATGCTAGATAACCGATTAAAAATCCATTGTGAAATGGTGAGTAATATGATCGAATCATTGTAAAAAAGTAACGCAATCGGACAACGGCAAGTCCAAAAAAATGATCGAAATTGTGTATAAGATAATAGGATAACTGGTAAAGTTGGTTAGGGTGATTTGTTAGAACAAGATCATCAACCTTTTCACCTGGTATGTCACAAATAATGTCGCCTTCCGTAATGGCACGTTGCATATTCCAATCCCTTGTTGTGGTAAATACCACTTGTACGATAAAGTTCAGCGCCAGCAGCGCCAGAATCACAGTGCCAAAAAAGAAAAACCGTTGCTTTTTTGAGAGTTTAAAAAATATAAAAAGAAGCACTGGCGGAACAAATAAAATACCAAGTGGCCGACTAAACACTACAAATGAAAGAATGGCAAACAAAGCTAGTATATAGCCAGTTGTCAAATTACGGAAGAGGAGCAGGTGAGCAAACAAAAACATTACTGCACTATAAAAAAAACACTCAGTATACAAATAAAGCGACCAAGACTGGTATGGCCAGAAGCTTAGCAACATAACAATCACAAACAGTGGAGATAACCGGTCTCTGAAAAAAAAACAAAGTGCTTTATAGAAATACAGATAGGAAACAAGATTGATACCCATAATGAACAACAGCGCACCAGCCAATCCAAGTTTTAACAGAAAAGAGATCATAATAACCAAAACGGTGGTTAAATAAAACAAGTAGCGAGGAGAAGTAAATTGCTGATGTTCTAGAAGATATTTTGCCTCATGTATGTACTTTTCGGCCTCTAACTCAAAGTGAACACCAAAGCTTAGAAACCAAATTACCTGAAAGCAAAGCCATAACAGCCCCACTATTGTATAGCCTTTTCCTTGAAGCGACCACTGCCGTGTTGTTGAAGTAGGTTGGTTACTGAATTCGATTGGGGTCATTTTAAGCACAATAATATTTTTTACGCCACATACTTGCTATCTTCTTTTGGATTATTAGCAACAGCAGCACAATCCAACTAAGGAAGAGTGCAGATTTGCAAAAAAATAGAAAACTGACTTTATCTCGTTTGCTATATACTTTATACCAGGAGACAGGTAGAAAATATCTTTTTAGTTTTTCAGAAAGTGAGTATACAGCTTCTTTATCAAAATCATGGTAATAGTAAAGTATGCTTTGCAAAGAATAGTAAGTACGATATATATGGTTTTCGCTCAGTAAGGATGACCATCCGCTTCCCATTTGGCTGTAGGGGTTCTGCGCAGCACTATCAAAAGCCTTAATAAAATCGATCAAGTTCAGATATTTCCCGCTGCTGTTCTTTAGCAGACAAAGATTGTTCATCGCATCTGTAAAAACCCAAGTCCCCGAATTTTCATCATAAAATTCGTTGACAATGTGATTTTGGCCTTTGTTGATTATTTCAATAGTCCGACACGGTATATTCTCAACCCGGCAGAAAAAGAAGAACATTGTACCAAAGTTACCACACCAAAGTTTCTGGTTTTTGTCGTCTCGCAAAGATAGATATTGCTGCAATGGCTCCGCCGTTTGTATAAACGTACTGGGAGAACCGATTTGCGAGCTAAAACGTTTATAGAGAAAAGAAGCGATAGCAGAAGCTTTTGTGGCAGTAGGGTCAAGTTTCCGAACAACAGAATCCAATATCTTCCTACCAGCTGCTAATTCTGATTGGCTGTATCGTGCACCCGGCCCTTCCCATGACTTTTTACAATCTTCATCACATGGGTCATACAAGGAATTATATGTAGTATACGGAACATACTGAAAAAAATCCCTGAACACAAAAACGACCAGATTAAGAATGCTAACAAACAAAAACAAGTAAACTAACCTCTTCTCCATCTAATGCATATTAAAATAGCCTTTGGAAAGTAAGTGTTTTAAAACAGCTATCGGCAAACATATTATTTATACAGGTCTTTCCAGAAAACAAAACAACAATCATTAACACCTACCGCTATCCGCTAATTAGCACCTGTGTACTTTGCGTGACTGGCTTCACCACCGACCGAGTTTTGTTTTGACAATATTATTCCCTGCCTGTCGCGTAACCTAAATTTATTTAGTATTGAGAAATACACTGGCTTTTCGAAGTATTTATAGGCAAGCACCGACACAAATTGTAGTAACAGATATAAAAGAATAAGATTACTCGTAACATGAAAAAAGAAAACTTCTGCAATGATACCAATGTGTATCAAATAAAAAGCATAAGAGCTTTTCCCCAACAGCTCGAGTAGGTTGGAAGCAAGGAGTTTTTTTATGATTGTTTTCTCTGTAAGCAATCCATAGTAAAAAAGAGCAATTGAAGCCGGAAGTAAAAAATTGAATAATGATAAGCTTACCAATGAAAAATTATAAGAAGGCTGCTGATTTTGCCACGCCAAAAAAGCCATCAGCATCAAAAAACAAATAAAAAAGAGTCCACCAAGCAATGTAACAACGATGCCTTTTGGCCTCACTCCTTGCTTTTTAAATTGCATACACAAAAATATGCCTACAAAAAACTCAAAGCACCGACCAAAAAAATTGCTGGAAAATAAATAGTTACCATTACCCCAAATATTCAAATTAGAGTAAGTAGATGATAACCACACCAAGAATAAACCAATCCCTATTAACAGAGGCACTTGCAGCCAAAATAATCGCCGGAACCTGATAAGCCAAAAGCCCATTGGTGCATATAAATAAAACGTTTCTTCAACCGTTAAACTCCAGGATTGCGTAAGGCCAGAAAACATGTAATGCGAACTCATCCCATGAAGCAGTGACAGATTTAACAGAATGGTTTTTACGTCCGGAATCTGATTTACCTGTATTGCCTTTAAAGTAATATTAGCCAAAAGTACAACCCAGTAAAGTGGAAAAATGCGGGCTATACGCTTAATAAAATACTGACGCAATGATTGCCCGGATGTGAGAAACAAGTAATAACCATGCGTTATCAAAAAGCCGCTTAAAACAAAAAAAACACTTACACCAATGTTTAATTGTCGCAAGATAAAATACCCCCAAGACCGTTCTTCGGCCGAAAACAGCAATTCAGCATAATGAAACAGGAACACCATACTGGCTGCCAAAAATCGAATACCAGTTAATGCTGGAAAATTTTCTCTTTTATTAATCATTAAAACGCCGAAATAAAAAAAGCTACCAGTTTTGCCGGCAGCTTTAATCTGATTAATTCATCATCGCATCAGATACATCTTTCCGTATCCTTTGTTGAAATATTTGTCAGTTGGGTCATCTGATGCTGTGTATTTATCCAATGATTTACCATTTTGATTGGTGATAACCCGATAAAGATAAACACCGTTGCCAAGCTTTTGACCATATTGATCTGTACCATCCCATTTAAAATCAGTGATGTTTCGTCCGATGCGCAGCGGGCCCAATTCATCTTTTGTAATCTCCCGCACGATTTTACCGGTAACGGTCAGGATCTGTATTCGTATATTTTGTGGCACCTCAGAACCGGTAAGTGTAAATACAAAAGATGTAGATGTTGTAAAAGGATTGGGATAATTGAGCATGTTGGATATCATAGGTTTGTTGACAACCTGGAATCCAACGCGGTATGACACGGTGCCAGCTGCATTGTTGCTCATATCTTTGCCCGTCACGATCAATTCATAGTCGCCGTCTTCTGTAAAGAAAGGTCGAAGGCGAACCGTAGCATTATTTGAAACATTAGGAGCACCAGTTGCCGGTGTAAATGTTAGGGTATCGCTATTGTAGCGATAGGTCTTCAAAACACCACTAGGGAAGCGCACCTGCACGGATAGTACCGATGTATCATTTAGCAACATCCACTTTGCTTCGTCTTTTAATTTGATCAAAATATCAGGCTTTGCTGAGACAATATCCCTGTTCAGAATGTGTACATTGTCAAATGTCACATCCATCATTGGATTGAGTGTGTCACCGCGTACAAAAAAGTGGCGGAAGGCAAAGTTATTAAAACGGTATTGCTCAAGCGGTTTGTTGCCCGGATTTACATCAACAAAAAGCGAATTACTTCCTACCAATTGTTTGGTGTCGATGTTGAAATGAACTAAAACTGTATCATTAGCATTCAGTGGCTTAAGTGGCTGAACGGCAATCAACTTTTGTACACCATGCCGGTCTGTCACCTGCACTTTAACTTCGATACTATCAGAAAAATTGCTTGCGCTAACGTTCTTAAAGGCTATGCGGAAATCCACCGGCTCACCAACATCAAAAGTATCTTTCATTTGAAAATATAAATTGGGAGCCATTAGTCCTTCCGGCAACGGATCATATGTTAATCGCCAGTATCCTAACTGAAACGGAGTATGGTAAATACTGTCTACATTACGCATATGTATTTTCAGATAAGGAAACTGCTTTGCGTCAATGACTGACAGATCTACAACAGGCTGGTTCATTTTAATACCATTCATCACGGTGTCAACATTTCCGTTCTCTTTAATCCCAATGAGGCTGAATAGAATATCATCGCCTCCTCCCTGATCAATTGTTTTACCTCCCCACTTAAACTCCTTCCAGTTCTTAGCTGGGCCAAAAGCCGGAGATGTTGCATATCCAATTGTATCCGGAGTGAAATAATCAGCAGATAATGCGATCTTATCATATATCCCCTCACTAAAAATCGATTTAGGCTCTACCTCTGCTTTTGCATCTTTTTTGTATGTAAATATGAAGGCACGTGGTCGGTAAAAGGAATCGATATCAGAAAAACCCTGACCCTGTAAATGGTGATAAATAGACCGATTTCTACCCAAGGATACTGTATCATTTTTCCAAACATCAACAAATACATTGTTGTTGGGTTCAGATGTTCCAAAATTTCGAACAGTCACAATGTGGCCTGCTGGGATTAATTCAAGAAACTCAACCAGTTTTTTGCGCTTATCAGCATTATTTAACACATATTGGAAGTTATAAACACGATCTGTTCCGCAAATATTATCACTACCATACTGGCCGGGCTGACCGGATGGCGCATTAAACCAAGGTTTAAAAGTAACCGGGTCAAATACATTGATGACAAGACTAGGCCATTCACAGATACTGCGAATCAACCCATTGTAACCATTAATCGCAACGGCAAATTCCGCTGCTTGTGTTACGGCAGTCACAAACACACCGCTTCGAATCAGCAAATTATTTTTCGTAAAAGGGAATCGCCATGTAGAACCATTTTCTAGGATTAAATGATTTGTATTGGTTTTTTGGTGCTGATAAAAATGAGATTGATTAAAACCCACTGAATGATTACTTAAATATATAAATGATGAGGTGTTCCATGAATAATTGCTGTTGGTTGATTCTGGTGCTACCCGCCAATAATATACCAAGCTGTCTTTGAAAGTCAAACCTGGTTCAAACTCAATAAGCCCACCAGGAGCGGTTTTATAAACAACTACCTTAGCCGGGGAGTTAAACAGCTCTGTGGTATCGATCTCCACACGGTATGTACGAGCAGTAGCAAAAGGATTCGCTGTGGAGACTTTTAATGTCACTGAAGGCTGAGTGATGATACCCATATTTATTGGATATACTGGACGGGCCTCGTCTTCGAAAATCAGAAATTCACGAGAAGCTGCGTTATTGGTCTCAAAAACCTCCTCTACAATATTATCCGCATCAACCGTTACAAAGATCTTATTATTGCCTTTATCGCGAATTGGATCAATTCCTACTTGAAAAATCAATGAGTCCATATAGCGGGTACCATTGACGGTATCGCGTCGAATTACTTCCGTAACACCATCCGGAAATTGGCGTTTGGTTTCAATTACAATTTGCCGGTTAATGGCTTTACCCAGGTTTTTTACTGAAACTTTTACCTGAAAGGACTGATCTGCCACTGATACAAAACTTGGTGACATGATGATCATATCATCAGTGATTGTATAATCGGGCTTTGCTTGCTGATTAAGCCTTATTGCTGGGTCACCATTCAACACTGTCTCCTCAGCATTCGCACGAGCGAAAAAATCTTCTGTGGTGGTATAGCTGTAGACATCTTCCGTTGTTCTTTTCAGGATATCGCCAATGGTGCCGCCATAAAGAGTGCTCGACATATTCGTATAAGACCGTGTATTAAATATGTCAAGATAATGGACTATTCCAAAGTGCGTGGATGCCAGGAAATTGATAGATCCCCGCTCCGGCTCCAGCACATACTTATCCGAGAGGTAGGTTCGTGAAACAAAACGACCCACATTGAAATCAAATGTATTTCCTGCATTACAACCAAGGGCAAAAAACATTGGGTATTTTCCAGCATTGTTATAATGAGCCGGATCATCAAGGTTGAATTCCAAGGTTGTTGCAGATGAGTGACCGTAATAAGTGATCAGGCTTACACCATTGTTGATTAATCGGGTTAAATCCTCGTCGTTCAGTTGCTCCACAGAATTTGTACTTACTTTCCGGAAGGTTGTGACCTTAGCCCCCATCAGTGTATCCTGAATTTTGTTGCGATAATTCGACATGTACTGATTAAGAATGTCATCTAAGAAAACATCGCCGGCACCGATAATATGCGCAACCTGTTTCATCCAGTCCTTGTCTGCAATGTTGGGTGATGGTGTCCGCTGCGCCGTTTCGTAGTCTTTTACTTTTTTCAGGTAGGTTGCCACTTCCGCAGGGGTTATGGCTGTTAAGCGGCCCACAGGAACCAACGGACGGGAGGTGCTTAAGTCAGCACCCAGCAACATGTCTGACGCGGGATAACCGAAGGTGGGAACAAGGTTCAGCCTTTCCAAATCTGATTTTACAGAAGGATTGCTATTAGTTTCATATAGCTGCTGGTGCAAATAGTGAACGCCTCTACCAATTATGAACACATGCTTAGGCGCTACTGGATATCGGCTGCGGGCATACATAATGAAGTTGCGGATACCGGCCGGATGTTTTTTAATCCCAAATGCAAACTGATCATTCAACTGGTCATCTAAGTAAATTTTGGCATTGTAATTACCACCATTGGCTGAGGCCCGATAGGACCTGTATTCATCCACAGGATTGGAACCATTGGCTCCATTAAACAGCAGTGAATTTGAGATGATTAGGTAGTCGC
The DNA here is from genome assembly GCA_014163555.1 of Flavisolibacter longurius. GTDB lineage: Bacteria > Bacteroidota > Bacteroidia > Chitinophagales > Chitinophagaceae > Flavisolibacter. Next base: position 245,193 of record JACJGO010000001.1, read on the forward strand.
CTTGTGTGGCAGCCGTATTATAATTGATAAAGTTGCGCACCTGCATGGTTTGAATGCTGCCTAAATTGCTAGCTGCCTGACTTACCAGCACCAGGTTACGCGGTGAAGCAGAGGGCTGCAAAACCACCTGTACCAGCGAACCGGAAATTTGTGCTTCATACCGTTTCCCATTGGTCAGATCATATAGCACCGGCGCTACACTGCCATGACTGAAACCTTCAATCTGCAGAAAGTTTCCCTGTGTGGAGGCAGCCAAGCTAAACTCAAAATTTGCAGCACCGCCAAAATTAAATTGGCGCGGGTACGTCAGCTCAATTTTGTGTACCACCATTCTATCCACAGGGCAAGTAGACGTACCACAGGCTTCTGTTATGTTTTTGACAACGATGGCTGCATTTCCGGAAGAAATCCGGCTTGCGCCAAAACTCGCCTCCTTTACCGATTCCCGCATAAAAGGCACCTGGTCACCCAACAGCGAATCACCATTAAGCGTCACCAGGTATCGGCGGGAATTATATGCATTGCCGGTAACAGCTATTTTGAAGCTGGCATCCGGACCCGAGGCAGCCACAAATAAATTATTCAAATTGTCGGTGAGTGAGCCATCGCGGGGAATATCCGATGACGTCCATCCTTCGCCCCTGTCATAAGAAGACGAATACAGGTGATCGGAGCCGACAACATAATACAGGCCACGGTTGATCTGGCTGCGGTACCACTTGCCGGTTGTATACATAAAATAAGGTTCGGCAGGAAGCGTATTGCCACTGACATTATTGGCTGTTGGCTGCAGACGAAGATTGCCGCCTGCCGGGTTCACTGTAAGAAAATATGTTGCCGAATCGGTCAATAAACTCCATTTGTCGTTATATTGAAATGCGGGATCACGGTAAAGTTCGCGGTCAGGTTTGCCATCGTTCATTTGGCCCCAGAACTCAATGTAATCGGTACCGCTTAATTCACCGGTTTGTCGAGAGGTATATAGTGGCACCTGCACACCGTTGCGCCAGAGCTGGAATTGCTCTGCCGATGCACTACCCAAGCCCACAGCAGCAAGCGTGGTAGATGGAATGCGGAATACACCGTTGCTGCCTACTTTGAATTTATAATAGGTTTTGGCATAGTCGATCCACTCGTTATTGAACCGCTGTTGGGCACCGGCTGTAATGGCCAGCAACACCAGTAAGCCAAAAAAGATTTTTCTCATTGCAATGTTATTTTAGTACGGATGGGGTTAGTTTCTTCTTTTATTCTTGTTGTTTACAAGGTCAAGCTGTAAAGAAAATACATGAGTATAAAGCGGATTGGACTGATTGGCCAGGTTGGTAAAAGCATAATCGATCCGCACATTCTGCAGCCTAAAGCCGGCACCGGCGCTTGGCTGGTAGATCCAAACCTTTTTCTGGTTGAGGGTATCGCCATCAGCCAGGGCACGCTGGAAATTATTAATGCCGCCCCGCAGGTACAGCACATCGTTGATATTGAGTTCGGCTCCCAGTTTCGGATCAATGCTGATCGGGTCTCCGCTTACCAAGGTATTGCGCTTTCCATCGAATGTAAGATCCAAGTTGGCTTCGGCCAGGAGGCTTAGCTTTTTTGAAAACTCAAAGTTGCGGCCAGCGCCAAGAATCAGGCGGGGCGCTGTCATTTCGGTTGATTTAACCGGAATATCATTATTGGTCAGGTAAAGCGCCTCTTTTTCCCGCTCGGTAAATGAAAACGACCAGGCATTGAACGTAGTGGTAATGTCACGAGCCGCAACGCCAAGGCGCCAGGCCCCGGTGCGGATTTGCAGGCCAGCATCCAGGCCAAAGCCCCAGGCTTTTGCAAAGCTGCCCACGCTGCGGTGAATCACTTTTGCATTGATACCAAAATTGATGCTTTTGTCTTCGGTTTCTTTGATGTTTTGTGCCAGGGAAAGCAAAAACGCATAATCTGCCGAAGAGAAAGACTGAATGTTGTTGTAATTCACCGAACCATCCGGCTCCACCAGGAACAGGGTGTTCATGATATCGTCCACGGCAAAACGCAGGGCCGAAATGCCGATCGTACGCTTGTTGTTCGAAACTGGCAGCGCAAGGCTGGCATAATCGTATTTGCCAATGCCGGCAAAATACTCGGCATGCATCACGTTAACGTTGCCATAGTCTTTCACCTGCGCCAGACCGGCCGGATTCCAATAACCGGCCGTACCGTCTTTCACGGAGGCAATCTGCGCACTGCCCATGGCAAGTCCGCGGGCACCAGCACCGATATTTAAAAATTCATTGGAATACTTTCGGAATTGCGCTTGAGCAGAAAAACAAAAGAGCCCGAGCACAGCAAGGGCAGCAAGTTTGCGCTTCATTACAGTGATTTTCGGATAAGCAATGGAAATTAAACGCTGTTTTCTCATGGATATTGGATAGGTAAACAGTTTTTGGCTGCAGAACAAATATACTCTCTCAAATTCAAATTCATAGAAGTGGCAAGGCTTTTCACGGCGGACTGGTGGAAAATCCCGGTCAATTTGCCCCTTGCTGCCTACATTTGCGGCCGAAAAGTTTACAGTTTACCGTTTGCTGTTTGCCGTTGAGAAACCTTTTCAACAAGAACTGTGAACAGTAAAAACTGTGAACGGCAAACCTTACAGAAATGAATCTAATAGAAGAACTGCGCTGGCGGGGTCTTTTGCAGGATATTATGCCGGGTACAGAAGAGCAGCTCGCCAAAGAACTTACTTCGGGCTACATTGGCTTTGATCCAACAGCCGATTCACTGCATATCGGCAGCCTTATTCCTATTCTTTTGCTGGTGCACCTGCAGCGTGCCGGCCACAAGCCCTATGCCCTGGTGGGCGGTGCTACCGGAATGGTGGGTGATCCCAGCTTTAAAAGCAGCGAACGGGTAATGCTGGGCGAAGAAGAACTGCAGAAAAACGTGGAAGGCATCCAAAAGCAATTGATGAAATACCTTGACTTCACCCCCGGGCCGACAGCGGCTGAAATGGTGAATAACTATGATTGGTTTAAAGACATCAGCTTCCTGGATTTTATCCGCGATGTGGGCAAGCACATTACCGTGAACTACATGATGAGCAAGGACAGTGTTCGCAAGCGCATAGAGGGAGAATCGGGTATTTCTTTCACGGAGTTTACTTACCAGTTGATACAGGGTTATGATTTTTACTGGCTCTACAAAAACAAAGGCTGCAAGCTGCAAATGGGTGGCAGCGACCAGTGGGGTAACATTACAACGGGTACTGAAATCATTCGCCGCAAGGCCGGTGGTGAAGCCTTTGCTTTTACCTGTCCCCTGCTGACCAAAAGCGATGGCGGAAAGTTTGGCAAGTCCGAAGGCGGTAATGTGTGGCTCGATCCGCAACGCACCACACCATATCAGTTTTACCAGTTCTGGGTGAATGCTGCCGATGCTGACGCAGAAAAATGGATCAGGATCTTTACGTTTCTTCCCGCTGAAGAAATTGAGAGCCTGATTGCAGAACACCGACAGGATGCATCCAAAAGGGTACTGCAAAAGCGCCTGGCGCAGGAAGTCACCGTTTTTGTACACGGTGAAGAAGAATACCGCAACGCTATTGAAACCACCGAAAAATTGTTTGCGCAGCAAAACGCTTCCGCTGATTCACTGAGTGCTGAGGACCTTGAAGGCATGCAGGGTATCATTAAATTGCCCTATGCCTTAAATGCTTTGCAGGCTGGCGTTAATGTGGTGAACCTGGTAACGGAAACAGGCATTTTCCCTAGCAAAGGCGAAGCCCGAAAACTGATCCAGAACGGAGGGCTCAGCATCAACCGCGAGAAAGTTACAGATGCCCAACTGCAGGTGGACAGCAGCCACTTACTTCACAACAAATACATTTTGTTGCAAAAAGGAAAGAAGAATTATTACCTGGTAATTGCGGAATAAATCAAGACAAAAGTTGAAAAGGGGAGCCCGGTAATTGCGTGGTTCCCCTTTTTATTTTCAGTTATCAGGAAGCACCTCGGGCAAATGCCCGGATCCCTTCCACCAGTTTGTCCAACTGGTCAGTGGTAGTGTAAACGTTGGGTGTAATGCGAACGCCATGGATATTTTCCCACTCAATGCTAGTAGCGTGAATTTTATGCCGGTTGAAAAGAAAACTGTCCAGTTCACCCGGCTTTTTCCCTTCTACCGACACTAACCCGATGGCACAGCTCCAGGCCGGGTGCAGAGAGGTGTGCAATTTCACCTTGGGCTCGTCTTTTACCTTTTCCATCCAGTAATTCTTAAGATAATGCAGCCGTTTCTGCTTGCGTTCACTGCCAATCATCTGGTGAAACTCTATCGCCTTGCCAATGGCCTGTTCAATAAAAAACGGGCGGGTACCCAGGTGCTCAAACTTGCGAATATCATCCTTGAGCGGGTCATCGCTGGCAAACAGGGGATATATGTTTTTAATCTTTTCTTTTTTTACATACAACAAACCGCTGCCGATGGGTGCATACAACCATTTGTGCAGGCTGGTGGCAAAATAATCCGCTCCCAGGTCGGGAATCGCAAACTGCAAATGCGCAAAACTATGGGCGCCGTCTACCAAAACTTCGATGCCTCGTTTATGGGCTTCATCCGCAATTTTACGCACAGGCAAAACCTGTCCATTCCAGTTAATGATATGCGTTATGTTCACCACCTTCGTCCGGGGTGAAAACGCAGAAACAAACTTCTTAACCAGGTAGGCTTCATTCTCCGAAGGCAATTCAAGGTTTACCCATACTACTTTAATCCCATCCCGCTTTTCCCGCTGCTTCCAGGCATTCACCACGTTGGGATAATCCTGCTTAGAAGCCACTACTTCATCCCCCGCTTGTAAGGGCAGGCCAAAGATCACCGTCTCCAAACCTTCTGAAGAATTTCGGTTGATGGCGATCTCCCCATCGCTGCAACCGGCAAGGGTTGCAAGGTTTGTGCGCAGCGTTTCACGGCCCTGGTCAAGGATGCGCCACATAAAGTAGCTCGGCGCTTCGTTGCTGAAATCGTAATAACGCTTCATGGCATCCTGTACCGTTTTTGGCGCCGGCGAAACGCCCCCATTGTTCAGATTAATAAGAGAGGAAGTTACAGTGAACGATTGTTGAATAAAATACCAAAAGTCCTCGTCACTAGCCAGTTCATCAGGTGGAATGGAAGCCGCCTGTCGCAAGGCTTTTTCCAGGTTGCGGCTCCAGGCCGGCTGAAAAAGCCCGGAGACCAGGGCAAAAGCGGAAGCAGCTCCGGCTTTTTGCAGAAAGTTTCTACGGTTGAACGGCATGAAACGCACAATTTTTATAAATGTAGGAAGAAGGCGCAAGAAGGGCAGTTAAAAAAAATGCCGCACCGGCGGCATTTTCATCTTTTAAAAAAGACAACTGTGGTTACCTGTCGCCTTCCCTGTTTGACTTTTCCTGGTTGCGGGCCGATGATTTTTCCTGGTTGGGAATGCCACGGCTATCCTCTTCTCTTATCTGCGGATAGTGCAGGTCATCGCCATGTGGCGTCGGCTGATCTTCATTACCCTGCGTACCAATGGTTACTCCCTGGCTTTGCTGCTGACTTTCCTGCTGTTTACTTTTCGACATAAAAAACAATTTTTCAGTGAACCGATCGGATATACGTTTACTATAGTCAACAAGAATATTGCCATTCACTGAAATACGTTTAGTTTATTGAGAAGTCCAAAGGCAGGCAGCTACCTACTGGCCGCCTTTTCCAGATAAAGATACCGGCCCCGGTTTTGCTCCGGATGCAACTGCGATTTTACATTGATATGCATAACCGGTACATCGGCCGACTGGTTGGCAACTTTCCATTGCGGCAACCCGGGCCCGTTTGGATTTCCGTTTTTGATAAAGTTGACAAAATAGCCCTGCAGTGTACGGGAAACTTTATAGTCCTCTTCCGTCCAGGCAAATACTTTATTGGTAGAAAGATTGCCCATGGCGTATTCAATCTCGGCCGAATGCACTGCCCCTTTTGCCGGCGGCTGTGGTTGTCCACCTCTTTGCACGCCACCTGCCAGCCCGGGACTAGCATCACCCATTTCCGGCACCATAGGAGGCCGTGGCTTTTCGTACAGGTACCGAAACACCGCCTGCCCGCTCGTTTTTCCATGCAGTTCCGCCCAGCGCCAGGTACTAAACGAGATAAACCGGTCGCCGGCCAGGTCGGTGGCTACCTGCTCCACCTCGGCATCGGTGGCAGGGTTATACCATTTCAGTACCTCACTGGCTTCGGTGCCATATAAACGCCTGACAGCTTTTTCAAAATTTTCTTTTGTGGGTTTGTCATTTCCCAGTACAGCCTTGTAATTCATCTCCTCGTTATTCCAGCCCACCAGCAGGGGCACTTTTGCCTGTTGGCCATCAGCAAAAACCCTGGCCGGATCTTCGGGGAAAAACAAGCCGTCGATAGTGCGGGGAAAACGAAATAGGCCAAATCGTGCCGAAGCGCTCAGAATCGAATCGGCAGAAAGTGATCGCAGTTCTGCCAGTGATTTTGCACCGATGATTTTGGCAAACTCCTCTCCCACTTTTTCGCCCTCTGCCAGCGGCACGGCCGGCAATGCACCCAGGATGGAACCGCTTTCGCCAATGGCACCGGCGATTAAGTCTTTTGCCAGGGGCGAGGCCATTTGCGCACTGACAGCAATGGATCCTGCCGACTCACCGGCGATGGTTACCCGGGCCGGGTCACCGCCAAAAGCCGCAATATTTTCTTTGACCCATTGCAGCGCCGCAGCCTGGTCCAACAAGCCATAATTTCCGGAGGCATTCCGACCGGATTCTTTCGACAATTCCGGGTGCGCCATGAAACCGAATACGCCTAACCGGTAGTTCACAGTCAGGGCAACAATTCCTTTCGTAGCCATGCTTTCGCCGTCGTACCGCGGCTCGGAGCCGTCACCGGCCACAAAGCCACCGCCGTAGAAATAAACCAGCACAGGCAAGAGCGTTTTTCCTTTTGTAGCCGGTGCCCACACATTCAGGTAAAGACAGTTTTCGCTCACGCCATCAGACCGAAAATTCATGTCGCCAAAAATTGGGGTCTGCATCGCCCGGGGACCAAACTTTTCGGCCTTTAATATGCCTGTCCAGGCCTGAACAGGCTGCGGTGCTTTCCACCGCAGGTCTCCAATAGGCGGAGCGGCAAACGGAATGCCTTTAAAGGAGCGAATGCCGGATTTTTCCAGCACACCTTCTACGATGCCCCTGTCTGTTTTTACCCGTAGTCTCGACGCGTCTTTCTGTTGTGCCCACAATGCAAAAACGGCAAAAAAGCCTGCGAAAAAGAGTACGATTGTCTTACCCATAATTTCCCGATTAGAAAGACACAAAATAGGAAAAGCCGGTAAAATGGCTTTCGCCTTTCTTTATATGAAGATTGACTTCGGTAAGGGCAATAGAGGTCCACCCCTGTTTATTTCCAAAACAGGCAAAGGCAAAACAAACGTTGTTAGGGCAAGCAAACCAGGGAAAAAGCACCAGAATGAGACAGCCAGGATTTATAGCTGAGGGTGCATTTTACAAAGAGCAGAACAACAGGAAACTGGTATGCTTATCGCATTGCCTCCTGTTGTTCTGTTAATATAAAATTGAGGGGAAACCAGCTTACAGAACGATAACGCTGTTGCTGGTACCAAATTCGTTTTTCTTTTGTTTATCAGCTTCCGGCTCGTTCAACCACTCAGATTCATTTACCAGGTACTTGAACTCGTGTACGGATTCTTTGGGAAGGGAAACTTCTGCTGTAAAGGTTCCATCTTTTTTCTTGCTCATGGTGATCAGGTTTTTCCAGTCGCTGTTCAAACCGGCAATGGCTACTGTCTCTACGGCTTCGGCATTCTCAGGTTTCAAGGTGAATTTTACTTTACAGTAATCTTTTGTCTTGAAATATGTTTTTTGGATCATTTTGATGAATAATTTGGTTCTTAATACAAATTAAAGAAAAAGGTAACCCTTGACAAGCGGCCTTTGCCGTATTGTCAGCGATCAACACTTGGCCAGAGTTTTCAATATATCAGTGACGAAAAATTGTTTTTAAACAGGAAAATCAGGCCAGCAGCAGATTTTCAGCTTGCTAGCAGGATTAGTTCTCCTGTCAAGATTGCACTCTTATCAATTTGTTAAACGGGCTGAAGAGAGGTGTGTGAAGGATTGCAGCCAGGTTTTTATCAGCGTTCCATGAACCGGCGAAAGCCGTCATAGGTCACCACCTTATACGCCAGCCACACAATACCAATTACCTTCAGTAAGGTAGCGAGAATGAACAAAACCTGCCCCTCACTGCGGTGCATGATCCGCGACAGCGAACCAATGTATTCCAGACAAAAACCGAGGGCAATCAAAAGGATGGTGTGCTTTGCTTTCATGAACGTCAAAATCGGCTTAAAGATAATTGCCGTTCACGTTTTGGCTTACTAGATAAGCAAGATTATCCCAGCCATCCCTGTTTAATGGATTTGATTTGAAACGATCAGTTTCTCCCTCAACTTCAATGTAAATGGGAAAACGCTTAGCGGAACTTAACCCGTTATCGTGCTGTCTTCGTTTTTACCCGGTACTATAATGCGGGTTTCCTTGCCGGAGATAACAGATGCCAGGGCGGCATCAGGCACCGGTGATTCTTTTTTAAACGACTGCTTTTCTCCATACGTCAGGCTGCGCCAAACCCATTCGAGCGGACCAAAGCGATAATACCGGAGCCAGACATTGCTGAAAATGATCTGAACCACCCAAACGGCAGCCACTACGTAATAAGTTTCGTATCGCTGCAACTTTCCATACAACCCAAAACCTACTCCATAAAAAACGAGCCCGCAAAAAACAGATTGCATCAGGTAATTGGTGAATGCCATTTGCCCAACCCCGGCCAGCCAGCGCCACAGCATTTTCAAAACCCCTGCTTTAAAAAGCAGGATCACCAGGCTGAGATGCCCAAGGGCCAGAGCGGTTCTTCTTATCTGGTAAAAGTTGACGCCAAAGCGTTCAAACAATAGCGAACTGTCGAAACGAACGACTACTGCTGTAGAATGCTCCCAATAGCTTAAGGGCAGCCCTACACCATAACAAAGCAAAACCATCCAAAGGTAAAAACGGCGGCTTCGTTGTCCAGTAATCACACCCCATTTAAACAGGGCCATGCCCAGAAAAAACATAGACATGGCATCAAAAAACCGACTGTGATACAAGGCTTTGCTTTGCAGCATGGCGTTGATTCCACTGAAGTAGGCCATAAGGCCGAAATAAGACCCACTGGAAACAGTCTCCGTCTCCTTTATGGCTTCTTTTTGTTTGTTTTCGGGCCTGGATCGATCCTGATAACCCAGCCATTTTTCTTTTGCTTCTTTTTGCTTTTCACTGAGTATTTGCTTGTTTTTTTCCAGCAACAGGGCCTTCTCTCCTTCTACCCGCGTTGAATGCGACTGGTACATGCGATAGGTTCCCTGCATGGTGGCGAACAACAAAAATGCAAGAGAAAACAGCAACAGGAATTTTGGTTTCATCTTCCGGAAGGGAAACAGGAACAACCCGCAGATGGCATAGGTATATAAAATGTCGCCGGGCCAAAGCAGCACAAAGGCATTGATCAGCCCAAACAAAAAAAGCCAGAGCAGGCGGCGGTAATAAATATCGGCTGGATTTATGTCACTGCTTTTATTTTCCAGTTTCGTCAGCAGCAAAATGGCCCCGGCGCCAAACAGCATCGAAAAAGTAGCCCGCATGGTTCCTTCAAAAAGCCCGTTTACCACCCACCAGGTATAAAAATTAGGACCGCTGTATTCGCCCCAAACATTCAGGTTTTCGGCTGCCACTTCCGGGGTAGAGAAGTAAGGAATGTTCATCAGCAAAATACCCAGCAGGGCCATGCCCCGAAGAGTATCAATCACCTGAATGCGTTGCGCCGGTTGCACGGGAACAGAAAGCGGTTGGTTCATACGTTTGGTATAAAAAAGTAAATGGACAGAGAGGAAAGTTAGAGATTATTAGCATATAAATTATACCACATATGAGTGATGGAGCCATTGGAGAATAATAAAAGGCAAGCCTTAAGACTTGCCTTTTTCAAGAATTTATGATCGAATCCTGCTATTCTTTCACCAGTGTAAAATTGTATTTTTTGTTCACCTTGCGGGCCTTGCCACTGCTGGATAGAACCGGGTTCAGCTTGGGTGTTTCCAGTGCCAGCCTTTCCTTTATTTGCTTTTGCATAAAGTCGTTTTCCGGCGATACAAAAACATCGGTGATGTTTAACTGGCCATCGGTTTCAATGGCATAGGAAACCAGTACATAATAGCTGCCGTCTTTTACTTTTTTTGACGAAAGCACTTCGGATTTCAACGTGGTAATAATTCCTTCCATATATGCTTTTAGCAGCGCATTGTTATCTTTTGGATCAACAGCTTTTTCTGCCGGCGCTTCGCCTTCATTTGGTTCTTCGGCAGTTTCACTGGGCGCTGCGGTAGCACTGTTTTGTGAAACGGAACTGGAGGCAACCGGCTTGTTGTCAGCCAAGCCTGCGCTCATTGCCGAATCGGTGGGCAAAGCCGTTGTAACAACGGTTCCCGAATCAGCCAGGCGGGCAGAATCAGCTGCCAGCACCGCCAGTGCTTTTGTTACCGAATCGGCCCGAAGCGAGTCTATTATTTTCTGTTCGGATTCCCGCTTTTCTGCTTCCAGTTTGGCCAGGTCATCGCCTTTACGGACAACAGTACCCGGCTGGTTTTTCAGCTTGCCGCCATACAGGGCATCTTTCAGCGACTGGGCATCGGCAAAGAGGGAACTTATCAGGAGGAGGAGGAGAATTCCTTTTTTCATATGCGTTTGCGTGTTTTTGGAAAGTTAAGGAGTGAATGTGTTACGGTGTTCTTAAATCATCCAGCACCGAAGGAGCAAAAAACAAGCCTGAATTCACACCTTCCTTGCTGCTGATTACAACGTAAAAAGCCCCGCTTTGTTGCGGGGCTCCTTTTATTCTTCAAAACACATCGTCTATCAGGCATGTTGTTCCACTTCATTCCGGAACACCACCACGCCATCAAACACATCTACCAGCACGGGGTGCGATTTATCAATATCGCCTGCCAGGATCTTGCGGCTTAGGCCATTGACGATCTCTTTTTGGATGAGGCGCTTCAGCGGACGGGCACCAAACTGGGGATCAAAGCCATTTTCGGCCAGGAAGTCCAGCAGGTATTCTGAAAACTGCAGTTGGATCCCGCTTTGGTTAACCAGTTTTTTCAGGTTCTCCAACTGTATGCGTATGATACCGCGGATCTCGCCGCGCAGGAGCGGCTGGAAGAGAATGATCTCGTCAACGCGGTTCAAAAACTCCGGACGGATTGTTTCCCTCAGGCGGCTCATTACTTCAACCTTTGTCCGTTCAACAACTTCGTCCTTATTCCGTTCGGTTACATCGGCAAAATTCTCTTGTATAATGTCGCTGCCAAGGTTAGAGGTCATGATGATGATGGTGTTCTTAAAGTTCACCACTCGGCCTTTGTTATCCGTCAGGCGGCCATCATCCAGCACCTGCAGCATAATGTTCCAGACATCAGGATGCGCTTTTTCAATTTCATCCAGCAACACCACTTGGTAGGGCTTGCGGCGAACAGACTCCGTCAGTTGTCCACCCTCATCATAGCCCACATAACCTGGAGGCGCTCCCACCAACCTGGAAACGGTGTGCTTTTCCTGGTATTCACTCATGTCGATGCGGGTCATCATATGCTCATCATCAAACAAGTAATCTGCAAGGGCTTTTGCCAGTTCCGTTTTACCCACACCGGTTGTACCCAGGAAAATGAATGAACCGATTGGTTTTTTGGGATCGTTCAGCCCGGCCCGGCTCCGGCGGATGGCATCGGCTACAGCCGTAATAGCTTCATCTTGTCCTACCACACGACCATGCAACTCTTCCTCCAGGTGCAGCAGCTTTTCGCGTTCGCTTTGCAGCATTTTTGATACCGGGATACCGGTGGCTTTGGCAACGCTTTCCGCAATGTCTTCCGCATCCACTTCTTCTTTCATCAGGCGCTTGCTATTCTCACTCAGCTCAGCCAAACTGTTGGTCAGCGTACTGATCGTGGCTTCTTTTTCTTTGATGCGGCCGTACCGGATCTCCGCCACTTTTCCGTAATCACCTTCTCTTTCTGCCTGTTCTGCCTGTTGCTTCAAGGCTTCAATGTCAGCTTTTGCATTCTGAATTTTATCGACCAGTTCTTTTTCTTCCTGCCATTTGGCTTTCAGCGTATCCCGTTCAACTGCCAAGTTGGCGATCTGCGTATTCAGTTCTTTTAATTTGTCTTCATCATTCTCCCGCTTAATGGCTTCCCGCTCGATTTCCAGTTGGCGGATCTGCCGTTCCAGTTTATCCAGTTCCTCAGGCATCGAGTTCATCTCCAGGCGAAGTTTGGCCGCGCTTTCGTCAATCAGGTCAATGGCCTTGTCTGGCAGAAAACGATCGGTTACATACCGCACCGACAATTCCACTGCTGCAATGATCGCTTCATCTTTAATGCGCACATGGTGGTGCGTTTCGTAGCGGTCTTTCAAGCCACGAAGTATGGAAATAGCATCTTCCACCGATGGCTCATCAATCAGCACTTTTTGGAAGCGACGCTCCAGGGCCTTGTCTTTTTCAAAAAACTTCTGGTATTCGTTTAGCGTGGTGGCACCAATGGCTCTCAGTTCACCACGAGCCAGGGCCGGCTTTAAAATATTGGCGGCATCCATGGCACCTTCGCCGCCACCGGCTCCCACCAGTGTATGGATCTCATCTATAAAAAGAATGATCTCGCCTTCCGATGTAGACACTTCTTTCACTACGCCTTTCAGGCGTTCTTCAAATTCACCTTTATACTTGGCGCCGGCAATCAACTGACCCATATCCAGCGCAAAAATAGTTTTTGACTTCAGGTTCTCCGGCACGTCACCGTTCACAATGCGTATCGCCAATCCTTCGGCAATCGCCGTTTTACCCACACCCGGCTCACCTACCAGAATCGGGTTATTCTTGCTACGGCGGGAAAGGATATGAAGGGTACGGCGAATTTCTTCATCGCGGCCAATCACCGGATCAAGTTTTCCCTGGCGGGCCAGTTCGTTCAGGTTCTTGGCATATTTGTTCAGGGTGTTGAACTGGGTTTCCTGTGTTTGCGAGGTTACGGTAGATCCTTTGCGCAGGTCTTTGATTGCAGCCACAAGGCCTTTGTCCGTAAGGCCGGCATCTTTTAGCAAACCAGCCGTGCTATCGGCCCCCTGCACCAACGCATAGAGCAGGTGCTCTGGCGTAATAAATTCATCCCCAAATTGCTTTAAGGAAGCATTGGCTTTGAGCACGGCGTTGTTGGCATCGCGACTGATATTCTGCGCCGGTTCTGTACCACTGATCTTTGGCAAGCGGTCGATCTGGGCATCCAGCCTGGATTCCAATTGGGCTACGTTCACACCATTCTTTTTCAACAGGTATTCTACCGAGGAATCCTGCTGGTCCAGCATGGCCTTTAAAATATGTTCGGTTTCTATGTTGCTGTTTTGATTATTAAAGGCAATCTGCTGCGATTGCTGAATGACCTCTGCAGCCTTTATCGTAAAGTTGTTTAGGTTCATACAATTAACGTTATTTGAGTTCGTTGTATCAATTATCAAACCACAGTCCATCCTAAATTTACCGTAATTATGTCAGCTATTTTCAAGAAGAACTGCCTCAAAGCCAGTCTGGTAGCGGTTTTCATGCTATTTCTTCAGGCGGCCTTCACCCAGGGTTCATTTTCAGCACTGGACCAGGCACTGGAGGAAAACAAAAAGCTTCTGGGAAAGGACGTGAGTGTAGTAGTAGCCAATCCTGATACGGTTTTATACCAGAAAAATATCGGCGATGTACAACCGAAAACACCTTTCCCGATCGGCGCCAGCAGCCAGTGGCTGACCACGGCCCTGATTATGCAATTGGTGGATGAAGGAAAGGTGTCGCTGGACGATAAAATCAGTAACTACCTGCCCATCTTTGACAGTTACCGGAAGGGATACATTACAATCCGCATGTGTCTTTCACACCAGACCGGTATTGGAAGGGATGGTTTTAAAGTAGCTTCTCTCCTGGAGAAAACGCGGTACAATACACTGGAGGAAGCGGTACCGGACATTGCCAAAAAAGACATCCATGCCAATGCGGGAGAACAGTTTCGCTTTAGCAATTTTGGAATGGTCATCGTGGCCCGCATTGCCGAAATCGTTACCAAAAAACGCTTTGAGCAATTGATGCGCACCAAAATCTTTGTGCCGCTGGGCATGCGCAATACAACTTTTGTTACCGATGACGGATCAGCACCCAATCCCGGCAATGGCGCCAAATCCACGGCTGCCGATTACACGAAATTCCTGCAGATGCTGCTCAATGGAGGAAAAGCCGGCGGCAAACAAATCCTGAGCGAAGCAGCCGTGCAGGAAATGCGCAAAGTGCAAATCAGGACCGAACAGATTTCCCAATTGCCTCTGACCACACAAGGGTTTACATTTTCCTTAGGAAGTTGGGCAGTAGATAACAATACAGCACCCGGAAGTGCGGCCACTGTTTTAACCCTTCCCAATTTTGAAGGAGCCTGGCCGATGATTGACTTTTCCCGCAAAGTTACCCTGGTGGTGCTGGCAAAAGGCTTTTCGGGTGACCAACGTCCTGAGCCCTATTTCAATCTGAAAAACATTGTAGACAAGCAGCGGTAGGTGAGTGGTGAATGGTCAGTGGTGAGTGGGTGTCTCCTGTTTCATCAAACTTTATATTAAAAAAACCTCCAGATCATTCAGGAGGTTTTTTTGATATCTTGGTTATCCGCATTTGCTGTCTATTGCCTACTGCCTACTCACCACTCACCATTGACCGCTCACGATTTTCACATCTTGCATTGTTCAAAAAGCGCAATTTTGCAGGTTTACATTCCTGCAATTTGTTATCAGAACAACATACCCGACTTGTAAAGGCTACTGCGGCCCGCTTTGGCTTTGATCATTGCGGCATTGCCCGGGCAGAGCCGTTGGAGGAAGATGCCCGGCGGCTGGAAGCCTGGTTGAACAAAGGGCTTCATGGTAAGATGCAGTACATGGAAAACTATTTTGACCTGCGCATCGATCCCTCCAAATTAGTGCCCGGGGCCAAATCGGTGATCACGCTGCTGAAAAACTATTACCCGGAACAAACGGCACAAATGGATCTTAAGATCTCCAAGTATGCTTATGGTACCGATTATCATACCATCATCAAAGGCCAGTTGCGGAGTATGATGGCGGAACTGCAGGATCAGATCGGGCAGTTCAGCGGAAGAGGATTTGTGGATTCAGCACCGGTATTGGAGCGGGCATGGGCGCAACGCAGTGGACTCGGATGGATTGGCAAAAATGGAAACCTGATCACGAAAGGAAGTGGTTCGTTTTATTTTATTGCTACCCTTATTACCGACCTGGAACTGCAGCCCGATGATCCCTTTGCAAGGGATTATTGCGGCAGTTGCCGCAAGTGCATTGATGCCTGTCCTACAGAAGCCATCAGTGAAGGGAAAGTGATAAATGGCAGCCGGTGCATTTCTTATTTTACCATCGAACTGAAAGATGAGATCATCCCGGATGAAATGAAGGGTAAATTCAACGACTGGATGTTTGGCTGCGATGTTTGCCAGGATGTATGTCCATGGAACCGCTTTAGCCAGCCGCACCAGGAAGAAGGCTTCTCTCCCATTCCTGAAATTCTGAACCTCTCTACCCGGGAATGGGAAGGGCTAAGTGAAGAAGCGTTCCGAAAAATTTTCAAACACTCTCCGCTTAGCCGTTCCAAATACAAAGGCATTCAGCGCAACATTAAATTCTTAAAACCGTAAGCCCATTTGCATGCTCAGGCGACGCAGGTTGTAATCCAGCGTTGTACGCTGTCCGTTGGGGTATGGATAGGGCCAGATATCAATAAAATAACTCTCAGTGTGGGAAACACTAAAAGTCTTTTGTGAGAAGCCCAACGTAAAAAATAAGGCGGATGTTTTCATAACCGGCACCTGGTATCCAACACCCACATCATAATACACCCCCCCTTCGGCTTCGCTTTCGCTCCAGATTTTATCCTGTTGTCTTAGCCAGGGAAAATGATACCCGCCATTAACGTAAACAAACGGAGATTTTACACCATTGACAAATGATTTTCGTACGGAAAGAAAGAGCGGAATGGTACGGGTATGGTAATAATCCAGCCCGGCACCAACTCCCGCAAACCAAGTTTTGTGTTGAAGCCCGTTAACGGTTTGCAGTTGAAACGCACTGCCTATTTCGCCTTCCAGCAGGCCTACCTGCACACTGCTTTTAAAAGAAAACGGTTTGTTTTGTGCTGACGCCTGGACACAAAGAATCAGCAGGGCCAATTGAAATATTGTTCGCATGGTTGGTTATTTAGTATTTTTTTGAATGGCCAGTTTGCTGATCTGCGAAATGTTGTTGCCGCTGGAATAATCAAACTGGTACAGGCCATCTTTTGCCACAACGATCGCCCTTCCGCCCATGGCAATCACATCAACGGTTTCCAGTCCCTGTACCTGCTGTACCAGTTTCGGGGCCACCGGTGTGGATACATCATACAACTTCAATCCTGCAGTGCCATCACAGATAAAAAGTTTATCGCCATCTTTTGAGAGACCATGCGGGTTAGACATCATGACCGTTTTTTTCAGCGACGGTGCAGAAAGATTGCTTACATCCAATATATCCAGTTGGTTGATGTTTCCGGCGCAGGTGGTGCCGGTGCGCAGTGTTACATAGGCATACTTATCATCGGCAATTACCGGGTCGCAACTGGTGGCATGCGTAAACTGGCTAAGTTGTGTAGGGCTGCTAGGATTTGACAAACTATAGATAAACATACCGGTGCGGGAACCAATAAACAACCGGTCTTTGAACGGGTAAATGGTTTCAATATTCCAGCCCATATTTTTAGTGGAAGTCAGTTGCGGATTGTCGCCGGTAGCAATGCTGATGGCATACAACTCACTGTTGGAAACAGCGTACATATAGTCGTTCACAATGGTAAAGCGGGAAGTACTGCCACCCACCCCGGTTTTTGGCGCTGACGTGGAAAAAAATGTATTCAGATCGGCAGAAGCATACATACAACTGGGACAACTGTTCCAGCGCCGGTACTGTGTTCCGGACACGGTTGTATCCCTTGCGATATAATCCACCACCACTTTAATGGAATCGGCATTGGTCTGGTTGTTTACCCAATAACGGTTCTTTTCACGAATTACGTTATCAAGGAATTTTACGGGGCGTACATTGGTGGGCTCTGAAATGTCAAACACTACAATGTCGGAGTAAGAATCCGCATAGAGATACCTGCCTTTTACGGCAAGATCCATGTTGTTGGGAATGGAAATAAAGGCGATGTTTTTGGGTGAAGCCGGGTTGGTGTTATCAATAATGTGAATGCCCTCATTTATTTCGTTCAGGAAGATGTAGTTCCCGAAAATATTCAGCTTGCCTGTGTTAACCAGAGGTTGTGCCGGTCCGCCTTTCATGTTGGCTCGTACTTCGGTAAGCGATTTATATACCGGCATGTAGATGGTATAAGTTTCGCGGTAGGTGTCTTTTAAACAGCCTTGCAGCACAAAAAGAAGTGCGATGCAACAACTGGCTGCGGCAGAAAAGCGAAGCGATTTTTTCATACAGTTTAGTTTGCGTTAGAATTGTGTAAACAGTTATCCTTCTGACAACGAGGTTTTGATTTTCGTTGCACGAAGGTTTAAAAACGTATAGAGGATTGCAGACCGGCAAAAAACAATTTTGGTTTCGAACTGTTTTTTTGCAGGCCCGAAAGATGATATTGCACCACAGGGCCTGCCTCAAATTGCCAGGAACCCTTGTTGATGAAAGCAAATTGCAAGGAAGCAAAACCGGCAAAAATATTTTTTCGTGCGGATGCTTTATCGGAATAATAAATATTCGCCCAGCGGTCGTATTGCAGGGAATTGGAATGCAGCAATCTTCCATAAGAAGCGCCTGCAGAAAGCGTCAGCGGAAGACGGGACAGCGGCTTAAAGCCAATGCTAAGGGGCAATTCAAGGAAACCGTAACACATGGTAAAGTCACGCAGGTTTGCATTGCTGTAGTAACCTTCCAACGCAATTTTACCGTCGGAGGTCATAACAGCGGTATCAATGGTTTTGTAGGTACCCACTTTTGTTTGGGTACTGTAATAGGCATACTGCAATCCGATGGCTACGTTCCAGCGAGGGTGAATGTCTTTCGACAAGCCGATTCCCACCTGGAAGGCAGCGCCTTTTTTAGCCGGGTTAGGATTTCCGGCTATACCGTTGTAATAACCGGGAGCAGGCGAAGAACTAAGGTCGGCCTGCACCAGATTACTGCCCAATATCCCATCCGAAAACCGGCTCCAGCCACCCTTTACCGTGACCACTTTCTGCCAGCCTTTTTTCGCCGCCGCTACCTTGGTTTTTTGTCCCGCAGAATCTATTTTCCCAGGTAGAGAAAGTAGAACGCTATCGGTTGTTTTTGCGGTTGAAGAATCAGCGGCCAATGTATTTTCCGCCGGCTCATTGACTAGCGGCTGTTGCTCGGTTTGCGAAGCATTTTCTTTTGAGGGTTGCGACAGGACATCCGGCTGCGCTGGCAGTTTATCGTGAAGAATAGTATTGTTCACATTCGACTCGTTCCCTGTTTGACCTATTGATGATTTTTCTGTTGCCGCTTTACCAGTACCATGAAGAAGTAATCTCATTGATGTGATACCTGAATGTGATCCTGCTTCGGCGTTTTGATTAGGCAAAACCGTATTTGGTTTACCAGTCTCGTTTTTGCTGTTGTTTGTATAATCAGTTGAAGTTATAATGGCCTTCGGAGAAGAAGTTTCTGTTGTATTTGATTGATCTGTTTTTCTTTCTTCTATTCTATCCGCTTCTGGAATGGCTTGCGTTTCTGTTTCTTTGTTTGCACCGGATGCTGTTGTTATTCCGGTCGAAACAGCTGTATCTTCTTCACCACCGTTTTGCAGCAACCACCAGGTAGTGCCACCCAGTAAAACAATAATAAAGGGAATCCAAAACGGAAACCGGCGCCGTTTTTCCGGCTTCAGCTCTTTCTCGATGGCCTTCCAAACAGGTTCCGATGGCGTGAGCCGCAGCTCATCCAGTTTTTCCTGAACCTTTTTTTCAAAACTACCTTGCATATGTTCCGTTTTTAACGTCGCTGTTGTGTTTTTCAATCCATTGAATCAGCAAAGCCCTCGCCCTGGCATACTGGCTTCGCGATGTGCTTTCTTTTATGCCCAGCATCTGCCCGATCTCTACATGCGTATATCCTTCCACCGCATGCAGGTTAAAAATGGTTTGGTAACCAGCCGGCAACTGGCGGATCAATTCGGCCAGCTCTTTAGCTTCCAAGTGCATATGGGGTTCGTACGACGAAACCGCATGCAACGGCTCATCGCCAAAAACAAGATCGGTTTGATAACGGCTTTCTTTTTTCAGAAAATTAATGGCTGAAGTAACCATAATGCGGCGCAGCCATCCACCCAGGTTGCCCTCGCCTTTAAATTGCTGCATATTTCGAAAGGCCTTGATAAACCCTTCCTGCAACACGTCTTCGGCATCGGCCAGGGATTTGGTATAGCGATAGCACACCGCCAGCATTACCGGGGCAAACTGCTCATAGAACTGCTTTTGCGCAGCACTGTTCCCTCTCAGGCATTCCCTAACCAGCCAGTGATCATCCATTTTGTGTTCTTGCAAGGTGTTGACAACAAAGGGAAGCGTAACGTTGCAGAAGCGAAAAAATATTTTTCAGCAGCCAGGCTTTGCCCGGTTGCAACATTACACATTCAGGTGGATTCAGGAGCCAAAGAAAAAGGCCGTCAGTTTTGACGGCCTTTTGTGCTAGAATGCAGGATCAGCAGGCGTATTGGTATTGTTGTCCCGCTCCAGGAAAGGATACGGCAGGAAGTTGCGACGTCGTTCGGCTACGGGTCGGTCAAAGCGACGCATGTCTTCCAGTCGCAGACCGCTCATAAAAAGCTCAATGCTTCGTTGCCGGTAGATTTCGTTTAAAATCTCCTGTTGAGTCAGCGGTCCGGCTAACGGTGGCAGGTCCGCCCCAATATCGGAAGGATTGGTTGCCGGTTTTTTGGTGACAACTTTGTTTAATTCAATAAGGGCATTGGAGAGATCCGGAGGATTCATCCGTGCATAAGCCTCTGCTTTGATCAAAATGATCTCACCGGGCAGGTAAATGGGATAAGCTGAAGATGACGTGGCTGCAAATCCGGCGATCCTGGACGCATAAGCTGTCGTCGTATAAAACGATAATCGTTTGTCAGCAGTATTGGGTTGTAAACCTGCCGGTAGGCCAAGCGTTGCTACATCGCTGATGCCATACACATTGTTGGTGGAAGTTGCCGTTTCGAAAATCGGGTTCAGGTTGACGTTGTTGAAATTAAAGTTGGATCGTTTCGACAGGTCAACCGCATTGGCAGCCGTTAACGCCTGCTGGTAATTTCCCAGGAAAAGGGAATACCGGGCTTTTAGGGCATGCAAGGTGTTTACAATGTCAATACCCGCCGGAATATTCAACAAAAAAGTAGATGAAATAGGATCCGCATTGATGGCCGTGAGGGCCGCATCAATCGCGGTAATGGCACGGGTAAAGCCTTCGGTTCTGGTGACAAACTGCACATTGTTTCCGATCGTGGCCGGCACCTGCTGCCAGAACATGGCCAGGTCACCAAGGGCAAGCGCCTTGAAAATGGTCGTATAGCCAATCAACCCACTGGCGTAAGATTTATCCGGCAGCGTATTGGCAGCGGCCAGCACCTTATCGGCATCGTACAAAATCTTGTTGCTCGACGTCCATAACCCACCAAGGATGGTATTTGTGCCATCAACCGAACCAGCCCCCAATTGCAACTGGTATTCGGATGTGTTCCCTTGGTTGATTACAAACAGTTCGTTTGTCAACAAACCTGTCAGGGCAATTTTGTTGTAAAGCGAGCTGGCCCTGCCGGCTGTATACAGTCGCTGCAAGCCGGTGGCTATGCCAGTTAATCCCTGGGCAGAACGAAAGGCCTGGTCCTCTGTAGCCGCATTGGGATTTTGATAATTTTTAGTACAGGCCGTCTGCAGCAGCAAGAGAGCCAGGAAAAAACGAAACGCTTTTATTGAATAGGAATGCAATTTCATGTTGTAAGCTTTAAGATTAAAAACGGGCATTGATACCAAGACGATAGGTACGGGGAATGGGCACAGCACCAAAATCGATTCCCCGCAACAGGGTGCTTTGGCCGGCAGCATTTACTTCCGGGTCATAGCCTTTGTAGTTGTCCCAGGAGATAAGGTTTCGTCCACTCAAACTGATGGTCAGGTCATTGAAGAACTTTATTTTGCCCAGCGAGTAGCCAAGCGAGACCTCCCGCAGCTTCACAAACGAGCCATCATCGACACGCCATTCTTCTATCTGGTAAACACTGTTAATGTATCCTCTTGGCAATTGCCCCCGGTGCTCCTGTTCCGCCACGGTGCCGTTGCCCACACCTTGCCGCGTTCTGAAGTCGGCATTAAACACATCCACACCCTGAACGGCATCCAACTGCATCCGCAGACTGAGTTTTTTGTAGCTCAGTTCATTTACCAGCGAAGCGGTATAATCAGGGTTTGGATCACCAATTACTTTTCGCAAGGTGGTACCAGTGGGAAGACCGCTGTTGTCACGCTGTGGTGTGTAAATGAACGGGCTTCCTGGATTGCTGGCGTTGCCCTGAATGCCTCTTTCGATCTGGGGGAAACCGGTTGCATTCTTGATCTGGTTGCCACTGCCGTCGGTTGCAAAAAAGGTCCCGAAGAAAACCCCAACCGGGTACCCCTCCAAAAGCGCTATTGGCGCCCCACCATTGGTAGATAACAATGTAAGTGAAGGACCGGTTTCCAGCACCTTGTTACGGTTACGGTTAAAGATGGCCGTTATCGTCCAGTTTAAATTTGTGTTGGTTATAGGCGAACCATTCAGCACAACTTCAATCCCCCTGTTTTCGAGCCGGCCAAAATTATCCAGCACCGAAGAAAAGCCTGTCGTTGGCGCCACCTGGCGACTGATGTTGATGTTGTCAACATTTTTTTTGTACCAGTTAAACGTAAGACCAATGCGGTTGTTCAGGAAAGACAGGTCTGTACCGATTTCCAATTCTTTTTGTCGCTCCGGCCCGATGTTTTCGTTAGCCCGCTGGCTGCTCGATTGCAGGGCCGCTCTTTCCAGGTAAGCGTTGGAGCTATACACATTGAAGCGTGAATAGGCACCAATACCCGTCAGGTTGCCGCTCTCCCCATACGCTGCCCGCAACTTGAAGGTATTCCACCAGGGAATGCTTTTTTGCCAGAAGCCTTCTTCCGACAGCAGGTAACTGGCGCTGGCCTTATAATACATCTGGTTGCGCTGATCTTCACTAAATACAGAAGATCCATCCCGACGCACCGCACCGGTTAAGAACAATTTGTTCAGGATGCGGAAATTCTGTTGCAGGTAAACACCGGAGATCGATACTTCTGTCCGTTCATCAATGCCAGGAAGAATGGTGCTGGCGCCGTTAACCGTTTCCACAATCGGACTAAGCCCCCTGCCCTGTAGCAAGGAATAACGGTTTCGTTCATACTGTACCGAATAGCCTACCTGGGTTGTAGAGCCAATGTCGTTGGTAATGTTAAATTGGTAGTTAGCATTCAGCTCATTGTTGATCTGGAAAAAATAGTTGTTGCCCGTGCTGGCATACCCATTCAGCGTTGGGTTGAGCGTAGGTCCTCCACCAAAGAATGCCGTGCTTACGTTGTACGGGAATGGCGGCATAAACGTCGTCCCGTTTTGCGAGTAATTGTCGATACCCAGCGTATAGTCAAAGGTGAAGCCGGTGAACGGACGAAGTTTAGCGCCAAGGCTGGCGATGATGCGGTTTGTTTCCTGCCGCTGTTTGAAATCTTCAATCACCGATACAGGATTTACACGGCCTCTTTCTCCTACTGCTTTTGCATTTCCCAGGGCATCCCTTTCGAAAATATTATGAAAGTTGCCAAGGATGGTCACACTGTTCAGCGGCGAGAAGAAGGAGTTGCCGTTTGGCTTTTCATTGGCCGCACTGTTGTTATAATTCAACCCCATGGTTACGCTGAAAACATTGTTGAACGTATGGTCGAAATTGGAGCGGAAATTATAGCGCCTGAAGTCGGTATTTTGCACTATTCCCTGGTTGAAAAAATAGGCACCTGATAAATAATACCGCGTTTTTTCCGAACCGCCGCTTACCGAAACTGCATTGTCGGTACCGATGCCGGTGCGGAAAATATAATCCTGGTAATCATACCGGGTGACCGGCGTGGTATTGGTGGGTAATGCTGGTGGTGTTCCTATTACCGAAATAATATCCTGTGTTAAGGCTCCGGGACCATCGGTAGGGCCACCAAATTTTACAGGTGCCTGGTTGACCTCTAATTTTTTCCGGAGTTCATTTACCAAAACAGAAGTAGAGAAACTGACCAAAGGAGCCCCGCTGCGCCCCCGTTTGGTAAAGATCTGGATCACTCCGGCATTGGCCCTGGATCCATAGATAGCTGCCGCCGCAGCACCGTTCAGCACTTCTATTCGTTCGATGTCATTGGGGTTGATATCCACCATACGGTTCTGGCCAATGTTCCCTACAAAATTGTTCCCGTCGTAACTGTTCTGTGTATTCGTAACGCGGTTGGTAGCGTTATTGACAATCACACCATCTACGATATACAAGGGTTCAGAGGAAGAAGCGATTGAACTGATGCCCCGAAGTCGCACCGAAATACCGCCACCCGGATCGCCGGAATTTTGAATGATCTGGGCACCGGCTGTTTTGCCCTGCAGCGCCGCCAGCACATCGCCGGTAGCGCCTTTTGTCAGTTCGTCGGCCCTTACAGTTCCAACATAGCTTCCCAGTTGTCGCCGTGTGGTTCCTGCCGATGTACCGGTTACCACTACTTCATCCATCTTCAGGGCGTCTTCCTCCAGTTGGGCATCAACAGTAGCAGTGGCATTGGCTGAAACCTGCACCGGTTGCGTAAAGGCCTTGAAGCCGATGCCGGTAAAACGAAGCTGGTAAGACCCGGGCGAAAGCGGCGCCGTTAACGTATAGTTACCACCGTTATCTGTACTGGTAGCATAAGTGGTGTTAACCACCTGAACGGTGATGCCGCCAAGGCCAGCGTTTTGCGGACCGGTTACCCGTCCGCTGATGCGTGATTGCGCAAAGGCAGCCAAGGTGAAAAGCTGAAACAGGAGAAGCCCCAAAATCCTCCCGGACCTTGTGGGCAGAAGCGTTACTTTCGTCATAAAAGCAGTGATTTAAATATGTAAGTTGGGGATTATTTGGCAAAGCACCTAACCGCTTATCCCAACAATCATTTACTGCACCATCTGCTCTTTAAAATTGGCAAGGCCTTTTTCCATCATCGTACCATAGGTCCTTTCAAAAAACAGGGAGCTGAATTTTTCCCAGGGATACCAGGAGAGAGTGAAATCCATATACCATTGGAGTGTCAGCGAATCAGACTGCGGCGTTCCGTACACTTGCCAGCCGCTGGTGACGGGTTTGCGTCCTTCCTGCTGCAATTGAATCACAAACGTGGAGTCGGTTTGTGCAATCGTTTTTCGGCCCATGGTTGTAATGGCTATTCGCGAAGCGGAATCCTGGTAAGCAGGATGCCAGGCTTCTTCATTTTTCAATAGTGAAAAGATTTGCGGTTTGTTATTGGGCAGATTGGTAGCTCTCGATAAGCGTATCTCCGACGGAAACAAAATTGAGATCAGCGTGATAAGAAGAAACAGAAACCCAAATGAGATCAATCCAAGTTTTATAATGCGCATGAAAAAATAGTATTTGTTTTTGTTACCAGCGACTGCAAGTCAATTCATCGTCTGTTGCGTCGCACTCGTGTACGTTCTGTAATTCTACTCAGCTATTTTTTTGAACCACAGGGGCACAGAGCGGCACTGTGATTCTCCGTGTTCGCCGTGGGGCTGTGGTTCAGAAAACACGTGGCTCCTTCGGAGCCGGTTTTCTCATTACAATCCTTTCTATAAACACAGTACTCCTTCAAAGTAAATAAAGAACGATCTGTTTCTATCTTCAAAAGTTTATTCCTGACTCCTGACTCCTGACTCCTGACTCCTGACTCCTGACTCCTGACTCCTGACTCCTGACTCCTGACTCCTGACTCCTGACTCCTGACTCCTGACTCCTGACTCCTGACTCCTGACTCCTGACTCCTAATCCCACTTAAAAAACTTCGCCGTTGCCGCGTACACCACTATGCCCCAAACCGCCAATACCGAGATTTGCGGCCAGCAACTCCACAGCGACAGCCCTTCGAAAGCAACATTCCGCAGGGCATCGTTAAACGCCGTTAACGGTAGAAACTGGATGAAAGGCTGTACGGCCGCCGGCAAGGCTGTTTTCGGAAAAAACGTTCCACTTAAAAAATACTGCGGGAACATAAACAGGTTAGCATACACCGGGATTACATTCTGGTTTTTGGAAATGCTGCTGATCAAAAACCCAAATCCCAAAAAAACCAACAAGGCCAGGAAAGAAAGAAGCAGCATGTTCAGAAATGTAACAACACCATTCGCCAGGTAAAAGCCATACATAAAATAGCCAAACACGATCAGCACTACCACCGTCAGCATCTGGAAAAGCACTTTCGAAATACTTTCTCCCAGGATGATATATTCCCGCCGGATGGGAGTAGCGTACATACGCTTCAGCACAAGCGTTTCCCGCAGCGAGTAAAAAAGAAAAGCAATGCCAAATACCGCCGATCCGATCAGCGAAAAACCGATCATACCCGGCAGAAAAAAATCGATCATTTTATACCGCCGTCCCGGCACCACCGATTCGGTTATGCTGGCGGCCGTGCGCCGGTCAGGATACATGATATTATCCAGTTCGTGAACGGTATTGCGCAAGACCGTTTGCAGGGTTGCAAACTCCCGCTGGCTGGCAGAAGACGTTCGCAGGTGCACGGTATAAGGTGTGGCACTGCTATCAGCCTTCTTCACATCGATGATAGCGGCGATTCGTCCTTTGCGCAATTCATCTTCGATATCCTTTTCCGCAGGGTCCACAAAGCGCAGAAACGGATCATGGGCCAATTGCTGGTATAAGATTGAAGACGAATCAATGTTTTTTTCAAAAGCTACATCAACCGACGGCGCACTGCCGCCGCCTGCCAGCGAACCAAAGATCCAGATGAGGACAATGGGAAAAAACAGGGAAAAGAAAATAGACTGCGGACTGCGGAAAGTGGCCAGCAAACTGGCTTTTGTTACAGCCAGCATGGCCTTTAATTGACTGTATTGCGACATGATGAGTAATGAGTAATGAGTGATCAGTAATGAATGACGGATAATAAGTATAGACCCTGTGGACCCTACTCACTGCTCATCATTCATCACTCATCACCTGAATATGATTTCAAACGGAAGTCTTGCCTGCACCGATCCGGTCATGGCCTTAATCTTTCTTACCTGCTCAAACACTTTGTAATTTTCTTCTCCAAGCTGTTCACGGATCATTGCGGATGGCTCGGGCTTTTTGCGGTTCAGTAATTCATCAATCCAGCTTTCCTCTTCTGGATATTCTTTCAATCCGTAATCAGATAGTTTGGCCATTCGGGCTGCAGACGCAATCGCTTCCCGGAGGCCACCCAACCGGTGAACCAGGCCGATACGTACTGCATCGGCTCCGCTCCACACACGGCCTTGTGCAATGGTTTCAACATAAGCAGTATCGCGGTTGATGCCCGCTGCTACCCGCTGCTTGAACTGGGCATATACCCTGTCAACACCCCGCTGCACCAGTTGCTTTTCTTTTTCATCCAGCGGCTTTACAACAGATGGCGCATCTGCATAAGGCGCTGTCGTCACACCGTCGAACGTAACACCCAGCTTTTCATCGAAAAAGCCCTGCATATTGGGAATAATACCAAAAACGCCAATAGAACCCGTAATGGTATTGGGGTGGGCAAAGATGCTGTCGGCACCACTGGCTATGTAATAACCGCCGGAAGCTGCCACATCGCCCATGCTCACCACAACGGGTTTTTTATCTTCTTCGCGGGCCATGCGCAGTTCCCGCCAGATAATGTCAGAGGCCAGTGCGCTGCCACCGCCTGAGTTCACCCGCAACACGATTGCCTTTACATCTTTATCCAGCCTGGCTTTGCGAATCATTGCGCGGAAGGTTTCGCCACCGATCTGTGTGTTATCACCGTCACCATCCACAATATCACCTTCAGCATAAATGACGGCAATTTTATCCCGTCCGCCTTTGCGTACGCTTACCGCATCGGCATAGGTGTTGACTGGAACCAGATTCAATTTATCGGTGCGGCCAATGTCCAGGCGTCTTTTGATCTCGGCTCTTACTTCATCATCATATTTTACAGCATCAACCAGCTTTGCATTGACAGCATCCAGTGGTGTTTGAATGGCAGCGGTGGATGCCAGTTGAAAAAGAGTGGCCGTATCTACCTTTCGAACAGCTGCTGTTTGTTGCAAAAAATAACTGTAAATATCACCCAGCCAGTCGGCAGTTTGTTCGCGGTTCTCCGGTGTCATTTGGGTAGTGCGGAAAATTTCTGTTGCACTTTTGAATTTACCGGCATAAAAGATCTGTGTTTCAATATTCAGTTTTTCCAGGGTGCCTTTAATAAAAGGAAGCGTAACGCTGAAACCCTGCCAGGCAAAATTGCCCAGCGGATGTACATAAACCTTGTCGGCCACACTGCCTACAAAATAGGCATCCTCCGAAACGGAATTGCCGTAGGCAAAAACAAATTTTTTACTCGTTTTAAAATCCTGAATAGCGTTCCGCAATTCGTTGGAAGCCGCATAGCCATTGGCATTCCCATCCATTGTAATGTAGATGCCCGCGATGTTGTCATCGGTTTTGGCATGCTGTATCAGCCGCACCACTTCAAATAAGGTTGGTTGCGACCCACCTTGAATTGCAGCCATAAAATCCGGGTTGTCACGTTCGGGATAGAGTTTACTCAGGTCCAGGCTCAGTACGGAATTTGCCTCTATCTCCGGCTGGTCTTTTTTGGCAAGGCTGCCGGCAAGGCCTGCCAGCAGAAAAAAGGCAACGAGTGAGAAAATGGCTAGGGCAAGAAATGAAGCAAAAAATATCTTGAAAAAACTTCGCATGCTTTAGAAAAATTTCAATCGTCAAAAATACAGGATATTTGACGCCACAGGCCGTTATAGCGATGAATACAGCATATTTACTGATCGGCAGCAATATGGGCAACAGGCAGGAAGTACTGCAAAAGGCTGGAAACATGATTGAAGATTCCTGCGGCGTCATACAACAGCAATCGGCCATTTACCAAACCGCAGCCTGGGGATTGGAAGCGCAGGATGATTTTTTAAACCAAGTTCTCCGGATCGACACAAAGCTTGATGCGCAATTGCTACTGCGAGAAGTACAGGCCATCGAAGATAGCCTGGGACGGAAACGATCAATCCTGTACGGGCCACGCATAATTGATATTGACATCCTGTTTTTTAATGATGAAATTATCCGTGATGAGAACCTCAACATTCCGCATCCGCAAATCCAGAATAGGCGTTTTGTACTCGTTCCACTGGCAGAAATAACCCCGGCGTTGATGCATCCCGTGTTGCAGAAACCTGTTGCACAATTACTGGCGGAGTGCCCCGACACACTGGCTGTGCAAAAGTTTCAATAAGCAATTGCGTCAACATCTTTTATTTTGCCGGCTCTAAAATGAAATATTCATTTATCACGATAGAAGGCAATATCGGGGCCGGCAAAACCACGTTATCCAACCTGCTGGCAAAGCATTACAATGCCCGCCTGATCCTGGAGCAGTTTGCCGACAATCCGTTTTTACCCAAGTTTTACGAAAACCCAAAACAATATGCGTTTCCGCTGGAGCTGTTTTTTATGGCTGAACGCTTCAAGCAGTTGAAGGAATTGATCCAGCAAAAAGACCTGTTTCAAACCGTTACCATCTCGGATTATCTTTTTACCAAATGCCTGCTTTTTGCCAAGGTAAATTTGCCCGATGATGAATTCCGGCTTTACCAGCGCCTGTTTGAGATCATTCACCAGCAGTTGTTGCAACCCGACATCCTGATCTACCTGCATGCCCCGGTTAATCGCCTGCAGCAAAACATTCGCAAACGGGGCAGACAATATGAGCAAAGGATTCCGGATGATTACCTGTTCAGTATCCAGGAAACCTATACGCATTACATCAAGCAGCATAACCTGAAAACGCTTTTTGTAGATGCCTCGAATGCCGATTTTTTGGGTAATGAAAAACACCTGCAGGTGATCACAGATGCATTGGAAAAGGAGTATGACGCCGGCCAGCACTACCTGACCTTGCCGTGACCAAATAACCAAACAGCTGTTTACTGTTTTTTGGCTTTTTAATGATTTCACGCAATCACAACAGTTTGAGAAAGAATTTTCAAGAAAAAATTTGGCTCGTTTTTCCTCTCCCTTTATTTTTGCACTCCTTTCGGATTGAGCTATGGTGTAACGGTAGCACTACAGATTTTGGTTCTGTCTGTCTAGGTTCGAATCCTAGTAGCTCAACAAGCCCCGCTTCGGCGGGGTTTTTCTTTTTTAATCGTCCCTTTCTCGACATAAATCCTAACCTTTACCTTTTCCCTTCCTCCTTTGGCACATTAATTATGCGAATTGGAAACACAAGAAATGGCATATGGTTTTAGACGATAAACTGCACTGGTATAAAGACGCAATCATTTACGAACTCCACATTAAAGCATTTTACGACAGCAACGGCGACGGCATTGGTGATTTTGGCGGCCTTCTGCAAAAGCTCGACTACCTGCAAGACCTGGGCGTGACTGCTATCTGGCTCCTGCCTTTTTATCCTTCGCCCCTGAGGGATGACGGCTACGACATTGCCGACTATTATTCCATCAATCCACGCTATGGCAATATTGAGGAATTACGGCAACTGTTGCAGGAGGCCCACAAACGCAACCTGAAAGTGATAACAGAGCTGGTCGTGAACCACACGTCCGACCAGCATCCCTGGTTTCAGCGGGCACGGCGGGCACCCAAAGGTTCGCCGGAACGGGATTATTATGTTTGGAGTGATGACCCGACAAAATACAAGGATGTGCGGATCATTTTCACCGACTATGAAGCATCCAACTGGACTTGGGACCCGGTGGCCCAGCAATATTACTGGCACCGCTTTTTCCATCATCAGCCCGACCTGAACTACGACAGCCCACATGTACAGGAAGAAATTATCAAGGTCTTGGACTATTGGTGCGAGATGGGTGTGGACGGCTTTCGGCTGGATGCCATTCCTTACCTTTTTGAACGCGAAGGTACCAATGGTGAAAACCTGCCCGAAACCCATGCCTATTTAAAAAAGCTACGGGCTCATATCGATAAGCATCATCCCGGCATTTGTTTCCTGGCCGAGGCCAATATGTGGCCTGAGGATTCGGCTTCTTATTTTGGCGATGGTGATGAGTGCCACATGAACTATCACTTTCCGGTGATGCCCCGCATGTTCATGGCCCTGCAGCGGGAAGACCGTCACCCCATCACCGATATTTTTGACCAAACACCTCCGATTCCTGACAATTGCCAATGGGCTATTTTCCTGCGCAACCACGATGAGTTAACCCTGGAGATGGTGACCGACGAAGAGCGGGACTACATGTACAAAGTATATGCAAAAGACCCCAAAGCAAGAATCAACCTCGGCATCCGGCACCGCCTGGCGCCATTGATGGATAACGACCGGCGGCGGATTGAGCTGATGAATTCACTGTTGTTCTCCCTGCCCGGCACACCCGTTATTTATTACGGCGATGAGATTGGCATGGGTGACAACTTTTACCTGGGTGACCGGGATGGCGTTCGTACTCCCATGCAATGGTCACCCGATCGGAATGCCGGTTTTTCCAATACCAATCCGCAGCGGTTATACCTTCCGGTTATCCTGGATCCGCAATACCATTACGAGTCGGTAAATGTGGAAACGCAACGGGCCAATACGTCATCGCTCTTCTGGTTTATGAAGCGCATCATCAACATGCGCAAAAAGCACAAGGCATTTAGCCGGGGTGAGATGACCTTTCTGCATGTGGACAATCCGAAAATTCTTGCGTTCACACGGGAGTACGAGGATGAAAAGCTGCTGATCATCGTTAATCTTTCGAAGTATTCGCAGCCGGCCGAGATCGATCTTTCTCAATACAAAGGCTATCTGCCCACAGAAGCCTTCAGCAAAAACAATTTCCCGGTAATCAGGGAAGACCAGCCATATTTCTTTACCCTGGGCCCCTACGATTACCAGTGGTTTGTGCTTAAAAAATCAGCACAGGAAGTTCGGTCCGAAAGAAGACTTCCCCATTTGCAGGTGGCCCAATGGGAAGAAGTAGTCACTGGTGAAACAATGGAGGTGCTGCAAAACCTGATTCTGCCGGATTATGTGCAAAGAGCAAATTGGTTTGTCAGCAAGGATAAAACGATATACAGCACCAGCATTCCAACCTATACGGCGCTGCCAATAGACGGAAAAGATGCGCAACTGCTTTTAATTGAAGTGGCCTTTGAAAGCGGCCTGCCGGAATACTACCAGTTGCCGCTGGTTTTTGTGGACGAAGAGGAAGGCCGCAAACTGCAGGAAACACATGCCGCGGCAGTGCTGGCCCAACTGACCATAAACGGTGAGCCGGGTTTCCTGTGTGATGGTATCTACATCACAAGTTTCCAGCAAGCTTTGATTCAATTCATGGCGGCCCGGAAACGGTTTATGGCAAGAGGTGAAGTATTGTTCCAGGGAAAGGAAGAATTAAAAGAGTATGCAGCCAATACGGTGGAAATAAAAGCAAGGGTTCATCGCACAACCGAACTGCACACCTCCGTCCTATACGACAACCATTATTTTCTTAAGTTCTATCGCAAGGTGGACAAAGGCATTCACCCCGACGTGGAGATCACCCGTTATCTCTCCGAAGACCTGGCATACTCCAACACTACCCGCTATATCGGGAGCATTGAGTGGCACCTGGGAAGCTCTGTTTTACAACTGGGCATGCTGGAGACCTTGCTGGAGAACCATGGCGATGGTTACCATTACATGCTGGAACGGGTGAACAATTTTATCGAACGGATTTTAGCAAGGGACAGAACCGTGCTTGCTGCCTATCCAAAACTGGGTTCACTAACCGAACCGGTTTCCTTTGATAGTCTTCCCGAGGAGGTAAAAGAATTTATCGGTGGCAATGCTGCGGAAATGGCGAGACTGATTGGTGAACGCACTGCTGAAGTTCACCTGGCCCTGGCAGAAAATATAAGCCGTGAATTTCAACCCGAGGAGTTTTCGCTGCATTACCAGCGGTCGCTGTTTTCTTCGTTTACCTCGCTGGTCAGGGAAACCTGGCAAAACATTGACAAAACCCTACAGGATGTTCCGGACGATCTGCAACCATCTATAAAGGGCTTCCGGGAAAAGCGGGAGCAGATTCTTTCCATGC
Source organism: Flavisolibacter longurius (assembly GCA_014163555.1). GTDB lineage: Bacteria > Bacteroidota > Bacteroidia > Chitinophagales > Chitinophagaceae > Flavisolibacter. The sequence goes on from JACJGO010000001.1 coordinate 277,802, forward strand.
TGAAGCGCATCTACAGCAAAAAGCTTGATGTGCACAAAACCCGTATACATGGAAACTTTGGCCTTTCACAAATTTTGCTTACCGGCAAGGACATTGTTCTGCACGACTTTGGTGGTAATCCTGCCAAGGCTTTCAGTGAGCGGCGGCTGAAGCGGTCACCTTTGCGTGACGCCGCTGCCATGATCCGATCGATCTATTATGTTGCATACGAAGGTTTCTTCACCACAACGCATGTGCAGAACAATGAGGTAGAAGAATTGCTTCCCTTTGCCGATTTCTGGGCACAATATATCAGCGGGTTCTTCTTAAAAGCGTATGTTGACAAAGTGCAGGGCCACCGGTTTGTGCCCGAATCAAAAGAAGATTTTGAGATGCTGTTGCAAACCTATCTGATTGAAAATGCCTTACAGTTTCTGAATACGGAATTGCTTTCATCTCCCAGGCAGGCGGTTATACCGTTGCGCATCCTGCAAACCATTGTTCCCTAAAAAACAAGCCCCGGCTAAATAGCCGGGGCTTTTTAACAAGCAATCATTAGACAGAGACACGAATATAGGAGTTAAATGGCTTTACTAAAAATTGGTTTTCCACTTTGTTTGCCTCGCTGCAGGTACAGGTCAAAAGCACTGCACACAACACGAATAAAATAGTGTCCCTGCTCTGTAAGTTTTACGCCTTTTTTATCACGAATCACCAGTCCATCAGCAGCAAGGTTGTCCAGTATCGGAAAGGTATAAGCCTTCAACAAAGGCAGGTGCTCATCGGCAAATGTGGTAATGCCTTTGCAGCTGATATCAAGAATATATTTTTTAAAGGCAATATCTTCTTCACTCAACACATAGCCTTTTTTAATGGCAAGACGGTTGCTGTTTACGGCCGCGTAATAGTCATGCAACGCTTTTTCATTCTGCGCAAAAGCATCGCCGGTATCAGAGATGCTGGATACGCCCAGCCCAAGCAACATGCCGGTGTTCTGCGTGGTATATCCCATAAAATTCCGGTGAAGCCTTCCGGCATTTCTTGCCAGGTAAAGTTCATCGTGCGGCAGGGCAAAATGGTCCATACCAATATCGGCATAACCCGCCTGCGTGAACAGTTCTTTGCCTTTCAGGTAGAGTTGGATCTTTGTATCAGGATCCGGCAAATCATTTTCATCAAAAAGCCGCTGCGCCTTGCTGGTCCAGGGCACGTGGGCATAACTGTAAAATGCAATGCGATCGGGTTTTAACTCAATCACTTCGTTGATGGTGCGTTCAATGCTTTCCAGCGTTTGCAACGGCAGGCCATAAATAAGGTCGTAGTTGACGGAAGTAAATCCAACAGCCCGGGCCTCTTCGGTAGCTCTTTTTACATTCGCCAGGGGCTGTATGCGGTTGATCACCCGTTGCACCTTTGGATCGTTGTCCTGCACACCAAAGCTGATGCGACGGAATCCGAGGTTGTAAAGCGTTTTTAAATGCTCATACGTGGTATTGTTGGGATGTCCTTCGATACTGAACTCATGCCGCGGATGCACGATGCTGTTTTTCAGGATCGTCGTCAGCAGGCGCTTCAGGTTTTTTGGCGAGAAAAAAGTTGGCGTGCCGCCGCCAAGGTGCAGTTCGCGGATAACAGGTGTCTGCTTCATTAACTGGCGGTACAACTTCCATTCTTTTTCAATGGCCAGCAGGTATTCTTCTTCAACCGAGTGGTTGGTGGTAATTTTTTTATTGCAACCGCAATACGTACAGAGCGATTCGCAAAAAGGAAGATGTATATAAAGGCTGATGCCATTTACATGGTTCTGCTCGGCAAACTTCTTCACAAAGTTGCTTTTCCACACATCTACATCCAGTTTTTCATTCCAAACAGGAACGGTTGGATAGCTAGTGTAGCGTGGCAGTGGAAGATTGTACTTCCGCACCAACAAAGGATTCACGGTCTCATTTGGCATCATAAACCGAAAGTAGAATTTTGAGAAAGCGAAAAATATGAGGAAAATTAGAAAACAGGGGGACACTTGTCAGTTGAGAAGCTGGCTTTTTGCAGGCGGCCGGAAATCATTGTAATACCTGACAAAACTCAACCCGATTGAAGGGTTTCTTTACCAGATTCACATACAAAACAAAATGAGCATGAAACGGTTTCTTCGTTTTTACGCTCTTGCCTGTCTTCTTTCATGGCTGATCTGGATTCCTCTGTTCCTGCCGGCGTTGGGGATTAACATAACGCTGCAAATTCCCTACAACCATGCTTTGGGCGGATTGGGTCCGCTGCTGGCCGCTTTTATTATTGTTTTTTGGGAAAATGGCCGTTGTGGTGTCAAAAGTCTTTTGAAAAGGATGACCCGCGTTCGTCCGCTGAAATGGCTGGCCCTTTCTTTTTTCAGTCCGTTTATATTGCTGCTGATGGCCGGTTTTCTTCAGGCCCTTTTCAATGATCGTTTTTTGTCTGTAGGTCAGATGTTCACATCCAAGGAATTCCCACAGTTTTCATTCCTTTTGTTTTTCCTGTATAACCTTATTTTCTTTGGTTTTGGCGAAGAATCCGGGTGGGCAGGTTATGGTGTTCCGGTTTTGCAACAGCGTTTTTCGCCCCTTTCCGCAGCCTTTATTTTTACCGGTTTTTGGGCGATTTGGCACCTGCCCTTGTTTTTCTACCGGCCAGGCTACAGCAGCATGGATGTGACAGGTATTATTGGCTGGACGCTCAGCCTCCTCACCGGCCGTGTCCTTCTATCCTGGTTTCAAAATGCATCCCACGGCAGCATTTTTATCTGCGCTGTTTTTCATGCCACCATCGATATGGCGTTTACATCGGCGGCCACTACGGAGCAGCTTTCCGTTTATACCGGTATGCTGGTAACGGTGTGGGGAATAACAATGCTGATCCCGCTGCAAAGAAAAAGGCTTTCCAAAAAAGGAAAGCCTGAAACCGATTATGCAATACGCTCCCCTGCTTAGTACAACAGGTTTTTCAGCTTATCCAGATTGATGATGGAAATCTTGCCGCTTTTTATTTCAATCAATCCCTCGCTTTTGAAATCGCTCAGAGTGCGTATCAGCGATTCTGTTGCCGTGCCCACATATTGCGCAATGTCTTCCCTGGAAAATTCAATCAGGCTTTTTTGTCCGTCTTTGTTGAATTTTTCATGAATATCTACCAGGGCCTTTGCTACCCGCTTCCGCAAAGAGCTGTAAGCCAGGTTCAGCAGCCGCTCTTCTTTTTCTTTTACATTTTGGGTAACGATGCGTATAAACTTGGTAGCAATATTGATATCGCTGTAGATCATGCCCAGAAATTCTTCACGCGGTATTTGCATGATCTCGGCATCTTCCAGGATAGTAGCGCTGTCGTCGTAGTTTTTATCTTCAATCAGCGCAGAATACCCGATAAAATCACCGGCGCTGAAAAGGTCGGTGATGTATTCTTTCCCATCCTCGTGGGTTTTGTAGGCCTTTACTTTTCCGCTAACGAGGTAATAAAGAAAACGCGGACGTTTGCTCTCTTGGTAAAGCGTTTGTTTTTTATTGAAGCTTTCCACGGCGTACTGATCGGATAAATGCTTTAGCAAGCCGGTGTCTTTTACATCTCTTACAAACTGTGAAAGGCCTTGTGGTGTAGAGGCATAATTCTGTTGCAGCACTTCGGCCTTTTTCAGCCGTACTTCAATTGCATTCAGCAGTTCAATATCCTCAAATGGCTTGGTCACATAATCATCGGCGCCCATTTCCATGCCTTTGCGGAAATCGCTTCGCTCCGTTTTGGCCGTTAAAAAAATGAAAGGGATGTTTTGCGTGTCCGCATTTTTGCGCAGCAGGTGCAGCACGCCGTAACCGTCGAGCTCCGGCATCATGATATCACATACAATTACATCGGGTTTTTCTTTGGTGGCCACTTCCACGCCCCGCTTGCCGTTTTCGGCCGTGAGTGTTTTATAGCCTGCCAGGTCTAAAATTTCAGCCGTGTTTTCGCGTAAATCGTTGTTGTCGTCAATGACCAGAATTGTCTTCGCCATGTTGATTCTCGTTTATGGGGATTGTTACGGTTACCGTGGTGCCTTCCCCCAAGGCACTCTTCAAATTTATAGAACCCCCGATTAATTCGGTGTATCGTTTTACAATATGCAGTCCCAGGCCGGTTCCCTGGATGTTGATGGCGTTTTTGCCACGAAAGAAAGAACTGAAAAGGTGCTCCTGGTCTTCTTCTGAAATACCGATACCCTTGTCTGTTACCCGGATGTTGGCCACGCCTTCCTGCACTTCGCTGCCCACCTCCACGGTGGCATCTTCCGGAGAAAATTTCAATGCGTTGGAGATAAGATTGATCAGGATATTCTTCAGCAGTTTTTTGTCGCTGTACACCTCATCGGGACCGTTGTGATCGTATTTAATTTCCTGCCCGTTGCGAACCATACCCCTTACTTCGTCTATGGTATCATGAATGGTTTCAGATAAAAGAAACTCTCCTTTTTGCGCACCGATCTTGCCTTCGTCCAGCTTACCCAGGCTCAGGAAATCTTCCAACAGGTCGTTGAGGTGTTTTACACTTTCCCGGATCCGCTTTACATGTTTGTCCCGGTTAGGCTGCTGTTCGGTGGTGGTATATTTTGCAATCAATGAAGCAGAAGAAAGCACGGAACTCAACGGGGTACGGAACTCATGCGAGGCCATGGAAACAAAACGGCTTTTGATTTCATTGAGCTGCCGCTCTTTGTCCAGGGCTTCGCTCAACTCAGCTTGCGACTGCTCCAGCCGTTGCAGGGCTTCTTTCAGAATTATGGTCCGCTCTTCCACCTTGGCTTCCAGTTCGGTGTTCATGCGGCGCACATCGTTGGTCACTTTTTCAAGCTGCTTTTGTTGCTGCAGCATGCTGCGTTCAATTTCTTTACGATGCGTGATATCCACCACAAAAGCAATCACGTACTGCCTGTCGTTTTGCCGGTAAGAGCTCAGGCTCACTTCCACAGGGAAATTGCTGCCGTCTTTTTTCTGCCCGAAAAGATCGCGGCCCGAACCCATTTCCCGGTTTGACGGGTGTTCGTAAAAACCATCCCGCAACTGTACATGGCCTGCCCGATACCTTGTAGGCAACAACACTTCCACTTTCTGTCCCACCAGTTCCTGCGCATTGTACCCAAACATGTTGCAGGCTGATGGATTCACCAGCACAATCGAGGCCGTTTGGTCGGCCAGGATGATACCTTCCGTGGCGTTTTCAAAAAGAGAAGTCATGTGCGATTTATCAAACTGCATGCTTCGGAGCAGCCCTTTGATATAAAGCACAATCAGGGTAGAAAACAGGATCAGGACAAAGAGGAAAATGTATTCAGCCCAGGAAGTTTCCGTGCCTCGTCCAAGTTTGTTCCAGAACAAAAATCCAAAAACAATGGCACTGCTGCCAACACCGGCAATGAGGGTTGAACTGTGCGTGGGCACGAAAACCGAAAAGAAAATGACAACCAGCAATCCGCTGAGCGTAATGCTGTAGCCGGGCATAAAAAAGGCAAGCGCAATGGTTAAAATAAACACCAGCACCGCGTAAATCGTAGCTCTGCGACGGGAAAGTTGTGGCATGGTCACAAATGAATCGCTTTGCGCAAACTTAAGGGAGATAGTTTATAGTTGCAGCAAGCTCTTTTCCATTTCCAATACCCGCGGGAAAAGGATGTTATTTTCAAGGTGCTTGTGCTGCACCAGATCCGCGTCAAATTCTTTCATTTTGTTATACAACACCTGGTAATTGGTACAGGCATCGGAGTTGTAGGTATACTGATCTGTCAGCTCCCGCAGGTGCTTTAAATGCGTGGCAATCCGGCCGTGTTCCACCTTCACCGTTTCAGCCAGGGGCTTGCTCATGGTGCGTACAAACAAATTCCCGTACACCTCTTTGCGGTTGTAGGTATTCACAATTTGCTTTACATACGGAAAGATGCTTTCTTCCTCCCGGTCCGTGTGCTCTTCCACTTCGGAAACGAGGTGGTTGAAGGTTTCGTGAACAGCCGCCAGGTGCGGGAACTTTTTCAGGTGACCGGGCACATAGCTGTTCATGAATGCTTTCAGCGGTGGCAGCACCTCGCGGATATAACCGTGATGAACATGTGTAATGTAATCGATAAGAAAAGCCATGGGCCATTGCGCAAAGGCGGTGGAACTGGGCAGGTTAAAATTCCGGGTAGCCTGCTGCAGGTCTTCCTCTAACTTGACTTTGTCAACTTTCTGCAGAGCACAAGCCTCTTCCAGTGGAAGGTCGCCACCGCAACAGTAGTTGATGCCATATTTCTTGAATACGTCCGCCGTACGGTAATCATTGCGAACAATCTGTGATACTGTTTTCGTCATGGTGCTTACTGGTTAAACCTGTATGGTTAGATGATCGGTTGATAATGTGTGGTAATACTTTCCAGGAAATCAGCCTTATCGCCTTTCAGCAAGTCGCCAATGGTTGTATTGGATAAAACCTGGCGCAATTGCTGCTTTACGCCTTCCATTTGCCCGTGCAGCGGACAAGGATTGGCATGATGGCAAGCCTGCATGCGCATCGAACAGTTCCGGAACGTATCCGGGCCATCCGTCAGGTTAAAAATTTCAATCAGTTGTATGGTCTCTGTTTCCGGCATCAGTGCAAAGCCCCCCGTTTTGCCTTTAGAAGAAGACAACACGCCGGCCTTGGCCAGCTTTTTCAGCGTCTTGCTCATAAAATGCCGGGGCACAACCAGCTTTTCCGAAATTTCTTCCGCTTGCACAAATCGTCTTGTATCCTCCAACATGGCGATATACAAAACTCCCCGCACTGCATAACCAAACGATTTGGAAAAGATCATACCTGTCCACGATAAGGGACAAACATAGTCAGGCGCTGCTTTTCAGAAATATGATTTTCATCAGGTTGGTTTTTGATTTTACTTCCTGCCTGGAAAAAGGCTGGGACAGAACTTGCAGCCGATTCTTAAATTGACCACAAACAGCAGGAACCCATGGAATGTTTCTTGCTTTCAACCCTGGTAACATGCAACGGAAAAAAAGCTTCTGGATTGGTTTAAGCCTGCTGAACTTATCTCTGATTGCCCTTTTCGGGTTGTTGATGCGCAGCAAAATACTTTTCCCGATTCCGGTTTTGGATTACCGTAACCTGCTTAGCGCCCATTCGCATTTTGCCTTTGGCGGATGGGCCGGACTGGCCCTCCTTACATTTTTGATTTACGAAGTGCTACCTGCCGAAAAAGGAAGTAAAAAGATTTACCAGACTATTCTGTGGGGGATCGAGATCAGTTCGCTGGGCATGGCAGCCACCTTTCCTTTTTGGGGATACACGGCGGTGTCCATTGGTTTTTCTTCGCTGTACATAATTGTCACGTATGTTTTCGGATGGGTATACTGGAAAGATATGCGACACCAACAATTGGACCCTGTGATCAAAATGACAAGCCTGGGTGCGGTTGCTTCCTTACTGTTATCGGCAATCGGGCCTGCAATTTTATCCTACATACTTATTACCCACTCTACCAATTCACTGCTCTACCGCGATGCGATTTATACCTTTTTGCATTTCCAGTACAATGGGTTTTTCACCCTGGCCATCTTTGCCACACTCTTTTCGTATTGGTTGAAAAAAGGCCATCACCTATCCCCTACGGCAAAACGTTTTTCAGTCTTTCTTCTTTTATCACTGATACCTTCTCTTTGCCTGGCCCTGCTCTGGCATAACATGATCATCTTTTATGTTCTGGGAGCTTTTGGCTGCCTGTGCATTTTGATTAGTGTTTGCTACTTTATTCCGCTGTACAGGGAAAGTTTACAGAATAAGCTTTTTCCCCAATCAACAGCCCGACTTTTATGGTCAGCTGCTGCCATTTCATTTATTCTGAAAATGATCCTGACGATAGGCACCATTTATCCGCCGCTGGGCAATGCTGTGTATGGAGCCCGACCAGTTATTATCGGGTTTTTACACCTGGTGTTCCTGGGCTTTGTTTCGTTTTTTATTTTAAGCACTGCAATTGAAGATGGTTACTTTACCCGTAACCAAAAAACTATTGTGTGGCCGTTTTACCTTTTTGGCCTGGGGGTTCTGTTCAACGAAGTTTTTTTAATGCTTCAAGGGCTGGAGATTCTGTTGAAAACAAATTCACCCGTTTATTATTGGCTGTTATGGATTGGAGCCATACTTCTTTTCCTGGGATCGTTTTCCCTGGCTATTGCATTTTATTCGAACCGCACCCTACAAAAAAAAGCCGCGGCAACAGCCACGGCTTCTTAAATCAAACAAACAATCCAAATTAGTTTTTCCCGTCGTTCTTGCGCATAAACTCCAGCACGCCGCGGGCATCGGCATCGCTGAGGCTTTGGTTGGGCATACGCACCAAACACTCCTCCAGCATCTTTTGCGCAGCCGGATCTTTGTCAATCATTTCTTCGGTATTGGTTACAAAGTTCATGATCCACTCAGGCGTTCTGCGGTCGGTAACCTTTGCAAAACCGGGGCCAACCAGTCGTTCTTCCGTTAGCTTATGACAAGAGGCACATTTTACCTCGTAAACATTTTTACCTGTTGCCACCATGCTTTCATCGAGCGGGTGGGTCAGCTCAACATTCTGGAATTTACCAATCCCTTTATCACTGGATTGGTTAGTTGCAGCCGAATTATCGGTTGTTGTTGTTTCCGTGCTGGTGGTAGCATCTGTACTGCCGGCGTTTTCGCCACTGTTACAAGCTACCAGGCCAGCAAAGGCTGCTACCATAAAAAACGATACAAAGCGCTTTTGATTCATAACTGTCAATTTTGAGGTCAATAATAAGCTGTTGTTAAAATGCGATAAAATTGTGCCAATCGCTGAGGTGAAAAAACTGACGAAAATCACATTCCTCCCTGAAAAAAGACATAAATGTCTTTTATTCCGCAAATTCCTCTCAGTTTTCTATCAAGCTCACACTATCATTTGTATTTATTGCCCTCTTTGGATTGAATCGCTACTACCCACCTGCGACCCATTTCCAGGTGTTACATCCGGCACAATCACAGAATCATTCACCAGTTTCGTTGAGTCCGGTATGGCTTCTGATGGAGGGTGCACTACGGCCGGATCTTTTAATTCGGCGTCCGTCTGGTTGCTGTTGTTTCCGCAGGAAGAAAAAACTCCTGCCATAAAAACAAAAACAAGTAAGAATTTATAACGCATACTATTCTATTATTGTAGTGGTGAGACAAAAAATCCATGCCAATGAAAGGAATGGTTTTCATAGATAAGGCTATTATTGAGCTCTTAAAAATTGCGAAAAACCAAGCGTATCGAGCAGCCAAAACGTATTCCTGAGTAATATCATCTCTTCTTCTGACAGCCATCAATTCAAGCGCATCGGTAGCCTGATACATTTGTGTTTTACGGACATAGATGTCTTAATTAAATTTCTTATTACGCACATTTTTAAATCAACCTATATGTACATCTCACTTCCAAAACTCATGGCCTCAGTAGCATTCACCGCCGTTACGGCGGGGGCCTTGTTTAGTTGCAAACCTAAAGGCGCTGAAGCAGCTGTCAGCGGTGATGCAGCGGCAAAAGCTTATGTGGCTCCGGGTAAGTACGATGAATTCTATAATATCGTTTCCGGCGGTTTCAACGGCCAGATTGGTATTTATGGCATCCCTTCGGGCCGCTTATTCCGTATCGTTCCTGTTTTTTCTGTCAGCCCCGAAAGTGGCTATGGTTATTCCGAAGAAACCAAGCCGATGCTCAACACATCGCATGGTTTTGTTCCCTGGGACGATCTGCACCACATTGCCCTTTCGCAAACCAATGGTGAACATGATGGCCGCTGGGCATTTGCCAACGGTAACAACACACCCCGCCTGGCCCGTATCGACCTTTCTACGTTCCGCACGTCAGAGATCATCGAGATCCCGAACAGTGCCGGTAACCACGCCTCTCCTTTTATCACACAGGGTTCTGAGTACGTTGTAGCGGCAACACGTTTTTCCGTTCCGCTGGAACAAAATGCAGATGTTCCGATTAACACCTACAAAGAGAATTTTAAAGGCTCTGTTTCTTTTATCTCTGTTGATCAGCAATCGGGCCAAATGAACCTGGCCTTCCAGATCCGCACTCCGGGTGTGAACTTTGACCTTTCCCGTGCCGGTAAAGGAAAATCGCATGGCTGGTTTTTCTTTAGCTGCTACAACTCTGAAAAAGCCAACACCCTGCTGGAAGTAAATGCTTCTGCCAAGGATAAGGACTTTATCATGGCTGTAAACTGGAAGAAAGCAGAAGAGTACCTGCGTGCCGGTAAAGCCAAAAAAGAGGCGGTAAAGTATGCGCACAATGTGTATGACGAAAATTCACACACAGCAACGTCTACCATCAAAACTGAAGTCCTCGTGTTAGATCCAAAAGATTGTCCTGATATGGTGTACATGATCCCTTGTCCCAAGTCGCCACATGGTACCGATGTAGACCCGTCAGGTGAATACATTGTGGGTTCAGGTAAACTGGCCGCCCTGATTCCTGTTTTCTCGTTTACAAAATTCCAGCAAGCCATTGCCAACAAAAGCTTTGACGGCAACTACGATGGCATTCCTGTAATCAAGTACGAAGCTGCTCTGCATGGCGAAGTGCAGAAGCCAGGCCTCGGACCTTTGCACACTGAATTTGACGCTAACGGCAATGCTTACACCTCTTTCTTTGTTTCGTCTGAAATTGTAAAATGGAGCTTAAAAGACCTGAAAGTGCTGGACCGTGTACCCACGTACTACTCTATCGGTCACCTGTCAGTACCGGGTGGACCTACCAGCAAGCCCCACGGTAAATACGTGATTGCTTACAACAAGATCACCAAAGACCGTTACCTGCCCACTGGTCCCGAGCTGACACAAAGTGCACAACTGTATTCGATCGATGGCGACAAGATGAAGCTTATACTTGACTTCCCCACGACAGGCGAACCGCACTATGCTGAAGCCATTCCGGCCAGCCTGCTGAGAGACAAGCAAAGGAAAATCTATAAAATCGAGGAGAACACGCACCCCTACGCCGCCAAAGGCGAAGGTCAGGCCAAGGTGGTACGCGAAGGCAACAAAGTGCATGTGTACATGACGGCCATCCGTTCGCACCTCACACCGGACAATATTGAAGGTGTTCGCCTGGGAGATGAAGTATACTTCCACGTTACCAACCTTGAGCAGGACTGGGATGTACCGCATGGTTTTGCCATCAAAGGCGCCAACAATGCAGAAACCCTGGTAATGCCGGGTGAAACACAAACCATCAAGTTTGTTCCGGACAGAGTGGGTATGTACCCCTTCTATTGCACCGACTTCTGCTCTGCACTGCACCAGGAAATGCAGGGATATCTCAGGGTTTCACCAGCCGGCAGCAATATACCGCTTGCTTTTAGCACAGGCACCAACAAACCTGCTGCTGCAACAGCTGGCGACACGAGCAAAAAAGCTACAACCAAACCATAATCAATTATCAAAGCATCCCGTTGTCGTTAAGCCGGGCAGCGGGACTGCTTCTTTAAAAGCTGTTTTATGAAAAAAATATTTGTATTTGGAATCGCCTCTCTCCTCTTGTGGGCCTGCAATTCTGGCAACACAGAAGCTACGACGTCAACAGAAACCGAAGCTGCTGTAGGTGGTGGACAATCTGCCGTAGTAGATGATGAATCGGCAAAAGACGTGGTAAAAGTTGCAGCCGGCTCACCCGATCATACAACACTTGTAGCTGCAGTTAAAAAAGCAGAACTGGTGGATGCACTTTCCAATGCAGGACCGTTTACCGTGTTTGCCCCGGTGAATGCAGCCTTTGATAAATTACCGGCCGGAACGGTTGACGACCTGATGAAGCCGGAGAACAAAGAGAAACTGCAGGACATTTTGCAGTATCATGTATATGTAGGCAGTTTGAATACAAACCTGATGCAGGATGGCCAAACGCTGAACCAGGTGAATGGCGGCAACATCACCATTAGTAAAGACGCGGAAGGCAAAATAAAAATCAACAACAGTGCTACAGTAGTAGCCAGTATCCCGGCCTCGAATGGCATCATTCATGTGATAGATGCTGTTTTATTGCCGCCGGCGAAATAACCTAACCAAACAATCCGGGGCTAACTGCTCCGGATTGTTTTAAAAACCCGATAGCATGAAAAAGATGAGCACGATTTCAAGGACATTAATAGCAGTTGCATCGGCAGGCATGATTGCAGTTTTTTTCTTACCTGTATGGGCCATTTACCTCATAGCACCCCAATACCCCGAAGGACTGGAAATGAACATCTGGCTGACAAAGATTACCGGTCAGGTTGACATTATCAATGGATTAAACCACTACATCGGTATGAAGCACATTAGTGCTGACATGTTTCCCGAGTTTGGTTATATGAAATACATCCTTGCCGGCTTTATCGTGTATGGATTGCTGGTAGCCGTCATCGGCAGCCGTAAGTTCTTACTTTCTCTTCTTGTGTTAACCGTTCTCCTGGCTGGTGCCGCCCTTTACGATTTCTACCAGTGGGGCTACGATTATGGTCACAACCTCGACCCTAACGCCGCTATTAAAGTACCCGGCTTCAGCTACCAACCACCCGTTATTGGCCATAAAACCTTACTGAATTTTGACGCTTACTCCTACCCCGACACAGGTGGATGGATCATCACCATTGCCGGTGCCGTTTTCTTTCTGGTTTATTTTTATGAGTGGTATAAAAACAGAAAGCTTGTGCAAACAACAAAAGGATCAAAACAAGTTGCATCGTCCAAAATGGCTGTTGCTGCTCTGGCAGTAGTCATGCTTTCTTCCTGCAATACAGAACCGGAACCATTTGCCATTGGTAAGGACCTTTGCGAAGATTGCAAGATGACGATCATGGAGCCGCAGTTTGGCGCGGAGATTATCACCAACAAAGGAAGAATCTTTAAATTTGACGACCTGCACTGCGTAGTCAATTACATCAACAAAGAAAAAATAGCCCAGAGCGATATAAAACAAACGGTTGCTATTGACTACAACAATGCCAACCAGTTTGTAAATGTTACAGAAGCGGCGTTTGTAACCAGCCCGCAATTAAAAAGCCCGATGAACAGCAACACAGCAGCCTTTGCCACTAAAGATGCAGCGGAGAAAATAGCTGCCCAAACCGGTGGGACACTGAAAGACTGGAACGCTGTTTTGAAACCCTAAGAACCGGAGATACCAATGAAACAGCTCCTGACCATACTCTTCTTTTTCTTTGTCCTGCCGGCCTGGTCACGAACAATCGTGGTTGGTCCTGCCGAAAGCATTAAAACGGTGAAGGGCGGATTTAGTGCTGCAGTAAACGGCGACACGGTGCTGCTGAAAAAAGGCGTTTACAAAGAAGGCAACCTGCAACTGACCAAATCCATTTTTTTTATTGGTGAAGAAGGCGCTGTGCTGGATGGCGAGCATAAAAATGAGATCCTCACCATCAGCGGCGAAGGCATTGTTGTAAAAGGCATCCGGTTTCAATACTCCGGTTATTCCAGCATGAATGATTATGCATCTATTAAACTGGTGGACGCCTCATTTGTGTTGCTGGAAAACAACGTGATCGACCAAGCTTATTTTGCCATCCACATTGCCAACTCCACTTATTGTGTGGTACGAAACAACACCATCACCGGACTCACAAAAACCGAACAAACATCGGGCAACGGCATTCACCTCTGGAAATGCGAGAACATGCTGGTGAAGGGAAACACTGTCCAGGGCCACCGCGACGGAATCTATTTTGAATTTGTCACCCACTCTACCATCGAAGACAACAACAGCTTTAACAACATCCGGTACGGCCTTCACTTTATGTTCTCCAACAACGACAGTTACATTGGCAACACCTTCACCGGAAATGGTGCCGGTGTGGCCGTGATGTATTCGCACCACGTACTGATGCACAGCAACCGCTTTGAGCAAAACTGGGGACCAAATGCCTACGGCCTGCTCCTGAAAGAGATCAACGACTCGCAAATCATCAGCAATACGTTTGATAAAAACACCGTGGGTGTGCTGATGGAAACCACCAACCGGATTGAAGTGGCAAACAACCAGTTCCGGAACAACGGCTGGGCCCTGCGCATTCAGGCCAGTTGCGATGACAACCTGGTGCAGCAAAATGATTTTGCCGCCAACACCTTTGATGTGGCAACCAACGGCAGCCTGACGCTGAATCGCTTTGTGCACAATTATTGGGACAAATATGACGGCTACGATATGAACCGCGATGGTATTGGCGATGTGCCCTACCATCCGGTGAGTATGTACTCGATGGTGATAGAACAGAATCCGAATGCGGTGATCCTGATGCGAAGCTTTATGGTGACCTTGCTGGATAAGGCGGAAAAAGCCATTCCCAGCCTGACACCAGAAAACCTCGTGGATGAAGCACCGGTAATGAAAATGATTACACGATGATACACATAGAGAATCTGCAGAAGCGCTTTAAGAAGTTACAGGCCCTGCACAATATAACAGTGGACTTTCAGAAAGGACAGGTGATTTCACTGATTGGTCCAAACGGCTCGGGAAAGACCACGCTGATCAAAAGCATACTGGGACTGGTAAGGCCTGATAGCGGGAAAATAACCTTCAATGGTGTTCCGGTGGAGAAAGACATTGCCTACCGCCGCAACATTGGTTATATGCCGCAGATAGGCCGCTACCCCGACAACATGACCATCGGCCAGTTGTTCAGCATGATGAAAAACCTGCACAACGATCGCAAGCAACTGGATGAAGAACTTTTTCAGAGCTTCAAGCTGCACACCATGCTGGAAAAGCCCATGAAGGGGTTGTCGGGCGGTACGCGGCAGAAAGTAAGTGCAGCGCTGGCGTTTATGTTTGATGCGGAAGTTTTGATTCTGGACGAACCCACCGCCGGCCTCGATCCGCTGTCATCGGAAATCCTGAAAGAAAAAATCCTCAAAGAAAAACAGAAAGGAAAACTGATTCTGATTACATCGCATATCCTGACCGATCTGGAAGAGCTGACCACGGACGTGTTGTACCTGCAGGACGGACAGGTTGTGTTTTACAAATCGCTGCAGAATCTTTTCGCCCTTACCGGTGAAGACAAACTGGGTAAAGCCATCGCATACTTTATGCGGTATGGCATCAAACCGAAAGAATTAAATCAATTGAAAATTGCAAAATAGTGAGTGGTGAATTGTGAATGGTGAGTAGTGAAGCCATTATTTTTAGAACAACATACTCACGACTGACCACTGATCATTCACAACTCACAATCCACAAAAATATTTCGTTATGCTTAAGCTATCCAAATACGTCCTTTACGATATTCTCCGCAACAAAGTGGTGCTGGCCTATACGGCCTTCCTGTTGCTGGTTTCGTTTTCTCTTTTCCAAATGGAAGAAAACAGCAGCAAAGCGGTATTGAGCCTGCTGAACATTGTGCTGATTGTTGTACCGCTGGTGAGCATGGTGTTTTCCACTATTCACTGGTACAACTCCTATGAATTCATTGAACTGATGCTGACGCAACCTGTGAGCAGACGAAATGTTTTGCTCAGCGAATTTGCAGGCATTGGATCTTCCCTTGTTACAGCCTATCTGGTGGGTGTGGGCATACCCGTGCTCCTTTATAATTTCGACAGTACGGGCATGGCGCTGCTCCTGATTGGCGCCCTTCTTACGCTTGTCTTTACGGCGATAGCTTTTTTCGCCTCCATCAAGTCAAGAGACAAGGCCCGTGGCATTGGTGCCGCCCTCCTGCTATGGTTTTATTTTGCGCTGATCTTCGATGGCCTGCTCCTGCTGGTGTTGTTTACATTTTCCGATTATCCGCTGGAAAAGATCATCCTCTTCCTTTCTTCTTTCAATCCCATTGACCTTGGACGAATTTACCTCATGCTGCAGATGGATGTAAGCGCTTTGATGGGATATACCGGCGCCGTGTACAAAGACTTTTTCGGTGGCCAGGCTGGCCTGTTTTACACGCTGGGAATCCTGTTGCTCTGGATCGCAGTGCCGCTTTTACTTTCTATCCGGTCTTTCAACAAAAAAGATTTGTAATTCGACAGTTACCGTTCCAATAGGTACAAGATCATTAAAAGGAAAGTAAGCCTGTTCTCAGATCAATCCTGACCGGAATCTATTGCTGCTTTCTGTACCAATTTATTTCAGACTACCCGATTGTGAAAGGCGCCGATTCTTCCAGCCTTTGGCTTACGCTTCTTCCGGAAAAAGGCTTTTTTGCTAGCAGAGAGCGGAGTATAAAGATAATCCCCAGCGGAAAGAACACACTGAAAGCTATCAAACATTCCGTGTAAAATGGGATTCGAAATGAAAAGACCGCACCGGCTGCCTGCAGCACTAACAGGGTTTCGGTTGTAAAAAAGGAGAAAAGAAAAAAGCCCAATCCTTGTTTGGATGATCTTCTATCGGGCAGCACGCTGGCAAAAACAAAAAGTGTAACAAATCCCAGTAACACCAAGTGCAGGTAAGCAATCACCAGGTTGCGTTGTTCATAAGCCAATTGCGCCACCGCCGGAAATGCACTAAAAACCTGCAGCAGGCTTTTCAGCACCAGGGCTGAGAGCGAAAGATACAGGAGAAAAGATTTGTTCAAACCCGCTCTGACAACATCTTTCAGGAGATAGAAAACAGCCGCAAGTTGCAATAGGGCTGCGGCACCGCCTAGCCAATTGAACAAGACAGAAGGTTGATGCCAAAGGATGGAAAGTGCATACGCTGGTACAAGGGCTGTGTTCAATAAGAAAAACACTTTATTACCGTAAACCGTCTTCCCCCTTTTCTCTAGCATGCGATACAAAAGAGCCAGTACAAAAAAGGTAAAAAAGCCATTGTACTGAAAGTGCAGGTAGAAGTAGATAGCATCAAAATAAAGCGGGCTACCGCTTTTGCCCATCGCCATCAGGGGGCCCAATGCAAACGGTCCGAGAGAAGACAGGCAGGCATAAAACAGTCCCCATGTTATAAACCGGTATGATGTGGTTGTTGGCAGCGTTGATACCACTTTGGCAACAACAACAGTGAGATAGACCGTAGCCACAATTGCCACCGTGGAAAAAGAAATACTCACGGCTTTGTATCCCTGCAGGGGAAAAGCGATCAGCATGCCGTAAGCCGACAACAGGATCAGCGCCGCCGTATTTCGCCAATGACGATACGGGATTTTTTCCCCGATGCCGGGAAAGCACTTCATGAGCAGCACAAACAACACCAGCATCACCCAGCCTGTAAATGCAAAATGCGAATGGCCGTGCAAAATATTTTTATAGGTAAAAGGGAAAGAAGAAAGCAGCGGAAAGGCCCGCAGCAAAACGCCCAGCAAGGCAACTACCAGCAGGTTTACAAAAGACAGCAACAACAATCGTCGTTGCAAGATGTCCTTTTTTGTCTTCTCGATGCTGGCGGTAAAGGGCATGCACAAAGGTGCGGCTTACCAGTCGCCCACTTGCTTTTCTTTCTCAAAGCAATGGCTGATTTTCATCAGTATCTACCTTTTGCGAGACATCGTATTTCGATGACGAGAACCTTTCTTTTCAGGTAGCTCTGATACTAAAAAAGGTCCCTGTTCGGGACCCTTTCCATTTTAAATAGCATCCGGCATTTCTTCACCGGAACGGCTAAAGCGTTCCTTTACTTTTCCTACGGTGTCATCGGCCTTTTCACGAATGTCATCAACCGTGTCCAGAAAACCTTCTTCGTCCATGAGATACCAAACGACGCCGGCAACGGCGGCAGCCACCAGGGCGCCAACTAAAATTTTATTCATTGTAATGGATTTGGGTGCGTTTATCAATTTCACCGGGCCAGAACCTCAACATTGTTACTGTAAAAAATCGTGCCGTTGTGGTAAAGGCTGGTTGCGATTCCGCTTTTGGAAGATTGTTTCCAAAATCGTCGCATCTGTTCTAAACCGACAAGTGTACATTTTTCGCCTTACCGGCTCTGCCAGAATAATTTGTATTTCGGCAAAGGCTGCATTGTTTGCACATGACCATCATCGAAACAAACGGCAGTAAGCTTATTTCAGCTTTTCATAACTCCGGCGGTAATCGTATTGCAGGTCTTCGTGCATACTGTCGATAGCAGCATTAATTTTTTTTACCTGGTTGTAATAGATTTTCGACAACAGGGTACTCCGTTTCCAATCGAGCTTTAATCCCTGAAAATTGGTACAGAAGTGCAGCAATACTTCCGCTTCCACTGTTTTGTCGCCGGCATACCGGATGTAGCGATTGGCAGTTCGCAACGCTTTGCGGATCGTTTTTTTGGCAAAGAACACACTGCTCGTATTCACGGCAGAAAAGATCTCATCCAACTCTTCCTTTACACTGCTGATATAATGCGGCAGGTCATCCGACTCAAAAAGCAGGAACGTAAGCAGTTCCTTGTTTTCCTTTTTGTACCGGGAAAGCCGGAGACAAAGATCCATCAGGTCTTTTTTGTCCAGGTCCTTTAACCGTTGCTTGATCTCGTTGGCTGATGCTGCTTTCATATGGATTGCTTCACTCAAAAATAATCAGCCCTGTTGTATAGTGATAAAAATCAGGAATGACCTTGAGAAAGGTAATCTTCAACCCAACACGCAAAAAGGACATTTGTGTCTTAAATGAAACTGGTTGTTGTTTCCATATTAATTCTTCTAATGGCCACCCAGGCATTCAGCAAATGGGTGATCCTGCTGGAATTTAACCGCAACAGGGATTATATAGCGCAGAATCTTTGCGAAAACAGGACAAAGCCCTTGGTCAAATGTGGGGGCAAATGCCAGTTGACAAAAGCCCTCGAAAAAGATGAAAAGGGCTCTTCGTCTTCGCAAACCGCTAAATCGGGCTTTGTTGAAATATTGTTTTTACAGGCAGGTTCTGACGAACAAGGTCCTCTGCTTACCACCTCATTATCCGGCCAATGGCCACCGTTTCAAATGCAGCTTGCCGTTCTTCCACCACACGCCATCTTTCATCCCCCGGCTTCGGTAACCGATTCCATTGCCTCTTAGTTCCGTTCATTCATTGTTCATCGAAACGTTTACCATGTCATACCTAGTCAGGGTACTGGCAGTAGTGCTTTTTCTACTGGCAGTTCCTACCCTTTTTGCCCAGAAAACCGTAAAAGGAAAAATCATTGATGCCGTTACAAAAGAACCGATCAGCGGCGCCACCATCCAATGCTCCGGTGCCGACTGCCAATGCGGTTGCGCCACATCGGCCACTGGTGATTTTGAAATGCATTGCAGGAACTGCAAAACACTTACGGTCTCGTTTATTGGTTACCAGCCGCAAATAATTTCTGTTGAAGCCGACAATAGCCTCGTAGCACTGGTGCCGGCCGCATCGCTGCTGAATGAGGTGGTGATCTCCTCCAGCCGCCAGCCGGTACGCCGCGCCGAAGCCCCTGTTGCCATTGCTACCATCAGCACCAAAACCATTATGGACGCAAAACCCACCACCGTTGACCAGGTGCTGAACAAAGTAAGCGGCGTTTACATGGTGAATCTTGGCAACGAGCAACACCAGATGAGCATTCGTCAGCCCATGACCACAAAAGGGTTGTTTCTCTACCTTGAAGATGGCATCCCGTTGCGTACAACAGGTTTATTCAACCACAATGCCTTGCTGGAAATGAATATGGCGGCCGTAAAAACCATTGAAGTGATCAAAGGCCCTTCTTCCTCGCTGTACGGCAGTGAGGCCATTGGTGGCGTAGTGAATTTTATCATGGCTTCGCCTACTGCCGTACCGGT
The DNA here is from genome assembly GCA_014163555.1 of Flavisolibacter longurius. Taxonomy (GTDB): domain Bacteria; phylum Bacteroidota; class Bacteroidia; order Chitinophagales; family Chitinophagaceae; genus Flavisolibacter. Next base: position 297,523 of record JACJGO010000001.1, read on the forward strand.
AGCAAAGCTTTCGGCACAGGCTAACAGTCTTGGTTACACGAGAACAGATCTGCAGAGCAGCGCTACCAGTGGAAAATTTGGCGTAGCGGTGAGCGGTTATTATGCGCAACGCAGAAATGGGTTTATTGAATACAGTGATTTTACAAAGGCTACGTTCACGGTTCGTATGAATTATGCTATTTCCCAGGCAACTACCCTCGCCAACAGCCTCACCTGGATGCAATACAGGAGCGATATGGGTGGGAGCATCGACAGCAGCCGCTTTGCCAACCGCTCCTTTACCAGCCAGCAAACATTTACTTACCGCAATGTTGATGCCCTGCGCTACCGGTCTACACTAAGCCATAGCTGGAATGAAAAAAGCAAATCCGCCGTTTCATTAGTTTATCGCGACAATAGCATTGCACAAAATCCAGCCTATGGAATCAAAAATGATTACAGACGCGTAAGCAGCGGCGCATGGACTGGAAATAAAGCCTTGGCGCATGGTGAGATCAACAGCAGCACCTTTAACAGTTATGCTATAGTGGCGCAGCACAAACAGGCCTTTGCCTGGAAGAATGCCGTGGTGATTGGCGGTATCAGCGCCGATTTCAGTCCTTCCCTGTATCGTGCAAATTATATCCGCATCCAGGTTGATTCCGTACGCAATAAATATATCGGCTACTCGGAGGCCGACAGTGTGCTGACTTATTATAAAAATGGCGTAAACAATTACGCAGCCTTTGCCAACGTTGAATTTTCACCAGTAAAAACATTGCGCATTGTTGCTTCGCTGCGCTACGACCTGTTCCGGTATAACTTTGACAATTACCTGAAACCGTCTTCCTTTAGCGGTTCGGCTGACACCGTAAATACCTTTTATGCAGTAAGCCCAAAACTTGGCTTTACCTACAATTTTTCTTCCCGCACCGGATTGTACGTCAATTACAGCCAGGGTTTTGTCCCTCCGCAGGTAACCGAAATGTACCGCGGTGTAAGAGTTCCTACCCTGGCGCCTTCCGTTTTTCATAATTACGAAATGGGTGGCTGGGCAGAGATCATCAAAAACAGGTTATCGGGTGATATCAGCATTTACGAACTAAGAGGAACCAACGAGATTGTTTCTGTTCGCCTGGACGATGGCTCTACCGAGAACCGGAATACCGGCAAAACCTTACACCGTGGAATTGAGCTGGGACTGCAGGCCACACCCGTGAAAGATCTGAGTGTTCGATTTACCGGGGCGTACAGCCAGCACCGCTTTACTGCCTTTGTAGAAAAGGGAATTGATTATGGTGGAAAAGAAATGAACGGCGCTCCTGCCTGGATGCACAACGCGGAGGTTTGGTACAAACCATCATTTGTAAAAGGGTTACGGATTGGTGCCGAGTGGCAGAAACTGGGTGCTTATTTTATGGATCCTGCCAATACAACAACCTATGAAGGATTCAACGCTCTACACCTGCGTGCCGGTTACCAATGGAAGGCTACAGAACTGTGGGTGAATGTATTGAATGCTACCAACCAGTACTACGCATTTGCGGCCAGTCGCAGCAACTCCGGGTACAGTTATACTCCCGCTGAGCCTCGAAATATTACGGTGGGCGTTGCCTTTGATTTTGGCAAGCTGATAAAAAACTAAACAATGTCCCTCAAAAAATATTTTCGCCGGCATGTCTATCGCTGGCACCGTATCACCAGCCTGCTGGTTGCTGTTCCCATTTTGTTATGGACCATCAGCGGATTTCTCCATCCTGTGATGGGACTTTTAAAACCGTATGTCCCTAACAGCTATTTACCCGGGGCATCGCTTGATTCCGCCCGGTTAACTGTGCCTTTACAATCAGCCCTGAAACAAAATGGAATCAACACTTTTCGCAAGGTTCGCATGGTAAAGTTGTACAAGGGATATTATTACCAGGTGGCGCAGGCAGGTATCGATTCACTAACATATGTAAACTGTGAAAGCGGCCGTTTGCTTAAGAATGGCGACAGGTTGTATGCAGGCTACCTTGCGCAGCGTTACCTATTTGAAAAAAACGTTTCGCAAAAGGAAAACGGCCACCGCCATCACCAACAAGGCTTTCATCAAATGAGCCTTACCAGACCTGATTTGGTTTCAACAAAACGGTCTACACCAGAGAATTACAAAATCACCGCCACTATCCTGTTGACTTCTTTTACCAGATATTATAAAAAAAGTAACAAGCTCCTCCCGGTGTATGAAGTAGCTTTTGACAGGGAAGACGGTATTCGTTTGTATATCGAAACCGCCTCCGACCGACTGGCCCTGGCTTCAGATCATAACAAGCGGAGGTTTACAACTTTTTTTGCCGTTACACATAGCTGGAGTTTTCTGGACAACTGGGGAAAAGCAAAGTCTGTTGTTCTGGGAAGCTTTTCAACGCTTTGTTTTCTCTCCTGCGTGTTTGGCTTTGCCGTGTACAATGTCCTGAACAAAAAAAAGCCATCCGCCAACGCCAGCAAACGCTGGCACCGGTGGCTTGGCAATGTGTTCCTGGTAACCACACTGCTCTATGCATTCAGTGGTGCCTGGCATGCGTTTGCCAAAATACCGGAAAAACCTACAACAAGCAATAAAGCTGTATCAGCGTTATGGCAGAGCAGCGAACTGGCTGGAAGCATTTCCCCAAAAACACTGTTTGCAGGAGAAGAAAAAATTACGGGATTGTCACTGGTAAAAATTAATGAGAACAAGTACTGGCGGGTTATTTTTCAAAAAGGGAAAGAAAAAAGCTGCCGTTATATTTCTTTGACATCGGATGATGAATTGAAAAATGGTGATGAAACATACGCCAGGGAACTTGCTTGTGCATGGAAGGGCGTTTCGCCGGCTTCTGTTGTGAAAACAACTCGCCTTACCTCCTTTACGAATCGTTACAGCATGATGAACAAACGCCTGCCGGTTTGGGAAACAGCCTTTACCGACGGTACGAATTATTATGTGGAAACAGCAACAACAAGTCTTGCAGCGGTATCAATGCCTTCTGACGGCGCAGAGCGTTTTAGCTTCAGCAACCTGCACATGCATCATTACTGGGAAATGTGGCTTGGGAAAGAGACCGGAAAACAGGTAAAAAATTTGGTGATGTTTTCATCCACACTAGGACTGTTGCTGCTGACCCTTACTGGTATACTGCTTTACCTGTCGAAAAAACAGGGCAAGCGGCCAATGGTTTCAAAAACCTGACAAAAATCAGGTTCCGGGTGAAGACACATCATGTACTGACTTTTTTGTGACAAATACTTTTACCCAACAAACGGTTCACAACCACAAGACAACAAACAAACGGCAACGCCGGTATAAACATGCTGAAAAAATATTCCATATCGCTGATTATCGCCGTCGTTCTGATCACACCCATTACAGTGTTTGCCATTGTAAATTGGATTGAAAACAAAGGACGTGCCCTGCCCGTTTATGAGGGAGAAAATCATAAGATCACCAACTTCAAGTTAACGAACCAGAACGGCGATACGGTAACGCTGCAAAACTGGAAGAACAAGATTGTCGTGGCTGATTTCTTTTTTACGCATTGCCCGCTTATTTGTCCCAAAATGACAAGCAACCTGAAAAAGGTGCAGGCAGCTTTTCCCGATAAAGAAAACTTACAGTTCACTTCATTTTCTGTAGATCCTGTCAGAGACTCGGTGCCCCAGTTAAAAGTTTTTGCAAACAGGTTTGGCATCACCGGCAACTGGCATCTTCTCACCGGTGACAAGGTTGCCATTTACAATCTGGCGCGGAAAAGTTTTGCGGTGGACGCAAGCAAAGGCGATGGCGGCAGACACGATTTTATTCACAGCGATAAACTCGTGCTTCTCGATGCCGATCACCGCATCCGTGGCTATTACAGCGGCACCACTGACAAAGACGTTCTTCAATTAATCAACGACATAAAAAAACTATACAATGAAAGGTAGATTCTTATTTTTTGCTTTGATCACATCACTCCTGTTGCAGGCGGCACCGCCCGTGGAAGAAGGAAAGACCATCTTTACGTCGCGTTGCGCCGGTTGCCACAATGTAAACAAACAGGTGCTGGGCCCGGCCCTGGCAGGAGTTGATCAACGGCGGAGCATGGATTGGATCGTCAATTTTGTTCAGTCCTCGCAGGCCTTGATCCAAAGCGGAGATAAAGATGCCGTGGCCCTTTTCAAGCAGTTCAACAACATTCCGATGCCGGACCACAAAGACCTGACGGCCGATCAGATTAAAAACGTGGTTTCCTATATTCAGGCAGAATCCCAGGCTGCAACCGTTGTAAAAAAAGATGAACAGCCCAAAAACCAACCGGCACCAACCTTACTTTCAGTTATTGGCAGCAGTCCAAGCCTGATTGCCGTTTTTTCCATTCTTGCCGTTATGCTGGCCAGTGTGCTGTTGTTTGCCTATAAGGTAAAACAATACCAACGCAGCATTGCTGCTGGAAAATAAATCTTGTTTTTTTCGTATTCGATTCAGTGTACAAGGCCCCGGAAGCGGGGCTTTTGTTATGCCGGCACCGGACTTTGTGCCGCGATAAAAAGCTTTTGAGAAACGGGTAGGTTCAACTGAAACTTTGCACCCTCGCCAAAAATGCTTTGTGCCGAGATGGTGCCATGGTGAATGTCCACTATTTTTTTGCAGATGGCAAGACCAATGCCTGTTCCCTGCACCTGCTGTTGGCTGTGCAGGCGCTGAAAGATTTCAAAGATTTGTTCTGCATAGGTTTGGTCGAAGCCAATGCCGTTATCCGTTATTTCCACCTGCACAAATTGCTCACGGCTCCAGTTATACGTAAATCCCCGCATGGCGAGCATGGTCTCATCTTTCAGGTTATAATTTTCAATGTCATCAACGCCTACCATTTTACAGCTAATGCTGATTTGTGGCGCTTCGCCATTTTTTCCAAATTTGATGGCATTGCTGATCAGGTTTTGGAAAAGCTGTTCCATCTGCGACGGAACGGCATCAATCACCGGTAGTTTATCCAGTTGAATAGAAGCACCAGTTTCTTCAATGGCGACTTCCATGTCGGAGATCACCTGCTTTACAATCGTATTCAGGTCGGTTGGCACAAACGCTTCGTTGGAAACACGCAGGCTCGAAAAGGCAAGAATGTCATCGATAAGCCGCTGCATACGGCCAGCCGATTGCACAATTTTATCCATATACAAGCTGCCCTTTTCATTCAGGCTACCGTTGGCTTCTTTTTCCAGCAACGAAGCAAAGGTTACGATCTTCCGCAGGGGCTCCTGCAAATCATGCGAGGTGACATACGCAAACCGCTGTAGTTCCGCATTGGACGTTTCCAGTGCATGCGTTCTTTCCACCAGTTGCTGTTGCGCTTTTTGAATTTCAGTAATATCCTGCCCTGTACCCATCATGCGAACCACCACATCATTTTCATCCAGTTGTACCTCTCCTCTTGCCTGCACTACTTTTTCAGAACCATCTTCAAATAGAATACGGTGCGTATAAGAAGGAAACTTCTTTTCCGCAAAGGCTTTTTCCACTGCTGCATTGACAAAATCGCGGTCATCCGGATGTACCTTTTGCAGGTAGCTTTCGTAAGACATTTCATTTACCGGAATCCCGTACATCTTACACAGTTCATTCGACCAGGTAACCTTGTTGGCAACAACATCCCACTGCCAATGTCCCAGCTTTGCAATTTCTTGGGCCGCATTGAGCTGCTCATTGGCCACTACCAGGTCACCTTCCACTCTTTTACGTTCAGTAATTTCCTTTTCCAGTTCGGCATGGCTGCGCAAAGAGTTGGCAACCGGCAAAATTTTAATCAGATAAAGAACCGTTGCCCAACTCACGACACCTGTAACGAAGCGTACTAACGCATTCAGGCGATAGGCAGGAAACCAAAAAGTAACGGCATCCAGAAAATGCGTAGTGCCACAGGCAAGGATAAAGGCTGCGAACAGAAAATAAGCCCGAACGAATTTTGCATCGTGTCGTCGGGAAATAAACCGGAGAATGGTGATGGGAATGGCAAAATATGCCGACCAAATCAGGAGATCGCTAATGATATAAAGCCATCCGTGAAAATCTGTCCAGTTGCCGCAGTACCAGCGGGGTGGCCAGTCGGCCGTATCAAAAAGTTTGCTGAAAAAATCGAGTAGCGTTTGCATAAGCGGTTCCCAAAATACTGTTTTCCGCTGTTGCAGTCAATGGATTCAGAAAATTTCTAACCCGCTAAATCAATTATGTGAAGCTGCTGTTTTCAGCTTCTGCAGACAGGCCTGAAGGCTTTCCTGCCAGGGTTTCAGCACGATTCCATAGACTGAAACGATCTTGCTTTTATCCATTACAGAATAGGCCGGACGTTTAGCCGGTGTGGGGTATTGTTCGGTAGTAATACGCTGAACGTTACAGGCGCTGCCGGACAGTTTCCGGATTTCATCAGCAAGCTGTGCCCAGGTGATAACTCCCTCGTTGCTGTAATGGTAGATTCCCGGCTGCCAGTTGCGGCTTTCAATGATGTGAAGTATGGCTTCAGCCAGGTCAGCAGCATAGGTTGGCGAGCCCCATTGGTCGGCCACCACGCCGACGCTTTCTTTTTCCGCCATAAGGCGAAGCATGGTTTTTACAAAATTCTTTCCGTAGAACGAGTAGACCCAGGAGGTGCGGATAATTATGCTCTCCGTATTTTCTTTCTGCGCTTCTTCTTCACCCTTCAATTTGGTAGCGCCATAAAAATTAACCGGGGCCACAGGGGCATCTTCGCGGAGTGGTTCCCGGCTCGTACCGTCAAACACATAATCGGTGGACACATGAACGAATTTTGCACTGTATTTTTTTGAAGCCTTCGCCAGCATGCCAACCGCAGTAGCATTTACCGCCATGGCCTGATCTTGTTCGGCTTCGGCTTTATCCACTGCTGTATAGGCCGCACAGTTGATAACGTATTGCGGATGCAGCAGCGCAAAGGCTCTTTCCACTTCTTCGCCGTTTTCGATGGCCAGTTCCGACCGGGAGAAAAAAACAAATTTGTATTGTGGGAAGCTTGGAGCCAATTCTCTGAGTTCGCTGCCCAGCTGCCCGTTGCTGCCCGTAACAAGGATGACAGGGTTCTTTGTCATTTCTGTAGATATTCAAACGTGTTTTTGCAATCGACAAAGAGCGGCAGCGCCAGGTCTTTTTCCGAAACAGTGGCTTTCTCTTTAGCAATGCGCCAGTCAATCGCCAGGGCAGGATCATCAAAACAGATTCCACCTTCTGATTCCTTATTGTAAAACTGATCGCATTTGTAAAGAACAATGGCCGTTTCGCTCAGCACCGAAAAGCCGTGGGCAAAGCCAGCAGGTATATACAATTGCTTTTTGTTTTCGGCAGAAAGTTCAACGGCAAAACATTTCCCGAATGTTGGAGAACCTTTGCGAATATCTACAGCCACATCCAATATAGCGCCTTCCAGTACACGAACGAGTTTGGTTTGCGCATACGGCGGCAACTGGTAGTGCAATCCGCGGATCACACCATGAGAAGAGCGGGATTGGTTGTCCTGCACAAAGCGAACATCCACACCTTCGTTCCGAAAAGTGTTTTCATTGTACGCTTCAAAAAAATAGCCCCGGCTGTCTTCAAACACCTTGGGTTCAAAAATGAGCAGGTCAGGTATGTTGGTTCGCTGAAACGGCATATTAAAAGCTCCAGTAGTTTCTGTTTGTGATTTTGCCGCGGTACACACCTTTCAGGTCGGCAATCAAAGCATGCGGCTTGGTGATGGAAGCAAAATATTCATCACTGTATTCGGCATAGGGTTCGTGGCACACCGTAACCACCACGGCGTCGTAGTCGGTACCGGTTTTATCGGCAAGGCCAAAGCCATATTCATGATTCAACTCCTCTGTATCAGCATAGGGATCGACAACATCCACGTTGACATAAAACTCTTTCAGCTCCCTTACCACATCAGCCACTTTGGAGTTGCGTATGTCACTGACATTTTCTTTAAAGGTGGCACCCATCACCAATACTCTGGCCGCTTTTACATCGCTAACGTTGTTGATGATATGCCGTACCACTTTCCGGGCAACATAGTTCGACATGTTATCATTGATATAACGGCCGGCCAGGATTACCCGTGAATTGTATCCCAGTTCGCTGGCTTTGTAAGTAAGGTAATAGGGATCAACGCCAATGCAATGCCCGCCTACCAGGCCGGGACTGAATTTTAGAAAATTCCATTTGGTGCCTGCTGCTTCCAGAACTTCATACGTGTTGATGTCCATTTTATCAAAGATGATCGAAAGCTCGTTCATTAGGGCAATGTTCAGATCACGCTGGGTGTTTTCAATAATTTTTGCTGCTTCGGCGACTTTGATAGAAGAAGCACGATGCACACCGGCATCCACCACTAGTTCGTATGTTTTGGCAATTTCTTCCAGCGATTCTTCATCACAACCCGACGCCACTTTCACCACCGTGCGGATGGTATGTTTTTTATCACCAGGGTTAATGCGTTCGGGAGAATATCCCAGCTTGAAATCAACCACGTTTTTCAACCCGGAAAGTTTCTCAATTATGGGCAGGCAATCCTCTTCGGTACAACCCGGATAAACCGTGGATTCAAACACCACGTAGTCGCCTTTTTTGATGACTTTGCCAATCGTTTCCGAGGCCTTCTTCACTGGTTTCAGATCCGGTACGTTGTGTTCATCTACCGGTGTGGGAACGGCTACAATAAAAAACTTTGCCTGCCGCAGCACATCAAGTGATGAAGTGAACTCAATTTCGCAGCCGTTAAATGCTTCCGGCTCCAGCTCATTACTGGGGTCAATATGCTGACGCATCATGTCAATGCGCTTATCGTTGATATCAAAGCCGATTACGGAAATTTTGCGGGCAAATTCAAGGGCAATGGGAAGACCGACATAGCCTAGGCCAATAACGGCTAGCTTTTCTTTTTTCTCAATGAGTTCCTGGTACATTGGTTTTTTTGGAATTGAGGTGCAAATATAGGGAAGTGGGGATGGGATACAGATATCGGGATATTAGATATTGGATATTGGTTGAACGAACAACTTATCTTACAGAAGAACCACTGAAAGCGGGTATGCAAACACAAAACCACCTTGTGGTGGTGATTTTGTGCTGTGTATTGTATTGGGTTATAAAACCTGCTATTTGCTTACAAATTCTTTTGGTTTTTTGCTCCATTCTTCTTCGGGCAGCGATTTGAAATATTCATAGGTTTTTTTCAGGCCTTCCGCTCTGCCCACGGTGGGCTCCCAATCCAAAATGGCTTTTGCTTTGGTGATGTCCGGCTTGCGCTGTTTGGGATCATCGGCCGGCAAGGGCTGATAGGAGATCTTTACGTTCTCACCGGTCAGTTTGAGCACTTCTTCGGCAAAATCCTTCAGCGAGATTTCATCGGGATTACCAATGTTTACCGGCAGGGCATAATCGCTTAACAGCAGGCGGTAAATGCCTTCCACCAGGTCATCCACATAACAAAAGGATCGGGTTTGTGAGCCGTCGCCAAACACGGTGAGGTCTTCACCACGCAGGGCCTGGCCAATGAAGGCCGGCAGGGCACGACCGTCGTTGAGGCGCATGCGGGGACCGTAGGTGTTAAAAATGCGGATAATCCTTGTTTCGACCCCATGGAAATTGTGGTACGCCATGGTAATGGACTCGAGATAGCGCTTGGCTTCATCATACACACCCCGCGGACCCACAGGGTTTACGTTTCCCCAGTATTCTTCGGCTTGCGGGTGCACCAGCGGATCGCCATACACTTCGGAGGTAGAGGCTACCAGGATGCGGGCGCCTTTAGCTCTTGCCAACCCAAGACAGTTGTGCGTTCCCATCGCTCCCACCTTGAGGGTCTGGATCGGAATCTTCAGGTAGTCGATGGGGGAAGCCGGAGATGCAAAGTGCAGGATATAATCAAGTTTACCCGGTACATGGATAAATTTCGTTACATCGTGATGGTAAAACTCGAATTCTTTCAGCGGAAAAAGGTGTTCGATATTGCGCAGGTCACCAGTGATTAGATTATCCATGGCAATCACTTCGAAGCCTTCGCGGATATAGCGATCACAAAGGTGGGAGCCGAGAAACCCAGCCCCGCCTGTGATTAAGACTCTTTTCTTCATTTACACGAGTTTGGGTTGGTTGACCAATGGACGCCCAATGCTTTCGTAATGAAACCCTTTTTTCTCCATTTGTTCTACATCATATACATTGCGGCCATCAAAAATCACAGCATTTTTTAATGAAGAGAGCATTCTATCGAAATCAGGAGTTCGAAACTCATTCCATTCCGTGGCCACAATCAGAGCGTCTGCGCTTTCAAGACATTCGTACTGGCCCTCAGCAAAGTTAATCTGATTGCCCAAAATAGATTTTACATTGTCCATGGCTTCCGGGTCAAAAGCACTTACGGTAGCACCTGCGGAAAGCAACTCGCGAATAATCTCCAGGGCCGGGGCTTCGCGGATGTCATCAGTGTTGGGTTTAAAGGCCAGCCCCCAAACAGCAAAATGTTTTCCGGCGAGATCATTATTGTAATAGCGTTTGATCTTGTTTACAAGGTGTACCTTCTGCGCTTCGTTTACATCCGTAACCGCATTTAGAATCTTAAACTCGTAGCCTACTTTGTTGGAAGAGTAAACCAAAGCTTTTACGTCTTTGGGGAAGCAGGAGCCACCATATCCGATACCAGGGAACAGGAAACGCTTACCAATCCGCTCATCTGAACCGATGCCTTTGCGCACCATGTCCACATCAGCGCCCAGGCGCTCACAGATCTGAGCAATCTCGTTCATGAAAGAAATCTTAACAGCCAGAAAGGCATTGGCTGCATACTTAGTCAGTTCGGCAGAACGCTCATCCATAAAGATGATGGGATTTCCTTGGCGAACATAGGGTGTGTAGAGCTCCGTCAGCAGTTTCTGTGCTCTTTCCGACGTGGTGCCGATCACAATACGGTCGGGCTTCATAAAATCGTCCACCGCCACGCCTTCGCGAAGAAACTCGGGGTTAGATACCACATCAAATTCACCGTCGTAGTTGTTGGCAATGACTGTGTGTACCATTTCGGCGGTTCCTACTGGCACGGTGCTTTTGTCGATAATGATTTTATATTCGGTCAGGATCTTGCCGATGTTTTCGGCAACGCCCAATACATATTTCAGGTCGGCGGAACCGTCTTCTCCTGGGGGAGTTGGCAGTGCCAGAAAAATAATATCGCCATGTTTCACACCTTCTTCCAGCGACGTGGTAAAAGAGAGACGTGCCTCTTTTAAGTTGCGCTCAAAAATTTTTTCCAGCCCTGGCTCATAAATGGGCATTACTCCAGAGCGAAGCTTTTCAACCTTGCGCTGGTCAATATCCACACAGCAAACATCATTTCCAGTTTCGGCTAAGCACGTACCAGTTACCAAACCCACATACCCTGTTCCAACAACTGTAATTTTCATTTGGATGGTATTTATTGTTCGCTAAACGCTAAAATATTTGTTTTGATAAAGTTCAACTGCTCTTCATCCATTTCGGTATGCATTGGAAGCGATATTACCCGTTCTGTAAGCCAATCTGTAGTCACTAGTTGTATTGAAGAAGCATTATAGTTCTCAAACATCTTTTGGCGATGGGCCGGTATGGGGTAATATATCATTGACGGAATATTACGGGCTGAAAGAAAGTCATGCAGGCCATTCCTATCAAGACCATCCAAAATTAAAGTATACTGGTGAAAAACATGGGTGGAGTATTCGGCGCGGGCCGGAACCGTTATGTGCGGGTTACCAGCAAAGGCGTTATCGTAGTAATCGGCCACCTTCTGCCGGGCAGCAATATAATCATCAAGGTATTTCAGCTTTACCTCCAGCACGGCCGCCTGAAGGGTATCGAGACGGCTGTTGCAGCCCACCATATCGTGGTAATAGCGCTTGCTCTGTCCATGATTGGCAATCATTCTGATCTTTCCCGCCAAATCATCGTCGTTGGTCATAATGGCGCCGCCATCACCATAGCCACCCAAATTTTTACTGGGGAAAAACGATGTCGTTCCAATGGTGCCGATCGCACCGGTTTTCTTCACGGTACCATCTGAAAAACGAACCTCGCAACCAATGGCCTGCGCATTGTCCTCAATCACCGCCAAGTTGTGTTTTGCCGCAATCTGCATGATGGCTTCCATATTGGCAGCCTGGCCATACAGGTGAACAGGAACGATGGCTTTTGTTTTTGGTGTAATGGCTTTTTCAATGGCTTCCGGATCGATGCAGAAAGTTTTGGGATCCACTTCCACAAACACAGGGGTAAGCCGGAGAAGCGCAATGACTTCCGTGGTGGCGATATACGTAAAAGAAGGAGTGATCACTTCATCACCGGGCTGCAGGTCCAGCGCCATCATAGCAATCTGCAGGGCATCCGTGCCATTGGCGCAAGGGATCACATGTTTCACACCGTGGTAGCTGGCCAATGCCGCCGAAAACGACTGCACCTGCGGGCCATTGATAAACGCACTACTCTCCAGCACATTCATCACAGCGGTATCAATCTCGGATTTGATTTTTTGATACTGCTGCTTGAGGTCAACCATTTGTAGGGGACGCATCTTACTAAGTTTTATTTAAAATCTTTGATGAGGACATTCCGGTTAAGGGTTTGGCGGGCTTGTTTTCCGCGGCAACGGGGAAATCCTGCGCATCAGCGGCCGCAAAAATAGGAAAATATCATTAGGCGTTGGGGCTTAGATTTGCCGCTGAATCCAGCACTGTGCTTACGCTTTACAACCAGTTTATCCGTCTTTATTCGTTTGCAATCCGGCAGGCTGCCCCCTGGAACAAAAAGGCAAAGGCCTGGCGGGATGGCCGCAAAGATATATTTACCCACCTTCAAAAAAATATTCTTCCCTCTGACAAAGTAATTTGGGTGCATTGTTCCTCCGCAGGGGAGTTTGAGCAGGGCAAGCCGGTGATTGAAGCACTAAAGAAGGACTATCCCCAAAAAAAGATTCTCGTCACTTTTTTTTCACCTTCAGGATACAGGGTTGCTAAAAATTACGCCTTTGCGGATGTTATTTCCTACCTGCCCCTTGACACCAGAAAAAATGCAGAACAGTTTTTCAGGCTTGTCCATCCCGAACTGGTGATTTTTGTAAAATATGAATTCTGGTACCATCACCTGGCAGTTGCAGCCTTTCATCATGTACCGATAGTATTGATCAGCGCCACCTTCCGGAAAGAGCAGGTTTTCTTCCGCTCCTACGGCAGTTTTTTCCGGCAGATGCTGCACCTGTTCCGTCACCTGTTTGTGCAGGATGAAGCTTCTATAGCCCTTTTGCAATCTGTGGGTATCTGTAATTGCAGCATCAGTGGCGATACACGTTTCGACCGGGTAGCAGCGATAGCAGAAAAAAAGGACGACATTCCGGCCGTTGATGCTTTTGTTGGGGGTAAAAAACTGATTGTTGCCGGCAGCACCTGGGAAGATGACGATGCCGTATTGGCTGCTTATGCAAGGGCAAATCTGCAAACAAAACTGATTATTGCCCCGCATGAAATAACGGCTGCGCACCTTGACAAACTAAAGCGGCTTTTTCCCAACTCTATTTTGTATTCCGGTGTTCAGCAAGGAAATGTTTCCGCATCGGACCTGGCAGGCGCACAGGTATTGGTGATTGATTCGGTTGGCCTTCTCTCCCGCCTTTATGCCTATGCAACCGTTACCTATGTAGGCGGCGGTTTTACAAAGGACGGCATTCACAATATCCTGGAAGCAGCCGTTTGGGGAAAGCCGGTGATCTTTGGTTCGAATTACCGCAAATACCGCGAGGCAAAAGAATTGATTCTGGCAGGCGGCGCCTGCAGTGTAACCAATGCAGATGAATTTAAAAAAATAGCAGATGATCTTCTTTCAAACGAAGGCCATCTGCAATCCTATGCTGCCAATGCAGGATTATATATTGAAAAAAATACCGGGGCTACCGAAATAATCATGAAGGCGATTCAGGAAAAACGTCTTCTCACCAACTGATAAAAATGTTGCACGGTAGTATTGTCCTCGTCCCAGCCCAATTTTAGTTTCAACTCGCGGCTCATCCAGTATTCGGCTTCAGAATAGATGCCAAAGTTGTTGATGGTTTTAATGCTGCGTTCGTAGGCGGCATCGTCCCCACGAAACAGTTCTTTTACAAAAACAAACCGATCGTTAATGCCAATCCCCTTGCGCAGGTCTTTGATCGGGGTTTCTTTCAGCACATGCGCCAGTTCTGTTTTTTCCTGCTTCAGGCGATCGTTGAGCGATTCTTTTTTTTCGGCAATGCGCTCATGCACTTCGGCTGTTTTGTACTGCGATAGTGTGGGTACTTCCACCGTTGTTTCAAAAGCGCTGTTGAAAAGCTGCTGCGCTACATAGGTAGGCTTGGGTTCTTCCACCGGTTTTGAAGCTTCAAAGAAAAGTTCCTGAACGGGTGGCTTGCGCAGCATGTACTCCCGTGTATCTGGTGCAGGATTAATTACTACAGGAGCTGGCGCTTCGGCCGGTTCCTCTTCCACTACATCCAGGAAATAAATTTCTTTTTCTTCCTCTACAGGTGCTGGCGCTTGCTGAACAGGTGCCACGGTTTCAACTACCGGGACCACAATCGGTTCTGCCGTCATGGCTGTCAGCGGTTGAAACGGAAGTGTAACGGCTACTTTTCGTGTGCCGGGCTGCTCGCCTTTTTTCTGCAACTGCAGCAATTCCTGTTGTAATAACTGCACAGTGAAAAGCAGGTTTGCGGCCGGCGCTCCCTGCGCTTTTTGCTGTGATAATTTATCGATGAGTGTGAAAATTCTTTCCATGATTATGGTACTTTCGCTTTTTTGCCAAGGATATGGTTTGGGTAACGAAAAGTAGCGCCTAAAAGTATTAACTGAATGCAAAAATCGACAGACAAGCCAAAATAATTTTTATTCACATGTTTATTGAACCACTGCTGCGGGGAGAAAAGAGGGGCTGGATAGAAGTGATCTGCGGTTCTATGTTTTCGGGAAAGACCGAAGAATTAATCCGTCGCCTCAAAAGAGCCAAAATTGCCAACCTGAAAGTTGAAATCTTTAAACCGGCCATAGACGTCCGATACGATGAAATCAAGATCGTATCGCATGATGAGAACCATATTCACTCCACACCGATCGACAATTCGCAAAAAATATTGCTGATGGCGCAAGATGTGGATGTGGTGGGCATTGATGAAGCCCAATTTTTCGACAGTGAAATTGCCAATGTTTGCGATGAGCTGGCTTTACGGGGTGTGCGGGTGATTGTGGCCGGGCTGGATATGGATTTTATGGCAAAGCCCTTTGGGCAAATGCCTTTTCTGATGGCCAAGGCCGATTACGTAACCAAGCTCCACGCCATCTGCGTTAAATGTGGCAACATTGCTAATTACTCGTATCGTATTATTCCCAATGAAGCACAGATCATGCTGGGGGCAACCAATGCCTACGAGCCCCGGTGCCGGGTTTGCTTTACATTGGATGGTGCCATTGATTAAAAGAACATGAAACAAATCATTACACTTTTTAAAAAAGACCTTTTGCTGGAGATCCGCCAGCAATATGCTTTTTATGGTGTTCTGCTTTACATCGGTGCCACGATCTTTGTTCTGTACATGGCCATTGAAAATCCAGACGACCAAACCTGGCTGGGATTGTTTTGGGTAATTCAACTGTTCATCAGCATCAATGCCGTGGCTAAAAGTTTTTTGCAGGAAAGCCGTAGCCGAATGCTGTACTATCATTCCATTGTTTCGCCGCAACATTTCGTGCTGGCCAAATTGCTTTTTAACTCCCTGCTGATGCTGGTGATGAGCATCCTGAGCATGATCGTATTTTCGCTCTTCCTCTCCTACCCGGTTGAAAAAACAGCGCTGTTTATCGGAATTGTTTTTTTGGGTGGGTGGAGCCTCAGCCTTGTATTTACATTCCTGGCTGCGATTGCCGCCAAGGCCCAGCAGAATGCAGCCATCATGGCCATCCTGGGTTTTCCCATTATCATCCCGCAACTACTGGTGCTGATGAAAGTCTCATCTTCAGTTTTTCCAGCGGGTGAACCGCTATCGGTCGTGAGCCTACTGATCTTGGTTGCCTTTGATGTAATGGTGATTCTACTCTCGCTGATTCTTTTTCCTTTTTTATGGAAAGACTGATGCTAACTGAACCGCACTAACTTTTCAGTGGTTCCAACTTGGTTTCAACAGAAATGGTGATACTGTTGGAAACTTTGTTTTTTACCGGTGAAGGAATTGAAATTTTGTAATCCGATAAAAGAATGTTGAAAGTGGAAGCCGCTTCCAATTTTCCATTTTCTATCTTGATGGTGCCCGGCACTTCAATATTCTTGGTGACATTGTGAAGCGAAAGCTGGCCTTTTACTTTTACGGGATAGCTGCTGTTCTTACTATAATCAATTGCAGTATGGTTGGTTATCACGCCCCTGAATTCAGCTTTCGGGTATTTATCGCTTTCTACATAATTTTCGTTGAAATGCTGCTCCATCAGCGCCTTTTCAAAGGCAAAACTTTTCATCTGCACACTAAACTGAAACGCACCGCTTTTGGCGTCCAATACAGCCATCACGTTTCGGTTGACAGCTTCAATATCTTCCAGTGGCGCTTTGGATGTAAAGGAAATTCTGCCGGCTTTGGTAAAATAACGGTCCTGCGCAGAAACAGCCATTACCAGGAGAAAAATAACGCAGAACAACAGGTGTCTTTTAAACATGGAATTTGTTTTTCGGGAACTGATTATTGATTTTTAACCCCGGCAGACCGGAGTTGAACTGTGGTGCCCAAGCCTGCCAGCAGGTCATTTGGATCATTGCTGCCGCTGGTAGAATAACCGCTGCAGAGCCCCTGAAGCGTTGCTACCTGGCCGATTTTGAGCTTTTGATGATCGGCACTGTAGCGATGATCAAGCCCAATGGAAATAGCTGAAAGCGATCCTTCTTCTCCCAAAACAACTGAGCCCGTGGTATCGATGCTTTGCACCGTGCCGGTTACGGCCACCACTTTGTCTAGATACCGCCGGCTGGCGGCAGCCGTATCCTTTTCAAAAGCCGCAATTAATTCCGTGGCCGTTGCCGTAATGTCCGGAGATCCCTGCACCATATCCGGTGTGGATTTAAAATAGAGATAAGCCGCAATGGCTCCTGCCACCAAAACAAGAGCGAAACCAATGAGGAGAATCTTTCGTTTCATAACATTTTGCTTACAAATTTTCAACGGCCGCAATCCCTAGCGAATTCAACTCGAATATAACACTATGAACCGGTGAGGTGCACAGAACGGGCAAGCCTTAACAATTTGTACCAATTTATATGGTACAAAAAACAGCGGCCTGCTGCCGCTGTTTTTTATTAAGAGTGATACGTCACTCTGTATCTGAAATAGAACCACCCAACCCTGCATTCGTTCTATTTCACGTTTGAACCATTCTGCGCTAAAGTATCCGGGTTCACCAGTATCAATTTTCCTCCCGGCTCTTCTGCCGTCAGGATCATGCCTTGGCTTTCAATCCCACGCATTTTACGTGGGGCAAGGTTGGCCACAACAATCACCTGTTTGTTTAGCATTTCCTCCGGTGTAAAATGTTGCGCAATGCCCGAAACGATGGTCCGCTTTTCAAAGCCGAGATCCACTTCCAGTTTCAACAGCTTATCGGCTTTTTGTACTTTTTCGGCAGCCGTTACGGTACCAATGCGCAGGTCAAGTTTGTCAAAATCATCGTATACAATTTCAGGCTTCATGGTTGGAGCCTGGTCCTGTTCGCCAGCTTCGCTATTTACTGGTGCTTGGCCTGTTGCAGCTTGTCCATTGGCTGCTGCCTTCTGGTCCATCTTCGATTTTTCCAGTCCGGCTTTCAGTTTATCAACCTGGAACTGCACTTCAGCATCTTCAATTTTACGGAACAACAATTCCGGCGGACGCAGTGAATAGCCAACACTCAGCAGTTTCAGCGAACCGGCATTTTCCCAGGCCAGCATTTTATCAACCACCTTCATCTGGTGACACATTTTTTTGGCCGTGTTGGGCAAGAAAGGATTGATGAAAATGGCCAGGTTGGCACAAAGCTGCAGGCAAATATGCAGGCAGTTGTCAATCTGGGCCTGTGCATCGGCAACGACTACGCCATTGCCGTCCGTTTGCTTTGCTTTGATCCAGGGTTCTTTTTCCTGCATGTATTTATTGCCTTTGCGGGCAAGATCAACCACCTCAAACAAGGCATCCCGGAACTTGTATTCTTCCAGCAAACCTTCAATGGTTCCTTTTGCCTTTTTGATCTCAGCGATCAGCTCATTGTCTTTTGCATCCGCAATGTCGTTATGAAACTTCGGCACCTTGCCGCCGGTCAGCTTGTGCATGAGCACAAACGTGCGGTTTACGTAGTTTGCAAATACCGCTACCAGTTCTCCGTTCACCGCATCCTGGAAACCTTTCCAGGTAAACTCGCTGTCTTTTGTTTCGGGCAATATCGTGGTAAGGTAATACCGCAGGGCATCGGCCATTTGCGGACCGCCATTTTCCTTTTTGATAAAATCATCAATATAATCCTGCATATCCAGCTTCCAGGAACGGCTGGTACTCATCTTGTCGCCTTCCAGGTTCATGAACTCGTTGGCAGGAACATTTTCCGGCAGGATATAGCCATGCAGCTTTAGCATCATCGGGAAGATGATGCAGTGAAAAACAATATTGTCCTTTCCGATAAAATGTACCAGTTTGGTGTCTTTGTCCTGCCAGTAAGGTTCCCAGTCCTTGCCTGTATTTTTCGCCCATTGCTTGGTAGCCGAGATATAACCGATCGGTGCATCAAACCAAACATAAAGCACCTTTCCTTTGGCATCTTCCAGGGGCACTTTTACGCCCCAGTCGAGGTCACGGGTAACGGCCCGTGGTTGCAATCCGGCATCGATCCAGCTTTTGCATTGGCCCAAAACGTTGGGCTTCCAGTCGTTCTGGTGCTGGTTCAGGATCCAGTTGCGCAAGAAATCTTCGTGTTTGTTCAGCGGCAGGTACCAATGTTTGGTAGCCCGTTTAACAGGCGGTCTTCCGCTCAGTGTACTCACCGGGTTGATAAGCTCATCGGGACTTAAGGACGTACCGCATTTTTCGCACTGATCGCCATAGGCGCCGTCAAAACCGCAGTTGGGGCAGGTTCCTTTGATATAACGGTCAGCCAAAAACGTTTGTACTTCCTCGTCATAATACTGCTCCGATTCCTTAATTTCCAGGTCGCCCCTATCATTCAGGTAAGTAAAAAACTCCTGCGTGGTTTCATGATGAATGGGGTTAGAAGTTCGGTCGTAGATATCAAAGGAAATAGACAGATCTTCAAAATTTCCCTTCATGATGACATGGTACTTGTCGATGATGGCCTGTGGCGTGGTGCCTTCTTTCATCGCCTGAATAGGAATGGCCGTACCGTGTTCATCGCTGCCGCAAACAAACACAACATCGCGGCCTTGAGCCCGAAGGTATCGCACATAAATATCGGCTGGAATATACGCCCCGGCTAAGTGGCCAATATGCTTTTGTCCATTGGCATATGGGAGGGCTGAAGTAATTAAATATCGTTTAGGTGTCGTCATCATTGCTGTCATTCGTTTTATATTTCCCGATTGTGTTTGGAAACGGCTACAAGCTGTATAGCAGTTTAAAATCCTTTCAAAACCAGGCTAGTCTGCGGGCCAAAAATACCGCAAACAAGCCATCCACTTTTAGATTGAACAGACAAACACTATTTTGTGTACCAATTTTGTTTTATGCAATTCCCGCCCTACTTAAAAAAAGGAGACACTATCGGCATTGTGGCACCGGCCGGATTTATGCCTGTAGAAAAAATGCAGGCCTGTATTGAAACCCTGGATACCTGGGGGTACACGGTAGAAATGGGCGCCACAACACACAGCCGGTCGGAAAATTATTTTTCCGGAACCGATGAGGAGCGCCTGGCCGACCTGCAGGCCATGCTCGATAACAAAAAAATCAAAGCCATACTTTGTGCCCGCGGCGGTTACGGTGTTAGCCGCATTATTGATCAATTAAACTTTAAAAAATTCCGGAAAAAACCCAAATGGATCATTGGCTTTAGTGATATTACGGTGCTGCATGCCCACCTGTATTCGCGGTACAAAATTGCTTCCCTTCATGCACCCATGGCCGCGGCATTCAACGATGGCGAAAACAACAATCCCTATATACAATCCATCTGCAAGGCGCTGGAAGGTGAAAAGGCCGAATACCGAACTACAGGCGGTCCCTTCAATCACGCCGGTGTAGCAGAAGGCGAACTGATTGGCGGCAACTTATCCTTGCTGGCGCACCTGATTGGTACACCTTCCGATATCAAAACCAAAGGCCGTATTCTTTTTCTGGAAGATATAGGTGAGTACCTCTATAACATCGACCGCATGTTGCTGCAGCTAAAGCGTGCCGGTAAATTAAAAGACCTCGCCGGCCTGATTATCGGCGGCTTTACCGACAACAAAGACACGGAACGTCCGTATGGAAAAGAAGTGCACGAGATCATCCATGAGCAGGTAAAGGAGTACGACTACCCTATCTGCTTTGGCTTTCCGGTTAGCCATGAAAAAGAAAACTATGCGTTGAAAGTGGGCGGCACCTACAAACTGACCGTAGAAGAAGTGGATGTGACGCTTTGTGAAACTTCTGAAGACGAAGACGAATAAAATAGAATAGGGAGGCCTCGGATGAAGACTCCCTATTCTTTTTATGCTCTTGACTTTTGAATTTTAATACCGGGCAAAATAACCCCGCAGCCGTCCCGAAAGATCCAACTGGATTTGCCGGTACAACTCACCCATAATTTCAGCTTCGGAAGGCACCCTGCCGGTAGGCGCTTTATTGACCAGGGCTTTGTCGCTATCGCTTAGAGCCCGTTCGTCGCCGGTGTAGCTGACAAACTCCATCTGCCAGCGGTGCTGCCCGGTAAACCGGTCGTTCCATACAATTCTTCCATTGATATCCCGGATGGTCATGTACAGATCTCCTTCAGAAAGAAGGGTGCGGCGGGTAGTTGTGATCCTTGCTTTCACGGTGGCATATTGCTTTATAACCGAATCGGGTTTATACACGGTTTCCTTAACCACTACCTGTTTGCTGACATCGCGGCTGGTGCTGTTATCAACCGGGCGGCCAATCATCAGGCGACCCAGGTTCATTTCCAACACCTGGTCGGGTTCCAGGTCTTTGCTGCGCAGGTCCCATTCCGAATAAAAACGGATAAAATTATCGTGGATGTTGTTTGCCAGCGTCCGCATAACGTCGTTTTGAAACTGCTGCAACTGCATATTGCTATGATAGCTGTAATTACCGTAGTTCTGAATGGGCACTACCAAAATTTTGGTTAAGGCAGCATTGTACGCATCGTCCCGCTTCTTTTTGATTTCGCTGCTGTTCACATACCGGAGTGCCTGCCCATAAGCATTGAAGGCTTCGCGGAAAGCCCGCTTGGTGCCTTCGTCCATATAACGGTCTGCATTGGCAAGGTGAACTTCTGCCGCTTTGTTGCGATAGGTTTCTACATAATCGGAATAGTTAACCGGCCGGATGGCGCTGGATGCGGAAGGTGATTGCTGGATGGTCTCGTAAATATCCTGTAGTTGGTTGTACTCCTGTAAAATAGCCTCAAAACGGTTTTCGCTGGCGCTGGAAGAAAGGCTCCGGATCCTGCTTTCGTGTTGGGCTACCGCAAAGGAGTATGCGCTTTTTACAAGGTCGCGGGTGTCGGCGTCGGAAGGATCTTTCTGCAGTTTTTTTATGCCCAGCTCAATGGCATCGGCATAGTCGCCCTGGTTGTATGCTTTGCTGACCGATTTGCAGCCGGCAAGAAAAAATGCAGAAGCAAACAGAAAGGAGTAGAATTTAGTCATGGTATAGGCTTTTCATGTTAAATGCAAAACAGCACCCAAATGTTACAAGAGATTTGTTATTTCTGCATTCGTTAACAAGAGTACAAACGATTGGAGAAGAATGCAAGTTAAGGGTGTATTGAAAGCAGAATTTTGTACCTGAAACCGGAAAGGTGAAGGGTGAATTGCTCTGGAGAAATAAACCTATCCCATGCAAAAAGCTGCAACTTCTTTACGGAGGAAAGCCATCAAAATAACTTGGCGGCATTTATCCAAAATGAAAAAAGCCAGTCAATGACCGGCTTTTAAGAAAATATTTTTCGTATTTAAATCGAAGGTTTCACCTTCAGCAGTTCCACTTCGAATACCAGCGTGGCACCACCCGGAATGGGACCATTGCCGTTCAGCCCATACGCCAGGTTATACGGAATATAAAATTTGTATTTGGAGCCGACTGACATAAGCTGCAATCCTTCTGTCCAACCCTTGATTACCTGATTCAGCTTAAACTCAACGGGCTGGCCCCTTTTGATGGAGTTATCAAATTCGGTTCCGTTCAGCAGTGTGCCCACATAATTTACCAGTACCGTATCAAACGCTTTTGGCTTTGCACCGCTGCCTTCTTTCAGCACTTCGTACTGAATACCGGAAGCCGTTGCTTTTACACCCGCCTTGGATTTATTTTTTTCCATGAAACGCTTTCCATCCTGGATGGTGGTACGCAAGTCGGGGTTCACAAAAAACATGATGGTTTCATTGGCTTCTTCTTCAGAAAAAACCGGTGGCTTTCCGGCCTGCACGTCGTTTATTGCCTGGGCAATCAGCGATGTATTGAGATTTTTAAAACCCTGTTGTTTGTAAAAATTAGCCACACTCAAACCCAGGGCATAGGAAGCAGAGTCCGTGATATTTTTCAGTGAACGGGTTGTTGTGGAAGCAGTAGCACGAACCGGTGTTTTTTTAGCTACAGGCTTTTTCTTCTGCGCCTGTACAGTAAGCGAAAAAAGCACCAGGGTACTAAGAACAATTTTTTTCATGTTTAGCGATTAAGGCATCAAAAATAGGCGAAGCAGTTGTAAAGGTTATTTTAATTTCGGCGCATGCTACAGGCCTCGGCACAATTGTATAAAAACGCATATACCGGTATTCCTAAACCGGTGTGGTGGCTTGCCGTAGTGATGTTTGTGAACCGCAGCGGCACGATGGTCATTCCCTTTCTCACCGTTTACCTGACAGGCAAGGGATATTCGCTAAAGGATGCCGGCCTGGTAATGGGTGCCTTTGGCCTGGGCTCAATTGTAGGCGGCTATCTCGGCGGACGGCTTACGGATCGCTTTGGCCATTTTTATGTGCAGTTTGGCAGCTTGTTTTTAAATGGCGCCCTGTTTATTGTATTGGGGCAAATGCAAACGCTGGTGCAGTATGCGGTTTGCATATTCTTATTGAGCTCACTGGGCGAAGCGTTCCGGCCGGCCAATGCGGCCGCCATTGCCCGATACAGTAACGAAACCAACCGCATTCGCTGTTATGCGCTAAACCGGCTGGCTATCAACCTTGGCTGGTCTATCGGGCCTGCCGTGGGCGGCGTTCTGGCCAGTGTTGATTATAACTACCTGTTCTGGGCCGACGGGCTGACCTGCATGGCGTCTTCTTTCCTCCTGTTTGCGGGTCTATCGCCAAAAATGCAGGCAAGGATTAAAAAGCAATCCTCTTCGGGGCCATTACAATCTGTATCTGCTTACCGGGACCGGCCTTTTTTGTTGGGCATGTTCTATCTTTTTTTGGTAAGTCTTGCGTTTTTCCAGTTGTTCAGTGTCATTCCTGCGTATTATAAAACAGAGCTTCACCTGAACGAAGCCACAATCGGCTGGATGCTTGCCATGAACGGCCTGCTGATTGCCTCCATAGAAATGGTGCTGGTGTATAAACTGGAAAACAGAAGAAACTCTTTGCTTTACATCACAACCGGTGCTATGCTGATGGGTCTCTCCTTTCTTTTCCTGGAACTGGGACAGACGGCAACAATTGCTGTCCTCAGCATGATCATTGTAACCTTTGGCGAAATGTTCCTGTTTCCTTTTATGAACAATTTTTGGGTAAAGCGCAGCACGGAAAGCAACCGGGGAGAATATGCGGCGCTTTATACCATGTCATTTGCAGCAGCAACCGTGCTGGCGCCTACCCTTGCCACCCAGTTGGCGGCCTGGCAGGGATTTTCAGTATTGTGGCTCGTTAACTTTCTGGTTTGCGCTTTGGCAGCCACCGGATTTTATTTTTTGAAAAAAAGTTTTGCATGAACAGCTTCAACCGGATTATTCAGATACGCTGGTCAGACCTGGACCCGAACTTTCACCTGCGCCATTCCGTTTATTATGACTGGGGCGCTTTTTGCCGCGTGGAATTTTTAAATGAACACGGCCTGACGGCTGATGTGATGATGCAGTTGCAGTTTGGACCCATTCTCTTCCGTGAGGAATGTATTTTCAGAAGGGAGATCAAAAGCGGCGATGATGTTACGATCAACCTGCAGGTGACCAAATCAAGAAAAGACTATTCCCGCTGGAGCATCCGCCACCAGATCCTGAAAGAGGACGGCATTTTGTGTGCCGAGCTGAATGTGGATGGTGCGTGGATGAATCTTGCCCAGCGCAAACTCATGTCACCGCCAGATAAAGTGCACGAAGTATTTGAAAAAATGCCTAAGGCAGAAGGGTTTGTTTGGCAGTAGGAATGGTGAGAGTGAGTTTAGCGGAGAGACTTTACTTACTATTCACCACTCACTATATAAGATTACTCAATCACCTTTATCTGATCAGGATTGCTCGTTGCAAAAGACCGAAGCAGCATGCGAATGGTACTGTTGTCTTTGTACGGTGTGATGTATTCCGCAATGGCTTTTTGCGTGATGGTTTCAAAATTTTTTGGCAGGTAGCCCATACCAAAAAAGGCACCCTGCACCACCATAATGCAGGAAACTTCATCTTCGGTCAGGCCTTTATCCAAAACAATATAGGAAGGCCGTGTTGTAAGGGATGCGATCGCCTGCAACACCCGGTCGTTGTAGGCGGTAGGCGCTTCTTTTTTCTCGCAGGCACCATGGCAATGCTCTTCGGTGATACCCACACACGTATCGGTGCTGGTTTGCATAAAACACAGTTTAGGACAAAGCGAAAACTCCTTCATCAGCTTTCGCATCACGCCATGGCCATCCACTTTGTAATGAAAGGTGTAAATAGGCGTTGAGTGCTTGCGTTTTTTTTCGATGGCGAGGCGCATGTAGCCATTCTGGTCTTCATACACAAAAATGCCGTACAGTTCCTCCGGCTTTTTTTGGGCTACGTTAAACTGCGGCCACAGGCGCTTGATCTCCGTGCTTTCCAGGATAGCCGCCATAAGTTCCGTAGCGGTTTGCTGAAAGGAGATGCCGTACATGTGCCGTACAAAATTTTGTTTCTGCCGGCCATCGGAATTATTGCTGAAATGCGAGTTGACCCGCTGGCGAATGTTCTTCGCCTTTCCTACATAAATCACCTTTCCTTTCTGATCGTGGAAATAATACACACCCGGGGTTCCGGGCAGAGCATCAAAATGAGCCTTGGGAACATTGGGTGGAAGGATAGCCTCTTTGGAGGAGCGGTTCAAACTGGCCTGGATGGCGCCTTTACTGTCACTCTCCAAAAGTTTTTTAAAAAGCGTAACCGTTGCTTCCGCATCACCGCCGGCCCTGTGCCGGTTTTCAAGAGGGATGCCCAGCGAATGGCAAAGATTGCCCAAACTGTACGAAGGAAAGCCCGGGAAGATTTGTCTGGACAACCGCACCGTGCACAGTTTTTTCGCATTAAACGTATAGCCAAAATAATCAAGATTACTCTTGACAAATGAATAATCAAAGTTGACATTGTGCGCCACGAAAATATTTCCCTGCAGGATGGTGAAGATCTTTTCGGCAATGTCTTCAAACCGCGGCGCCTCCACTACCATTTCGTTGGTGATGCCGGTAAAAGCCTGGATATAACGGGGAATCACCTGGCCGGGATTGACCAGGGACTCAAATTGTTCGATTACCTTTTCGCCATCAAAAATCTGGATGGAAATTTCGATAATGCCGTTTGCGGAAGCATAACCACCTGTCGTCTCAATATCTACAATCGCGTACATCCCTAAACAGTTCAAAGTTTACCGTTCAAAGTTTACCGTTAACAGCCGGATGGTTAGGTCCTTTTCAAAAGGTTTCCAACTTTGAACTGATAACTGTGAACTTTGAGCTTTTATTCGGGTCGTCGAAGTTCTAATATTTTTAGCAATGAAGCAATCCTTTGACAAATTTTTAATGTTCCGCAACCGGCTAGAGAAGGTTTACAGGCATATTGGCAAGCAGGCAAAGCGGCAAGGCATCACCTGCTTCCGGTTTTATGATCACGATTTACCCGAGTTTCCATTTATCATTGAAAATTATGAAGGCCGTCTTGCCCTTTCAGAATACAAACGCCGCCATGGGCTGACCGACGAAGAGCATAACGTCTGGCTGAAGGAATGCCTGCAAATTCTTGCTGATGTTACCGGAATCCCGGTGGAACTAATTTTCACCCGGCTTCGCCAGCGCAACGACCACCGCGAAAGCCAGTACCAGAAACTGGCAGCCGAAAAACATGAATTCGTCGTAAAGGAGGCAGGTTTGCAGTTTCTGGTCAATCTTAGCGATTATCTCGACACCGGCCTGTTTCTGGACCACCGGCTAACCCGGCAGATGGTAAGGGAAGAAGCGGCAGGCAAACGGGTATTGAACCTGTTTTGTTATACCGGCTCGTTTTCAGTGTATGCTGCTGCCGGAGGTGCATCCGAGGTAGTATCCGTTGACCTTTCCAAAACCTACCTGGCCTGGGCCGAAAAGAATATGCAGTTGAATTTCCCGGACTTTGCAAAGCACAGGATTGTTCATGCGGACGTGCTGCAATACCTGAAAGAAGTTCCCTCCCAGGCCTTCGACCTGATTGTTATGGACCCGCCAACGTTTAGCAACAGCAAGCGGATGGAAGACGTGCTGGATATTCAGAGGGATCATGTAAGCCTTATCAACGATTGCCTGAAAGCCTTATCACCGGATGGCGTGCTTTACTTCAGTACCAATTCTACCCGGTTTGTGCTGGATGAAAAAAACATCCTTGAAGTTTCTCTCAAAGATATCACCAAAGCCACAACACCATTTGATTTTGTCGGTAAGCTAAAACGGCCATGTTTTCGGATTGTAAAAAATTGAACCGAAACAAGAAACTGTGTTTGCGTCCAAAAAAATCAGGAAAAATGATGTTTGATCTATATAAACAACTATATTCATTCACATTTTTTTAACACACTGAAAACGAAAACACATGAAAAAAACACCGTTTGTACTGGGCATTGCCTGCCTGAGCCTCTTTGCCAGTTGTAAAAAAGATTATGCACCCGAAAACGCAGCCAATGAAATTACCGCAGAGGAAAAAGCCATGGTTGCTGCTGCTGGTTTTAACGGCAATTGGGCCGAAAAAACAGCTGATGGCAATTTTTTGATTGAAGGGGACATTTACTTGAGTAAGGGTCAAATTCAGGAGATGGCTGGCCAAAGTCCTTCTAACAATTTTATTGTAGCAAACGAAGAGCATTATCGTACTTACAATTTAGTGGATGTCTCCTCTGGACCAAGAGTAATCAAAGTTAAACTTGGTTCAGGTTTTCCTGCTCATTACGCAAAAGGTCTAGAACAGGCATTAGCAAGGTACAATAGCTACAATTTGAAACTTACGTTCCAAATAACAACTGGCACTGATCAAAACATTCTGATCACAGGTGAGCCTTTAGGTACCTCTGGCGGTGGATGTATATTGGGGCGTGCAGCTGGGTTTCCTTCCAATGGAAATCCTGCACCTGGTTTTACGCTAAGCACAAGTTCATGCGCCGTTAACTATCTGAGTACAGCAGATGCAGCTGACGAAGTCATTGCACATGAAATTGGACATTGTATTGGGTTTAGACACACAGATTATAAGAGAAGAAACAGTTGTGGACCTGGTGGCGGTGAAACTGCAGGTTCGATCGGTGCAGTTCACATTCCTGGAACACCAACGAATGTTAGTGGAAGTTATAATTCTTGGATGATGGCTTGTACCAATGACGATCCAAGGTTTGGTGACGCTGATGGCATTGCACTTGCCACGATTTATAAATAAAAATCTTTTGAATAAAAATCCCTTCCTGCTATAGGAAGGGATTTTTATTTGAATACACTTAAATAATGTAATTCTAATAAACCTTACATTTAATTCGCTGAAACGTACTTCCGGCATATTGGAACCTCAAGCATCCTATTCAGCATGAAAAATCAAAGTAGGCTTCTGTTTTTCTTTTTCTTTTTTGCGTTGCAAATAGACACGTATTCCCAGAAGAAAGAGATAATTGAATCCGATCAAATGTTTCAGAAATATCGCAGCTCTTCAATCACGAACTATAGTTCTGAACAATCTTACTATATCTGTTCTGCACCAACAGAATCGCAAAAATTGCCAGTAAACAAAGTGGTGCGGCACCTAACAGACTATGTCGGTATTATTGAAATCGCCAACAAACATACTTTTGATTCGCTTTCACAATTTTTAAACCTTGCCCCTGCCAACAATACCTGGAAATTATCACCGCAAGTAGAAAATCATCATTCGAAAAAAGCAATGCAAACGTTTATCATCACCGGACAAAACATAGACCGGGTGCTCCAAGCTTTACCGTCAAAAAGCAAAGATTTTACAATGGTGATGGTCAACAGGCCAACGCATTCAATTGTAGTAAGATCGAATCTGGATTATATCATAAGCAACCTCTTGCCATTACAAGAAATCATCTTTATTGATCTATCTATCAAAGCAAGTCCTGAGGCAAACATCATCGGTTACAACCGCAGTTTTCATGGCATCAATGCAATTGACCACCTCCTTCCCGGCGCCAATGGAAAGAACATTGTTGCGGGTGTGAAAGAGCAAAAAATGGATGAAAATGACATCGATCTTTGGAAACGTATTCTTCCCTCACCTTTAGCAGCACCAACCACAACGCAACATGCAACGGTTATCGCCTCTATCATTGGAGGCGCCGGCAACAGTTCTTACCAGGGCAAGGGCATTGCACCGGGCTGCCTATTCTTTCCCAGTTCGTTTTCCAATCTGTTTGCCGATGATGAAGCCATTCTAAGAGCAAACAAAGTCACAGTTCAGAATCATTCCTATGGCACCATCATTCAGCAGCATTATGGAGCGGAAGCCCTGAGCTACGATCAGCTTAGCTGGAACAACAAAACCTATATCCCTGTTTTTGCAGCTGGCAACCAGGGAGAGGCTGCCGCAACAACCGGGCAATACGCAAACATTCCGGGCTTTGCCAACCTGACGGGGAACTTTAAAATGGCGAAGAATATTATTGCAGTTGGTGCTATCGACAACAAAGGAAATTTATCGCCACAAAGTTCCGCAGGTCCTGCGTATGATGGCCGACTGGCTCCGCACCTGATCGCCTTAGGCCCAAATGGCACCTCTGATGCAGCAGCCGTAGTTAGCGGCACCATTGCCGTCATGCAACAGGTTTATGCGGACAGTAACAGCGGTGCCATGCCGCCTTCCTCTTTGATCAAAGCCATTTTATTCAATACAACAGAAGATATTTATACGCCAGGAATCGACTTTAAAACAGGATACGGTCTGCTCGATAGCTATGCGGCTGTGAGGTCTGTTCAACAGAAAGAATTTGATGGAGGTTCCATCACCAGCGGTCAGGAATGGACCAGAACTATAAACCTGCCTGCCGGCATACATTCGCTGCATGTTACGCTTGCATGGACCGATAGCGCTGCTACGCTTAACAGTAACAAGGCCATCACCAACGATCTTGACCTGGAAGTTGTGGATGTAACATCCGGCACAACCTATCTTCCCTGGATATTAAACACCAGCCCACAGAAAGACTCGCTGGAAAAACTACCCATCCGAAGACGCGACTCCCTAAATACAGCTGAACATGTTACGATACCGCTTCCATCTGCCGGCGACTACCTGATAAAAATAAGAGGCACGCAAATAATCAATCCTCCTCTCCCCTTTCATATTGCATTTAAAACAGATACCCTGCATACGTTTTCTTTTACCAGCCCACTGCATGCATCGGATGTTGAAAGCGGTGGGTTTGAACCTGTAACCATCCGCTGGAAAACCTTTCTGGCAGATACCAACCAGACGGGCAACTTATCTATTAGTTACGATAGCGGTACGACATGGACGTCCATTGCTCAATCGTTGAAATTAATACGGGGCCAGTATGCATGGCAGGGAAAGGACACAAATGCCATCGCAATGCTGAAAATGGAAACGCCGTTTGGACAATTTCTATCCGGGAGTTTTATCCTCAGTCAACCAACCAGGATAAACCTTGATTTCAATTGTACCGATTCTTTCCGTCTTTCCTGGAACAGGCACATAAATGCAGAAGCCTATAGAATTTATACGCTAACCGACAACCCTTACCTGGAGCCGGTTTTGACCGTAAAAGACACCTTTGCTGTTCTGCAAAAAAGCAGTTTTTCCACACGGGTTTATGCAGTTGAACCGATTTTGAATAATGGTCTTTCTGCGGCAAGAAGCGGCGCCGTGGATTTGAACCTGCAGGGTGTGCAGTGTTATTACCGAACGATCTATTACAACCTTCTTGATAATAATCGCATCCAAACAACGCTATTCCTTAGCACTTCTGCAAATGTTGACAGTGTATTCTTTGAAAATGTATCGGCAAACGGACAAATGCTACAAACCTACGGCAGATCCAAAGTAGCTGCAGCCAATCTCCTTTATACATCGGTACTGGAAACGGCTCCTGCCGGTATAACCTACATCCGCGGCAGGATCAAGCTGGAAAACGGCTCTGTTTTTTATACGGAAATTGTGCCGGTGCTGACGTCGGGCACGAAAAAAATCTGGTTCTATCCGATCCCAGCCCGCAAAACAGAACCTGTTCGGTACGTGCTGCAACAGGGAGTACCGGCCAGCAGTTCGCTGCAATTATTTGATGCAAATGGTAAAATTGTTCGGAGTTATGCCGAATTACCCAATCAGCTTGATGTTTCCGGATTACCGGCCGGACTGATTATATACAAACTATTTGATGGAGGAAATAAGGCCATCGAAACTGGAAAACTTATTCTACAATAGACAATCCAATACGTAGGGTGAAATGATTTTTTCTATTTATAAAAATATGCAGCTTTTATAATACCATTTCCTTTTCTTCCCTACAAATAAAAATAATTATATATCTTTTTATTCAGTAAATTATCCAATCAACTTACTGACTAAAAGATATCAAAATGAAAAAACTAACATTTGCTGTGAGCCTATTGTCTTTGGCTTTATTGCCTGCTTGCGTGAAAGAGTTAAAACCGGGAAGCGAAGATATTTCCAGAGAAGCAGGGCAAGGACAGGAAACAACTTCGCAAGAATCATCGTTTCGTTCCACGGATAAGCATGTCCCTAATGAATTGCTGGTAAAATTCAAAAGGGGCCTTTCTCAATCGGGCCGTGAAAATGCGCTAGCGAGGATAGCAGGAAATGTTAAAGAACAAGTTGTAACAGAAGCCATGAAAAATGCTGGTGACGGTGATGGTTTTTTTGTTATTCGAACACCCTACGAAAGTTTGGATGCTGTTAACCGTATGCGAGGAATGTCAGAAGTAGAATTGGCTGAGCCTAATTATATATACCATCATATTCCTTTGGCAGATGCCAATGACCCGCTTTATAATGATACAAAGGAAAATATCTGGGGAATGATGGGTGATTGGTCACAGCCCCTCAGAGCCCCTATGGGGTCTCGGGCCGGTGAGGCCTGGTCGGGAGCCAGCATTAAATTGTACAACGGTGCTTATCTGGTAGAGCATACATTGAACCAACAAACTGGTTCACAAGATGTATACGTAGGTGTGATTGACGAAGGGATTCAATTCAATCATGAAGATTTGAATGGACAAGTTCGTCTTAGATTAGAAATACCTGGGAACAAAAAAGATGATGATGGCAATGGCTTTAAAGACGATGCCTATGGATGGAACTTTGTAAGGAACAACAACGCTGTATATTCAAGAAACGAAGATGATCATGGCACACACGTAGCAGGAACTATAGGTGCAATCAAAGACAATAGTAAAGGTGTTACCGGCGTTTGTCCAAAGATCAGTATAATATCGGCAAAGTTTCTGGGGGCCACCGGAGGAACAACGGATAATGCCATCAAAGCATTGGATTATATTACGAATCTTAAATACAGAGCAGATGGCAGTCTCCGGTATAATATCGTTGCTACTAATAATTCCTGGGGTGGTGGAGAAAAATCTTTTCTTCTTGAACAAGCTATCACTCGTTCCGAGAACAAAGGAATTTTGTTCATTGCAGCAGCTGGAAACGACAGTAAAGACATAGATAAATCTCCATCTTACCCTGCGAGTTACCCAAATGCCAATATTATTACGGTTGGCTCACTTTGGCTTTACGGAGTAAAATCAGACTTTTCTAATTGGGGGGCGCAAACCGTTGACATTTTTGCACCTGGCACCAGAATTTGGTCCACTGTTCCGGGAGGGTATGCTAACTATAGTGGAACGTCAATGGCTACACCACATGTAACGGGTGCAGTTGCGTTATACGCTGCGGCAAATAACAGTAAACCAGCAAATGCAGCTGATGCTCTGGCGATCAAAAATGCCATTCTTCTTAGTGCGAGGCCAACTACCGATAAAAACGGAACCAACTGGAAAACTTATTGCGTGACCGGAGCCAGATTGGACGTTCATAGTGCCTGGCAGAATATAAACAATAGTACCAAGACACCTGATAAATTTGAAGATTATTATATGAACGGAGATCCTAATAAGGGTCCTGTTATTAATCAATAAAAAAAAGGGAGGCGATTGCCTCCCTTTTTTTTATTTGATAAACTTGTTACAACGTCCTCAGCACATCATTCATATTCCGCACCGCATCCGCTG
Source organism: Flavisolibacter longurius (assembly GCA_014163555.1). Lineage (GTDB taxonomy): Bacteria > Bacteroidota > Bacteroidia > Chitinophagales > Chitinophagaceae > Flavisolibacter. Next base: position 330,444 of record JACJGO010000001.1, read on the forward strand.
ACTTGTTGAACAAACCTTGCTCTTCATCATTGAGTTTGTAATCAACAATCTTCTCCCAGCCATTCTTGCCAATGGTAACGGGTACGCCCAAACAAATATCGTTCTGGCCATACTCACCGTTCAGCGCCACGCAGCAGGAGAACAGTTTCTTTTCATCGCGAACAATGCTTTCCACCAGCGCTGCCGTAGCCGCACCCGGTGCATACCAGGCTGATGTACCAATCAGTTTTGTCAGTGTAGCACCACCTACCATGGTATCGGCAACCACTTTCTGCTGCTGCTCAGCACTCAGGAATTCCGTTACCGGAACACTGTTCCAGGTTGCATAACGGATCAGCGGAATCATGGTAGTATCGCCGTGTCCACCAATTACAATCGCATTCAGGTCAGCCGGTGAACAATTCAGGGTTTGACTCAGGTAGAATTTGAAGCGAGAGCTGTCCAGGATGCCACCCATTCCTATGATCTTGTTCTTGTCAACACCCGACGTGGTCATGGTCAGGTAGGTCATGGTGTCCATCGGGTTGCTTACAACAATGATGATGGCATTGGGCGAATGCTCCAAAATATTTTGCGTTACACCTTTCACAATGTTGGCATTGGTACCAATCAGTTCTTCGCGGGTCATGCCCGGTTTACGGGGAAGTCCTGATGTAATCACCACCACATCAGATCCGGCTGTTTTTGCGTAATCGTTCGTGCTGCCAACAATACGGGTATCGAAGTTGAGAAGAGCAGCCGTTTGCATCATGTCGATAGCCTTTCCTTCGGCCAGGCCTTCTTTGATGTCCAGCAACACCAGTTCTTCACACAGCTCTTTACGGGCAATATTATCGGCAGTGGTTGCACCTACAGCACCAGCGCCTACAACGGTAACTTTCATCGTCTGAAAATAATTTATGTGTAAGAAAATATTTTGCGCAGCAAATGTAGGAAAGAATGCCGGTTAGGCGGAGGATATCTCCCAGGGCAGGAAAGACGGTTTAAAAAACAGTTGGCAAGATGGCAATCGTACTATAACTGACTCTCCCTATTTTGCCTCCTGATTTTTTACGGTTGACGTTTCAATGGCTTCTTTCTTTATTTTTCAGCTTTAACCAACACACATGAAAAGAATTGTATTCGCTCTTCTCTTTTTTATTCTTTCCAAAACTATCCTTGCACAGGAACTAAGCTATTACCTTCCTGACAGCATTCAGTACAATCCGGCTATTCCCAAGCCAAAAGACGTGATTTATCACAACGTAGGAGAATACCACATCACACACGACCGATTGGTAGGCTATATGCAGGCCCTTGCCAAAGCGGCACCCGATCGCATAAAGCTGGAGATGATGGGACTAAGCTACGAAGGGCGCCCACAGGTCTTGCTCATCATCACTTCACCACGCAACCACCAAAACCTGGAGCAAATACGGCAGCAACATGTACAACTAACCGATCCGGCCCGATCGGCATCGCTGCAAACCGGCGAAATGCCCGCTGTGGTTTACATCGGGCATTCCATTCACGGCAATGAGTCCAGTGGCGCCAACGCTTCGCTGCTGAGTGGTTATTACCTCGCAGCCGGGCAAGGCCGGCAGATCGATGACCTGCTTAACAATACGGTCATACTTTTTGATCCTTCTTTCAACCCTGATGGTCTGCAACGTTTTTCTACCTGGGTTAACCAGCACCGCAGCAAAAACCTGGTGACGGATCCGGCATCACGGGAGTTCAGCGAAGTGTGGCCGGGTGGCCGCTATAACCATTATTGGTTTGACCTCAACCGCGACTGGCTACCAGCCCAACACGTAGAAAGCCAGAACCGCCTGAAATGGTTTCATCAGTGGAAACCGAATATCCTTACCGATCACCATGAGCAGGAAAGCAACGCTACATTTTTCTTTCAGCCTGGAGAACCGGCCCGTGTCAATCCCTTGACACCGGTACAAAACCAACAGCTTACCGAAAAGATCGGGAAGTTTCATGCACAGTACCTCGACAGGATCGGGTCTCTTTATTTCACCAAAGAAAACTATGACGATTTTTATTATGGCAAAGGATCAACCTATCCTGATGTAAATGGTGCCATCGGCATCCTGTTCGAGCAGGGTTCTTCCCGCGGCCATGCACAGCAAACCGCCAATGGCGTCCTTACGTTTCCGCATACCATCCGCAACCAGTTTACCGCTACTCTTTCCACGCTGGAGGCAGCCAGGAATATGCGCAAAGAACTTTTGGACTGGCAGCGTGATTTTTACCGCACAGCCCTGACCGATGCTTCTGCTTTCGCCGTAAAAGGTTATGTATTTGGTCATCCCGCCGATAAGGCCAAAACCGCCATTTTTGTGAACATGCTGCGTCGGCATGAAATTGATGTGTACGAACTGGCCGGCAATATGAAAGCCGGAGGAAATGAGTTTGAAAAAGGGGCTGCATTTGTGGTGCCTGCAGCCCAGTCGCAGCATCGATTGATCCGCGGCATTTTCGACAAGACACTAACCTACCAGGACAGCCTGTTTTACGACATTACCGCCTGGACAATGCCACTGGCCTTTGGGTTGAACTATGCCGAGTTGGGTGCGCAGCAATTCAACAGCGGCTTGCTGGGTAGTAAAGTGGCCGCAGAAATCACGCAATCCGGAACGGTTGTTGGCGGTCCTTCCAACATCGGCTACCTGATGGAATGGAACGAGTTCTACACGCCTGCGGTTTTGTATGAGTTGCAGGAAGCCGGACTTGTGACCAAAGTGTCCACCAATCCATTTGAATTAAGCACCAACGGCAAAACAAAAAAATTCGGGTATGGAACCATCCTGGTGCCGGTTTCGATGCAAACACAAACAGGCAACGCCATCTTCGAGAAAGTAGCCGCAGCCGCAACAAAATACGGTGTTACCATGCATGCGGTGCAAAGTGGCAATGTACTTTCTGGCAGCGACCTTGGAAGCCGCAATTTTCTGGTGGTGACCAAGCCTACCATCGCCATGCTGGTAGGCAACGGCGTTAATGCCCTGGATGCGGGTGAGATCTGGCACCTGCTGGATCAGCGCTTTAATATTCCCTCTACGCATCTCGATGTGACCTCTTTCAACCGCGCCGATATAGACAAATACAACACCATCATTATGGTGAGTGGAGCGTACAGCGAATTAAACAAGGACAAATTAAAATCCTGGGCGCAAGGTGGCGGTAACCTCATTCTCACCGAGGAGGCCGTGCAGTGGGCGGCACAGGCAGGTATCAGCAACGTAACCTTCAAACGTACAAGATCACCTCTTGACAGCAACAACAAACTTGCCTATGGCGACCATAACCAGATCACTGGCGCCCAGGCCATGCGAGGCGCCATCTTCCAGGCTGAAGCCGACCTGACACATCCACTGGCTTATGGCTACCGGCAGCCACAGGTAAGCCTTTTTAAAGCCAACCGGGTATTCATGGAAAAAAGCAAGAATCCATTTGCCACCCCTTTTTATTACAAAGACAAACCTTTGCAAAGTGGTTGGCTGAGCCGGGAAAATCTTGAAGGGGTTAAAAACTCAGCAGCTGTTGTTGTAAATGCTATTGGTTCCGGCCGTGTGATTTCCATTGCCGACAATCCAAACCTGCGGGCTTTTTGGCTCGGCGGCTCAAAACTCCTGATGAATGCCATCTTTTTTGGCCGCATCATTGATGCGGCATCGGCAAGAGCAGAGGAGTAGGTATTAGATATTTGAAATTGGATATTGTGCCGACGGGTCAGTAAAAACGATTTGAGTTGATATAATATCCAATATCAAATATCCTATCCCCCAATAAAAAAAGGCAGGTTGTAAATCACAACCTGCCTTTTTTTATTGGGGGATCTTATCGCTTATTTTACGCGGTTCTCTTTAACCACTTCGGGTTTTCTGTTTTCTTCGTCAATGGCGTTGCCCAATTCTTCTTCTACGTTCATTACCCAGGGCGGCAGCACATCGGGAGCAATCTTCCATACACCACCTTCCTGATACATGGTAAAGAAGATACGGTTTCCTCTCTCGTCCGGCACATTTACACTGTACTGCACATTGGCGCGGTTGGTGCGATTAAAATTAAACTCACGGTTACGGTCTCCGGCTTTTATAATCTTAGAAAAATGGATACTCATTGCTGCTTGATTGCTTAAAAACGATTGTGTTTTCAGAGGGCAATAATCGGTCAAAAATGCTTTGGAACAATGTTAAAACGATTGATTGTGGATATTATTTTTTTCCTGCATCCACAAAATATTTTTCCAATTCTGGCATTCCTGTTTCCCGCCCTGAAACGGCGTATTGAACGCTGTTTCCGGATCTATCACATACCTGCCTTGCTACGAAGGTAGGGTCATTGTCTTCACGCCCCCGTTTGTTGATAAATTTTTTCAACCCTTTATTACGGCAAATACCATTCCTGCCCCCTGTTACCAGAGAAAGCCCCTGCCTTTTGGGTTGGTTTGGTGTAAACTTTGTCATTACCTTTCGGGCCTTAATTTGATTTGTATGCAGTTTGGGAATTGGACCGTAACAGACGTGGCAATCGAATGGCAGGGCGAAGAAACACAGCAGTTTGTGATCCCCAAAGACACCCTGACCGCCCTGCGCTACGACCGGAAAGGCAGTTTTTTTTATGATTGGATTCTTTTGGCTACGGAAGCGGATTGGATTGACCAGGACGACTTGTATGATCTAAACTTTGCATTTGTGTATGCTGCCGCAAAATGGGGTCAGGAATTCAGCTACCAAACCTTTGACGCCACATTGGAAGAACAGTACGAACAGTTTGACGAAGAGGAAGACGAGGATTGGTGAATGGTCAGTGGTGAGTAGGGCTCTCCTGTTCTGTCAGAATCTTTAATAAAAAAACCTCCCGCTATTGCAGGAGGTTTTTTTATCGGGATTCTTTACTATTTCACTATTCACCACTATGGGAAGATACCCAACTCGGCATAAGATGTTCCCACCTTGTTGATAGCAACTACATAGGCAGCCGTACGCATGTCGGGGATCTGCGGGTTGCGCTTCCACTCTTCAATGATCTCCCTGGTTGCAGTGATCATGGTTTCTTCCAGGCCACTGTGCACCAAGTCAACCTCTTCCGGCCCGTGAACGATGAACTGGCGTTCGCGGTCGCTTACCTTTTTCTCTGTCAGCTCTTCAATCTGGCTGATGATATGCTGGTTCATGTTTTCGGTAAAGCGCTTCTCCATGCGTCCGTACCGTACGTGGCTTAGGTTTTTCAGCCACTCAAAGTAGGAAACCGTTACACCTCCGGCGTTCAGGTACATATCCGGAATAACGATGGTCCCTTTTTGGGCAAACACTTCGTCAGCTTCGGGTGTCAGGGGACCATTGGCACCTTCACCAATCAGCTTGGCTTTTACGCGGGGGGCATTCTGTCCATTGATCACATTCTCCAGTGCGGCCGGGATTAAAATATCGCAATCGTATTCCAGCGCATCGGTATTCTTGGCAAAATTTTGGGCACCGGCAAAATTCAGGATCGAACCGGTGGTTTTGCGGTGCTCGAACACAGCATCTACATCCAGTCCATCATCGTTGCGGATGGCGCCTTCATACTCGGCCAGGGCAATAATTTTGGCACCAGCTTGCTGAAAGAACTTTGCCGCATGATATCCCACGTTACCCAATCCCTGTACAATCACACGCTTGCCTTCAATGCCTACGGAAAGTCCTACCCTTTCCATGATCTCAGGCATGTTACACACTTCGCGTACACCATAAAAAATACCCAGCCCGGTTGCTTCACGACGACCGCGAACACCGCCTTGCGTTACCGGTTTTCCGGTTACGCAACCCAGGGCATCTATTTCGCCAGGACGCAGGCTCATGTAGGTATCCACGATCCAGGCCATTTCCCGTTCACCGGTTCCATAATCAGGCGCCGGCACATCGGTACCAGGGCCGATAAAGTTTTTCTTTACCAGCTCGGCTGTGTAACGACGGGTGATTTTTTCCAGTTCGTAAACCGAATATTTTTTGGGGCTGATTTTGATACCACCTTTCCCGCCACCAAACGGTACGTTTACAATGGCGCATTTATACGTCATCAGGGAGGCCAGGGCCATTACTTCGTCCTGGTTTACTTCTGCCGCAAAACGGATACCGCCTTTACAAGGCGTTTTGTGGTGCGAGTGCTGTACGCGGTAGGCCTCGATCACTTCAATGCGACCGTCGTCCATCCGAACGGGAAACCGCATGGAATAAATTGAATTGCAAGCTTTGATTTGTTCTAAAATACCTGGATCCCATTTGGTAAACTTGGCTGCCTTGTCGAAACTTTTTTCAACCGCACCAAAGAAGCTATAGCCATTTGTAGCCGACATAAAAGGGTATTTAAAATTTAGAATTGATTTTTTTCAATGTTGGAGATCTTTTTATCCAACCGGATAAGGTACAGAAAAAGGCCAATGAGGATAGCCAGCACCACGGCCACCACCACGTAAATTTTTCCGTTTTCCCGCATGGCGTCTGCCATTTCAATAGAGCTGTCCTGTGCCTGTACAAGCAAGGCGGCCAGAATGGAAAGACTTACCAATGCCGATTTTTTTATCATAACGTAACAACAGATTTTTCTTTAACTAATTGCAGCCTTACTTTAATGGTAGTGACCCATACGCCCAGCAACGTCCAGCCAAGGATGGCCGGGTAAAACACCATGCGCATACGGGCATCGGTGTCTTTCGGGTTCAGTCCTGGGTTTCCCTCACCGCCCGGGTGCAGGCTTTCCAGCAAGCGGGGAACGATCCAGATAGAAGGGAAAAGAAAAGCAAATGCAAAAATATTATACACGGCGCTGATGCGGGCCCGTTTGTCCATATCGTTTACAGAGTCTCGCAGCACCAGGTAAGCAAAATAAATGAGCAGGGCAATGGCGGCACCTACCAGTTTCGGGTCTTTGGCAATGGAGCCAAACGAAGCAAACGTAGAGCTGTTCGGATCGGCCCAGGTGAAAGCCGCCCAGATCATTCCTGTTGCATAACCAAGGATACCGAACAAAATGCCCACGCCGGCATAGGCACGGGATAAAATATCATAGCGCAGGTTGTTGGTTCGAAGGTAACGGACAGCATGCACCACCGATACCGTAAAGAGAATCATCATGGCGAACCACATGCACACATGGAAATAAAGATTGCGAATGGTTTCGCCCAGCACTTCAAGGCGGGGAACTTCAAACGCCGACAAATTAAAAACATTAAAGCCTGCAATTACAGTGTAAAAGAGTAGGAAGATGCACAGTATTTTCCACCACCATTTCTTCATTCGTTGGGTGTTTTATTCGCAGCAATCGTTTTTAATTCGGGAGCAAAAATAAGGGAAAGCAGACTTCAGCATTCTAATAATTAACATTGTGGTTGTAAGATAAGAGAATGCGTATTTTCCCTTAAAGAGCCGTTGTCCCATTGGCAATTAAGCTAAGAAACGCCTCTTTCCTGGCATCAGATGCCACTACTCACCATGACTTTTGACAAGGCTGTTCATTTGCCCCGCTGCTTTAGCGCGGGGTTACAACAAGAAAAATGATATCCCCATATCGGCTTCATTCGAATGCTTTTCTGCTATTTTGCTAAAGCCGCTAACAACTGGAATGGTTGGCATTTCGCCCCATACTGAAGTAATTGGCCAACTGGAAAAAAACATGTCGGGTGACATTCTATTTTGGACACCTGGTAACTTCCAAAACATTTTGCTTGAAAGCAATTGGGATAAACAAAAAAATGGTGGTTGTTACACCACCATTCTTATCATACAATCTATATGAATCTATCTTAAAAAATAATTCAATCTCTTCTACAGGTTACTCACTATGTACAAGTAATCTCTGCCGCTTAGCGGTAATCGTTACTGCGTTCTGTTGGCTGATTGTTGTTCTTTTTATCCTTGTCCTTTTTGCCTCCGAAAAGTCGCTTCAAGAAGCCTTTTTTCTCTTCGGGTTGCGGTTTAGCAGGGGGCAAGGAACCTGCCTGTTTCCGAACAGCCGTATCTTTTCGGCCTTCCCGCGGCAATGGCTTGTTTTCATCCACCGGACGTTCTGATTCCGGACGCATATTGCCATAGGTAGTTGTATCCAGCGTATAATCATCCGCATTCATATCCATGTTTTCACCCGCCGCATCTTCCATGCTGTTGGGAATGATTTCCATAATATCGGCGTTAGTGATTTCATTTTCAAGATCAGCTGGTACAAAAAATTCTGCTTCTTTATCCAGCCCCAGGTTTTTATCCTTCATGGCTTTGCTGAAGAAAGCCTGCCAGATAGGTCGGGCAGCGGTTCCACCATATCCCTGCGCACTTTCAATCCGGATGAACCGATCGTCGCATCCCACCCAAACACCGGCCAGCAATTGCGGTGTAAAACCAATAAACCAGGCATCAGCGTTATCATTGGTGGTACCGGTTTTACCGCCCATTTCTTTTACGCCAATAGCTTGCTCCAATCCTTTGGCTGTACCAATCGTTACCGGGCCTTCCAGCATTTTGGCCATACGGTAGGCTGTGGCTTCGCTAACCACCTGGTTGCGATTGGCGCCGATATTGGAACGATAGATTACGTTGCCATTGCGATCTTCAATTCGGCTGATAAATGTTGGCTTGGTAGAAAAACCGCCACCGGGGAAAACGGTATAGCCCCACAACATTTCATACAAGGAAAGATCGCAGGACCCCAGGGCAATGGAGGGGAAAGGTTCTACCTCCGTTGGAATATTGATGCGCTTTAAGAAGTTGGCAAACTGCGGCGCTCCTACCTGCTTCATGATATAGGCCGTGGCACAGTTGCGAGACCAGGTCAGGGCAGACGCCATCGACATGGACCGGCCGGTACATGTTTTTCCGGTGGCCGGTACCAGTTGATCTTTACCAAATGATTGCTGCTGGTCGATAACGGTTGTTTCCGGTGTCATGCCCCGTTCTTCCATTGCCTGCGCATAGAGGAAAGGCTTGATGGAAGAACCCACCTGCCGCTTTACGTTGATTTGCGCATGATCGAGCTTGTAGGTTTTGAAATTGATGCCCCCCACCCATGCTTTTATTTCACCGGTCACCGGGTCCATCACCACAAAGCCGGTTTGCATCATCTGGCGGTGGTATTTGATGGAATCCATCGGTGTCATTACCGTGTCGCGTTCCCGCTTCGGATTCCAGGCAAAAATCTTCATGGGCACTTTTTGCTTAAAGCTGGCCCTGATTTCCCTGTCAGAAAGTCCATCTTCTTTCATGTATTTCCAGCGATCGCTGGCTTTCATGGCGGCTTCCAACACATTATCACGGCCCTGCCATACACTGCCGGTGCGAATATTACGCTGGCGGTCCAATGCTTTTTGCAGGATAGGCATTTGCTGCGCTACCGCTTCTTCTGCATAATCCTGCATGCGGGGATTGATGGAAGTATAAATTTTCAATCCGTCGCGGTACACATTGTACTCTTCGCCATCAATGGTTCTGATTTCTTTTAAAACCTCCCTTACTTCGCCGCGCAGCACTTCACGGAAATACGGTGCATACCCGGCATTTTCGTCGAGCTTTTTATAGTTCAACCGGATGGGCATCGCCCTGTACTTAGCTGCTTCCGCTACCGTGATCTTGTTGTTCTTCTCCATTTGCCCAATCACCACATTGCGGCGCTCCTTGGCTTCTTTCGGGTGACGTTGCGGGTTGTACAGGGTATTGGCTTTCAACATCCCCACCAGCAATGAACCTTCGTCCACGGAAAGCTGGTAAGGCTCTTTCTGAAAAAATGTTTTTGCCGCGTTTTTAATCCCGTAGATGTTATCACCGAACGGCACTGCATTTAGGTATAGGGCCAGAATTTCTTCTTTCGTAAAGTTGCGTTCCAGGCGGATAGCAACAATGTATTCCTTGAACTTTTCAATCACCCGCCAGGCTTTGTTTTTGGTTCCTTGCGCCAGCAGTGCCTTGGCCAATTGCTGCGTAATAGTGGAACCACCCCCTTCTTTTCCCAGCAGGAAAACGGCCCGCATGGTGGATTTGGGATCGATGCCGGCATGCTCGTAAAAGCGTTCATCCTCCGTAGCAATGAGGGCATTAATCACATGGGGCGATATATCGCGGTAATTAACGTTGGTACGGTTTCCGCGTTCGCTGTAATATTTTCCCATCAGGGTTCCATCAGCAGCAAATACCTCAGAGGATTGCAGGATGGTGGGATTTTCCAGTTCCTTCAGCGAGGGCAGCTTTCCAAAAACGCCCAGCATGCACATCACGATAAAAACAAAAAAAGCTCCCAGAATGCTTAGAAAGACGGTCCAAAAAAGGCGAGGCAATCTTTTCATGTATGATGGATTAAGGTCAATCGTTTCAAAAGATCAAAGCTAAGGCTGTTGACTTTTCAAAGTTCAACGTTAACAGTTCAACGACCGGTACGTTAACGGACTGTTATACCGCCAAAAAACTCCTCGCCTTTGAACTACTGACTTTGAACTGCTGGCTGATTTAGAATTTACCCGGCAAATGTTGCTCCAAAAACCGCTTGTATTCTTCAATGTCAACTTTGGTTCTCAGCAAGGCCAGGTTTCGTTGCGAGATAATGCTGAATGTGTATTTGTTGGCGGCCAGCCAGGGTATTATTTCCTTGTTCGCAAGCGGTTGGGCGGTTGTGACATAATTGGTGGCCGCTGCTGCTGTCGGCAATCCGCTGATGATCAACATGCGTGTATCGGCCGAAAGGTTTACAATTTCAACATTCATGGAGCGATCCGGGTAGGCTTCGCGATTATACAACTGAAATGCTGTTCTCGCCTCGTTTACAAAAATCGGATCCACCTTATCCATGATCACCACGGCATAGTGTGGTTTCCCTGCTTCATAGTGATAGGCATTCGGATCGACATAGTTACGCCTTGCTTCTTCAATGGAATCACGTTGCCGCTTCAGAAAGGCTTCCCGCTGGGCGATGCTGTCCCTCCTGGCCTGCTCACGGAGCGTCCTGGCCAGGTCAATCGAATCTTTTTTCCGCTGGGCTTCCAGCGCAATGGAGTCTTTGCGCCGTTGCGTTTCCTGGGCAAGGGCTTCCCTTCTTTGTTTTTCCGCCAGAGCGATGGAATCTTTTCGTTTTTGCACCTCCAATGCCACACGGGCAAGTGAATCCCTTCTTGCGTCATCAGCCTTCTTTTTCACCAGGGCCAGCGAATCTATCCGAACCCTTTCCAGCGAATCCTTTTCTCGTTTTGCCAGATAGCGCTGCAGGGCTAGTGAATCAGACGCCTGCTTTTTCATCGCTAATGCCAGGTCGATACTGTCTTTTCTGGCCCGTTCCCGTGCTGCCTTTGCCGTAGCAATAGAATCCCTCCGGAGTTGGTCAGCAAGGGCTTTTTTAGCAATCGAATCCTTACGGGCCTGCTCAGCTTCTTTTTTGGCTAGGGCAATAGAATCGCGGCGAACGGTTTCCAGTGAGTCCCGCATCCGTTTTTCCAGCAGTTTGCTAAAAGCAATGCTGTCGGCCACCTGCTTTTGGCGGGCTTTGGCCAGGGCAGCAGTATCAATGGCCGGTTCGGCAGTTGGTTTTTTCACTACAGCCGAATCCAGTTTTGGCACAGGTGTAATAACTGCAGTGTCCTTTTGAACCGGAGGTATTACAACGGCTACAACCGGTTCGCTGGCTGTTGGCTCTTCGTCCGATGGACGGGAAATCTGCAAACGGGTTAGTTCATCTTCAATCTGCTTGCGGCGTGCCAAAACATTAATCAGATTCTGGGCTTTGTCGGCCATACCCGGGTTGTTCTGCCGGACAATGGTTTGCAATACGCCGGTGGCTGTACTGTCCTGCCGTTGTTTAATATGGTAAACCGCCTCGATGTAAAGGAGTTGCGGGTCCCAGTATTTTGTTTTGTAGGTACTGTCGGCAATGCGTTTTGCGGTTTCCGCTTCGCTGAACTTACCCTCGATAAAAAGGTTGTAAACGTTTTCGTAGGCTTTGGTGGCCGCCGGAAGATCTGTGTTGGGTGCCTGTGGATCTTTTCCGGTATTAGCAATGGCCGTAAACCGGGAAGCAGGGAAACTGCTACCCAGCAAGCGTTTTGCCTGCGCGGCTGCATTGCCATCTCCAATTTTACTGTAAGCATACTGCAGGTGAAACAGCACTTCATCCATTTTATCCGCATTAGGGAAACGCCGGCGCAGTTCTTCAAAAGTCTCAATGGCAGAAGGGTAATCTTCCACATCGTTCAAATAGGCTAGTCCAAGACCAAACAAGGCGTTGCGAATCGAATCGTTGGAGGTTTGGACCGCTTCGGGAGTAGTGGGCAGCCTGCTGAGAAGACCTTCCACCGTAAGATCGGCAGGCGTTAACGGATTGCCCGCCGTGGCGGCGGTAGGGCTCACCGGGTCCACCGGCTTGTCGGGATGGGACAAAACCTGCTGGCTAACCGCAGCAAACCGGCGCCAGTTGTCTACATTGGGACGATTTCCCCAAATGGATTTAAACTGTGCCGCACCTTTTGTTTTGGCAGCAGAATTATAAAAATACCATTCGCCTTTTGCGTCGTTATTAAAAAGATCAACCTGCGCAGTAGTGTTGCTACCGGCAAAGGAAGAACCGCCTGCGCTAAGCGGAGCGTCTTCTTTCAACCCCTGCTCCTTCCGAAGTTTTTTGACCAACGCCTTTATATAATCGTCTCTTTTATCTTCTGGCATGGCGGCAATCCGTTGCAGGCTGTCCTGACGGGTTACAACGCCGCTGTTCAGTACCACTTTTTGCAAGGCAGCTCTCCGTTCCATTACCCTTCTCATGTCTGCCTCGGGCAATGCGGCCACCTGCACACTGTCATAAAACGAAGCCGCCTGCAGGTATTTTTTCTGCCTGTATGAAACATCGGCAATCTGCAAAAACGCTTTGTTTTTGGAAGACTGGTCACCGTTGTTGGCTTGCGAGCCCTTGATCAGCAGTTCGCCGGCCGCATCGATGTTGCCCCGCTCCAGTTCCATTTGTGCCGCCATGTAATAAATCACATCACGGTACTCTTCGTATTTGTCGCGGCGGGCCATTTTCAGCAGTTCCGCCAGGTTTTTATTTATGGCATCTTCGCCTCCCTCCTTGCTCAGGCGTACAACATTCAGGCGGGCATGCACTTCCATCACCGGATCGGGCGTCATGGATACTACCTTCTGGTAAAGCGCAGCGGCTTCTTCGGATTTGCCGGCTCTCTCCATCAACTGCGCCGCCAAGTAATGCCAGCGGGCTTTTTCCTTCCGGGTGTAATCGCCATCCACGGCAGCAAGCAGGTGTATGGCAGCGCTGTCCCATTGCTGTTGCCGGTAATACCAGTAGGCCTCCACCTCGTCCAGTCCGTTGCGGAGTCGTTCAGGAAAAACCGGGTCGCGGCGCAGCGTTGAAATGAGGCTGCTAGCAGCCGTCATTTTTTCCATTTCCGTCAAAGTGCGAACCTGCCAAAGAAAGGCATTGTTACGGCTGAAGGTATTGCTGTGTAAAAATTTTTTTTCTTCTTTGGTGGAGATGCTCAGTTCTTTAGCACCATCGGTATTGGTACCAATGTGCTTGTAATAGCCGTCCTCGAATTTAGGTGCGTAAGCGTAATTGATGAACTGAAGCATCATGGACGCCGAATCAAATTTCTTTTGCAGGTGAAACGAAGCGGCCCATAAGAGGTAAAGTTCATCAATCCATTCGTTGCGCAGGTCGTGGTTAACGATGCCGGTCCTTGCTTTATAGATAACAGAATCCAGTTGGATGCTGTCGGCAGCCGTGGCTTCCAATGTATACGGATAAAACGTCAGCAGGCTGGTATAATCATCCTGGTGTTGTTCCCGGGCCCGCTCAATGATCTCATTAAATTTATTGTTGGCGTTAAAAACGTAATTAAAGCGTGTGGTCAGGTTTTGAAGAATGCGCTTGTGCGTCTTGAGCTTGCCATCGCCTGTTTTTTCGGCTTTAAGCTTACGCTCCTGATAGGGCTGCGGTTTTTCAATATCTACCTTATGCCCTGGTTGGGCAGAAGCAGTTAGTGATAAAAAAAACAATCCTGCAGCTAAATAAAGGATATGTCGGACTGGGTTCATTCCGGGCAAACTAAGGTCATAAGAACGGAAAATCAAAGGGTTTAGTATGTATTTGGGCTTTTGCCAACAGATTAATCTCCAATCCGTTTCAGCTTCACGTTGGTTACCGGCGCCACAATTAGAGGGAATTTCTCAACCACCACAGTGCTGGCATCCAGGCCAAAGCCCCGTTCTTCCGAAAGCGAGACCTCTTTGAGCCAGAAATGGAATTTCATGATCAACCGCTCAAAGAATGGCAGGTCGTTATCCTGGCTCAGGTATTTTTCCATTACCACAAAGCTGAAATCTCCCGTTACCTTACCCCGCTCAAGGCTTTCGTAGCGGCTGATGATGTTCACTTCTTTGTTGGCCACCAGGTCCTCTACCACTTTCCGGAACAGGAGGTTGATCCGGGGTTCTACCCGGAAACCAAGCCTAAAATCAATGCGGATGATATCATTCGGAATAATGTGCTCCACCTTGTACTCCATGGTATACGGCTCATCCAACGTGTCTACATGTACAAACCAATAGATATCGGCCCGCTTTGGCTTTTTGCTGAGAATGGAATAAATGATCTTGTGCTCAATTTCTTTTGGATTATCGGCACTGGTCAGGTAAACGAGGTGCGTGGCGTATTTGGGTACTGACCGGTCATTGCTAAGTTCCTGGATCTTAGGAATGTAATGCTCCAGGCGCACAAATTCCACGTAACGGTTTTTGATCTTGCGTGCCCGGAACCAGACAAACATTACACCGAACATGACACCACCAATCAGCAAAGAAATATAACCGCCCTGGGCAAATTTGTGTAGCAAGGCATATAAGAAAAGAATCTCCAGCAGGATATAAAACCCAAGAAACAGCCAGATCAGGGCTGGTTTTACCCGTCGGGAAATCAGGAAGTTCGAAAACAGGACCGTCGTCATCAGCATGGTAATAATGATGGCAAGTCCATAGGCTGCCTCCATGCGGGAGGAGGTTTGGAAATAAAGTACAATGCCTACGCAACCTAAGAACATGAGAAGATTGAGGCTGGGAATAAATAACTGCCCTTTTTCTTCCGAAGGATAACGAATTTTCAATTTTGGCCAGAGATTCAGCCGCATGGCTTCACTGATCAGTGTAAACGATCCGGAGATCATGGCCTGGCTTGCAATAACAGCAGCGCTGGTAGCAACTACTACACCTATGATGATAAACCATTCGGGCATCAGGTCATAAAATGCATTGATGCCAAGCTGGGTCCTTACTTCTTCAGTAACAAACAGCCCGTTATGATGCTTTAAAAGGTTGGCGCCCTGCCCCAAGTAATTCAGTACGAGGCAGGTTTTTACAAAGATCCAGGAGGTGCGAATGTTGCCGCGGCCGCAATGCCCCAGGTCGCTGTAAAGGGCTTCGGCACCTGTTGTACAAAGAAAAACCGCTCCCAGGAGCAACAAAGCATGCGGGTAGGTAATCAAAAAACTCACAGCATAATATGGGCTGAACGCCTTTAATATCCTGAAGTCATCTGACAGGTGAATAATGCCCAGGATAGCCAGCATTGAAAACCAAATAAACATAACCGGACCAAACAGCCTGCCGATAGACGCCGTACCGAACTGCTGCAGGAAAAAGAACATGGCCAGGATCACCAGTACGATATAAACCACATACTGATCGATGTTGTTGAAATAAGAAATTTCCCGCAGGCCCTCCACAGCAGACGTAATGGAGATGGGCGGTGTAATAATCCCATCAGCCAAAAGAGCCCCGCCGCCAATCATAGCCGGCACTACCAGCCATCGTTTTTGCCTTCGCACCAAGGCATACAGCGCAAATGTTCCGCCTTCCCCCCGGTTGTCAGCCCGAAGGATCAGCCAAACATATTTTACTGTGGTTTGAAGTGTAATGGTCCAGATAATACAGGAAAGGCTGCCAATGATCAGGTTTTCATCAATGCGGTGGTCTTTTATGATAGCGTTGAAAACATAGAGAGGGGAAGTTCCGATATCGCCATAAATAATGCCCAGGGCCACAATCAATCCGGCTGTGGTAACTCTGTTAAGTGGTATTCTCACAATATGCCTGTTTAATTTGGCAGTTGACAAAGGTATACGGAAAAAGGTATGCCGATATACACGAAAAAATAACATTTCTGGTCACGTCCGGTGGAAAAAGGATGCAGCCAAAGCATTTTTCTTACCGTCTTTATAACAAAACATCGCCTAATTTTAGTTTTAAAACGATCTCGCCTGTATGTATAAATTCTTTATAGCAGTATCCTGTTTTGTTTTTTTTACCGCCCTTACCTCCCACGCACAAAAAATTGTGTATTCCGATATCGATGATGATGACAACCGCCGCATGCAGTTTGAAATAATCGGCAAGGTGCAGGGCAACTTCCTGATCTATAAAAATATCCGCAACAAAAACTATATCTCCGTTTACAACAATGAAATGGAGCAGGTTACCCGTGAGGAAATGGATTTTGCTTCCGATGACCGCATTCTGAATATCGATTTCGTCCCGTTTCAGGATTTCACCTACATGATCTACCAGTTTGAGAAAAAACGGGTGGTGTATTGCAATGCCGTTAAAATCGATGGATCGGGCAAGCGCTCTTCAGAAGTAATGACTTTGGATACAGCCCATATCGGCTTTGGTGGTAACAATAAGATCTACAATACCATTTTCAGTGAGGATAAATCGAAACTGATGGTTTTTAAGATCAATTCTAAAAACCGGGAACGTTATATCCTGACCACGCTCCTTTTCGACAACAGCCTGACTCCTATTCGTCGGTCGCAGATGGTGATTCCCATGGAAGAATACAAGGATGCGCTGGAAGAATTTCAGATTGACAATGACGGCGACCTGGTTTTCACCAAGTTCACCCGGAATAACAACGAAACCATTCAGGGATCGCAACTGATGTACAAAGCGGCCATGATCGACACCTTGCTCACCATCAACGTACAGCCGGAAAAGCTTTTCCTCGATAACCTGCACATTAAGGCGGACAATGCCAACGACCGTTTTTTTGTCACCTCGTTTTATTACAGCAAGAAACGCGGCGATGTGGAAGGATTTTATTTCTATGTTTGGGACAAGGCAACCCGTCAACCCGTTCTGCAAAACAGCATTGCCCTCAGCGAAGAGCTTCGCCGGGAAGCCAGGGGTAATAACACCAATGTAAAGTCTGCCTTTAACGATTATTTTATCCGCAACATTATTGTTCGCCGCGACGGTGGCTTTATCATCAACACCGAATCGTACTACACCACCTCACGGGGAGGACAATGGAACCGTTTCAATTATCTCTATGGCTACCCCATGAGCATGTACGATTATTACAGTGTGTATTCGCCTTATAATTCCTGGTACTGGCGCCGTGGCAATATGTTCAACGGACGGAGCAATGTTCGGTACAATGCCGACAACATTACCGTGCTATCGTTCAACAATACCGGTAACCTAGAGTGGAGCAACGTGATTCACAAGGAGCAGTTTGACGATGAATCGGATGATCGAATCTCCTATCAGACCATGAATACCGGCGGCCAGATTCATTACGTTTTTAATATTGATGAAAAGCGGGCCCTCCTGCTCAACGATTTTACGCTTTCACCCGACGGGCAAATCACCCGGAACCCTACCCTAAAAAATCTGGATCGGGGTTTTGAGTTTATGCCCAAGTTTGGAAAACAGGTGAGCAGCTACCAGATGATTATCCCCTGTTACTACAGAAACAGCATTTGCTTTGCAAAAGTGGAATTTAATTGATAGCATTGCCGGGTGATTTCCTTGTTCCGACAAAAAACCCCGGGTAATGTTATTGTGCTCCTGATTTTCAGCTTTCTGCTAAAGGCGCCGTTATTTCTTTACCCAAAGCCTGTAGTGGCTTCTGAAAATGACGAAGATCTTTACCATAGCCTGGCCGGCCTGCTGAATTCGGCGGGAAACAGTGCTCCGTTATGGGCCTCGGTGGTTGCATTTTTACTCTTGTATATACAGGCGCTGATGATCAATTACCTGATGAATGCGTTTCGCATGATGGGCAAACCTACGTACCTACCCGGTATGGCTTACCTTTTGGTCACCTCGCTCCTTCCCGAATGGAGTTTTCTTTCCTCCCCGCTGGTGGCGAGCACATTGATCATCCTGGCCTTCATTATCCTTTTCCGGCTATACAATCTGCAGGAAGCCAGTGGCCGTATATATAACATAGGCCTTTTGGTTGGAATCAGTTCTTATGTCTATTTTCCTTCGGCGGCCTTTACGATCTGTTTTTTGCTGGGCATGATGATCCTGAAGCCTTTCAAGCTGAACGAAATTGTACTGTTCTTTTTAGGCTGTTTGACACCGTATTATTTTTACGGCGCCTATCTTTTTCTGACCGACAACCTGAGTTTTGAAACCTTTGTCCCGCATGTTTCGGTACGGGTACCTGTCATAAAAAGCACTGTGTGGCTGGCGATCAGCACCCTGTTTTTGATGATTCCTTTTCTTGTCGGCGGTTTTTTTGTACAGGGGCAACTGCACAAAATGCTGATCCAGGTGCGGAAAAACTGGAGCATCGTTCTGCTGTACCTGGTCCTGGCTTTTTTTGTACCTTTTATCAATACCTATACTTCGTTCAGCAACTGGGTATTGGTAGCCGTGCCTTTTGCCTGCTTTCATGCGGCTACTTATTTTTACATGAACAGCAAGTTGGTTGCGAATCTTATTTTCTTTCTCACTGTGGGCTTTATCTTTTACCTGCAATATGGCACTGTACTTTGGCACTGATAGGTATTGAGATATTAATTATTGGTAATAACCATTTTGTAACCTGATTAAAACGATTTCTACTAAAAAAGCCTGCACTTTTGGTGCAGGCTTTCTAATTTATGGCTTTTGCTTAGCGCATGAACAGGAGTTCGCGGTATTTCGGCAGATACCATTCGCGGTCATCCACCATCTGCTCTAGTTTGTCAACATGATAACGCAAGGCGTCAAAATACGCTTCTTTCACGTCGTTGCAGTAAGCAATGGCTTTCTCACGGGTATCTTCAATGGCATTGCACTTTTTGCGGGCTTCGATCATTTCTACCGTCAGGCGGCTGGCCTCATTGATGTGCCTTGAGATTTTATTCAACACGGCCGTGCGCTGGTCGCAGGTACCTTCTGCCACACCAACTTCCCGAAGGCCACGGATGTTCTCTACCAGTGTGTTCTGGTATTTTACAGCAGCCGGAAAAACATACGAGGTCATGATCTCGGCCATAATACGGCTTTCGATCTGCACCTTTTTAATGTATTTCTCCAACTCAATTTCATGGCGGGCTTCCAGCTCGGCATGGTTGTATACCTTATTATTTTCGAAAAGCTTTTTGGCTTTGTCTGTCACCATGGCATCCAGCGCCAGCGGTGTGGTTTTCAAATTGGGCAAACCACGTCTTTCGGCTTCTTTCTCCCACTCCTCGCTGTAGCCGTTGCCTTCAAAAAGAATTTTTTCGCTGGAAACAATGTATTCTTTCAGGATGTGCAGGATGGCAATTTCTTTTTTCTCGCCTTTTTCAATCAACCCATCTACTTCCTTTTTGAAATTCCGCAGTGTTTCGGCCATGATGGTATTTAATACAGTCATGGCATTGCCACAATTGGCTGTTGAACCTACCGCACGGAACTCAAATTTATTTCCGGTAAAGGCGAATGGCGAGGTCCGGTTGCGGTCAGTGTTATCGAGCAACAATTCCGGAATGCTGCGGTGGATGTCTATTTTGAGCATGCTCTCATCCTGTTCGTCAAACTTATCGCCTACTCTTTCCTTTACATCTTCCAGCACACGGGTCAGGTATTGTCCGATGAATACGGAAATGATAGCCGGCGGCGCTTCATTGGCTCCCAGGCGGAAGTCGTTGGATGCAGAGGCAATGGCAGCACGCAGCAGATCTGCATGATCGTGGACGGCTTTGATGGCATTGACAAAAAATGTCAGGAACATCAGGTTGGTCTTTGGCGTTTTGCCCGGTGCCAGCAAGTTAACGCCGGTATCGGTAGCCAAACTCCAGTTATTATGCTTTCCGCTTCCGTTGATGCCGGCAAATGGTTTTTCGTGCAACAGCACACGCAGGCGGTGACGGGCTGCCACCCGGTTCATTACATCCATCAGCAGGGTGTTATGATCCACGGCGATGTTCACCTCTTCAAAAATGGGTGCACACTCAAACTGCGCAGGCGCCACTTCATTATGACGGGTACGAAGGGGAATCCCCAAGCGATAGCTTTCCTCTTCAAAATCACGCATGAAAGCATACACACGTTCGGGGATAGAACCGAAATAATGATCTTCAAGCTGCTGGTTTTTTGCGGAATTGTGACCAAACACTGTGCGGCCGCACATAACTAGGTCCGGGCGGGCATTGAACAGACCCTCGTCTACTACAAAATATTCCTGCTCCCAACCCAGGGTAGGCGTTACTCTTTCTACATTCCGATCGAAATAGTTACAGACATCCACCGCGGCCTTGTCAATGGCTTCCAGGGCCTTTAACAGTGGTGCTTTATAATCCAGCGATTCGCCGGTATAGGAAATAAAAATGGTTGGAATGCAAAGGGTTTTGCCATAGCCAATATCCATGATAAAAGCCGGCGAAGAAGGATCCCACGCCGTGTAGCCGCGGGCCTCAAACGTAGCCCGCAGGCCACCGCTGGGAAAGCTGGAGGCATCGGGCTCCTGTTGAATCAGGGCATCACCATCGAACTGTTCAATGGGTGTGCCGTCACTTTTTAAGGTAAAAAAGGAATCGTGTTTTTCAGCTGTTGTACCGGTAAGGGGTTGAAACCAGTGCGTAAAATGGGTGACGCCTTTCGACTCCGACCAGGCACGAATTCCATTCGCAATTTGTGCCGCCATGGAACGGTCAATCTTTTGCCCGGCCCTTACCGAGGCAATAAGGCTTTTAAAGGCCTCATCACTCAGAAACTGGCGGGCAACCTGGTGAGTAAAAACGTTTTCGGCAAATATTGCCGTGATTTTTGCGCATCCGGGAGTGGTGGGCTCTGCAGATGTTTGTAAATTGGACAAAGCTTGAAAACGAAGCGACATAGACGAGATTTTTTTCAAAGAAAGAGAAAATCTCAAAAAAACTCTTCAAAATTTACAATTAAGATATGATCTCCACCGATTTGTTTCACTTATTTTGAAGAGTCGGCTTTCACTTTATAACTTCTGAGGTCTTTCTCATACATTTAATTTTTTTTCATATTTCCATTAAATAAACTGCCAATCCGGCTCCAATCAGCCTGCGCCACAATTGGTATAAATAACAAAGTCAGCACAATGCTTCGGTAGCGAACAATAGCTCCGAGAATATTTACCGTATAACCGATCATCAGCAGCACAGAAAAGGCAAAAAAGAAACAAAACAAGGTAAATGCCTGTAGCTTAATTTTTTGCTTGCGGAAAAGGAGACAAGCCAACACGACCAGGAGAAGAAAATTTATTTCCACGGCCGCCGCCAATGATAACAGGTGTCGTACATCAGAAGGATAAGGACGAATAGTGCTCAGCGTAAAAGCATCCGGCAGGTTCGCTAGAAAACTGCCCACGGTTGGCTTTAGCCGGTCCACTTCAACCGCTGATCCACCGCCCAGATTCTGAAAAGCTTCCTGGCGTACGACCACTTCTTCAGGGAAATCAAGGCGTGGATGAATATATTTTCCTGTAAAAAACAAGAGAAAAAAGAGGGCATACACCAATCCAAAAACTTTCCAGGACTCCCAGCTGAGTTTGCTAGCCATGATCCAGGCCAGCACGGCAGGCAATAATGGAATGACCATAAAATTTCGAAGAGCCAGCACCAACACAAATCCCAGGAGCATACTGATTACGGCTACAAGCGTCAAAGGCTTTCCTTTTAGCAGGAAATACAAGGGGTAAAACATCATGACCATGCCCAGAAAAATTAGTCCGTCTTTGTGAAGTCCCGATGTCCAATACAAAAAAGAAGGCACCATGAACGTAGCGAGGATAATGGCCAGGCGATTTCCCGGGTAAAAATCCTGCATAACCCGGTACAAACCAATTGGACCAAAAAGGGAGAGAAATGAATAAAAAATTACATTGACATAATAATTACCAAAGCTGGCAAGATTAAAAATGGCTAAGAGCTTGATAAAAAAGTTTCCTTTCAGATCGTTCCACCAGGAGTTCTCTACGGCCAGAAACTTAGCATAACCATCCTGGTAAGTATTGTGAAAAAGACTGCTGAAAAAATGCCCGGGGTCGGAAATAAGAATTTTATATTCTGTTAAGCTCTCAAAATGATAAGACCAAGTATCTACCATCTGTGCCAGTTCGCCATAATACACGCCGACCCAACCATAAAGGATACCAGCCATTACTTTCAATAGAAAAATGATCACTAACTGGGGCTTTGTAAGCCCTGAGGCAAGAAAAAAACGTGTTGTGGTAACCAGCCAAGCGAACAGGATCAAATAAGCAGCAAATACCAAGTGCTCCAAGAAGGTAATTTTAGCGGCACAAAATAAGGAAAAGGGGCTGGAGTTTGGGGTTTGGGGTTTGGTGTTGTTGCTTGATGGCAGAAATTCAAGCCATTCTGCAAGCAGCTACGAATTGTAAAAAGAAAGAGAAATGCAAGATTAAACCCAAACTCCCAACACCAAACCCCAAACTCTCTTAGCTTTGCGCCTTTCTACCACGTATGGAAGTAACAGTAAAAACCGCAAAGCAGCTTCGCCTGACAGAAGAAGAGTTTGAACTGATCAAGAAAAAACTCGGACGAACCCCAAATTTCAATGAGCTCTGCGCCTTCTCCGGCATGTGGAGTGAACATTGCAGCTATAAAAATTCAATCAAATGGCTGAAAACCCTTCCCCGCGACGGTGCCCGCATGTTGGTGGCTGCCGGTGAGGAAAATGCCGGCCTGATGGACATCGGCGAAGGTTATGGTGTCGTATTTAAAATTGAATCGCACAATCACCCTTCTGCCATTGAACCCTTCCAGGGTGCTGCCACCGGTGTTGGCGGTATTCACCGTGATATTTTTACTATGGGTGCCCGTCCCATTGCAGCACTCAACTCATTGCGCTTTGGAAAACTGGAGGATAAAAAAACACAGCACCTGTTAGCCGGCGTCGTGCACGGTATCTCGCATTACGGCAACTGTTTTGGTGTACCGACGGTTGGTGGTGAAGTTTATTTCGACGAATGTTATCATACGAATCCGCTGGTCAATGCGATGAGTGTAGGCATTGTAAAAGTGGGGAAAACGGTTTCAGCCACTGCGGCCGGAGAAGGCAACCCCGTGATGTATGTTGGCAGCGCCACGGGCAAAGATGGAATTGGCGGTGCCTCGTTTGCTTCTGCCGAGATCACCGAAGAAAGTGCTGAAGAATTGCCGGCCGTGCAGGTGGGTGATCCCTTCCAGGAGAAAAAATTACTGGAAGCCTGTCTGGAAGTAATTGAAACCGGTGCGGTAGTGGGCATGCAGGACATGGGCGCAGCGGGCATCATTTGCTCAACGGCCGAAATGAGCGCCAAAGGTGGCGTGGGCATGCACATCGACCTGGATAAAGTACCCATGCGCCAGCTGAACATGAAAGCCTGGGAACTGCTCCTCAGCGAAAGCCAGGAGCGTATGTTGCTGGTGGTGGAAAAAGGTCGCGAAGAAGAAGTCAAAAAAGTATTTGACAAGTGGGACTTGGAAAACGCCGTGATCGGCCATGTCAAAGAAGACGGATTGTTAAGTTTTCATATGGGCGGCGAACTGGAAGCCGAAATTCCTGCCCAAGAACTGGTGCTTGGCGGTGGCGCCCCGCAGTATGAAAGAGAGTACCGCGAACCTTCCTATTTTGCTGCATTAAAGAACTTCAACATTGCTTCCGTGAAAACGCCGGAAGACCTTAAAGCAGTAGCGGAGCAACTCGTTCAAATTCCTACTATCGCCAACAAACGCTGGATTTATCACCAGTACGACAGCATGGTGGGCACCGTTAATACGTCAACCAATGCCCCTACAGATGCGGCCATTGTATTGGTAAAAGAAACCGGCAGAGGCATCGCCGTAACCGTTGATTGCAACAGCCGTTTTGTTCATGCCGATCCCTACAAAGGGGCGATGATAGCTGTTGCCGAAGCGGCCCGCAATATTGTTTGCAGTGGTGGTATTCCGTTGGGTGTGACCAACTGTCTCAACTTTGGCAATCCTTATGATCCTGAAGTGTACTACCAGTTTGTACACGCCGTAAAAGGAATGGGTGAAGCCTGTCGCAGGTTTGACACACCGGTTACCGGCGGTAACGTGAGTTTCTACAACCAAAACCCTGATGGTCCTGTGTTTCCTACTCCTACCATTGGTATGGTAGGTTTGGTGGAAGACCTGGCCAAGAAAATGACCCTGCACTTTAAAAATGAAGGCGATGAAATCTTCCTCTTGGGTGCGGTGAAGAATGACATTGCTTCATCGCAATACCTGAGTAAGATTTGTGGCGTTACCAACTCACCGGCTCCCTATTTTGATCTGGAGCAGGAATACAGTCTGCAGCAGATCCTTCGCAAATTAATCAGGGAAGAATTGATTCTGAGCGCACATGATGTAAGCGAAGGCGGCTTGATTACTGCCCTACTGGAAAGTGCCTTTACACGACGGTTAGGCTTTGCCGTTAGTAATGCCGATGCATCAACCCGTAGCGATGCATTTTGGTTTGGCGAAGCGCAAAGCCGTGTAGTAGTGACGGTTTCTGAAAAACAGCGGGATCAGTTCTGGAAAGCGATGGAAGAGCAGGAAATGCCTTTCGTATCGCTGGGCAAGGTGACGGCTGGCGAAATCAATGTGGATGGTAACAACTGGAGTACCATCGATCATTGGAAAAATCTTTACGACACTGCCATAGAAAAACATCTCACCAAAGAGCTGGATTCAGAAGGAGTTTTAAGCATGATCTAAACGCAATTTTGCACGATACAAAAAGAGCAACCATCGGTTGCTCTTTTTATTTGTATTCAAAGAAATTGGGTAATGCTGCAGAAAGGATTGTTTCTTATTTCGGCATCACTACTGCATCCAGTACATGAATAACGCCATTGCTGGAAACCAGGTCAGGTGTAGTTACTGTGGCCCCATCGATCATTACTTTACCATCTTTCATCATCACGGTCAGTTCATTCCCCTGCACGGTTTTCAATTTTTGTCCGTCTTTTAAGTCTGCCGCTCTGTAAGTCCCAGGCACCACATGATAGGTTAATACATTGGTCAGTTGTTGTTTGCTCTCCGGTTTCAGCAGGTTGTCAACCGTACCGGCGGGTAGTTTTTCAAAAGCGGCATTGGTGGGAGCAAATACGGTAAAAGGTCCGGTGCCACTTAGTGTACTGGCAAGATCCGCTGCCTGTACAGCCGCTACAAGGGTAGAATGGTCCGGCGATGCCACAGCATTTTGAACAATATTGTTGGTAGGCGATAATGTTGCACTCCCCGTAGCCCCAGTGCCCGAAGTCATTGTATCGGTTGTGGTGGCCGCATCCGTTGTGGTATTGGTCATAGTGCTTGTGGAGTCAGCGCTTCCGGTTGTATCGGTGGCCGAATCGGCACAGGAAAACATTACGGCTGATAAAACAATAGCCCAACCGCAAAAGAAAAGTTGTCGTTGCATAAAAATTGGTTTCAGTAATCAACACGGCGGTTATAAAAAAGTTGTCACGATTAAAAAATTTTCTCTTTCTACCGGTTTTCCACAGTTTCACAAAGCATTTTTTTAACGGCTGGAATTTTGACGTAGGTTTGCATGACCTCCCGGAAGTTTTGCTCCTGCTGGTCGCTATACGTGAAACGCAAATCGTTGAACGTGAATGGCAGCTTTCCAATCTGCGCTGCACAATTTTATCAAACGACTGCAAACAGAAAACGGCGAACTGTAAACTTACTTTATGGCAAAATATATATTTGTTACCGGCGGTGTGACGTCGAGTTTGGGGAAAGGAATTATTGCGGCATCGCTTGCCAAATTATTGCAGGCACGAGGGCTGCGGGTGACCATCCAGAAATTCGACCCCTACATCAACGTTGACCCCGGAACACTCAATCCTTATGAACACGGTGAGTGTTATGTTACCGAAGACGGCGCCGAAACCGATCTTGACCTTGGTCATTACGAACGCTTTTTGAACATCTTTACCTCGCAGGCCAACAACGTTACCACCGGCCGCATTTACCAGTATGTCATCAACAAAGAACGCGAAGGTGCTTTTCTTGGTAAAACCGTTCAGGTGGTGCCGCATATTACCGACGAAATCAAACGCCGTATGCTTTTACTCGGACAAAAAAACGAGTATGACATCGTAATTACGGAGTTGGGTGGTACTGTAGGTGACATTGAATCGCTTCCCTATATTGAAGCCGTTCGCCAGTTGCAGTGGGAACTTCCGGAAGAAGACCTGCTGGTGGTACATCTCACCCTTATCCCCTACCTGAAAGCAGCAAAAGAACTAAAGACCAAGCCTACTCAGCACTCCGTAAAACAATTGAGCGAAAGTGGTGTGTTTCCGGATGTGATTGTGTGCCGTACCGAAGAACCGCTTAACCAGGACATCAAACGCAAGATCGCCCAGTTTTGTAACGTGAAGCCCGAAGCGGTGATTGAAGCGCCGGATGCCAGTACCATCTACGAAGTGCCCCTGCTGATGATGAATGAAAAGCTGGACCAGATTGTGCTCCAGAAATTGCAGATTAGCGGCCGCCAAGAACCTGATCTTACCCGCTGGAAAGAATTTCTTGATAAACTGAAATATCCCAAAGCAAGAATCACGATTGGCCTTATTGGAAAATACGTTGAGTTGCAGGATGCTTACAAATCCATTCTGGAAGCCTTTGTACATGCCGGCGCGGTGAATGAATGCAAAGTGCAGGTAGTGCCGATCCATTCCGAATTTATCACTACTGAAAACGTTGCGGAGAAATTGCAGAACCTTGATGGCCTGTTGGTAGCACCGGGTTTTGGCTATCGTGGAGTGGAGGGAAAGATCACAGCGGTGCAATATGCCCGTGAAAGTGGCCTGCCATTCTTTGGTATTTGCCTAGGTATGCAGATGGCGGTAATTGAATATGGCCGCAATGTGCTGAACATAAAAAATGCGCAGTCCACAGAGATGGATCCTGCTGCCGACGAACCGGTTGTGGATATGATGGAGGAGCAAAAAAAGATCACGGCCAAAGGCGGCACGATGCGTCTGGGTTCCTATCCCTGCGAGGTGAAAAAAAATACCCTGGCTTACCAGATCTACGCAACAGAGCATGTAACCGAACGCCATCGTCACCGCTACGAGTTTAACAACAAATACCTGCAGCAGTATGAAGAAGGCGGCATGACGGCATCGGGCCGTAACCCTGAAACAGGGCTGGTAGAGATTATGGAAGTGGCCAATCACCCGTTCTTTATTGGCTGTCAGTATCACCCCGAGTTAAAAAGTACCGTGGAAGCGCCGCATCCGCTGTTTGTTCATTTTGTTGGCGCTGCGAAAAAATTCAACGAAAAAAAGTTCAGCAAAAACCCGTTGCTGCAAAGTGAAATGATATAGGACGTCAAAGGTGAGATGTCTAATCCAAGAAATAAAAAGCAGCTATGGTGTTACTAGGCTGCTTTTTTGTTAGAACCAAAATTTCGGACATCACGAACAATCTGATGTAACGTAACCAAAAATGAAAACCCCGACCGAAGTCGGGGTTTATCAGGCGAAAGACATTAAAATCTTTTATTGGACGGAACGCCTGAAACTTTTCACAGGATTGGAATAAAAACGGTTTTTTGGATATTGGAACGAATCGATTTTTCTTAGGATACCGCGACGTTGTAAAAATGATACCAAATTGCTCATCCGCAAAAAAATGATGGAGATATTCTTCCCTAGTACTGAACCTTTTTAGAAGCCGCTACATAGAATCCCTTATTTTGCCATTTTTATAAAAAAATCAAATGCCCCAACTTGAGGAAATCACTATTCGAACCATTCAGCCGCAAGACAATGCATCGCTGGCCAACATCATCCGGAAAACGCTGAAGGAATTTGGCGCCAATCATCCCGGCACTGTTTATTACGATCCTACCACCGACGCCCTGTATGAACTTTTCAGCGGCACAAAAGGATCGGTATATTTTGTAGCCGAACATGAAGGGGAAGTGGTGGGTGGTGGCGGCATCTTTCCTTCCAAAGGATTACCTGAAGACACCTGCGAACTGGTAAAAATGTACCTTCTTCCCGACGTTCGCGGTATTGGCCTGGGCAAAAAAATCATTTCAGAGTGTATCCGCTTTGCAAAGGAAGCAGGCTACAAAAACATTTACATTGAAACCATGCCCGAGCTGGGCCAGGCCATGAAAACCTATGAAAAATTTGGCTTTCGCTACCTGGATGGCCCCATGGGAGAAACCGGGCATTTTGGCTGCGAATTGTGGATGCTGCTTAAACTGGAACCCTGACTTCATTGCCATAAAGCAAAAGCCCTTCTCTGTTGAGAAGGGTTTTTTATCGCTATTAATTTTTGTCTTCTTAATAGCTTTCACAAGGATTCAGCAGTTTTCAAAAGGTTTGGAATAGACCTCTCTTCTGTCGGGAAACTATAACCTTTACTACTCCGCATCAAAGAGGTACCCGATCGGGCTTCCTAAATAGAGTCCGATTTCTTTTGTGCATTTTAACCTAATGCATAGTCATCTGCATTACATTGAATGAAAACAAAAAGAGAACAAACACTACCTTTTTGCCCGTTTAGCTTTGCGTAAGCCATTTCATCACACAAACGACCACAATGGAGGAAAGTACCAATGTACTGGCCAATCCCAACAACATAACCGAAAATGCTTTTTTGGGATTAACTGCCTGTGCAGTCTCTTTGGATTGATTCATCTTGTTTTTATTTAGGATTAGTGGAAAAATAACGCAAGCGCATTTGCCTGACTAGCGCATAAAACAACCGCACAAAACAAGTGCAACTTCCCACGGAAAAGACCGCTTCAAACAAATGTGATTGTCTGCTCCGAAAAAGCACTTTATCCTGCCTGTTTCTTTTTGTGAAATTGCAGAACGGGTTAGAAGTACCAAGAGCACTCATACAAGAGTGCTTTTACATTTTGAAGGGGCGAAGGTTATTTTTTCACCTTTGCATTCATCCTCGAAGGGACTTCAATATAATAAACAGGTAGTTCGTTTTGAGCGTGAATGGTATCACAACAAGCTTCTGCAAGCAGTGAACGCTTGGTGTAAACATATTCCAGGTTACCGGCTTCCAGTGCATTCAGTGGCACCGACGCGATAACATGATCTGCGATGGCAAGTTTTAAATACATAGGATGATGGGTGGTTTTCTGCTGAACAATTGGTTTAGTACACGAGGCGGGCAGGACTAAAAAAGAAAAAGAAGAAGTTGACTGATACGGATTTTTACAGTGGCTTTCTTAGGTTCTGGATTCTTTACAAAAACTTACTGGACGATTTTTAGTTGGAATTGGATATTGTCGGTTTTTCGTTGCTATTGGATTTAATTGATCATGCGATCAATCAACTTCTGATACAAAAGTAACTTTACCTTCTTTGCATAACAAGGGCAGAACTTCTCTTTTTCCCGCTCTCAGGATTTGCGATGGAGCCTCGTATATACACGAATATGCCTATACGTAGATATACGCAAATAAGAAATGAGATTTTTGAATTCCGCTTTCGGCAAGTAAAATATTAACCAGGCCCGGCAAGACTATTTTTCCGTAATTGGAAATAGAATTTTGAAGGTTGTACCTATATCGGGCTGGCTTTCTGCCCAAATGAATCCCTGGTGATTTTCCACCACCTTTTTTGCTATGGACAATCCGACACCTGTGCCTTTGTATTCGGCATTGCCATGCAGGCGTGTAAATACATTGAAGATCCGTTCTGCATCCTCCTGATCAAACCCGATTCCGTTATCGCTGACCTCAATTAAATGGAATTGCTGACGGGCCGCCTCTGCCGTCATCTGAAGGGATGTTTCACTGCCATTCACTTTTTTTGCAGTGATGGTAATTTCAGGCGGCACCTCGGGTTTGCTGTATTTTAAAGCATTGCCAATGAGGTTTTGAAACAGCTGTTGCAATTGCCGTTTGTGACCGGAGATGATGGGTAATTGCGCCACTGAGATCACGGCTTTCTTTTCATCAATTTCAACCTCCAAATCTTCCAGCACGTTGCGCACTTTTGTGTTCAGGTCCACTACTTCCTGGTGCGACATACCCTTGCTAACATGCGAATAGGTAAGCAGGTCTTCAATCAGCAGTCCCATGCGTTTGGCTGCATTCTCCACCCGGCTAAAAAGAAATTCCTGCTCTGTGGTTAATTTATCAGACAGCTCCTGTTTTAACCGATCGGTAAACAAATGAATCTTTCGGATCGGTTCTTTCATGTCGTGCGAAGCGGCATAGGCAAACTCTTCCAGATTGGCATTGGTGCGCTTCAGCTCATGGTTAAGATTTTCGAGTTCGATGGTTCGTTCACTCACCCGCTTTTGCAATTCCGT
Source organism: Flavisolibacter longurius (assembly GCA_014163555.1). GTDB lineage: Bacteria > Bacteroidota > Bacteroidia > Chitinophagales > Chitinophagaceae > Flavisolibacter. Next base: position 360,991 of record JACJGO010000001.1, read on the forward strand.
TTCGTTTTCTTTTTGGCGCTGCTGCCAGAGGATTTGCGGCGTTACATCCTGGATCATTCCAACAAGCAGGTAGGGATTACCATCCTGGGTAAAATAGGTGCGGCCAAAGGAATGCAGGAAACGCATCACGCCGGTTTCGGGATGCACTACACGGTAAACAACATCATGCTGGCTTTTTTCTTCGCTACGGTACGATTGCTCCAGGGCCTGTAACAATTTGCTTCGGTCTTCCGGATGGATGTAACTGGCAAAAACATCCAGGCTTACACCCTGCTCCGAAAACCCAAACCATTCCATAATGCGTTGCGAATAGGCAGCCTGGTTGCGAAGGATATCCAGGCGGAAGGTTCCAAGGTTAGCTACTTCAATTGCAAGCTGCAATTCTTCACTGCTTTCTTCTATTTTACGGCGGGCCGTTACCTGCTCCGTTACGTCAAGTGCCACTGCCATCAATCCGTTTACTTTGCCTTCCTGGTCTTTTAGCGGCTCGTATACAAAATTGAGATAGCGGGTTATGGTTTGTCCTTCCCGCTCAAACTGAATGCGGTGTTCGTTTGCAGAAATCCGCTTGCCGGTTTTATACACATACAACAGCAGCGCCTCAAAACCTTGGTTTCGCAATTCGGGCATGCTTTCAAACACCGGTTTGTAAAGAACCTCGTCCTTTTTCTTCCCGAGGATCTCCAGCATACTTGGGTTGATGATTTCCAGGATATATTTTGGCCCTCTTACAACATTCATGGCCACCGGAGCCTGCTCTACCAGCAGGCGAAAGTTCTGCTCACTTTCCTCGATTCTTTTGCGGGCCTTTACCTGCTCTGTCACCTCTGTTGCTACGCAGATAATTCCCGACACGGAACCATCGCCCTCTCTAAAGGGTTCATAAACAAAATTGATATAGGCTGTTTGAATCCCTGTTTTGCGGGGTAATTGTATAGATCGTTCGCTGGCGGTAAGGCCTTGGCCGGTCTTATACACTTGCTGCAAAAGTTCTTCCAGGCCCTGATTTCTGACTTCGGGCAAACCTTCAAAAATGGGACGGTTCAACATTTCGTTGGCGCCTCTGCCCCAAAGTTCAAACATTCGGTCGTTGGCAATTTCCACTATAAAGGAAGGACCCCGCAAAATACACATGGCAACCGGTGATTGCAAAATAGTGGCCCGCAGGTTCCGTTCACTCTCTTCCAACCGCCGGGCAGCCTGAAGTTTCCCGGTAGTTTCAATACAGGCACAGAACAAACCTTCAACTTTGCCGGTATCTCCCCATACTGGGCTGTACGAAAATGTAAAATAGGTTTCTTCCACAAAGCCGTGGCGGTTCATGTACAGGGGCTGGTCTTCCGACCAGGTGGCTTTTCCGCTAAATACGCTTTCCACCAGCGGATCCAGATCGGGCCAAATTTCGGCCCAGCCTTCCCGCCCCGACTTCCCTAGCAGTTCCGGGTGTTTTTCACCGGCAACGGGGCAATATGCATCATTGTAGATAGTGATAAGATCTTCGCCCCACCAGACGAACATGGGAAATTGTGAATTCAGTAGAATGCTAACCGCAGTTTGCAAACTTTTTGGCCAGGTTTCCGGAAGACCCAGCGGCGATTTACTCCAGTCTTTCTTTTGTATCAGTTCGCCCATAGCACCACCGCCATTTAAAAAGGCAAGTGGTTTCGCCGTATTCATTAACATGCTTCTTTATGGATCAGGGTTATTTTCCAAAAATACCGATTTTACCCTTTTACATCCGATAAAACACAAAGGAAATGAAAGCAGCGGCGAGGTATGAAAGTTACCGATGATTGCCGGCTAAATGCTTACTCCTGTTGAGGCCGATTGATTTTCGATGACCTGTTAACAGTAAAAGTGATCCGGAAGAAACCGGATAGGGGTCTCCGTTAGATAGCAGATGCAAATAAAACAGGATAATAAACGGAACACTTTATTTCCTAAGAATCAGGCACAGGGACCTGTTCTTATTGAAAATTATTTTCCGGAAGATGAATGGTGTTGATATAAACATCCAGCCGGGACAAATCATCAAATGCTTCCACCACATAGATATAACGGTATTTTTTGTGATGAAACACTTCTATGTAAAACCCGTTCAACTGGTATAGTTTAACCGTATAATTGCCACCTTCCCGCTGCCCGATGCAAACCGCCCTTTCCAGATTACTGATCCTGCGCACATAATCCAAATGATTGAATTCCTGCAGTGTCATGGTGGTCTTGTTTAGAAATGAACAAGAATGTTTGAGGCCGAGGTTTACCAATAATTATACCAATTAGGAATTCGGATAGATGTTCTCAGGATAAAATTTACTCTGACTAATAATGCTCCTGAAACAGCAATTAAAGGGTAAGGGAACTTTGTTTCGGCTTGATTTTCAAAAATCAATAAAGGGGACAAAACCGCCAACCAGCGAAACCAGGTTGGCATTAAAGATAACACTCCTTTAAACCAATCAACACAATTATATAGTGGATATTTTTACTGTATTATGATTAAAAATTGTCAATCACACATCAGCAATGTTTGATTGGAATCAGTATGAGACGGCTGCCAATTAGAAGTAAAATGGTTATTCATTTGCAAAGCCGGTTAAAGTTTTTGTTGATAGGGATGCTGCCAGTGTTCCCGGTAAGGCCGCTGTAACAAGCGTGTAGCCATGGGATCATTTGCGACAATCTTCTTTTCCGGATCATACACCATCGGCCGCCCGGTTTGCAGCGACAGGTTAGCCAAAATGCAACTTGCCGAAGAAATATGGCCTTCCTCGATATCCGCAACTGGCTGGCTGCTGTTTTCGATGGAGGATAAAAAGTTCAGCATGTGCAGGCGTGTGGCCGGGGCCGTATGCAACTCAATACGCGGCTCCTTAAGATCTCCAAGATACTTTTCCTTTTCATAAACCACGTCTTTATGAACCGGTGCAGCTTTGCCTTCGGGAATAAAATCATATTTGTACACATCCGCTTTGAGGGTGCCTTTATCACCATACAGAAAAAATGCCCAAGGGTATTCCGGATCAGACGGTCGTCCCCAGGTCCGGTGCTGCCATATACAATTCAAACCATCGTATTCAAAGTTTGCCCATTGTGTGTCGGTGATGTTTGATTTACCCCCTCTATCCACATATATGCCTCCATTGGATTGAATTTTTTTCGGCCACCCAAGTCCCAGCATCCAGCGTACAGCATCAAACATGTGGATGCCCATGTCACCCATAATGCCATTGCTGTACTCCATAAAAGTGCGCCACCAGCCGCCATGCGGCAGTTTATCATAAGGCCGCAACGGTGCAGGCCCTGTCCACATTGCATAGTCCAAAAAATCCGGTACAGTCTGAGGCGGCGGGTTTCCGTTTTGGCGCATGTGATAATAACAACACATTTCAACATGCGATACTTTCCCGAGCAGGCCTGCATCCACGATATTCTTTTTTGCTTCCACAAGATGAGGAGTGCTGCGCCGTTGGGTACCCACCTGCACCACGCGGTTATGCCGGCGAGCTGCAGCCAATATGGCTTCGCCTTCCAGCACATCGATGGAAACAGGTTTTTGCAGGTACACATGGGCACCTGCATTGATCGCTGCAATAGCAGTTAGTGCATGCCAGTGATCCGGCGTGCCTATCAGCACAATGTCAACCACATTTTCGGCTAACAGTAACCGGTAGTCGGAATACAGTTTGGGTTTGGCAGAAGTTCGGGCCCGCTGACTGACCATCGCTGCCGCTTCTTCCAGCATACGCCGGTCAGGATCACAAAGCGCCACAACGTTTACTGATGACACCTGCATAAGCCGGAAAAGATCACTTTTTCCGTACCATCCGGTACCGATCAGCGCCACCCGCCAGGTACGGGATGTTGGCGCCACATCCATGCCATAGGCCTGCATGGCTGCCAACGCCAGCGCAGCCGATGTGCCTTTCAAAAAAGTACGGCGGTTAATGTAAAAAGGAGTTTGCATGCACGAAAATGAATTATCCCAGAAGTTGCCGGGTACTTCTTATTGTGATTATAGATTTACCGGCTTACCGCTGGCTGCCGATCGATAAATTGCTTCTACAATGCGAATGTCGCGAAGACCTTCTTCGCCGGGAACGAGAAGGGGCTTGTTTTGCAGAATCGCCAAGGCATCATCATCCATTTGCTTTGCCTGCTGCCAGGGAACATCGTATGGATAATTAATCTCTCCCAACGGACTGCTTCCTCTGACCCCTCCATAACTTTGGTAAGGCTGCACCTTGACCTCCCCTTTCTGGCAAACAATGTTCAGGTAATTTACGTTTTCGCCAAAGCTGGTTTTTATATCAGCAATAACGTTCCCTGGAAATTGTAGCGTCGCCACGGTAGTTTCATCCAGACCGTTCTGATAAATTTCCGGCCGCGTAGTGGATGTTTTTGCCGACAATACGGCAATGGGTTCCATACCGGCGCCCAGCCTTGCACCCTGGATAGAATATACACCCATATCATAAAGAGCGCCGCCGCCCATTTCTTTTTTCTGTTTCCAATGATTGGTTCGGCCTTCGCGGTAACCGGCCGCACAACTAACCGTCATTACATTGCCTAGCTTTTTCTCCCCTACAATGCTCCGCCAGGCCTGTGTGTTGGGTTCGTGTTGTAACCGGTAACCAATCGCCAGTGTGCGGTTGTTTTTCCGGCAGGCGTCAATCATTTCACGGCATTCTTTTTCCGTCATGGCCATTGGCTTTTCGCACCAAACATGCTTGCCGGCATTGGCGGCCCTGATCACATATTCGTGATGCATGGAAGGCGGTAACACTATATACACCACATCGATGTCGGGATTGTTTGCAATCCCGTCGAAGTTGCTGTAGTTATAAATGTTCTTGTCCGGAAGATTATATTTCGCTTTCCAGGCTTCTGCTTTTGCCGGTGTGCCGGTAACAATGCCCGCGAGGTAACATTTTTTGGTTTGCTGCAAGGCAGGCGCCAGCAGATCGGTACTGTAATACCCAAGTCCTACGAGGGCAACACCCAGCCGGTCTTTTTTTCGCTGACAGGCCGAAAGCAATACGTTGGGTGAAAAAAGCAAGGTGGCACCGGTGGCCGCCAACAGTTTAATGGCCTTGCGGCGTGAAGCATTGGGCAGGTTTTCATGTGGATGAAGAACAGACGTCTGGCTTTGTAAAGGCTGATCTTTCATATCGCTGGTTTTTGGGTTTACCTGATAGTGAAAGATACTGACTATTTCCTCTTACCGGAAGCAGGAAAAGAAAGAAAATACCTGTGTGTTGAATATGGTATTCCTTACTTGTGCAGCAGGCGGTTTCTTATCCATTAAACCAATTATCCTATTACCGATTTACACGGTTGTCGTAATGAATTTGCTTCAGGCAAAATGTTTATCGAGGTCAATAGTAGTAATGCGGATATTCTTGTATTGAGCATTGCTTTTAAAGTCCTGAATGATTTCCAGCACATCATCGTCAATGTTTACAGAACGTGAGGCATCAATGACAAGTTCAGAATTAGGCACCACATGGTCCAACGTCAGCAGGATGCTGGCCTTGTTCAGAAACGTTACTTCTTCCGAAAGTGTAAGGTTGATCTTCTCTCCCTCATGATGACTTTTCTTATCGATAAAAAAAGGTGTTTTGTAATTGTCGCGAAGAATAAGAAAAATGGCTACGTCCCACCAATCATGATACCGGCAATCAGGTTGGTAAATAACACTGCATTGATGGTAGCGACAAAAGGAATAAAATGGCGCTTGCCCAGTTTATACATTTGACGGAAAAGGGTAAACGATGTAAGCTCTGGGGTGGCAAATGTAGCAATCTTAGCGTGCATGCATGAAAGCATTGTAATACTGACCTCAGAAACAAGTTAGCCTTTCGGCGCAAGAATTTATGTATTGCCGTATGAAATAGGTCAGCTTTAGCATGACGTTCGTCACTTTTTTGCAAAAACCACTCCGCTATATTTGACCCGATTTTTTACATGTCATTTTCACCATGCCATGTGCTGCAGGAAGGAAAACTGCATACCGGTTCAAAGACAAATGCAACCAGCGCTTTCTATTTTGCCTGCCGTTTGAAGGATGATTTTTCATCGAAACGGATATGCAAGCAAGAAGGTCTTTGTTCAGTTTATGCGTAAACTGTTAGCCTCATTCTGCGAGACATGTCCTTTTATTTTTTGTACTTATGCGTATCGCTTCACACCACAAATTTCACATTCCTGTTATGGGCCTTGCCTTTACCATCGACTCTCCTATCAAGGTGGCCCGCTTTGGTATTTCGTCAGTGATTTCCATTGTGGAAGACAAGTTGATTGAATCGATGCGAAAACATTATTATGCTAGCATCAACGAGACCTATATTCCGATTACAACCAAAGAAGAAGACTACAGGGCAAAACGCATTACTGATTACCTGAACCTTGTGCAGCGAATCGTACAGCAACAAGTGGAAAAGCTGCGCCAGGAGCCATTTAAAGAAGGAAACGAGATAGTAAAATATTTTGAAATGCTTCCTGATGAGAACAGGTTGAAAGCCCGTTACCGTGCCATGCTTTCTTCAACCGATAGCATCGAAAAGGAAAGCATTGCTGCTTATTTGCGGGAGCAGATTGTACCCGGGAGCATTGATGTGAACATCATGACCAAGATCGACCGCAATCATTATTCAAAAACAGGTGAAGAAGTGGAGAACGGCTCCGAAGCTGTTGCAGCCTTGCGGGGTTATGCCAACAGTGACCTTAGTCCATCGGCCGTAATTTTTTCAGCAGGCATGAATCCTCGCCTGTATAATTACCTCGAAGGCCTCAGTGCTTTTGACAGGGACGAAAACGGCAATTACAAAAAACGGGTGATCGTTAAAGTAAGTGATTACCGATCGGCGCTGATCCAGGGAAAATACCTGGCAAAGAAAGGCATCTGGGTCAGTGAGTTTCGAATAGAGTCAGGATTGAATTGCGGCGGTCATGCATTTGCTACAGATGGTTACCTGCTGGGGCCTATCATGGAAGAATTCAAGCAAAAAAAGGACGAGCTGGCCAGCACTGTCTTCGATATCTATAAAGCAGCACTGCTGCGCAAAAATGCAAGCCTCCCTGTCGAACCGCCAGCGATAAGGTTGTCGGTGCAAGGCGGCATTGGTACGGGAGAAGAAGCTCTTTTTTTACAAACACATTATGACGTAAACAGCACCGGTTGGGGCACCCCTTTTTTGCTGGTACCCGAAGCCACTACCGTGGATGAGGAGACGATGACGCTTTTGTGTAAAGCCAAAAAGGACGATGTTGTTTTAAGCCATAGTTCACCTTTGGGTGTACGGTTTCACTACCTGAAAGGAACCAGCGCCGAAAAAGAAAAATTAGATCGCATCAAAGCTGGCAAACCCGGAAGCCCCTGTACGGAAAAACATCTTTCCTTCAACACTGAATTTACCGAACAACCCATCTGCACGGCATCTTACCAATACCAAAAAGCAAAACTGGCGCATCTAAAATCCATGGACATACCGGAGCAGGAATACAAGAAGCAGGAAGCAATGGTTCTTGAAAAAGAGTGCCTTTGTGTTGGATTAAGCAACCCCGCACCCATCAACTACAACACTGCTTTTGTAAAAAACCTGAAGGCTGTTACCGTTTGCCCCGGTCCTAACATTGCGCATTTTGAAAGAACCGTTTCATTGCAAACGATGATCGACCACATTTACGGACGAACCAATATCATCCGGAATGCAGAAAGACCGCATATGTTTATTGCCGAATTGCAGCTTTATATCAACTACCTGCAGGAAGAAATACGGAATGTAGTGTCTCCGGACGAGAAAATCCGGAAATACAGGGATACGTTTTGCCAGAATCTACTGAACGGCATTTCGTATTACCGCAACCTGGCATCAGTGGCTGTAAACAACCGTAGCCTGTTTGATTACCACCTCGACGAAGCGGAAGAACAGGTTGAAATGCTAAAACGTTCTTACAGTAACTAAGGCGAGGCAAACTACGATAACGAGCATGGAACAAGTGAACAATCCAATTTGTTCTTGCTTTTCACGTTTACCCTATCACGTTTGACGTTACTTATTGATGCCGGATAAAAAAATTTGTTCGCTGCATGGTTTCAGCGATGTCTTGTATTTTGTTTTCCCGGAATAGTTGCACCAGTTGTTGCTTGATGCCTTTGTATTGTTCATGCAAGGGGCAAGGCTTTTTATCGTTGCACAGGTGCAGGCCCATAACACAAGCCGTCAGCCGCTCGTCTTCGGCAAAGGCTGCCAGCACATTCCATACAGGCTGTTTTTTTAGATCCTCGGAAAGATAAAAACCGCCATTCGGGCCTTTAACGGATCGAATGACCGCAGCCCTGTTCAGTTGCTGCAGAATCTTGGCCACAAAGGCTTTAGGCGCATCAATGCCATCTGCGATGGTCTCCACACCCAGCTTTTTTTCTTCGCTGCTTTTTTGAGCCAGATAAACAGTGGCCCGTATGGCATATTCGCATGCTTTTGAAAACATCAGTTGAAATTAATGTCGGAATCTGTGATCTTCCCTACAAAATAAATGCATGCATTGTTGAAAGCAACAAACAGGAAGGATATGCCATCCCTTCGGCTCTGAACTTACACATGTAACCTGTCAAAAAACACAAATACGGCATGACGAAAATCAGGCGTATAAAAGAAGACAAAATTATCTTTTATTCTATTTTTGAACCGATGCTGTTTTCAGCAGACGAAGATTTGTATCGCTAAAACCAACTGCTTATTCTCATTCCAACAACTATGATTCAAAACGCATTACTGGAGAAATTTGCGCAGTTCACCACTGCTGATGAACTGAAAAGAGCGGGTCTCTATCCCTACTTCCGGCCAATTGAAGAAAACCACGATACGGAGGTTGTCATCGGTGGCAAACGGTTGCTGATGTTCGGGTCAAACAGCTATATGGGACTGACCAATCATCCCAAAGTAAAGGAGGCGGCAAAAAAAGCAATTGACCGTTATGGCAGTAGTTGTTCCGGTTCCCGCTTTCTCAATGGAACGTCCAAACTGCATCTGCAACTGGAAGAACGCCTTGCCGACTTTGTTGGCAAGGAAGCAGCGCTATTATTTACCACCGGTTTTCAAACCAATCTTGGCACTGTCTCTTCCCTGATGGGCCGGCACGGGGTTATTATCCTCGACGAACTGGATCATGCGTCCATCATTGAAGGCAGTCGGCTTTCGTTTTCGCGGGTACACAAATACACGCACAACGACATGTATGACCTGGAAAGCATCCTGAAAACCTTCCCACACGAAAAACCGAAAATGATAGTGGTGGATGGCATCTTCAGCATGGAAGGCGACATCTGTAACCTACCTGAAATAACGGCGCTTGCCGAAAAATACGGGGCGCTGGTGATGGTAGATGATGCGCATTCCTTTGGTGTGCTGGGGAACCAGGGTCGCGGCACCGCCGATCATTTTGGCCTTACCGACAAGGTGGACATTATCATGAGCACCTTTAGTAAATCGCTGGCTTCTGTGGGTGGTTTTGTAGCGGGTTCACGGCAGATGATTGATTTCCTGATGCACCATTCTCGTCCGCTGATCTTCAGCGCCAGCATTCCGCCTTCCGCAGCCGCAGCAGCGTTAGCTGCATTGGAGATTATAGAGGAAGAACCCGAAAGATTGGAAGCGTTGTGGGACAATACCGCTTATGTAGCCAACGCTATCCGCGAAATCGGGTTTGATACCGGCACGGCAGAAACACCGATTATCCCAATCTATATCCGCGACAATCACCTCACCTTCCAGTTCACACAGCGCCTGTTTGAAGAAGGCATTTTTGTGAACCCCGTAGTATCGCCAGCGGTACGCAGCGATGCCTCGATGGTACGCATGTCCATTATGGCCACGCATTCCCGCTGGCAACTGGACGAAGCCATTGGCGCCATTGAAAGGGTAGCCAGTGAGTTGCAGGTGTTTGCCCTTAAACAGTAATCCTTTACGTATGAGCATCACTGTAAAAGAGGTTACGGACAAAAATGGATTGCGTACGTTTATACGGTATCCTCATCGCCTGTACAAGCATCACCCTTGTTTTACGCCACCGCTGCAACTGGATGAAGAAGGCACATTGCGAAGGGATAAAAATCCGGCTTTCGATTATTGCGATGCCCGGTATTGGCTGGCGTATAAAGAGGGCAAAGTCGTTGGACGCATTGCCGGTATTCTCAACAATGCCTATATCCAAAAATGGGGTCGCCGTTACATCCGGTTTGGCTGGCTGGATTTTGAAGACGATGAAAGAATTGCCAAAGCCTTAATTAAAAAAGTGGAAGAATGGGGCAAGAGCCTTTACATGCAGGCTATACACGGTCCATTGGGCTTTACCGATCTTGATCATGAAGGTTTGTTGGTAGAAGGGTTTGACCAACCTGGTACCATCGCAGCCCTGTACAATCATGCCTACTATCCTGCCCTGCTGGAAAAAGCAGGGTACCGGAAAGACACCGACTGGCTGGAGTATACGATTCGCATCCCTGAAAAAATGGATTGCAGGCTGGAGAAGCTTGCTGGCATCGTGCAGCGAAGGCAAAACCTGAAAGCTGTACAGTTGCGCAAAACGAAAGATGTATTGCCTTACGTGCCGGCGATATTTGAGTTGCTCAATACCGCTTATGCAGATTTGTACGGTGTAGTGCCGCTTACCGAAAAGCAAATCCGCTACTACACTAAACAGTATTTTTCATTTATACACCCCGATTTTATCTCCCTCATTACAGACAGCGAGAATAAACTGGCTGCTTTTTCCATTACTATGCCTTCGCTGTCCAAGGCGTTGCAGAAAGCCAATGGCAGATTGTTTCCACTGGGTTTTTATCATCTTTTAAGAGCCCTGAAGAAAAACAACAGGGCCGACCTGTTGCTGATTGCCGTACGAAAAGATCTGCAGGGAAAAGGTGTGAACGCCATGCTGATGTACGAAACCTTAAAAGCCTATATAAAAAACGGCATCACCATTGCCGAGGCCAGTCACCAGTTGGAAGACAACAAACAGGTGCAGGCCATGTGGGATTATTTTGATGCCAGCGTACACAAACGTCGCCGGTGTTATATAAAGTATTTAGACTAGGAGTAATGCCATGAAAAAAAAAGTATTGATAACAGGTGCCAGTGGTTTTATTGGAAGTTACCTTGTAGAAGAAGCCCTGCATCAGGGTTATGAAGTGTATGCCGGCATACGCAAGACCAGCAGTCGTAAATTCCTGCAACACCCCGATATCCGCATCATTGAATTTGATTTCTCCTCCCCGCTGAATCTTCGCCAGCAGTTAGACCAACAAAAAAAGGAACATGGCGGTTTTGATTTTATCATCCACAATGCCGGCATTACGCAGGCTAATTCGCTGGATGAATTTCACACCGTCAACTTTTTTTATACGCAATACCTGGTGGAAGCCGTGAAGGGGGCCAACATGCCTTTGCAAAAATTTGTTTTAATCAGTTCCCTGGCTACTTATGGTCCGGGATCGACGGATTTTAAACCGATAAAAGTGGATGACGAGTGCCGGCCGATTTCAGATTATGGCATCAGCAAATTAAAAGCTGCCCAACACCTGGCCGCCTCCGGGTTACCCTATCTGTCGGTACATCCAACAGGCGTGTACGGACCACGGGATAAGGGATTTTTCCAGTTTATTAAATTGGTGAATCGTGGCCTGGAGCCTTATGTTGGAAAACACCGGCAATGCCTTTCGCTTATTTACGTAAAAGACCTGGCCCGTGCTGTGGTATCCCTATTGGATTCTGCCGCTGTCAATCGAACCTTTTTGCTTTCGGATGGAGAAGTTTACGACAAAGAGCAGATTGGCCTTGAAACAAAAAAAATTCTCCGGAAAAAAACCCTTAAGCTGGTTTTACCCTTAAACACGGTAAGGGCAGGTGTAAGCTGCCTGGATGCTCTAAACCGCGTTGTGTTCAAACGACTGCCCTTTTTGAACCGGCAAAAGTTGGATGAGATCAGCAGTCCCAATTGGCTGTGCAGCAGTGAGGAAATTTGGCAAAGTATCAATGGGAAACCCCAATACAACCTGGCCAGTGGCATTGCCGAAACCATTGCCTGGTACAAAGAAAACAAATGGCTTTAGTGAGAAAAATAAAATCGAAACTGCGAAAATCCTGATGCGTTTTGTCTGCCTTTAGATGTTTGCTTTCATTGAAACAAAAAACCTGTCAAAACATTGACAGGTTTTTTTGTTTGTGGAGATGACCAGACAGTGAACAGGTACCCATATTGTATCCAAAGAAAACAAGATCAATTTTCGAAACCAGGAAGGTCCAACCGCTTCCTTCCATCAGTGCCAAGGGGAATTCTCTGACTTTTGCTACGAAGAAGAAATAGATGACAATTATTATCCTAGTACTTTATATCGTCAAAGTAAGGCTTCGATGCAGCTTTCCTACGGGTAAGGCAAAAAACGGGTTTTTTACGGTGTTTCTAAGCAACCTGCTTAACTCTATTTCCTATCCGGCTTTGTGCAATATTGTCCTGTGGAAAATCAGTGCCCTGTAATTGTCGTTTTCACCTAAATAAAGATTTGCGGGTAAGCAACTTTTACAAAAAAGCCCCTGAAAAAACAGAGGCTTGACTTTAGAAAATTGTAAAAGCACAAGAGAAAGCCTATTCTTTACCGTACAATCAGCATTTGTTTGGTGTCGACCTGTTTACCATCTACCCATAAGCTGTAATTATAACTGCCAGCTGCCAGTGTACCCCCTTGTAGGGTAACCTGGCCACTGCTGCCGGTGCCTAAAGGAATGCTCTTCAGTGCTTGCCCTTTCGCATTGGTGATCACTACCTGTGCTGCGAACGCACCTTGTGGCAGATGATACTTGATGATGGTAGCCGTATGAAAAGGATTGGGTGCGTTTTGCTCCAGGAAGGCAGATGAAAGGGTTACAACCGTATTGCCACCATTGTTGCCATTTCCGTTGCCGCCTGCCATCAAGGCTTCCAGTTTTGCCAGCCTTTTTTCCAACTCTTCATTTTTTCTTGCCAGTTCTTTGTTCTCTGCACTCAACTCTTGAACGCTTTTCACTAGCGGCACCACAAACTCGCTATACCGAAGGCCATAAAAATCTTCGCTGTTCTTCGGAGCATCCACGCCGCTGAAGTCATAGTTCAGCTTTTTGGCTGCCTTCTCTACTTCCTGGGCCACAAAGCCGGTGTACTTTACTTTTGCTTTGTCGCTCTTTGCTTTTTGTTCCTCTGCAGAGGGTTCACTTTTCGGTGCCGCTTTCCTGGCCTCATTGCCGTTGTTCAAAGATGTCATTGCTTCATTTACCTCTTGCTGCGTAGCTGCATTTAACTTTGCATCAATGCCCGCTACATCCAGGTTGTAGGTAACCGGCCGCAGGCTATTGATAAATTCTAACCCAGGTACATCTTCTTTGATATTCTTTTTGAACCGGCCATCAGATAGATTGGTCCAGTTTACCTGGCCACCTATCGAAGTTACTGCTGTATTGCCGATGCGCACCTGGTTGGAAGCAGTAACCGAGGCAGAATAGCCAAGAGCTGTTGAGTTGGTCTGCTCGAGAATCGAGAATGTGTTAGCGCCAATGAAAGTGTTGTTATTTGCGTTAAATATTCCACCAGCTGAACGACCTAATGTGGAGATTCCGCTGTAAGTGATCACTTAATTTCGCTCCAAGTTGACCACCCTAAGTTGTATGTGTAAAGAAGGCATAAGGGGTTGTTTTCTGGTATGCTAAAGTTAGTCTTTAATCGATTGTTTCAGTTTGTTTTTTCGTCCATTTTCTTCTCAGCGATTCTCCTTTTAGTTCTACACGCCCAGCGTTATGTACAAGTCGGTCCAGTACCGCATCGGCCACCGTTTTTTCGCCGATTACATCATACCACTGCTTCACCGGTAATTGTGAAGTGATGATGGTAGAGCGCTTTCCATGCCGGTCTTCAATAATTTCAAGCAACGAGGCGCGGCCCTGGCTGTCAAAGGGCTGGATGCCAAAATCATCAAGGATAAGCAGGTCCTGTCTTTCTATTTTCATCAACTCCTTGATAGAAGAGCCGTCAGCTTTTGCCATCTTCAGTTGTGTCAGCAAGCGGGTTGTGTTTGCATAGAGAACCTTATACCCCTGCAGGCAAGCCTGATTGCCAATAGCAGAAGCCAGGAAGCTTTTGCCCGTTCCGGTAGGTCCCGTAATCAGTACGTTTTCCTTGGCTTTAATGAACTCGCCATCGGCTAACCGGTGGACTGCATTCTTATCCAGGCCTCTTTCCGGACCATACTCCAGTTGTTCAATCGTAGCCTTGTAGCGGAAGCGGGCGTTGCGAAGGCTACGCTCAATGGTTCGGTTGTGCCTGTCATCCCATTCACTATCGATAAGCATGGCGATGAGTTCATCAGCGGTAAGTGCTTCACCGCTCGAAGATTCCAAACTGGTTTTAAAAGCGCGGTGCATGCCCAACAGGCGCATACGCCGCATTTTGTCCAAGGTGTCTGTGTTCATAATTTACATTTTAGTGTGATAAAAAAATTATTCATAATAACTGCTACCTCTTATGTTGTGATGTTGCGGCATTGGCTGATGCGTTTGCTGTTCTTCATCGCTTAGCTCATCGAGCTTCTTTTCCAGGATCTGCAGGATGATGGGATAGTTGTAAACGCCATAAGTGTGCGCTCTTCTGCAAGCATTAATCAGCCGCTCAGTACCGACTTTACGCACCAGGCTTAAAATGCCTGTGCAGGACTTGTAAGCCTGCTCGGGATGTTGTTTGCTTTCTATTACTTTGATGATGTAGGTACTTACCTGTTCGTGTATGGCGCCTGCCTGTTCCGTAAACTTTTCCGGTGTCCAATCGCTTATGTAGCGATGAGAAGAAGCCAGGTGCTCATTTAAAGTGGTGTAGTGATACTTACGGAGGTGCCTGTCATGGGTGGCGATGCGCTCGTAGCGGCAGTAAACCTCCACGCGGGTGGAAGTGTATAAGAGCTTAACTTTCTTTCCAATAAAGCGGTAGGGAACGCTGTAATAGTGCTTGTCTATGCTTAGGCAGACGTGACCGTTTTTCATGACGGTTACCATCGCTTGTTGCTTGAACTCATACCGGTAAGAGGGCAAGGGTTTGAGTGCTTCTTTTTCGATTTCTTCGAACTGAGAGCGCCGGCTGTATTCTCTTCCTTTAAACGGTGCATTGTTCAAGACCTCGAGCGCTTCTCTGATGGCAGCGTTGAGGGCCATCAGTGACGTATATACTTCCGCATTGACCAGGGTGTAGATCGTGCGGTAAATGATCTTAACCATGCCTTCCACCAGTGCCTTATCCTTGGGGCGGTAAGCTCTTGCTGGCAACACCACAGTTAAATAGTGTTCGGCAAAGTCAGCGAACGTCTCATTGATTACCGGTTCATATCGACTGCTTTTTGTTACGGCAGAACGCAGGTTATCTGGTACAATGGCAGAAGGAACCCCGCCAAAATAATGCAGCGCATTCTCGCAAGCCCGAATCAGGTCTTCCTTCTTTTGTGTATAAACTGCTTCTACATACGTAAGCTGGCTGGCGCCAAGTACGGCCACAAAAACCTCTACTTCATTCACCTCACCGCTGCCTGTATCAATAAGGGAAAGTTTGGTGCCGGTGAAGTCAATATACATTTTATCACCGGCTTTGTGTTCCAGGTGCATGACCGGTTGCACACGCTTTAAAAAATAACGGAAGTATTTATAAAACTGGGTAATGCCGTAGCCGTCAGGATACTCTTTTTTGTACTTTTCAAACAACAATAGAATCGTCACTCCTTTACGTTTCAGGTCCTTTTCCATCTGAGGAAGCAAAGTTTGTAACTGCTGGAGACGATCATCTTTTACAACAGGTTCTACATACCCAAATAGCAGCTCCAGGTCATGATCGTTCATCTGCTCAAGCGCATCATAGGTCAGCCGCTGATGGCAAAACTTTGCGATGTACTTCTTTACCGTATTGCGGGAGCAAGACGTCAACTCGCTGATCTTTTTCTTACTGGCGCCTTGTGTATAAAGGCGAAGAATCTGTCTGATTCTGTTCATAAGGATTGTTTTATTAGCCATAGTTGACGTTGTTTTATTATTCAACATCAACTTTTATAACCAGTAAAACAACCACTCGCTATACTTCTTTACAGGTGGTCAACTTCGAGCGAAAAAGGGTGGTCAGTTTGGAGCGTAATACCATGATCAGCTTCCAGCGTAATCAGGTGATCAGTTTGAACGGATTTTCCACTCTATGAAACGATGGTTAAAAAGCTGCTGCACAAAAAGCAAACCGACACAAGGCCCGTTGCAAAAATTCAGGCTGATATTAAGCAAGCACAAAGTAGATTGGACGCACTGGATGACAACCTAATGGACAAGGTTATTGATGCTGCCAGCTATGCCAAAGCAAAAGGGAGGTATACAACCGAGCTGCAGAAGTTGCAGATAGAACTTGACAGCCAGGGCTCTACCCAAAGTGCTTTTCAGAAATTCCTAAAGACGGGTATACACCTACTGGAAGAACTACCCACCTTCTATGAAAGGAGCAGCCTGCAAACAAAAAGAGAGGTGGTGTGTTCGATCTTTCCGGAAAAGATCACCATCGCAGAAAAGAAAAGTCGAACACCCAAAATCAATTCTGCCGTTCTGCTGATAGCCGCCACAGACAAAGGTTTGAGCGGAAATAAAAAAGGAGAGCTCCTCAAAAAAGTGGAGCTCTCCGGTCAGGTGGAGGACAACGGAGTCGAACCGATGACCTCTTGCATGCCATGCAAGCGCTCTAGCCAGCTGAGCTAGTCCCCCATTGCTGAAGCGGCAGCAAAAATAAGGGTTGGACAAATACGATGGTATAAAAATTTCATAGTCGATTGTAAATTTTTGTTTTTATGCAAAAAGGTAAAGACCCCAAACCCATTCGGCCACCACAGGAACAGGAGTTACCCGGACTGGAACAAAAAATGAAACCAAAGCCGGTATCGGAGCGACCAGAAAAAGGCAAAAAATTAGAAGGCAAAAAAGCCCTGATTACCGGTGGCGACAGTGGCATTGGTGCCGCCACGGCCCGGTTGTTTGCACGGGAAGGCGCGGATGTGGCCATTGTTTATCTTAACGAACACCCAGATGCGGAAGCAGTGAAAAAAGATGTTGAAGGTTATGGCCAAAAATGTGTCTTGCTGCCGGGCAATATTCGCGAGGAAGATTTTTGTAAAAAAGCGGTGGAAGATGCCGTCAAACAGTTAGGTGGACTGGACATTTTGGTGAACAACGCCGCCACGCAAACGGAACAGGAATCCATCAAAGATATCAGTACCGAACAGTTGTTGTCCACCTTTGAAACCAACTTCTTTTCCATGTTCTGGTTTACCAAATATGTGCTCAAACATTTGAAAGAAGGGGCTTCCATCATTAACACCACTTCCGTGACAGCTTATCGCGGCAGCCCTTCCCTGCTCGATTATTCTGCCACCAAAGGCGCCATTGTTACCTTTACCCGAAGCTTAAGCGCCCAGTTGAAGGACAAAAAAATCAGGGTCAATGCGGTTGCTCCCGGCCCTATCTGGACACCACTGATCGCGGCCTCCTTTGACGAGGAAAAAGTTAAAGAATTTGGTTCTGATGTACCCATGGGCCGTGCCGGCGAACCCGCAGAGGTAGCCACAAGCTATTTATTTTTGGCATCTGAAGACGGCTCTTATTTTTCCGGCCAGGTGCTTCATCCCAACGGTGGAGAAATTGTAAATGGTTAAACACGAATTTTTGCACGGATTACACAAATTGTTTATCGAAAGTGCAAGGGTTTTTGAATGGCATAACAGATAAAAATTGTTATCAAAAAAAGATTTTTATCCGATTCACCCGTCTGCTTTAAGCTTTTGTTATGCAAGAAAAGCTTGAATGAAGGAAGCGTTCGTGTAATTCGTGGTAAAATCCGTGTTTACTTGTTTTTCTGTTCGACGTTCCTACGACTTTCCCAAATTCTTCTTAAAACGGGACAATCTCCTGTTTAGAAGTAGGCTGTGCCGTCAGCCTCCCCCAAAACTGGCTCTCAACTGCTATCTTTGCGGCCTTTAAACAAGGATAAATGAATTTTGACCGCAATACCGTCATAGGTTTTATTGTTCTGGCCATTTTGTTTTTTGGCTATTTCTATTACAACAACAAAGAACAAGGTGTCTACCTCGCCGAAAAAAAGAAGCAGGATGAACTGAAGCGGGTGCAGGACAGCACTAAAAGAGCGCAGGATTCCATTGCAAACTATAAAAACAGTCCAACACTCACTACAGTAGCACCGGTTGTGCGGACAGCAGCCGACAGCGCCGGCTTCCAACTTGCCCTGGACGGAAACGAAACTACCACTCCTGTATCGACTGACCTTCTCACAATTCATTTCACCAACAAAGGCGGCCAGATTAAAGCGGTAGAATTAAATAAATTCAACAATCCCGATAGCAGCCCTGTGAAAATGGCCGCTACCGATTTTGATAAGATCACTTACAACATTTCCGCAGGCCCCAATCGTTCTGCAGCCATCGACCAGGTATTTTTTACACTGACCGAGAAAAAAGAAACGCCTGACAGCACCATTATCAGCTACAGTACCCGGTCTTCCGAAGGACAGGAGATTGTTCACCGGTTTGTGGTAAAGCCCAATAATTATATGATTGATTTCACCATTCAGATCAATGGTGTACAACAGGTATTGGGCGCCAATGTGCTGAATCTTACCTGGCAAAACAGCGCCGTTCAGCAGCAAAAAGACCTGGAATATGAAAGAGGACAGTCGAAAGTGGGCTACTTCTTCGATGGTGATTTTGATGATCATATTGCCGCTGGTGGTGGCAGCAAAGAGTTTGATGCAAAGGTTAATTGGGTAGCCGTTAAACAACAATTCTTCAACGCCACGCTGTTGGCAAAAGAAGGCTTTAGCAGTGGCAATGTAATCTGGTCGGCGCCTACCGATAACAGCCAGTTGGTGGTGAAAGCAACTGCCAATATGCAGGTTCCGGTGCAGGGCACTGGGTCAGCAACCATTCCGCTGGGTCTTTATTTTGGTCCTAACGACTACTCTACGCTGAAGCAGTACAACAACGACATGGAAGACATGGTGGACCTGGGAAGCGGCATTTTTGCCTTTGTAAAATACATCAACCGCTTTATTGTTCTGCCGGCCTTTAACTTCTTCGACCAGTTTACCAACAACTATGGTATTGTGATCCTGATGCTGACCCTTTTGATCCGGTTGATGATTTCGCCGCTGACCTACAGCAGCTACCTGAGTGCAGCCAAGATGAAAGTATTGCGTCCGGAGATTGAACAATTAAAAGTAAAGACGGGTGGCGATCAGCAAGCCATGAGCATGGAGCAAATGAAACTGTTCCGCGAAGCCGGCGTGAATCCGCTGGGTGGTTGTGTTCCCGCACTCCTGCAGATCCCGATCTTCTTTGCCCTTTACAGCTTTTTTAACTCCAATGTGGCCCTGCGCGGACAAGGATTTTTGTGGGCAGATGATTTGTCGCAGTATGATTCCATTCTTCAGTTGCCCTTTACAATTCCGCTCTATGGCGATCATGTGAGCCTGTTTACCATCACCGCGGTGGTGACTTCGTTCCTGATCTCGCTGTATGCCATGGCATCCACACCCGACCAGGGTAACCCTGTGCTGAAGTATATGCCTTACTTCTTCCCTATTATTCTCCTGTTTGTATTCAACAAGCTTCCGTCGGGGCTGACCTGGTATTATACCGTTTCAAACATCATTACGCTGGTACTGCAGTTCATTATCCAGAACTACATTATCAACCACGATAAGATTCTGGCGAAAATTGAAGAAAACCGTAAAAAGCCAAAAACAAAATCAAAATGGCAGGAGCGGCTGGAACAAATGCAGGAACAGCAAAAGCAGATGCAGGATCGCCAGCAGCGCAAACGCTAATTTCGCTTCATCATAATCGCCTTGGTTTTCACTTCAGGGCAAACAAAAGACCGGTCGCATTGACCGGTCTTTTGTTTGATCCTATACCTATTTGGGAAGATTATTTTAGGCTGATAAAATTCAACCTCTTATTATACATCTTTATTTAGTGAAACGATATAGACATGTTCGAACTGCCTAAGGCCTTTCATGAATGCAATGGGAAGAAAGAACATCCATTCCTCACTGCATTTCATTCTTCATCGTTGCTAAGTAGCCCGCACAAATTTTGCTTTCACATCAATACCTTATTTCATTTAGTTCACACTTGTTTTATAAGGTTATTCTTTCACAACAGGATTGAACTACCATAACATTTGGTTTATGTCGTCGGAAATGATTCGATTCTAGTATAGATAGTCCCCAGTGAAACAAAAAAGAAAGGCGGCTAGAAAGCCGCCTCGTTTTTCACGAATCAATCGTAAACTATCGCTTCTTTACTATTATCTTTTCTGCTGTCAGCTCTCCGGTTGTACGGTCAATGATCTGAACCTGGTACAGACCGTCCTGCATGATTTCAAGACTTATATTATTGCTTCTTTGACTCTGAAGCTGTTTTACGATACGTCCGCTCATGTCGAGTACTGAAATATCCCGAACGCTGTTGTTGTCAAAAACAAGGGTCAGGCGTCCGGTTGTGGTTGGGTTTGGATAAACAGTTATCCTGGTGCTGGAAGCTTCACCGCGAACACTGCGTACTTCGCTCAGCTTTTGCTTGCCGTCTATATCAACAGATTGAATACGGTATTGGCTAAGTCCACTATACGTGTTGATGTCTGTCAGTTCATAACTTCCACCATTCGCAAGGTTTTTAGCGGGGACAAATGCTACGGTTGTCCAGTTGCCGCTCGTTATACGCTGCACATTGAAACCGGAAACATTTTGCTCAAAAGATGTTTGCCATTTAACGGCTACTGTATTTCCTTTTCTTGAGGCTGTGAAAGCGCCGAAGGTGACGGGAAGAGGTGCGCAACTGTTTCTGATATCAAACACTTGGTTAGATTTACCTGTGAGCGAAACAACTAACCAAATCATTTTGCCATTGTATTCATTCGGAATTGTTATCGCCTCAGATTTATACTCATATGGAAAATCAACTTCATTGGAAAGTGGTGAAGATGAACTCGTTGTAAAAGACAGTTCCGACCCAAGTGGTGTATCAGAACTTGCATTAAAGGAACCGGATTTATCTGTATCGATAAAAATCCGATATGTACCTGTTGCTGAAGGTTGTGTTGATTTCAGTGTTACATTGACCAATCCTGCTAGACCATCATCATTACAACGAAAAAGGCTTTGGCTTACAACATCATTTACGACAAAATCATTATCACTCATGGAGCAGTGAACATTCGCACCCTGATTGTGCTGACTCGACCAGATATCTCCTGTGAAATTGTAAGTTCCACCCTCGTTGTAGGTTACACCTGGAATTAACAGATTCTCAATTGTGAAACGTTCAATTGAAGTACCTGGCAATAATTCCCTACTCAATCTTGAACCTGTATTAAGTGTTTGTAAAACGTTTGTGAATAAGGGGTCAGGGTTATAAGTTCCCACAATTGTAGGATTAGTAGAAGGATCTTTGATTACTATAGTAGTTAAAGTAGAGCTCAAATCTGCTGCCTTGGGAGGGGTTGACTTATTTGCATAATTGAAAGGAGTATAGGACGCGGCTTCCCAAATATGGAAATAAGAATACTTGTTCCCTGTATTCATTTCGATATCCCAAGATAGATTTACTTTTAAATCATACTTACCATTACCAGAAGCAGAAGGCTCAACAGAGATATACTGCAGTGTAAAACCGTAAACTTTACATGCTCCAGTACCATTTTGTGCAAGAACGTTCATAGACAGGCATAAGAATGCCACCAGGGGTAGAATTAATTTTTTCATGGCGATAGTTTTAACTGATCAATTTGCGATTATGATGAAATAGCTCATCCGATTGTCGGGGGTAATTCGCAGAAAGGATTACTTGATCATTGATAGGATGACGGATACGCCAGACGATTGCTCGAAAGGAAACAATAATAAACTTGTTAAGGATTACAGGTACGGTTTACGTAAGAAAGGATTGTGTGGAGGTTCTGATCAATGGGATACGGTGGAAGTGTGTGCTTGTGAGGACAAATGTAGAATGGACTTTTCAAATTTGCAATAGTTGACCAATTTTTTTTTACAGTGATTTTAAAACTAACAGCTACGAACAAGTGATATTAAAGCCTGCATTCTTTAGAGAGCATAAAAAAACGTATGGAAGGAAACTTATTTTCTTCCATACGTTTCTAAATAGTTGCAAGTTGCATTTGTCATTATTGTTGCGGGGCAACAAGCTTTAACTGGTGCGCCCATTTCAGCGCCTTTTGAAATTGTTCTTTCTCGGTAAGGTTTGTATTGTCAAGAATACGGGCATCATCGGCTTTGCGCAAAGGACTGATCTCCCGGTGAGAATCTATATAATCACGCATCTCCAGGTTGGCTTTGACCTCCTCCATCGTTGTCGCAGGATTCTTTTCAATCATCTCTTTAAAGCGACGTTCTACCCGAACAGCGTTATCGGCAGTCATAAAAATTTTCAGTTCCGCATCCGGAAAAACAACCGTACCGATATCACGGCCATCCATCACGATCCCGCGGTGGCGGCCCATCTTCTTTTGCTGCGCTACGGCAAACTCCCGCACTTCTTTGATAGCAGCTACTTCACTTACTTTTTCAGCTACCACAAGATCCCTGATGACATATTCAACGTTTTCTCCATTCAGGTAAATTTCCGATTGCTGTGCTTTTTCGTTGTAGATAAACTGTAGAGAAACTTGCTTCAAAGCCTTTTCTACTTCTTTATGATCGGTCCAGTCGACATGGTTGCGCAAGAAATGAAGGGTAATGGCCCGGTACATGGCACCACTGTCTACATAAACATAATTCAGCTCTTTGGCCAATTGTTTTGCCAGCGTACTCTTTCCGCACGACGACCATCCATCTATGGTGATAATAATCTTTTTCATCAGGCTTCTATGATGCAAAAATGACGAGTTAATGCTAATTGACAAAGAATAAATCGGCCTTGATATGCAGGTTACAGATTCAATATTGCAGGTTCACTATCGCCAGCACTTCTTTTATTTCAGAACGAAATAAAAAAAGCCGCTGGTTAAACCAGCGGCTTGTATGAAGTTTTATTGTGTTATGCTTTTGACTCCTGCTCTACTTCCGAACGGATGCTGAACACCAGTTTGCTGTTTTCCTTATCCAGATCGGCTCTCAATATATCTCCCGCTTTGATATGCATGTTCAGGATCTCTTCCGCCAGCGGGTCTTCCAGGTATTTCTGGATGGCCCTGTGAAGCGGACGGGCACCAAACTGCTGATCGTACCCTTTGTCGGCTAGGAAGCTTTTTGCATCTTCTGTCAGTTCCAGGTTAAATCCAAGGTTGTTCAGACGTTTCAGCACATTCTTCATCAGGATGTCGATGATCTCGAAGATGTTTTCTTTCGTCAGTGAGTTGAAGATGATCACATCATCGATACGGTTCAAGAACTCCGGAGAGAAGGTACGCTTCAGGGCTTTTTCAATCACCGCCTTGTTGGCTTCATCCTGGTTTTGCACTTTGGCCTGAGTGGCAAAACCAACACCAGCTCCAAAGTCTTTTAACTGACGCACACCAATGTTCGAGGTCATGATGATCAGCGTATTCTTGAAGTCAACTTTTCGGCCTAAACCATCGGTCAACTGACCATCATCCAACACCTGCAACAGGATGTTATAGATATCCGGGTGTGCCTTTTCAATCTCATCCAACAGGATTACACTGTAAGGCTTACGACGGACACGTTCAGTCAACTGGCCACCTTCTTCGTAACCCACATAGCCGGGAGGCGCACCAATCAAACGAGATACGGTGAACTTCTCCATGTACTCCGACATATCAATGCGGATCAGCGCATCTTCACTGTCGAACATATGACGGGCCAAAGCTCTTGCCAACTCTGTTTTACCTACACCGGTCGGACCTAAGAAGATAAAGGTACCAATTGGCTTTTTCGGATCTTTCAAACCAACACGGTTCCGCTGGATGGCTTTCACCACTTTTACAATGGCTTCGTCCTGACCAACCACCATACCTTTCATTTCTTCGCTCATCTTGCGCAGCTTCTCCGTTTCCGCTTCCACCATTCTGCGAACCGGTATTCCGGTCATCATACTGATCACTTCAGCGATCTCTTCTTCACCAATCGGGTAACGCTTGTGCTTGCTTTCTTCTTCCCACTGCGATTTTGCTTTCTCCAGTTCTTCGCCCAATCGCTTTTCTGTATCACGCAATGCCGCCGCCTCTTCGAACTTCTGGCTCTTTACTACTCTATTCTTCTCCGACTTGATGTCTTCGATTTTTTTCTCCAGGTCAAGAATATTCTGCGGCACATTGATGTTCTTCAGGTGAACCCTTGCGCCCACTTCATCCATTACGTCGATAGCCTTGTCAGGCAATAAACGATCGGTGATGTAACGGTCGCTCAATTTCACACAGGCATCAATGGCTTCATCATTGTAATCAACGTTGTGATATTCTTCGTATTTGCCTTTGATATTGTTCAAAATCTGGATGGTATCATCCACAGATGGCGGATCGATCATCACCTTTTGAAAACGGCGATCAAGGGCACCATCTTTTTCGATATACATTCTGTATTCATCCAGTGTAGAGGCACCAATGCACTGGAGCTCACCGCGGGCAAGGGCCGGCTTAAAGATGTTCGAGGCATCCAGCGAACCGGAAGCGCCACCTGCGCCAACGATGGTGTGAATTTCATCGATGAACAGGATCACGTCGCGGTTCTTCTCCAGTTCGTTCATAATGGCCTTCATGCGCTCTTCAAACTGACCGCGGTACTTTGTACCGGCAACCAGGGCGGCAAGGTCAAGAGAGATCACCCGCTTGTCGAACAGCACCCTTGAGACTTTGCGCTGCACAATGCGTAAGGCAAGACCTTCCACGATAGCGGTTTTACCAACACCGGGCTCACCAATCAGGATAGGGTTGTTTTTCTTCCGCCGGGAAAGAATCTGTGATACCCTTTCAATTTCCTTCTCCCGGCCAATGATCGGATCCAACTGACCGGTTTCGGCCAGTTTGGTAATATCACGACCGAAATTATCCAACACGGGAGTTTTGCTTTTGGTAGCACCTTGCTGACGCGATTTGGAGCTGGAGTATTTTTTCTCCTCGTCAAAATCGTCATCGTTTTCCTCCTGGTATTCGGCACGGGTATCGTTCGATTTCACCATGCCCAGTTCCTGTCTGAAGATGTCGTAGTCCACGTCAAATTGATTTAAGATTTGTGTAGCAATATTTTCCTTGTTCTTGAGGATGGACAGCATCAGGTGTTCGGTTTCTACAGTCGGGCTTTTTAAGGCCTTTGCTTCCAGCACGGTTACACGGATCACTTTTTCGGCTTGCTTCGTCAGGGGTAAGCTGTTGATATTTGCGATGTTTTTACCGGTTTTATCTTTTACAGCCAACTCTACTTCTTTGCGTAATTCGTACAGGTCAACGTTAAAGCTTTTCAGAATCCGAATCGCTGTATTGTCACCCTCACGAATGAGACCTAGCAATAAATGTTCCGTGCCGATAAAGTCATTGCCTAACCGCAATGCTTCTTCCCGGCTGAACGAGATGATCTCTTTTACTTGTGAGGAAAAATTATTATCCATTTTGTTCTCCTATATGCTTTGTACAATAATAAAAAATATTTTTGAGCAACCTCCGGCACGTTTCTTTGCCTTTTAAGATATTATGGAAGTCAAAACTGATACCAAAGAGAAATTTCATGTCATAAGGGTGGAAACCCAGGAATTGTCTGCTACAATGGCAGCGAATCTGGACCGGCAGTTGCAAGAACTTCTTAAAGATAAGGTGAGAAATGTAGTTCTCAACCTGCATGGTGTTAAAACTATACAGGAAGAAGCCGCTGAAAGAATCGTTCGTACCCAGCAGAAATTCTATGATGAAAGTGCCTCTTTTGTTGTTTGCGAACTAACGGATGACCTGGAAGATTTCTTAGACAAAATTGACCTTTTGGAATTGATGAACGTAACCCCCACCGAAAGTGAAGCCGGCGACATTGTGCAGATGGAAGAGATTGAAAGAGAGCTGCTGGATGATGAATTTGGTGAGGATTTCAAGTGACGTTTAAACAAGGATACCGTAGCCATGAATACGCAAGATATCCTGCAGAAAAAGCTCCGGATGCTGACTGGAAATACTGCCCGCTTAGAACTTTATCCGGTGGGTGGCGGAAGCATCAATGAAACGTTTCGCATCCGGTTTGGCGATGATCATTTATTCTGTAAAATCAATTCTGCTACAAAATTTCCCCAATTGTTCAGCCGGGAAGCTTCCGGGCTGAAAACCCTGGGCGCCGCCGGTAAAATCAAAACGCCAACAGTTGTTGACTGTTTTGAAAAAGAGGGGTATCAATTTCTTTTATTAGAATCGATAGAACAGGGGGAACGAACAACTGGTTTCTGGAAACAATTTGGCGAACAACTGGCGGCTTTGCACAAGGTGAAAAGCGAAACTTGCGGATTGGACGAAGACAATTACATGGGTAGCGTTCCGCAACAAAACCATCGGGTAAAAGACTGGTGTTCTTTCTTTTCAGATTATCGGCTGACGCCCATGATTAACCGTTGTGCAAAAGCGACTTTGTTAAGCAGCAATGATCAATTCCTGTTTGAGAAACTGATTAGCAAGCTTTCAGCTATTTTTGATGACGAAAAGCCTTCGCTGCTTCATGGTGACCTGTGGAGCGGCAATTTTTTATGCGATGCAAACGCACAACCTGTTCTGATCGATCCGGCGGTGTATTATGGTCAACGTTCTATGGACCTGGGCATGACAACACTTTTTGGCGGCTTTCGCCAGCCTTTTTATGAAGCATACCAATATCATTACCCGCTACCAAAAAATCATGAAGAACAATGGGCTGATTGCAATCTTTACCCGTTGTTGATACATCTCTATCTGTTTGGCGCTGGTTACCTATCTTCTATAAGGGATACACTTAAAAAATTTACCTGAGACTTCGCTTACTGGTATAGTGCCATCATACCCCTACTTATCTTCATACCGAGCTGGCAACTTATTAACCTATCAACATATCAACTTAACTTGCCTGCATGTTATCGGTTACGATCCTTGGAAATAATTCGGCCGTACCGGCCTTTGACCGGCATCCAACGAGCCAGGTCGTATCACAGGATGGGACAAACTTCCTGGTGGACTGCGGCGAAGGCACCCAGATCCAGATGATCAAATACAAGATCCGCAGAAGCCGGATCACACACATTTTTATTTCACACCTGCACGGGGATCATTATTTTGGATTGATTGGACTGATCAACACGTTTTCTCTCCTATCACACAAGCAGGAACTGCACATTTTTGCGCCATCACCCTTGCAACAGATTGTGGAGATGCAACTGAAAGTGGCTGACAACACCCTTTCCTACCCTTTGCATTTTCATACTCTCACCGAGCCCGGTGTGTTGGTAGACAATGAACGAATTACAATCTCCTGCTTTCGCACAGCACACCGAATCGAATGTTACGGTTTTTTGTTTGCGGAAAAAGAGGGCCGCCGAAAATTGCTGATTGATAAAGTGCAGCAATACAATATCCCGGTAAGTTTTTACAGCAGCCTGCAGGATGGGATGGATTATGTAGATCCTGATGGTTCCCGTGTGCAAAACGAAGCGGTAACCATTGCGCCTGAACCGGGTAAAAAATATGCATTCTGTGCCGACACAAAATATGATGAAAGCATCATTCCGTATATCCAGGGGGCCGATGCCATTTACCACGAAACTACCTATCTCGACAACCTTCGTGACAAAGCCACAGAACGTTTTCACAGCACGACCAAACAGGCAGCAACCATTGCCCAAAAAGCAGGCGTTGGCAAACTGCTGATCGGACATTTTAGTTCCAAGTACAGTGTGTTGGATCAGTTTGCACAGGAAGCAAGAGAAGTATTTCCCAACACCGAACTGGCGCTGGAGGGAGTAACGTATAACATCAAGTGAGAAGTGAGAAGCGAATAGTAAGTAGCCACTCTATTCAACCAATCCTTTAAAACAAAACCTCCCTGAATTGCAAGGAGGTTTTGTTATATAAAGTATGACCACTTAGAGGCTACTCGCTATTCACTATTTACTACTCGCTACTCCTTTCAGTTCCTCTTTCAGAAACTGTCCGGTAAAGCTTTCTTTTACTTTCAGCAAATTTTCCGGTGTGCCTTCAAACAGAATTCTGCCGCCGCCAGAGCCACCTTCAGGACCCAGATCAATGATATGATCGGCTACTTTGATCACGTCCATGTTGTGTTCAATCACAAGCACGGTGTTACCGCGATCTACCAACTTGTTCAGCACCTCCAAAAGATGATGAATGTCTTCAAAGTGCAAACCTGTGGTGGGCTCATCCAGAATGTAAAATGTTTTACCAGTATCGCGTTTGGCCAATTCTGTTGCCAGCTTTACCCGTTGCGCTTCGCCACCGCTTAAGGTAACTGCTGATTGTCCCAACGTGATGTAACCAAGACCCACATCTTCCAACACCTTGATCTTACGATGCAGGAAAGGAACGGGCTGAAAAAATTCAACGGCTTCTTCCACGGTCATGTCCAGTACATCGGCAATGGATTTTCCCTTGTAACGGATCTCCAGCGTTTCACGGTTATACCGTTTGCCATTACACTTTTCGCAGTGCACATACACATCGGGCAGAAAGTTCATTTCGATGGTGCGCAAACCACTGCCTTCACACATATCACAACGACCGTTTTTGACATTGAACGAAAAACGACCGGCATTGTAACCACGGATTTTCGCTTCCGGAATGGAAGCAAACAAAGTCCTGATCTCGGTAAAGAAACCGCAATAGGTTGCCGGGTTGCTTCTTGGTGTACGGCCAATGGGTGACTGATCGATCTCGATGACCTTGTCAATCTCATCCAGGCCTTTTACCGATTTGTATGGCATCGGCGTCATTTTGCTGTTGTAACAATGCGTCGACAGCAAAGGGTAAAGCGTTTCGTTGATCAGGGTTGATTTTCCACTGCCACTCACGCCGGAAACCACAATAAATTTCCCCAACGGAAATTTTACGCTGACGTTTTTCAGGTTATGCCCGGTAGCGCCTTTGATCTCGATGCATTTTCCATTGCCCTTGCGGCGCTCTGCAGGTACGGCAATCTCCCGTTCACCATTTAAAAAATGAGCCGTTAGGGTATCTTTTTTTAACACCTCCGTAGGCGTGCCTTGTGCCATAATACGGCCACCATGATAACCGGCTTTTGGCCCCACATCAATCAGGTGATCCGAAGCCAGCATAATATCCTTGTCATGCTCCACCACCAACACGGAGTTGCCGATATCACGAAGGTTTTTGAGCGCCGTGATCAACCGATGGTTATCGCGTTGATGAAGGCCAATAGATGGTTCATCTAAGATGTATGTAATGCCCTGCAATTGGGAACCGATCTGTGTAGCCAGGCGAATGCGTTGCGATTCGCCACCACTCAGTGTTCTGGTAGCGCGGTAAAGTGTCAGATAGGTTAACCCAACATCCAGCAAAAACTGGAGACGGTCACGAATCTCTTTGTTGATCTCTTTGGCAATCACATTTTGTTTTGCACTAAGCCGCTTTTCAATACCGGTGAACCATTGCTGCAACTCGGTCAGGTCCATGTTGCTTAGTTCAGCAATGTTTTTTTCATCCACCTTAAACCAAAGGCTTTCTTTTTTTAACCGTGTGCCATCACAGGTTTTGCAGGTTGTGAGTTCCATAAACCCTTCAGCCCAACGCTGAATCGCTTCGCTGGTGCTGGTGGCAAACCAACGCTTTACCTGGTTCACTACGCCTTCAAACTCGCCATTGTACCCTGACGTTTCAATTTCTTCATCATTGTACTGCAGGTCTTCATCGGAAACGCCTTCTGTTTTTCCATAAAGCACAAGATTCAGTGCTTTTTCCGGCAGGTCTTTCAGCGGTTTATCCAGACTGAATTTTTCCTTTTTTGCCAACTGCTGCACCTGTCGGAAGATATAGGCTTCCCGTTCGCCACCCAGCGGCGCAATGCCACCGTCGTTGATGCTAAGACTATCATCCGGAATAATGGCAGACATATCCACCGTATACACTTGACCCAAACCCTTACAGGTAGGACAGGCGCCATAAGGCGAATTAAATGAAAAAGCATTGGGCGATGGTTCCTCGTACGAAAGACCGGTATCCTCACACATCAGCGCTCTAGAGTAGGTCGCTTCGTCTTTGGCATCTTCAGCAAAAACAAACATCAGATCTTTGCCCAGCTTCAGCGATTGCTGCACACTTTGGCTAATCCTTGTCCGCATGTCTTTCGCCACTTTCAGGCGATCGACCACCAGTTCAATATCGTGGATCTTATAGCGATCCACCTGCATCTTCGGCGCCAGGTCTTTGATCTCTCCATCCACCCGCACTTTCAGAAATCCTTTTTTGCGAACTTCTTCAAACAGTTCACGATAGTGTCCCTTACGACCACGTACAAGAGGCGCCAACAAAGAAATCTTAGCGCCGTCAAAGCGCTTCATAATATTATTGACAATCTCGTCTTCGCTCCAGCGCACCATTTTTTTGCCGGTGTTATACGAATAGGCCTCACTAGCCCTGGCAAACAGCAGGCGCAGGAAATCATAAATCTCCGTTACAGTACCTACAGTTGAACGCGGATTTTTATTGGTGGTTTTTTGCTCAATTGAAATCACCGGCGAAAGCCCGGTGATTTTGTCCACGTCGGGCCGCTCCATCTCGCCCATAAACTGGCGGGCATAGGCACCAAAGGTTTCCATGTAGCGGCGCTGTCCTTCGGCAAAAATGGTATCAAAGGCCAGCGAACTTTTTCCGCTGCCGCTGATACCGGTAATCACCACCAGTTTATTTTTTGGGATCGAAATATCAACGTTCTTCAGGTTGTGCTCCTTTGCGCCAAAAACCTCGATGAATTCTTCTTCCGGATTGCCGTTCACAGGCATTTTTGTTTTTTTCATTCAGACCTCTCCAATCAGGGACAGCGAAGATACAGAACGGATTCCCTGCACGATTTGCGAAAGTTCTTAGCAAAAAATATTTCGGGGATTTTAACCTTTCCTTCGTTTCTGGCACAGTTTTATGTAAGAAGGGCGAAACGCCTTTATCAACACAAAATACGCAGATATGAAAAACGCTTTCGTTTTAGCAGGTGCCTTCTTTTTGGCCACAGTAACCAATGCGCAAACTACGCCAGCCACACAACCCGCCACGCCTGTGCAGGACACAGCAACTGTATCGTACAGAGATACCAGCATCGGGAAAGCCTATGTTACCAACCCTGAACGGTTCCAGGGATTAACGTCGGAAACACTTACTCCCTCTCATGTTTTCCCAGCGTTAGGTTCCTATACAGCAAGCGGTACGTCTACAGCAAGCATCACCATTTCACTGGACGAAACCAACAAAGGAATTGTTTGGGTTGATGGCTTGCCGCAAGGTCGCTTTAAAGCTCTAATGAAAAAATCACCGGCTGTTTATAAAGTGCCCGCGCAGAAATCTGAAAGCGGTCAAAGTATAGCAGAAGGTACATTATACCTGAACCCTGAAACAAATGAACTGACGATTCTTTTGGGTCGCTCATTTAATGACGCAGATCCTACATCAGCTTTCACCAACGTTTCCAAGAAGACTAAAGTTTGGCAATACACCGGTATCAAAGCCGATGCACAGCCAACATCTACGCTGCCAGCCTCGCAAAATCAATAACCTATCCAGAACCAAAAAAGGTCCCGCAATGCCGGGACCTTTTTTATTTATATAACCCCTCCTTTCCCCATTTGTAGAAAATAATCCTGACCTGATTTGATTGATCGTTGTAAAACTTTAAATCGTCTGAACAAAACAATTATGCGCTGCAAATGAGTGAATTTTTTTAAGTGGTAAAACCACTATTCTTTCCTGTTTGTGAAAGAATACTTGTCTTGCATTAAGGAAACAGCAGCAACTTGTTCACATTCTCTTAAAGCTTTCTAAAAATGAGGTTTTGAACAGTGTGTATTGACACCCAATGGTACAGTGTTTGGAATTTGGGATACCAAATAAAGTACTATGAAACAAATTAAACACGTTACCCTCCTCGCTGCACTGTTTGCCATTCTACTATCTAGTTGTAAAACGGCTACCCGCACACAAAAAGGCGCTGTGATTGGTGCTGCCGGCGGAGGTGCCATTGGTGCCGTTATTGGCAAAGCTGCCGGTAATACAGCCATGGGTGCCATCATTGGTGCAACCGTAGGTGGCGTTACCGGCGCCGTGATTGGAAAGAAGATGGACAAACAGGCTGAAGAAATGGAGAAAGTGTTAGGGGATGCAGAAGTACGTCGCGAAGGCGAAGGCATTGTGGTAAAGTTTAAAGAACAGGTGCTTTTTGCCTTTAATAGCTCGGACCTGGGAGGCAATGCCCAAACAAACCTTAACAAGCTGGTGGATGTACTGAACCGTTATCCGGATACCGACATTACCGTGATTGGTCATACCGACAGCAAAGGCACAGATTCCTATAACCAAACGCTTTCTGAAAAGCGGGCCAATTCTGTGATCAGTTATCTCCGTAACCGCAACATTACGTCTTCTCGCCTGACGGCAAAAGGTATGGGTGAATCAGACCCGATTGCAAGCAATGACACAGAGGATGGCCGTTCGCAAAACCGCCGCGTGGAGTTTGTGATTACCGCCAACGAAAAAATGAAGGAAGAAGCCCGTCGTGAGGCCGCCAGACAATAAAGTTATTGGCAACAAGTAAAGAATAGCAGAAATAGTTTTTAAGAATAATTATTACACGCATTAAACCCGGATTTACTTATGAAAAAAATGGTATTGACAGCAGGCATCATCAGCGTATTTGCCTGGAGTGCTGCCGCGCAGCAAACAAAGGTTTCGATGGTTAGAACAGATGGTACGTCAGTTGGCATTCATGCCGGTGTAAACATGTTTAACATCAATGGCAAGAATGCCGTAGGCACAGAACTCGACAACAAATTGAAAACCGGTTTCAGTGCCGGTGTGAATGTTGCCATTCCGCTTGGCAGTGGTTTTTATGTGCAGCCCGGCGTTGACTTTACACAAAAAGGTACGGAAACAGAAAACGACATTAAAACCACGCTTAATTACATTGACATTCCTGTGAACTTTGTGTACAAGCCTATCCTCGGTTCCGGCAACCTGGTTCTGGGTTTTGGTCCCTACCTTGGTTTTGGGATTAGTGGAAAAGTGAAGAATGCAAACGGCACTACATCCGATGTAGAATTCAAGGATGAATACGATGCAAGTCTGCCGGGTACAACCACGCAGTTGCGAAGGTCCGATGCCGGTGCCAACCTGATGGCGGGTTACGAATTCTCCAACAAGCTTTCCGTAAACCTGAAAGCGCAATTGGGACTGAAAGACATCAACCCTGATGTACCGGATAATTCTTCTGTAAACGATCAAACCCGCTTCCGCAATACGGGTTTTGGTCTTTCACTGGGTTATCGATTCTAAATTTGCGCAACTCTTTTAATAAAAAAAGCTGCCCTGGAGGCAGCTTTTTTATTGCAATTCATCCGGCCATTTCACCAATCCGTATACAATGTGCATGCATGTTTTTGATGATGTTGTTATTTCGTAGCATGAATACGGCATCCTCTTCCCTCCTTCTTTTTGGCAGTACCGGGAACTTGGGTAAAAAGATTGCCCGGGCCGCCACCGAACAAGGCTACCGCGTAGTAGCTGTTGTCCGAAACAAAGCCAAAGGCGAAGCCATCAAAGGATTGGTACAGGATTATATTGTGGCCGATGTGACCAATCCCTCATCGCTGGAAGGCATCTGTAATGGTTTTCAAATTGTCATCTCCGCCTTGGGCAAATCGGTTTCGCCCAACGAAAAGAGCAAACACACCTTCCGGCAAATTGACCTCGAAGCGAACAGCCATATACTTACCGAAGCTGTAAAAAGCGGTGTGAAAAAATTTACTTACGTTTCTGCGTTCTCCTCCGAGCAGTACCCGCATCTTGAATACTTTTCCGTGCACCACCAGTTTTCTGAAAAGCTCAAAGCATCTGGCCTTGACTATGCCATCATCAAACCACCGGCGCTTTTCAGTGCCTTTCTGGATTTGATGGATATGGCAAAAAAAGGCATGCTGGTTACCATGGGCAAGGGTGACAAACTCACCAATCCCATTTATGAAGGCGATCTGGCTGCCATTTGCATACATGCTATCAACCAACCGAATGTTGTTATCGAAGCCGGTGGCAAAGAAGTGTTGAGCCGTCACCAGATCAATGAGATCATTCAGCGGGCCATTAATCCTGCCAAAAAAGTGCGAAAAATCCCTTTGGGGCTGGTCACTTCCGGTCTGCCTCTGCTGAAACCCTTCTCCCGCAATCTTTACGATAAAATGGCGTTTTTTACTGAGGTGATGCAACACGATACGGTTGCACCAGCATTGGGCGAAACCCGCCTGGCGGATTATATCCAGCAACAATTGCAAGGCTGATCAAAACGTTTTTACCAGCCAGGAACTCCAATTTTATGCTATACGTTTAACGTTTGGCGTTGGCCGTTTGCCGTACTTTTGCCGCCTGTATGAGAGAACTTTCGCTTGTCATCCCGGTGATGAATGAAGAAGACAACATTCAACCCCTGCTGGAAACCGTTCGGGAGGCCCTGAGGGACATTGACTATGAAGTGATTTTAGTGGATGACGGCTCATCCGACGCTACCCGCAAACGCATTGTTGAACATGCCGATGACCGTACCGTATTGGTAGAGCTGCGCAAAAACTATGGGCAAAGCACTGCCATGACGGCGGGAATCGACCATGCCAACGGCAAGTACGTCGCCCTGATTGATGGCGACCTGCAAAATGATCCCTCCGACATTCCTTTTATGCTGGACCTGCTCAAACGCGAAGACTGGGACGTGGTGGCCGGCAACCGCAAGAACCGCAAGGATGGCGCTTTGCTTCGTAAACTACCCAGCAAAATTGCCAATGCAATTATTCGTCGCATGACAGGTGTTTACATTAAAGATTATGGCTGTACGCTAAAGATCTTCCGCAAAGAAATTGCCGACGACCTGGGCCTTTACGGCGAATTGCATCGCTTTATTCCGGTGCTGGCCAAGCTTCAGGGTGCCCGGATGACGCAAGTGGATGTAAAACACCACCCCCGCCGTTTTGGAAAAAGTAAATACGGCATCGGCCGCACCTTCCGTGTATTGTCAGACCTGGTGCTGATGGTGTTTTTCCGTCGCTACATGCAAAAACCCATGCACCTGTTTGGCCCTATTGGCTTTGTTTCGTTTGGACTTGGCCTGTTGATCAACCTTTATTTGCTGGTACTGAAAATCCTGGGACAGGACATCTGGGGAAAGCCGATCCTGATCCTTGGTCTTATCTTTCTTTTGGGCGGTGTACAATTAATTACCATTGGTATTTTGGCGGAGATTGCTGTTCGTACCTATTACGAATCGCAAAGCAAAAAGACTTACCAGGTACGAAAAGTACATTACAAAGAAAAAGTGCCGCAAACGCTGGAAATCACGGTGTAGGGATGTGAGACGTGAGAGGTCAGACGAGAAACAGTAGCATCTCTATATTTCAAACTGTTTTACAAAAGTTTGCCGGGCTTTCAACGTGTGAACCCGTGAACAAGTAAACTCGTAAACTCCTGCTACGGCAGGATCAGCACTTCCCTGTTCTGCAAAAACCATTGGTGAAAGGCTTCAATTCCATCTTTTAATTTGGTCGATGGCTGGTAATTCAGGAGCCGTTGCGCTTTGCTGATGTCAGCATAGGTGTGCGGCACATCACCTTCCTGCTCGGGCAGTTGATTGATGACTGCTTTTTTCCCCATGACTTCTTCAATGGTTTGCACCAGGTCTTTCAACGAAATGGAATACCGGTTACCCAGGTTGATAATTTCAAAATTGGAAGCCTTGTATTCAATGGCGGCCAAAATGCCTTTTACAATATCATCCACATAAGTATAATCGCGGCTGGTAGAACCATCGCCATAAAACGGGATGGGTTCGCCGGTTTCAATGGTGCGAATGAATTTATGGATCGCCAGATCGGGACGCTGTGAAGGACCATAAACGGTAAAAAAGCGCAGGGCGATAAACCGCAAACCCGTCAGGTGACTGGCCACATGACCAGCCATTTCTCCCGCCAGCTTTGTCATGGCATAAGGCGAAATGGGTTGCAGCTTTTCATCTTCGGCCCAGGGAAGGTTTTTATTGACGCCATACACGCTGCTGCTGGAAGCAAATACAAATTGTTTTACACCCACTTGCCGTGCATAATCGAGCAACATCTGCGTACCCACAACATTGGTTTGCTGGTAGCCTACCGGGTCGGCAATACTGGGACGAACGCCGGCCTTTGCGGCCAGGTGAATAATGACATCGACCGGCTGCGGAAGAATCTTTTCCAGTTCTATGGCAGTGAGGCTGGTGATATCCCTGTCAAACACCAAAATATTTTGAAAATCCTCCCAGTTTTCGGTGTTCAGCAGTTTGATCTGCCTGGCGTAAAATGGGTCAAAATTGTCAATCACGGTAATGAGCAGTTCCTCATTTTCTTTTACTGCGTTCACCAGATGACTGCCGATAAATCCCGCCCCGCCTGTGATCAGATAATGTTTTTGGTACTGGCTCATTCGTTGATTTTAACTTTGCTCCCTTTATTATGAGACTGCAAAGTAAAGAATATCAGTATTTCCGGATGGCAGTCCTTTTTAGTTCCCTGCTCGCCATCCTTCT
This sequence comes from Flavisolibacter longurius, assembly GCA_014163555.1. Lineage (GTDB taxonomy): Bacteria > Bacteroidota > Bacteroidia > Chitinophagales > Chitinophagaceae > Flavisolibacter. The sequence continues at coordinate 397,843 of JACJGO010000001.1, forward strand.
TTCGGTGTTTGTTGCCATCTATGGCAGAGACCAATCATTCCTGATGATTAACGGTAACCATTCGCCGCAGGCCGATTATTTTTTTAATTATTTCACCTATCTCGGCGATGGCATGATATGGGTTCCCCTGTTCCTGTATACGCTTATATATCGTCGCGATTTTTTTATTGCCGTACTGGCAGCGCTGATCATTTGCACCTTTATCACCCATTTTGGCAAACGGGTCATATTTGAAGGCACGCCACGGCCGCTCCGCCTCCTGGAAGACGCCGCCAGGGCCGTTCCGCTCATGACCGGCCGTGATGCCTATAGTAACAGTTTTCCTTCAGGCCACACCAGCACAGCGTTTACGTTCTCGTTATTACTGGCGTTTTTGATAAGGCGAAAATTTGTTGTTTATGTATTCCCTATCATTGCCTTTTTGGTTGGTTATTCGCGGGTGTACCTGGCGCAGCATTTTGTAACCGATGTGCTAGCAGGTACGGTCATTGGCATCATCTCTTCCTACCTGTCAATTGTTATTTACGACCGGTACCGGCAAAAGAAAAAACAAAAAGAAGCTCAAACCGCTACGTAGTTACCTCACGACTGATTTATCCCCATGCAGTTCCAGAAGCAAAGCCTGACGCCGCTAAACCATAAGGAGTTCCGTCTTTTTCTTCAGTGCCGCTTTTTTTACATTATGTCGCTGCGCATGGTGGCAACCGTAGTGGCCTACCACCTGTTCCAGCTTACAAAAAGTTCGTTTTCTATTGGCATTGTTGGCCTTTCAGAGTTTGTGCCGGTGTTTGCCCTGGCGCTGTACGCCGGCCATGTCATCGACCGTTCCGACAAACGCACCTTGCTTCTTCGGGGCATTGGTTCCTATGCACTTTGTGTGCTGGCTTTGATTGTTGTTACCTCACCTTATGTCCAGTCCTACATGAGTCCGGGCAACACGGCGCTTTCATTTTATATCATCATCTTTTTTTCGGGGATCATCCGTGCTTTTGCAGGCCCAACCTCCAGCGCCATTATTGCACAACTGGTACCGAAAGACGTATTGCGGTTTGCGGCCAGCCTCTCCTCCACCTCCTGGTTGGCGGCTTCAATTTTGGGTCATGCCTCTGCCGGATTTCTGATTGCCGGCTTTGGGGCGCATGTTACGTTTATCGTAATTTTTTGCCTGACAACGATATCGGCTTTCATCTTAACACGGATTGCAAAAAAGCCGGTGGTGCAAACCAATCTCACCACCAAAACTTTGGACAGCGTGAAGGAAGGGCTCCGGTTTGTTTTTACCAATAAGGTTTTGCTTAGCACGATTTCACTGGATCTTTTTGCCGTATTGTTTGGCGGTGCCGTGGCCCTCATCCCTGAATTTGCCGACCAGGTGTTGCTCGTAGGCCCTGTTGGTTTTGGCTGGCTCAATGCGGCAATGGACATTGGTTCTGTGATCATGATTTTTTCCATTACCCTGAAACCCATTACCCAAAAACAGGGTTACAAATTGTTTTGGGCGATTGGTGGCTTTGGCCTTTGCATTATCGTTTTTGGTTTGAGCCGTGTGTATTGGGTTTCGTTTGTTGCCCTGATGCTGGCCGGTATGCTGGATGGTATTAGTGTAGTGATTCGGAGCACCGTATTGCAGCTGACCACTCCCGATGAAATGCGGGGCCGGGTGAGTTCGGTCAATTCCATGTTTGTGAATTCTTCCAATGAATTGGGACAGTTTGAAAGCGGTTTTACGGCTAAAATTTTCGGCGGTGCGGTACCGGCCGTCATCTTTGGTGGCAGCATGACTGTACTTGTTGTGATCCTGACCTGGCTTCGGTCGAAGGCACTGCGGAAATTTGAGTATTAAAGGTAAGCTGTGAGCTACTAGCTTACATTGGTTTCCTTCCTGTTAGCGCAATAACCCAATGACCTAATAACTGACAACTTCTACCCTTATCCTTATCCCATTTCTTCAAAAGCATCACATCATCAGGGTAGAGATGAGTTTTTCAGCCATTCTACCTTTAAGGCAGTCTTCCTTTGATGGTAGAAAGCATTTTCAGCGAATCGGTCATAACGCTTACTAACAATCAAATTGCCACTTCATCAAAGGAAAATTATTCGACCATTTGGTAAACAATAAAACAAATGTGATGAAAACGATTTTTCTCTTTCTAAGCCTTTTTTGTAATGGTATTTTGTTTGCCCAGCCGGGCGTGGCAATTAATACCGATGGCAGTGCTCCGGCGAGCAGTGCACTGCTGGATGTCAAAAGTACAGATAAAGGGATGCTGGTTCCGCGGATGACTTCGGAACAACGGACAGCCATTGCAAATGTGGTAAAAGGACTGTTGGTCTTTGACAACACCACCACCAGCTTTTGGTTTTTCAACGGTTCCGCCTGGACAGAGCTCGCCTCCGGTGGGGCTTCACCCTGGGCAGCCAGCAGCACCAACATCTCCAACACCAATGCCGGCAATGTAGGCATTGGCACCACCACGCCAACGGCCAAGCTGCATGTAGGGGGCAACGTTCGCACCACGGGCCGCATCGATGCGGAAGGCGTGCTGCAAAGCGCCGGTGTCAGCGCCCTGGGAGCCCTGTATGTTTCAGGCACCTCGCTGCTTACAGGAGCGGTTACCGGCAACAACTCCGCCACCTTTGGCGGGAACATCAACTCCAATACCTCTATGAGCATTACGGATGCGGCAGGAATCCTGGATTTTAAAAACGGCAGTACTGATAAAGGTTTTGTTCAGCTGAGTGGTGATGACTTGCGTATTGGAACATACAGCACAAATACCACTGGACGATTCATTGTGCGAACCCAGGGAGCCAACCAGGCTATTATTGATGAAAACGGGATAAACCTGCCGACGAACGGAAAAATGACAAGAACCCTGACGGCCAGCAAAAACCTGCTGCCGGTTTGTTACGGCCGGGTGAAATTTATGGCCAATTCATATTCCGGTACGCCCAATTTCACCGTGGTGAGGCTGGCGAGAGGGGATTATGAAATTGACTGTCCCCAATTCGGCTCCAACACGGTTCTTGTCGTAACTATGAATGAATACCAGGGCGGGTATATTGCTTATCCAAACGTAGAGAACTGGCCTACGGGTTCTACAAAATACCGGGTTCGGTTTGTCAACAGCAATTCATCCGATGGAGAAAAACTTGACGGCGGTTTCAGCTTTGTTGCCTACCAGAACGATTGATGATAAAACCGTTACTGTTTGTTGCCTTTACTTCGGAAGTAATTGCATCCAGCGGCGGCAAGGTTCCTGTACTGATCCATTGAATGACAGATGGGGAGTGATAGCACTTAAACTTATAATGTAACGTTCGAAATGCAGAATGCTACTCTTTCATCACCTATACAAATTTCCGAACGGGCACAGGTATTGGATGTATTGCGTGGCCTTGCTCTACTTGGCATTTTTCTCAACAACATTTATGCATTCAGCGGGTATGGCTTCCTGGAAGAAGTGCAACAACTAAAATTCGCCACTTACCAAATGGATCGTATAGCCGACTATTTGCAAACAACCCTGGTTGAAGGGAAATTTTATTCCCTCTTTTCTCTCCTGTTTGGCATTGGCTTCAGCATTATTTTGCGTCGTGGCGAACAAAAAGGCAACAATACAACCGCGTTGTTTTACCGGCGGTTGCTGGTGTTGTTCCTGATTGGTGCAGCCCATCTTTTTCTTCTCTGGGAAGGCGATATCCTATTACTGTATGCTTTGTTGGGAGCTTTGTTGCCACTCTTCCGTAACTGCACCAACCGAACACTCTTGATTTGGGCTGCAGCGTTGATCATTTCGCCGGTGGTTATCGACCTGGTGAAGCTTTGGCTGCAGGCCTCACCTGCGCAGTTTCTGCAGCCGATCGGCGTTGCCATTGATGCAGAGAATGGCATTACCGAACAAAACTGGCGAAGCTTTTTGTTTACGGAAAACAGCGGATGGAAAGAGTGGCGTGCCTGGCAGGAAAGCGGTTGGGCCATCCGATTTCATTACCTGCTTGACTCAAACCGGCTGCCCAAAGTATTAGGTGTTTTTTTACTGGGATTTTATGCCGGACGCAAAATGATCTATATCCAACTAAGCGAACATAAACCGCTGCTCAAAAAGATGTTGATCTGGGGCTATGGCTTGGGACTACCCTTCAGTATTGCAATGACATATTTTGAACACGACGACTATTCCGTTTTTACCAGTGCCTGGGGTATGGCCGATACGGTTTCCTATGCATTGGGAGTTGTACCGCTGGCACTGGCTTACGCTGCTACCATAGCTTGGGTCTATATAAAATTCCAGCAACAACTTTTGTTTTTTGCACCGGCAGGACGCATGGCGTTAACCACCTATCTCTCCCAAACCCTCCTGGGAATTCTTTTGTTTTACAACCTGGGATTGGGACTAGGTCAGCAATTCGGACTTATTTGGTTATTTATTCTTGTTATCGGTATCTACATTATGCAGGCAATCTTCAGCCGGTGGTGGCTGCGCCACTTTGCCTATGGACCGGCGGAGTGGATTTGGCGACAGCTTACTTATGGTAAGCGTTTGGCGTTGCGGCAAAAAAAAACACTGTACGGCCGACATCCCCTTTCAGTTCACTTTCCGCATCAACCAAAGATGCCTTGCGTTAGCACTACCACTTTACTCAAAACTCTTTCAGGAATCTATTCGTTCAAGGCTTTGCAAACAGATAGCACCAACCTTTGCAGCTATGGCAACAATGTGGGCTGGCAATTGTTTTGACAGGATAAAATTGATTACATTTCATTATCAAAATTTGACCCATGCACAGACGAAACTTTCTTCGCTACAGCGGTGTGATGGCCGGCGCTTCCCTTTTTTTACAGCAAAAAGCAATCGCTTCTTTTTTCAGCACCAATGCCTTCAACATAAAAATGCTGCGCAATAACGTTGGCATCTTTACAGAGCGTGGTGGCACCATCGGCTTTCTTCTTTCCAAAGATGGTATTCTGGTTATCGATTCGCAGTTCCCTGATACATCTGCCCATTTTATTGAGGAGATCAAAAAACAACAGGATTCGCCGTTTCGTTTTCTGCTGAACACTCACCACCATGGCGATCATTCTTCAGGTAATATTGCGTTCAAAGGCATTGTGGAGCATGTAGTGGCGCACCAGAATTCACTGGTCAACCAGAAGGCAACGGCTGAAAAGCAAAATACCGTAGACAAGCAATTATTCCCCGGCAAAACCTTTGATAAATCATTGGAACTGAAAATGGGCGATGAAAAGATCGATGCCTATTATTTTGGTCCGGGACATACCAACGGCGATGCCGTATATCATTTCAAAGGGCCAAACATCATGCACCTGGGCGACCTTCTTTTCAACAAACGCCATCCTTTTGTTGACCGCAGTGCCGGCGCCAACATGCGCAACTGGATTAGTGTACTGGAGCAGGTGCAAAAGAAAGGAAACAAGGATACGCTGTACATTTTTGGCCATTCGCTGAATCCCGGTGAAGAAACCGGTTCTGCCGAAAACCTGAAAGGTTTCCAGGATTACCTTGACAAGGTTCTGCGTTTTGCCGAAGCTGAAATCAAAAAGGGCGTATCGAAAGATGAATTCATCAAAAACACATCCATACCGGGAGTAACCGAATGGAGCGGACAGGGTATTGAACGACCGCTGACCGCTGCCTACGAAGAGATTGCCAGCGCCTAAACAAAAAGTGGTAAAGCAAACACCTGCTTTACCGCTTTTATTAAGCTCCTTCATTTACACTGCTACAGCCGACTTTTCAGCCGTTACCGGACTGATGACGTTTCTGATCTCTTCAATGCGATTAGCAGGAAATCCTCCCTGTTCTGCATGCTGCTGGATAATCTCTTTGTTCGGCGCCTGGTACACACAGTAGATCTTGTCTTCCGTCACAAAGCTTTCCACCCATTGAATGCTGGGTCCCAGGTTATCCAGTACACTGCATGACTTTTGCGAAACAGCCTGCAGATCCTGCTGGGAAAGTTTGCCGGCACCTGGCAATTCTCTTTCGATAATGTAACGTGGCATATGGGATAAGTTTAGACAGAGAAGTTACGAAGTTTTGGCTCGCCCCAAAAACATATATATTATTTCGCTGATGCAGTCAGGCGGTCCAGAACATAAAATGTAATGGGGCAAAACGTGGAATTTTTCAGCGTTAGATTTTGTCGCTTGATGATTACATCTTCATCGGTGTAGGGGAAGCGGGAACAGTCGGATGGGCGTACATCGTAAATGGAGCAGAAATTATCCGTACCCAGGAAAGGACAGGGAGATGCTTTCACTACAAAATCGCCGTCTTCATCCACCCGCAGATAGGTTTCGATAAAAGCACTTTCCTTCATGCCCAGGTGCTTGCTGATGCGCTTTACATCCGGCGTTTTAAAGCGGGGCGAATAGTTTTTACAGCAGGCAGCACATTGCAGGCAATCCACTTTGGAAAAAGCTTCTTCGTGCAAGGTTGGCAACTGCTTCAACACCGTGTTTTTTTGAGCACGGGCAAGGTAGCTTTTGAAAAGCTTTTGCTTTTCCTTGCTCTTTTTTTGCCAGTTATGGAGCGGATCGTTTTGCACGGCTGCAAAGAACGGAAATCAAGCGTTAAGGTGGGGTGAAATGAGAGTAGATAATGGGATATTGGATACTGGATATTTCAAGCACCTCCTCTCCACTCTCTACTCACTCACCACTGACCACTCACCAATTCCATCACCCTAAGCGGGGTTTGGTAATGGTTATCTTGGTATAGCCGGCGGCGCGGAAAAAATTCAGCAATACCTCACGGGCTCTTTCTTCAGCCTGAAACAGGATGCCGTTGGCTTGGACTTCGGCCACGGCTTTATCCCGGATTTTTGTTTTCATGGCAACAACTGCCGCATTGCTCCACTCCCCTTCTTCCAGGAAAATATCAGTGCCGGAAGGGTTAACAATCACATCCAGAATTTCGGCTGCGGGAAGTTGGATACTGACCGAATCGCCACTGATAAAAATGTGCTGCGGCGTAAGTTTTTCCAGATTTACTCCGGCATGGATCACCACTTTTCCAACCACTACCAGGTTCCGGTTCATGGCTACTTCCATCGAAAACGGGTTGATCACATCCCGTAGCCGTTCGCCCACCGAGGTGCGTACGCTGCTGTCGGCCGCCACTTCGGTATAGGCCGTGATGGTAGCCAGTTGTGCCAGTGGTTTGATTTGCCGGATCACCAACGGCGTTTTGTCAATTTCAACAGCTTTGGGTCGGAACAGATCCCTAGGCGATGGCAGCCAGTCCATTTTTCCCAACAGCCACCAGGCGGCCAGCGCTAACAGAAATATCAGCAATATGTTCCGTATCCACCTCATTTTTTAAATTCAATAGTTACCGTTTCAAATCCGCCCTGTTGCAATAGGTTCCGGATGAACAGTTCTGCATTTTTTTGTGCTGTTTGCAAAATTCCCAGCGAATCGGCAACGCTTCTTACCTGTCTTTCTGCCTGCCGGAGCAGGCCTTCCCGTTCGGCTGCCGAAAACCGGCTGCGAAAAACCGATACATCCTGGTAGAGTACTTCGATCTTATCCGGCGGAATGGAAACACTAAAAATCTGGGGCGCCGGCAATTGAACACTGATGGCTTCTTTGCTAACCTCAACCTGCTCTTCGCGAAGGGTCTGCAGGTCGACGCCGGCTTTTACAATGGCTTCAGCAGAAATCAGGATGCGCCTTTCGCCAACCTTGTACCAGGTTTTGTTATCGCTGGCCCTTACCATTTTGCTGAGGGTGTACTCTGCCGTTACCAGCTTTCCGCTTTGCTGAATGGATTGAACGATGGCGCTTTCCTTTTTTTCTTCCCGGCTACAGGAAAAAAGCAATACGAAAATCAAAAGAAAAAGCGTTTTTTGAACCGTCATTCTACCTGTTTGTTGCCGAAGGGTTTCTACCGGGTATATACTTTGTACAAACTATTTGCCTAAGTGTTGTGATCATGATTAGAAAGTTCTTAGCAGGCATTATTCTCCTGGGGTTTTGCAAGAGTGCCTGGTCGCAGGGAAAGATCAATGTGCGTATCAGCAATTTTGAAAATAATAAGGGAAGCTGTATTGTTTGTGTTTACGACAACCCCAAATCCTTTTCAGATAAAGGCGGGACACCGGTAAGCTGCCTTACGGTACCCGTTGTGGGAAAAAATGCCACAGCTGTTTTTGAAAACCTAAAGCCGGGCGCCTATGCCATCATGGTTATTCATGACGCCAATAACAACCGCAAGTTTGATAACAATTTCCTGGGCATCCCAAAGGAAGGCTATGGGGCTTCGCAAAATAAACTTCCCTTTGCTGCCGCACCAAAATTTGAAGAAAATAAAATAACGGTAGCCGATGGTGCCACTACACAGAGCAGCATTAAACTGCGTTATATTTTCTAAACCCGGCAAGGGGTTGCCGCAGTCCGTCAGGCCAGAATTTCTTCAACATTCCGCTCGATGTTTTCGCACATGCGTTTCATGGGCAGATCGTTGGTGTCCCGTCCAAAAGGGTCTTCAATTTCTTCGGCAATCAGTTCCAGGCTGCCGAGCACATAGGAAATAAATACCACTACGGGTATGGCATAATAACCGAGGCTAAAGACCAATCCTATCGGCAGCGTTAGCACATAGAGAAAAATAAATTTTTTGATAAACTCGCTGTAGGAATACGGGATGGGTGTGTTCTTGATCCGCTCACAGGCACCGCATACGTCTATAAAAGCGCCGGCTTCTGTTTGCAGAAAGATCAACTGGTTGCCGGTAATTTTTTGCTCACGGTATAGTACCTGCAGTTTCGCCGCCATGTTGGCCGCAACCTGGTTGGGAAGGTGGCCGTCTTTATTAAAATTCGAAAACTCAGGGTGTGGCTTTTCGTCCAGAACCCAGGCAGTAGACTCAGCGAGCAGATGTTTTTTTAAGGCAAACGCAAATGCAGGAATCATGCGGGCAAAGAACTGTCGGTCGTTGTCACCAGCCGGCAGCATAGCCGCCAGTTTTACCGCAAAGTTTCGGCTGGCATTTACCAAGCTTCCCCATTGTCGCCGGCCTTCCCACCACCGGTCATAAGCGGTATTGGTTCGAAAGACCAGCAGCATGGAAATGGCAAAGCCCAGGAGCGTATGTAAGACTGATACATTCTTTAGCTGGCTTTGTTCGGAAAGACGGAAATATTCCAGCTCAAGGTAAGCAACCAGCCAGGTATAAACGGCCATGCCCATCAGGAGGGGAAACATCTTGCGGACCGTATCGGTTTTGTGGATGCTGAAAATAAACTGCAGCCAGCTTTTCGGATTGTAATTGATCATAGAAGGTTCAACGGCAAAATTCAAAAGTAAAAAACCACTGTCAGAATTGGTTCCCCTGTTTAAATTTTGCCCTTCCCTTCTTAGTAAATACGGCCGCTTTCATCTTCGTCAACTAGTCGTTGGGCCCGATCCCTGTCAAATACCAGCGACTTGTCTTTCAGCACCTGCCGCAGGATATCATGAATGGTAATAACGCCAAGCAGCTTTTCTTCGCCATCAAACACCAGCAGGTAACGGGATTTGGATTCTTCCATTAAGATCATGCACTGTTCAACTGTATCGGTTGTGGCAATAACGGGTACATCGGTACTCATTACCTCTTGAACAGTTGTGCTGTTGCTGTGCCGTCCCTGCAGAATAACTTTGCGGCTGTAGTCGCGTTCCGAAAAAAGTCCTTTGTACACATCGCCTTCCATGACGATGAGGTAACTCATATTAAGAGAATTCAACAAACTCAGGGCGTCAAACACGAGGGTATTTGGCGCCACATGGTTAAACGGTTTTGCCTTGGCTTCTAAAATGTCTTGAACTGTACGCATGTCATCATTTTAATAAACAAAATTAGTCCTGTTCCTCTCCGGAATATAATTGCTAAAAAATGTTGCCGGAGCTGGTAAAGGAGGGGCAAATTAGGATTTTTACCGTGTTTGCTACGTAGTTTTCCTTGATCTTCTGCGTACAGGTCCAATTCGCAACACCCAACACTATATTTTCACTATCAATATGTTACCTTAGTATTCTGTCCAACATCCTTGTTAAACCTAAACGCTAAATCCTATGAATGCTTTGGTGTATAACCATCGCCGTTCGTTGCTGCTTATTCTGTGTTGCTGCCTTCATGTTGCTGTTTGGTCACAGATCAAAGCCAACTTCACCGCCACTACCCGTTCGGGTTGTTCACCACTGGTCGTTTATTTTTCCGATAGTTCTGCCGGCTCTCCCACCAAATGGAAATGGGACCTGGGCAACGGTGTTACGTCTATCCTTCGCAATCCTTCGGCCACCTATTTCAATCCTGGTACGTATAAGGTCAAACTCATTGCCAGCAATGCGGCTGGTGCGGATTCGATTGTAAAAACCGAGTTTGTTACGGTTTACGGCAGTCCGCAAGTTTCATTCTCGCAGGATAAAACGGGTGGTTGTTTCCCGCTGCCGGTGCAGTTTACCGACAACAGCAAAGCCGGAAGTGGCAACATTGTTTCCTGGCAATGGGATTTTGGCGACGGAACCGTTTCCACCGAAAAAAATCCGACGCATGTTTACAAAGCCGCCGGGAATGCTTTGGTAACGCTTCGGGTAACCAATTCGTTCGGTTGCGCTACTTCATTTACTATGCCGCAGCCCATTGTTGTAACCGATGGCGTTAAAGCCAGCTTTCGCCACAGCGATCCCGGTATTTGTTCGGCACTGGTGTCTGTGCAATTCACCAACCAGAGTACTGGTACGGGGCCGCTCTCCTATCAATGGAACTTTGGCGACAGCACCCTGAGTGCTGCAGCAAACCCTTCGCATACGTACACCCGCAACGGCTTTTATACTATAAGCCTGAAGGTGACCAGTGCCCAAGGTTGTGTGGATAGCATTCGCCAGGAGGGCCTGATAAAGGTCGGTGTTGCAAAAGCTGATTTTGCTGCACCGGTAGCTGGTTGTGTGAATGAACCCGTTCTTTTCACCAGCACCTTGTCTTCTGCCACCTCTGTACGTTGGAATTTTGGTGATGGCACTACGGCAACAGAAATGAATCCTACAAAGCGGTTTACAAAAGCCGGTACGTACATAGTTCAACTGATCTCCAATTTTGGCGCCTGCCAGGATACTACCGAAAAACAAATTATCATCACGGATAAACCGGTTGCCGGTTTTACCGCCAATCAGCAAAGTTTCTGCAGCCTGCCGGCAACTGTTCAATTCCGGAGCACTGCTTCCGGCAACAATCTTCGGTACGAGTGGAATTTTGGCGACAGCAGCACGGCTACCGGCGCCACGCCGATTCATACCTATACCAACGAGGGCAACTATACGGTACAATTGGTGATTACCAACGATGCCGGATGCAGCGATACCCTTACCAGGGAAAATTTTATTACCATTCAAATACCCAAACTGGCCCTGCAGAGTTTTCCGCAAACGGGTTGTATCCCATTAACGGTTTCACCAACGGCTACAGTTGCTTCTGGTCAAACCATAACCCGTTATGCCTGGGACTTTGGTGATGGCAACACATTTTCCTTACCGGCTCCTTCGCATACCTATACAAAACCGGGTACCTATACCGTTAGTTTGGTGGTTACTACCGCTGGTGGCTGCATCGATACGGTGCGTATCGATAGTGCCGTGCGTGTGGGTGAAAAACCAAAAGCGGCTTTCGTCAACTTTCCACTGGTTGTTTGCGCTTTTGAAATGGTTGCCTTTACAGATAAAACAACCGGCCCGGTGGATCAATGGCTCTGGGATTTTGGCGGCGGCATGTTTTCCACTGAACAAAACCCTGTAGTGCCCTTCAGCGATACGGGCTATCATCATGTTATGCTGATCTCTTACAGCAACACCTGCGCCGATACCATCCTGGTACCGTATGCAGTTTATGTAAAACCACCGGCTTCCATTTTCACACCGGTCAATAATTGTGAGAACCGGTACACAAAATACTTCCGCGACGAATCACTGGGAGCGACGTCCTGGTTCTGGGAGTTTGGAGATGGCACCACCTCAACAGAGCAGGCGCCAACACATACTTACGCAAGACCAGGCGTTTATACGGTACGGCAAACGGTTACCAATGGGCAATGCACGCATTCCAGTGAAAAAAATGTAAACGTTATCGATGAAAGCGCATTGATTCTTACGGCAGACAGTATTGTTTGCCGAAATCAGCCTGCAACCTTGACGGCAAAGGGTGTAAAGGTTGAAAACATCGCTGCATGGCAATGGGATTTTGGTGACGGCACCCGCAGCGCCGATTCCAATACCACCACGCACCGTTATCAAAAAACGGGCAACTATACCGTAACGCTGAAAATAACCGATCTACTGGGTTGTAAAAACACCTATACAATACCGGTAACCGTTTACGGCCCTGCTGCTAATTTTACACCGGTGACTACAGAAGTCTGTCTGAAAGATAACCAAATCACCTTTCAGGAAACCTCCACTACGGATGGCCTTCACCCGATCAATAAACGAATCTGGGATTATGGTGATAATACAAAGGACTCCCTGTCTGCAGCCCCGTATCAACACAGTTATGCCGCGGCAGGAACCTACGCCGTTAGTTTGACGGTGGTGGATACATATGGTTGTCGTGACACCAAAACGCTTCCTGCTGCCGTGCTGATTGCACAACCAACCGCAGCGTTTGGGGTAAGCGATACGTTGACCTGCACCGGCAAAACCATTTCGTTTTCCAATACATCAACCGGCATTGAGCCAACCTATCAATGGTCGTTTGGTGATGGTGGCAGCAGCGCAGCGCCAAGACCATCGCATGCCTACACCAAAACCGGTGTTTACAGCATTGGCCTGTATGTTACGGATAAATATGGTTGTAAGGATTCACTGACCAGAACGAACCTGGTAACCATTTCCTATCCCAAAGCAAAAATGGCAGTATCAGATTCTATCGGCACCTGTCCGCCGCTGCTGGTTCAGTTTACCAACCTTTCAACTGAGTATACCCATGTGCGCTGGGATTTTGGCGACGGCACCCATTCAAACCTGGATGCTCCCTCTCATTTTTACACGGCACCGGGAACCTATACTGCTTTGTTAATTGCTACAGGCCCGGGCGGCTGTACCGACACAGTGCGACAAAAAATCGTGGTCAAAGGGCCCAGTGGTTCCTTTACATACAGTCCGCTTACAGGCTGTAATCCGCTAACGGTAAATTTCACCGCCAGCACCCAAAACAGTATCTCGCTAATCTGGGATTTTAGCGATGGATCAACGGCGCCATCCCACGGATCAACTATAAAGCATACCTACGTTTCTGCCGGTGAATTTGTACCAAAAATGATTGTAACCGATGATGCCGGGTGCAGCGTTCCGATTGTTGGCAAGGATACCATCCGCGTGGTGGGTGTTACTGCGGCTTTCGAACTTAGCGGCACTACGTTTTGCGATAACGGGCAGGTGCAGTTTACCAACAAAACGGTAAGCAATGATTATATCACCGGCTATCAGTGGAGCTTTGGCGATGGAGCCACCAGCACGGCTATGCATCCTGTTCATCGGTACACTAAGGCGGGCAATTATATGGTTCGTTTAAAAGTAACCACACAAACCGGATGCACCAGTGAATATGTAGTAACCGACACTATCACCATTTACAATAAGCCCGCTATTAGCATTTCCGGCGATTCGGCTTCCTGTGCGCCTGCAGCACTTACATTTAAGGGGATAGCAGCCTCCAGTGATCCTTCTCTGCAATGGGACTGGAACTTTGCCAATGGCCAGAGATCCGCCATACAAAATCCGGAGCAACAAACCTATCTAGCAGAAGGAACCTACATGGTTTCGGCCATTGCTACAAACCAATATGGCTGTAAGGATGCGGCTACAAAACCCATCACCATCTATCCATCACCGAATACAAATGCCGGCGCCGATGGGTGGATTTGCCGGGGCACAACAGCACAGCTGCAGGCAACCGGCGCCATTACGTATACCTGGCAGGCGGCATCAACTTTAAGCTGCACCCAATGTGCAAATCCTGTGGCAACTCCTACGGATTCGACACGGTATATCGTCACCGGAACGAACAGCTTTGGTTGTCGTACATCTGATACCGTCATTGTGAGAGTGCACCAACCTGTAACACTCCTCGTTGGAAGCGGAGATACAATCTGCATTGGCGAAACCAGCCGCTTGGTTGCCAGCGGGGCAGAAGTTTATAACTGGTCGCCGGCCACCGGTGTGAAAGATCCTGCAACCGGAACAACCACAGTAACACCGCAGGTTTCCACCCGCTATACGGTTATTGGACGGGATAGGGCCGGCTGTTTTAGCGATACGGCTTCTGTTGAAATCAGGGTCTGGCCAAGGCCAACAGTATCCATTGAGGATGTCATTACATTGCCAGTAGGAAATTCCGTTGTGCTGCGACCGCAGTATTCAAGCGATGTTTCGGCATACCAATGGAGCCATGCCCAAACACTGAGCTGTGCTACTTGCCCCTACCCTTCTGCCAAACCAAAAGCAGAAACCACCTATTCGATCACTGCAAAAAATGAGGGCGGTTGTGCAGCCAAAGACGAAGTGACGGTGCAGGTAGTTTGCAACGGCGGCAATTTGTTTATTCCAAATACATTTTCACCGAACAATGATGGTGTCAACGAACAGTTTTACCCCCGTGGATCGGGTATTAGCCGTATCAAATCCCTTAAAATTTTCAACCGCTGGGGAGAGATCGTATTTAGTCGTGATGATTTTAATGCCAATGATGCGACAGCCGGTTGGGATGGTACTTTCAAAGGAAAGCTTTTATCACCTGATGTGTACATCTATAGCTGTGAAGTGATATGCATAAATAATGAGGTGTTATCATTTAAGGGTGATATAACTCTGTTAAGGTGACGAATCAACGTAAGTAACAAACAATGACAAATATTTAATTAAACAAATAATTCCAAATCCTTGCCTGTACAAAACGTTCTAAATCCAACAGTATGAAATACCATTACACGCTGATCCTTATGCTAACTTGCTTTCTAACTTCTACCACCAGTCTATCGCAGGATATTCATTTTTCGCAGTTTTTTGAAGCTCCACTGTATCGCAACCCCGCCTTAGCAGGACTTATAGATGGAGATGTGAGAATACAAGGAGTATACCGTACACAGTGGAATAGCATAGCAAAAGCATATAAGACTACTTCATTCAATGCGGAATACAAGCTTCATTTAACGTCCGATGACTATTTAACTATTGCCGCACAAATGCTTCATGATAAAGCCGGATCAACAAATTTAACCACCACCCATTTTCTCCCGGCAATTAATTATCACAAGTCTTTAAGTTCAGATAAGAATATATACCTGTCAATAGGCTTTATGGGCGGATTTGTACAGCGTCGAATCGACCGCAGCAAAATGACCACAAACAGCACATATGAAGGAAGTGGTGATGGAGAATCAGATCTCCTGCAATCCCATTACAGTTATTTTGACGGTAGTACTGGAATAAGTCTAAATGCTCAGCTAAGTGACAATCCAGAAGATATGTTAGTATTGGGAGCAGCTTATCACCACTTTAACAAACCAAAGAATTCATTTTTCAATAATGAAAAAGTAGCTGTTCCCGCAAAGTTAGTTTTTAGTGCAGATGCCAAGCTTGCATTAGATGATCAATTTATTACTACGGTTCATAATGATTTCGTTAAGCAGGATTCGTATCATGAAATAATCAGTGGCGCATTGTTAGGTTATAAAATGGGACCATATACAGAGGATTCATATACTTTGCTAAGCTTGGGTGTATTTTACCGATGGAGTGATGCTTTCATTCCGGTCGTTCAACTAGACTATTCTTCTCTTTCCTTTTCACTTAGCTATGATGTGACTTCCTCCCAGCTTACGTCTTTGAATTACGGTAAAGGAGGTTTCGAATTGGGTGTAACTTATACTGGCTTTCTGAACCGCGAATATTCTACGATCAATGCTACGAAGTGTCCACGGTTTTAAGAAGAGTGATACTAAATTTATGTAATTCAAAATAAACCCAGATATAGAAAAACGATACTCCAAAAATAACTTACCTACTGAATTAAGATATATTTAAAACTTCTTACAAAACTTCATCTTAAGTTGCAGGAAGATGGAATATTTCGTTCAACCGGGTTCAATTGTCCGAAAGATCTGGGGGAAGAGTGATACGATCCTTGTGATCTTTTCCGGCGCGGCAGCCGAATTTGCCCTCAATAGGGCTGTTGACTGGCTGTACTTCACCGGCCGGCTTCCGGCTGACCCGGTGGGCCGTCTATTTTCTACGGTTAGCTATGCCCGTCAGATTGTTTTTGCGTCGAAGGTTGATGCGGAAAAAGCGATTGACAAAATCACATCCATCCATGCTGGTGTGGAAAAAGCAAGAGGGGCGAAGATTCCCGACTGGGCATACCGTGATGTATTGTTCATGCTGATCCACTACTCCATTGCAGCCTTTGAATTGCTGGAAAGAGGCCTGACGTCTGCCGAAAAAGAAGAAATGTACAATGTGTTTCTGCGCATTGGTCAGCGCATGCAGATTCCCGGTTTGCCCCCCACCTATGAAGCCTGGTTGCCGGTGCGGGAGAAACACATGCAAGAAGATCTGGTTCGCAGTCGCTACACAGATGATCTTTTTGTACAGTACAAACGAAGCCTCGGAAGTTTCCGGTATTATGTGATGAAGGAAGCGCAGATACTTGTGATACCCCAACGGGTGCGACAGCTTTTGCAATTCAGAAAATTTTCTTTACTTACAGTGTTGGTCCCGTGGTATCAGCTAAGCAAAACGTTGAAGTTGGATGGGTTGGTGAAAGCGCTTTTGCTTCCGCGGGAATACAAAGCGCAGATTCGAGCACTCGACATGACAACTACCTAAACCGCCCATGATAAAAAAAGATTTCATCGCCCAGGTTGTAAAACACGGTGTACCCGTACAGGAAGCTGAAGAACACTGGCTCCAAATCGAAACGGCCTACTTAGAGCCCGGCCGCTACTTTCACGACCTGTCTCACCTGGAGTACCTGCTCATCGAACTCATTCCGTTAAAGCCCCGTTTTGAAGACTGGGAAACGACATTCTTCTCACTTGTTTATCATGATGTGGTGTATGATGTGGAGCAGCATATGGTGATGAATGACAACGAAGAAAAAAGCGCCGACTTTGCCGTTAAACAAATGACCGCAATGAAATTTCCGGCTGCCATCATTGACAAATGCCGGGGACAGATTATGGCTACCCAAAAGCACGGGCTGGCTGCAGAAAACGATACCAATCTATTTACAGATGCTGATCTTTCCATATTGGGCAAACCCTGGCCACAGTATGCTGCTTACAAGGACAAAATCCGGAAAGAGTTTTCGGTATATACCGATTCTATTTACAAAACTGGCCGGCGCAAATTTTTAGAAACCTACCTGCAGAGGGAACCCATTTTTAAAACCAAATATTTCTACGACCGTTACGAAGAAACGGCAAAAGCAAATATGCGGAAAGAGCTGGAGCTATTGCAGGAATAACGGTGTCTAGTAATCGATTTACCGTTACACCAGCGGTGAAATGATGGAATGAAGTAGAACAGCAGCACAGGCTTTTCTATACAATACTCAATCCCACAGGATCGGCAAAATGAAACCGCGAATGATCAAAAACAAACCCTGCCTGAAGATGCATTTCTTCCACCTTTTCAACGGCCCGCTCCAATAATACATACTGCGGATCGGCATCAAAATAACGATAGCTTGCTACGTTGGCAATCTGGTTCCTCCGCAGGAATTCAGCCACAACAATGTTGATCGCAGAAATAATAATGTACAGCGCATCGATGTATTGCTCGTCGTGCAGCAAACGATTTTCCTGTAACATCTGAACAGAACCCACATTGATCATGTTGGAGATAAACGCATCGGTTGGCGTTTGCACATCATAATTCAGGTCGTACTTCACGGCCTCTAATCCGCGGTTGGCTACAAAAACAGAGAACAATTCGGTAACGAATTCTTCCAGGCGGATAAAATCAATCTTTTCCATTGTTTCCGCAATGCCGGGTGTGATGAGGATATTCTCCTGCAGGATCTCTTTCGTATTCATACAGCAAGTGATTATGTTTTAAATATAAAAAAGGCTGCTCAAAGGAGCAGCCTTTTGCAGGAATATTTTTAATCCTTATGCTTCGGCATACATTTCCGTGGGCAGGCAAACGCAAATAAGATTGCGGTCGCCATAGGTGTTGTTCACCCTTGAAACGCTGGGCCAGAACTTGGCTGCCTTTACATAGGGCAATGGGAACGCTGCTGCTTCGCGGCTGTAAGGCCGTTTCCACTCATCGCTGCAAACCGTGAACATTGTATGCGGTGCGTTTTTCAGCGGGTTGTCCTTTTTATCCAGCGAACCTTCTTCCACCAAGGCAATCTCACGCCGGATGCTCAGCATCGCATTACAGAAACGATCGAGCTCCCCTTTGTCTTCGCTCTCTGTCGGTTCAATCATGATGGTGCCAGCAACAGGGAAGCTCAAGGTCGGTGCATGGAAGCCATAATCCATCAGGCGCTTGGCCACGTCTTCAGCTTCAATTTCAGCCGACTTTTTAAACGGCCGCAGATCCACGATAAATTCATGGGCACAGGCACCGTGGTCGTTAGTATATAAAATATCAAACTGCTCTTTCAGCCGTGCCAGCATGTAGTTGGCGTTGAGGATGGCATATTCCGTTGCCATGCGAACGCCACCGGCACCCAGCATCCGGATGTAGGCATACGAGATCAGCAAAATAGAAGCAGAACCGTACGGCGCGGCGCTTACCGCGTTTGTCGTTTGTGGCGTACTGTTAGAGCCAGCTTCTTCTTTTGCAAATTCAACGTGTCCGGGCAGGAAAGGCGCCAGGTGCTCACGAACACAGATAGGGCCCATGCCGGGACCACCGCCACCATGCGGGATAGCGAAGGTCTTGTGTAAATTCAGGTGACAAACATCGGCGCCAATCAGGCCCGGTGCTGTTAAACCTACTTGTGCGTTCATGTTAGCACCATCCATATACACCTGTCCGCCGTGCTGGTGAACAATCTCGGTGATCTCTTTTACGGTTTCTTCGTACACGCCGTAAGTAGAGGGATAGGTGATCATGATGCCGGCCAGCTTATCGGCATGCTGGGCCGCTTTTGCTTTCAGATCTTCCACATCAATGTATCCATTCTCCAGTGCCTTTACCACCACTACGTGCATGCCGCACATTACGGCCGATGCCGGGTTGGTACCGTGTGCTGAGATCGGAATCAGCATCACATCGCGGTGACCTTCTCCCCTGCTTTCGTGGTAGGACTTAATGGTCAACAAGCCGGCGTATTCGCCCTGTGCACCGCTGTTGGGTTGCAGGCTGCAGGCATCAAACTTGGTGATCTCGCAGAGGTAGCGGCTCAATTCCTTCACAATAAAAGAATAGCCTTCGGCCTGCTCTTTCGGTGCAAAGGGGTGCATTTTGCCCCAGTGCGTCCAGCTCAACGGAATCATTTCCGAAGCCGCATTCAGCTTCATCGTACAACTTCCGAGTGGGATCATGCTGTGCACCAGTGAAATGTCTTTGTTCTGCAATTGCGTAATGTAACGCATCATTGTGGTTTCGCTGTGATAGCTGTTGAACACCGGATGCGTGAGGTATTCAGACGTGCGGGTCAAGGCAGTAGGAATAATATCCAGCGTGTCTTCGTGTTCCAATGCATAAGCCACCGGGTCCACGTCATTCACAAAGGAGTTGATCACATCAAACAGATCAGACGGCGTGGTGGTTTCGTCCAGCGAAATACCAATCAACTGTTTGTTATAATAACGGAAGTTGAGTCCCTGGCGTTCGGCCTTTTCACGGTATGGCGTTACATTGTCCACTTTGACCACGATGGTATCAAAGAAGTATTCATGCAGCAATTCATAGCCCCGCTCTTCCAAAGCATTGGCCAGCGTTTGTGTGAGCAGCGCTACACGCTTGGCAATGTTGCGCAGGCCATCCGGACCATGATAAACTGCATAAAAAGCAGCCATATTGGCCAGGAGTGCCTGGGCCGTACAAATGTTAGACGTTGCTTTTTCCCGCTTGATGTGTTGCTCTCTTGTTTGCAGGGCCATGCGCAAGGCACGGTTGCCCTGAGCATCCACACTCACACCAATAATACGACCGGGAATACTGCGTTTGAAATCATCTTTGCAGGCAAAGAATCCTGCATGCGGACCGCCATAACCCAGTGCCACGCCAAAGCGTTGTGCAGAACCTAAGGCCACATCGGCACCCAGTTCGCCGGGAGGCGTTAACAGTGTCAATGCCAGCAGGTCCGTTGCCATGGCAACATAGGCATTTACACCATGCACTTTATTGATAAATTCACGATAATCTTCAATAGAGCCTTTGTCGTTGGGATACTGCACCAGCGCACCAAAATAACTTTCATCAATTTGCACTGTCCTGTAATCGCCATACACCACTTCAATGCCAACAGGTGTCGCTCTAGTCACCACCACATCTTTGGTTTGTGGAAACACGTCGTTGTCCACAAAAAACTTCGGACGGGTGATGGTATTAATGTCTTTATTGAGGAGGTTAAAAAACATGGTCATGGCTTCGGCAGCAGCCGTGGCCTCATCCAAAAGAGAAGCATTGGTCAGTGGCAATGCTGTAAGATCGCTGACCACAGTCTGGAAGTTCAGCAGGCTTTCCAGGCGACCTTGTGAGATCTCTGCTTGGTACGGCGTGTACTGTGTGTACCAACCCGGGTTTTCAAACACATTGCGCAGGATCACACTGGGTGTGATGGTATCGTAATACCCCTGGCCAATGTAGTTCTTGAAAACTTTGTTCTTCATCGACACTTCCTTGATGTGTTGCAAGTAGTCTGCTTCACTCATGGCGGCGGGAAGATTCAGCTCTTCTTTCATGCGGATACCCGAAGGCACGGTACGGTCGATCAGTTCTTCCAAACTGGCCACCCCAATAGTTTTCAGCATCTCAGCCAATTGCTGGCCATCAGGACCAATATGGCGGCGTTGGAACTCTGTGTTCTGCGCTTCAAAAAGGTTCATAGTTTTTTCTCCTTTGGAAGGCGCAAAGGTAAGTGAAGATTGATTCTCCCTCGCCTTCCAAAAGGGAGATGCAGGGCAAATATTTCTTATTTAACCAATCGTTTTTTCTCCTTTGGTGAAGGAAATCCTATTGCTGGTTTCCGCCGTTTAAAAGTTCGGGTAATTTGTTTTCATCCCGCTTGCGGAAACCGAAATTGTAACGCAGGTTCAGGCCAAAACGCCGGGTATCGGCACGGCGATTCCCGGTGGCGTTAATAGAGCCCTGCGTTAGCACAAAACTGTTTTGATTGGTGTAAAAAAGATCCTGTGCATTCAGCGTTACGGTTAATTTTTTGTTGAGCAATTGCTGGCTGAGATTCAGTCCCAACTGGCCAAAATCCGAGAGTTCGTAAAACTGCAACTGCCCGTTCTTAATCAGGAAACCATACATGGAGAATTGGGTATTGGGCGAAAGACGTAAGTTGTGATAGGTGAAAAAGCGCCAGCTTCCCCGTTTAAAGCCCAGTGGCTTGTTTTCGTAAAAGCCTTCGTAGTGATTGTAGTTAAATTGAACACCCACCACAAAGAAGTATTTGCCGCCGGGCGGAATGGCACCCAGGGCCCTGAAATAGGTTTCCTTGTTTTTTCCCAGGTTTACATAGGTACGATAAGCTTGGCTGCGGTTACTGTCGGCCTGGTACACTACCTGGTTAAAAATGTCTTTTGTTTCGTTGTACCCAACCGCAATAATGGGACGTTCATCAATGGAAACATTGGCCTCGTAGTTTTGGTTGAACTGGGGCCGCAACGTAGGGTTGCCGGCCTCAAACAAATACGGATCGATATACCGGGGAGAAGGATTCAGGTTTTCATAGGCAGGTCTGATGATGGTGCGGCGGTATACGAGATAAGCCTTAAGGTCATAACCGGCAATCTTCATAATGCTCCGGCTCAGGTAGAGATAAGGAAAAAAGTCAGTGCGGTTAATCGAAAATGAGGTATCTCTTGGCACCCGCTGATGGCCCCGCATGTTGGTATTTTCTGCCCGAACACCACCTTTTATGATGATAGAACCGAGCGTTTTTGAGGCCTGCACATAGGCTGCGTTGATGTTTTCGTTGTAGTCGTAAGCGCCGGTGCGAACGGCATCGATGGTGCGGGAACCATCTTTGCCGCGATAATACTGATTGCTGTTCTCAAAACGGGTGGCCGTTGTTTTCAGTCCGGTTTCCAGGGTAATGTTGCCCCGTATTTTTTTCAGGTAATTGGTAGCACCGGAAAAGAATTGGAGGCCATTTTCAATTCGTGCATCGCCATTGGTTGTAAAAGGAACCGGCAAGCGGTAGTTCGTATAAAAAACCTGGTCGGTATTGTTGGGCGAATAACTGAACGAAAGATCGGTGGTCCATTCCGATCCCAGTGAGTCGATCTTGTATTTTGCATTTAGCCCCTGGTTGATGGAAAAATTCGACTGCCTGTTGTTGATATACGCAATATTATCGGTCAGTCCCTGCCCTGTGCTGATCTTCCGAATGA
The DNA here is from genome assembly GCA_014163555.1 of Flavisolibacter longurius. Classification (GTDB taxonomy): domain Bacteria; phylum Bacteroidota; class Bacteroidia; order Chitinophagales; family Chitinophagaceae; genus Flavisolibacter. The sequence goes on from JACJGO010000001.1 coordinate 420,421, forward strand.
TGGACTGATTGGCACTGTTGGTACGGGTACGGTTATAACTCAGGCGGCCGTCGTAACTCAGGTCCCATTTGTCGGATAAACTGTAGTTGATTCCATAGCCAAGATAATAACTGGTGGCGGGGAATTTGGTCAGGGCATCCTGGTTCAGGGCGGTGTCCGGTGCAAAAAGGCGGTCGGTTGTCAGTTCTTCAAACGAATTTCTCTTCGACACCTGCACATTCAGGTAAGTAGAAAGTGGTCCATTGCTGTTATTCAGGTTAAATCCTAAAAATTGGTTGCCATAGCGGCCTTGGTTAAAGCCCCCATTGACACTGCCGGTCAGGCCGATGCGGATGCCTTTGCGCAACACAACATTCACAACACCACCACTGCCCGAAGCGTCGTAACGGGCCGACGGCGTACGAAGAATCTCGATGGAAGCAATGGCGTTTGGCGGAAGGTTTTTTAAAATGGTAGCGATGTCCGCGGCACTCATCCGCTGTTCGCGGCCGTTGATGTACACCCGTGCCGGCGTGGTGCTGCTCAGGTAAATATTTCCATCCTGGTCCACAAACAGGCCTGGCGTTTTTTCCATGATCTCGTAAGCATTGGTGGAAGCGTTGGCCAACGGCTCAGGATCCACAATTGTTTTGTCATCTTCCTGCCGCATCAGGGGTCTGCGGGCAGTAACCACCACCGTATTCAGGTTTGTTGCCTGCGGCTGCATCACCATCCGGAAGGTGGTTGCATCCGGTCGAACGTTGATGGTTTTTTCCAGCATTGCGTATTCCACCGACGTAATACGAATGGCATAAAGATTTTGTCCCAGTTGAAAGAGGGCTTGCCCGGCACTATCGGAAATTATACTTTGTGAGGCCAAAGAATCGGCCACCGGCCAAACAACAACTGTGGCAGACGGAACCGGTTCGCCTTTCTGGTTTACGATTTTCAGAGAAACAGCAACGGATTGCGCATTGGCCAAACAGGAACTAAGGAGGAGAAAGAGGAACAGAACACGGTTCATAGTCATAAAAGTAATTTCTGTTGCTCTTTACAACAGTCCATTTAACAATTAGATAAGGGCTTTCTGCTTTTACCCTGCACACCCCTTTCATGTAACAAATGGTTGACAACTGTATTATCCTACAATGCTCTCCCGGCTTTCAGGTTGCGTTTCAGGTGAAGCATTGGAACCCGGTTAAACATTTTTTCCCTGCAAAAGTTCATTTCACCGAGAATTAGCCGCAATTGACACGAACAGGAAGGCCTTCCGACTTTCCGGCAAAAAAGGTTTGCTGTCAAGGCCCTTATCTTTGTCGCATGCTTATGAGTTGGGAAGGTATTTTGTTTCTGGTATTTGTACTGGTCACCTGCATACAGCTATTTTATTACCTCTATTTCTTCAGAAGAGTTGCGTTTTACAAGCCCGTCGAAAGGCCTGTATCGCAGCAACATCCGGTAACGGTAGTAATCTGTGCAAGAGACGAAGATGAAAACCTGGCCCGCCACCTGCCCGGGATTCTGGTTCAGGAATATCCTACTACACATGAAGTAATTGTGGTGAACGATAACTCGGTTGACGACAGCAAATACATCCTGGCCGAACTGCAGAAAACATTTAAAAAACTCCAGATTGTTGACCTTACCCAGGAAGCCAAGTTGATTGCAGGAAAAAAATATCCGCTTTCCATTGGCATTAAAGAAGCCAAACACGAGATCATGCTGCTGACCGATGCGGATTGCGTACCGGCATCGGAGCACTGGCTGCACAAAATGCAAGGCGCCTTTGCAGATGGCGTGGAAGTAGTGCTGGGTTATGGTGCCTATCAAAAAGGAAAAGGGTTTTTAAACAAGGCCATCCGGTTCGAAACCTTTCATACTGCGTTGCAATACCTGAGTTATGCATTGGCCGGCAAGCCGTATATGGGTGTAGGCCGAAACCTGGCCTACCGCCGGAGCTTGTTTTTACGAAACAAAGGTTTTTCTTCCATCAATCATATTCCCAGCGGCGACGACGACCTGTTTATAAACAAAGTGGCCAACAGAAACAATACAGCGGTAGTCCTGGATAAAGAGGCCTTCACGATCTCTCCGGCCAAAACCACCTGGAAAGATTGGATACGACAGAAAAGCAGGCATTACTCCACGGGTAAATTTTACAAGAAGTCACACCAGGTTTTGTTAGGGCTTTATACCGGATCGTTCTTTCTTTTTTACCCGTTGTTTGTATTGTCTCTTTTGCTTTTCGACTGGCGTTATGCATTGATACCATTTAGCGTTCGGCTGATCACACAGGCTGTTATCTGGAAAAAAGCCATGAAGCACCTGGGTGAAGATGACCTGTTTTCGCTTTTCATTTTCTGGGATCTCTGGCAGTTTTTCTACTACATCATGTTTGCGAAGTCTTTGTACCAAAAACCCAGGAGAACCTGGAATTAAGCCCCCTCCATCCCCCAAGGGGGAGGTGGCTCGGCTCAAACCCTGCTTTTGCACGATAAATTATTAGCCTTCACCATTCTTTTGGTGAAGGCTTTTGTTTTGGTTGTAATGTCCAATGCTCAATAATCAATCCTCGAGGAAGATGACCATCCATAATTGCATCCCTTCACCCGCTCGTTCAGCGCCTTATTGCGCATTGGCTAAGGTTTCTCTTTACTGTAAAGAAGGAATAGCGCAATACAGCGCCTGCAGTAGCTTGCCTTATCAGCCAGTAAAAAAGAATTGTTTCATGCAACCTGTAGTAATGAATATGGCTGAAAAGAAAGATTGCGTAAATAAGAATACAAGCAACGTGTAATGACTGCCTTTTGTGCGCCGGCCGAAGCAAATCCAGCGGAGCCTTTGGATTTGCTTTGAACTTTTGGCTCCACCTTTTCTTTCAAGAGAAAAGGTGGAAAGGAAAACAAAGTAAAGAAAGACTAGACTGTAATCAAAGGCTGCTAATACTATAATCCTTAGCCCCCTTCTTCCTCGGAATGACAGGCAAGAGTGTTTACGATAGCAAGCAGATTGCATATTAAAAGAAAGGGTAACAATTCTTCGCCAATATAGCAAAGCCCTGAAGAAGGCCTTCGCTATCTTTGCCCGATGGACATCCTGCTGAAATATTTTTCCGACTTCACTGAAAAACAACTGACGCAATTCCAGGCGCTGGAAGAACTTTACAAAGAATGGAATGCAAAAATCAATGTGATTTCCCGGAAAGATATCGATAGCCTGTATGAAAAACATGTTCTCCACTCTCTGAGCATTGCGGCGGCGTTTGACTTTCCGGAAGGAACAAACATCGTCGACATCGGTACCGGCGGCGGTTTTCCCGGTGTGCCCCTGGCAATCTTTTTCCCTACTGTAAAGTTTCACCTGGTTGACAGCATCGGCAAAAAATTAAAGATCATAGAGGCCGTGAAGGAAGCCGTGGGTCTGACCAACATCACGACACAGCATACCCGCGCCGAAGACATCAAAGGCCGCAAGTTTGATTTTGCGGTGAGCCGGGCCGTGGCGCCCCTCGCAGACCTCTGGCGATGGAGCAAGCCGCTGTTGAAAAACGAAACGTATAAAATAGAGAACGAAGGGGGTACCATACAGCTTCGATCTGGCCTTATCTGCCTTAAAGGCGGCGACTTGGCACAGGAAATTTCGAACAGCAGGCTTCGCCCCCGGATGACAGAAATCAGCAATCTGTTTGCAGAGGATTTCTTTAGAGAAAAGTATATTCTTTATACGACATAGGCCCCCTGTCCCCCGGTGGGGGAACCAAGACCGATTATAGTTTTATTGATATACCTTTTCTGACAGCAGATTGTTCGATTGCCTTGTTGAATTGTATTTCAAAATGCATACGAGATGCTCGCATCCGTTAATTGCAGCACAACAGTTCAATATAAAAAAGGACAATGCCTGTTAATGACAGGCTTTTTTAGGAACAGGTTGTTGTGCTAAAGTGATTTCGCGAAACAAAAGTTTAACAGACTAAGGTTTCTCCTTTAGGGACATAGGGGGATTATCTTTGCCGCTTATGCCCGCATTACAATTTGACCTTGAGAGAACGGATATACAATCGGCAGCCCGTGCCGGTACAATTACCACGGATCATGGTAAGATAGAGACGCCCATTTTTATGCCTGTGGGCACTATCGGCAGCGTAAAAGGTGTGACGCAACAGCAACTGAAAGAACAGGTGAAAGCCGAGATTATTTTAGGCAATACGTATCATCTCTATCTGCGTCCCGGTATGGAAACAATGGAAGCAGCCGGTGGCCTGCACCGGTTTATGAACTGGGACCGTCCCATCCTGACCGACAGCGGTGGCTTCCAGGTGTTTTCCCTGGCGGCCAACCGAAAGATCAACGAAGAAGGCGTGATGTTTCAAAGTCATATTGACGGCAGCAAACACCTCTTTACGCCGGAGAAAGTAATGGACATTGAACGCACCATCGGCGCCGATATTATGATGGCGTTTGATGAATGCCCGCCGGCGAATTCGGAATACAAATATGCACTGGATTCGATGAACCTTACCCATCGCTGGCTCGACCAATGCTTTACGCATTTCAACAATACGCCTGACAAAAGGGGCTATACACAAAACCTTTTTCCCATTGTGCAGGGCGCCGTTTATCATGACCTGCGCAAAGCATCCTGCGAATACATTGCCTCCAAAGAAGCTACCGGTAATGCCATTGGTGGATTAAGCGTAGGAGAACCGGAACCGGTGATGTACGAGATCTGCCAGCTTTGCTGTGAACATTTGCCGCAGGCGAAACCACGTTACCTGATGGGCGTAGGCACGCCGTGGAATATCCTGGAATGCATTGCGCTGGGCGTGGACATGTTTGACTGCGTGATGCCGACACGCAATGGCCGTAACGCTATGCTGTTTACCACCAAAGGCATCATCAACATCGACAATAAAAAATGGGAACGCGACTTCTCTCCCATTGACGAAGGCTTGGACAATGAATGGAGCCAGTACTACAACAAAGCCTACGTCCGGCACCTTTTTAAATCAGGGGAACTGCTTGGCTTAACCATCGCATCGGTACAAAATATATCGTTTTATCTCTGGCTGGTAAAAGAAGCCCGGAAGCATATCCTTGCCGGCGACTTTTTAAGCTGGAAGAATGAAATGGTGCCGGTACTCAAAACAAGATTATAGAACAAAGCTTTGAACCATGCGTGAAAAGCTTCATATTTCTTGTTAATCCTGCCAAATGCATAAACCAGTGTTCATACATTTTTACTTACTTCGTCGCCCGGGATGAAAAAGCTGGACTGGTACATACTGCGTAAATTCTTCAGCACCTTTGTGTTTTGCATGCTGGCATTTACGGTCATTGCCGTAGCTGTTGACAGCAGTGAAAAGACGGATGATTTTGTAAAAACCGGTCTCTCCACCTTTGAAATTATCCGGCAGTATTACGTAGGATTTGTGCCGTTCATCTGGGGCATGCTCTTCCCCCTGTTTGTATTTATTGCAGTTATTTTTTTTACGTCAAAAATGGCGCTGCGCTCCGAGGTGATTGCGATTCTTGCCAGCGGCACTTCGTTCCGTCGGTGGTTGCGGCCTTATTTCATTGGCGGTACGTTTATGGGATTGCTCTTGTGGTTTGCCAACTTATATGCCATTCCGAAAGCCAATGAGGTTCGCAGCGATTTTGAAACCAAACACCTGACCACCTTTAATGCACAGGAAGCCTATCAACGTTGCGCCAATTGTTTTTACAAACGGCTTGATTCCATTACCTATGCCGGGATCAAATATTTTGATGTAACATCAAAAAGCGCTTCCGGTTTTTTCATGGAGAAAGTGCAAAACAACAAAGTAGTTTACAACCTGCGTGCTGACCGGATGCAATGGGATTCGACCCAAAAAGCCTGGAAGTTGACAAACGTTGTTGAACGAAAGCTTGACAGCGCCGGTGAAAAGGTGCAGCAGTTTCCGGAAAAGATCATGAAGCTAAACCTGCTGCCTTCGGAATTACGGAAAGACGATTTTCTGAAAGACAAGCTGACCTCACCCGAACTGAAGCGTTTTATAGAAGTCGAAGAACAACGGGCAACAGAAGGTCTTGCACCCATGAAAGTAGAACTGGCCCGGCGCAATGCCACACCCTATACGGTTTTGTTGCTTACACTAATCGGCGCTATTATTGCCGGACGAAAAACCCGCGGTGGAAGCGGTTTGCACTTGGCCATCGGGATTATCATTGCCTCGCTTTATATCCTGTCGGACCGGTTCTCCAGCGTGTTTGCCATCAAGAGCAATTTTCATCCCGTGCTGGCCGCCTGGGTGCCAAACATTGTATTTACCATCGTTGCCATATACCTATTTAAAAAAGCGCCGAAATAAGGTAAAGGTTGGGAGTTTGGAGTTTGGGTTGGCGGGATATGTTTAAACCTCTTTTCTTTCTCTTCGTGGCCTTTTTATCAAATCCAGATGAACGATAAAAGCATGCTTTGAAAGCTGCAAAAACAAAAAACGTTTCTTGCCAAACAACTCCAAACCAAAACCCAAACAACAAACCTTCTCCTATCTTTGCCGCCTTATGCAAAAGGAAATTGTTGTAAGCGGAATCAGGCCTACAGGGAATCTTCACCTGGGCAACTATTTTGGCGCCATGCGTAATTATGTGCGCATGCAGGATGAGTATGACTGCTATTTTTTTGTTGCCGACTGGCATTCGCTAACCACACATCCTGATACAAAAGAATTGCGCAACAGTGTACTGCATGTGCTGGCTGAAAACATAGCGGCCGGACTGGATCCGGAAAAGGTTTGCCTTTACCTGCAAAGCAGCGTTCCCGAGATCAGTGAATTATACCTTTATTTGAATATGCTGGCGTATAAAGGTGAGCTGGAAAAAACCCCCACCTTTAAAGACAAGGTAAGGCTGCAGCCTGACAATGTAAATGCAGGTTTGTTGACGTATCCTGTATTGATGGCTGCAGACATTATTATTCACCGCGCCAAGTATGTTCCTGTTGGAAAAGACCAGGAACAGCACCTGGAGATCACCCGAAACTATGTGCAGCGTTTTAATCATCGGTATGGTGAATTGTTCCCCGAACCGCAAGCCTTCAACTTTGGCGCCAGCCTGTTGAAAGTACCAAGTCTTGATGGTGCGGGTAAAATGAGCAAGAGCGAAAACCAACTGGCCACGTTATACCTTGCCGATGATGATGATCTGATCCGCAAAAAAGTAATGAAGGCAAAAACGGACAGCGGGCCTACAGAACCGAATTCAGAAATGCCGGATTACATTCAGAATATTTTCCAGCTCATGAGTCTTGTGAGTGACGAAAGCACCGTGCAAAAATTCAGGGATGATTTCAACAACGCTTCCATTCGGTATGGTGATATGAAAAAGCAGTTGGCAGAAGACATGGTAAAATTTATTGCACCAATTCGCGAAAAAGCACAAAACATTCGCAATAACGAAGCCTACTTGAAAAAAGTGGTGGAAAAGGGTGCAGAAAAAGCAAGGATAAGTGCCCGCAAAACCATTGAACAGGCAAGGCAGTTGGTTGGTCTTAAATATTTTTAAGCACCTTGTCGGGAAAAAGGAAAACTCTATTTTTAACGCTCTAATTTTTATTCCCTCTATAACCGGAGGCGCTTATCATGAAAACAAACAAGCCAAAACATATTGCCGTTGCCGGAAATATCGGAGCCGGGAAAACCACGCTGACACAGCAGCTCAGCAAGCATTACAAGTGGATCCCGCATTTTGAAGACGTGGAGAACAATCCTTACCTGAATGATTTTTATGAAGACATGCCCCGATGGAGTTTTCAGTTGCAGATTTATTTTCTGCAAAGCCGCCTGGGCCAACTCATCGAAATTCATAATGGCACGGAGACCATCATACAGGATCGCACCATCTATGAAGATGCACACATCTTTGCACCCAACCTGCATGAGATGGGCCTGATGAGCGGTCGCGATTTTGAAAACTATTTTTCTTTTTTTCAAACATTGAAGGCAATGGTAAAGCCACCGGACCTGTTAATCTACATACAGGCATCGGTACCCACGCTGGTAGGCCAGATCCAAAAACGCGGAAGAGAATATGAAGAAAACATTCGCCTGGATTATTTAAAGCGACTGAATGAGTATTACAACAAATGGATTGAGTCGTATAAAGAAGGTCCCTTGCTAATCATAAACGGTGATGAAAATAAGTTTGGTGAAAAAGACGAAGACCTGGGTAAGATCATCAACAAGGTAGATGCACAACTGTTTGGTTTGTTCTGATGTACTGAATCAGATCAACCCATAAAAAAATCCCCGCAACAACTGCGGGGATTTTTTATGGATACGCTGCAAACATTTCGGTTTCCAAGAGAATCTGGTCGATCCGGTCGAGCCAGTCAACTTGTTTTCCCCGTTTGCGGCTATGATCTGTTTGTTTGTCATACGTCCGCTGCATCTCTTCCTTTTCTTTTACAATCTGGTTGTAGATAGCCGCGACATCAGCCTTTACGGTTGAGGGATTTACCTCATAATTGTACAAAGCCTGGTAAAGTTTACGGGCATGAATTTCCGTGATATCAAAATGGGCCTGTTCGTGTGCTAGGATGTAATCGGTTTTTAGCGAACCCCATGACTTCTCTTTCGAAAAATCGCAGGTAATGGTATAGGAAAGCTTGTTCTCTTTAAACTGGTAAGAAAGCCCCAGCGATGTACTGGTAGATGCCACAGCATCCCCTTCACGCTTCGGCTGGGATTTAAAATCATCCCACACCAGTTTACGTGATGCCATCCACGGAATGATTTTATCTGTTTCTTTTACATCGGTCTTGCCAGGGTTACCTGTATTTGCACCGACCACTGCTTCCGGGGCAACCGGTACTGGTTTGCCGGTATAGTTCAGCGTCAGTATGAGTAACGGAATCAGGTGGAAAAGTTTCATACCCGTAAATAACGAAACCTAGTCAAAAAAAATTATTAACGAGATGCGAAAGCTTTCCAATTGTCGGTCAATGGCGGTTTTCAGGGGTTTAATCGCGGCTTCCAGGGCACTTCTTCGGCCCCTAATAGCTTTGCAACATAGCGGGCCAGCGTAAAAAGGTAATCGCTCAGCCGGTTGAGGTATTGAATTATTTTTTCATCTATGAAAAGATCGTTCATCTGCATGTTTACAGCCAATCGTTCGGCACGGCGACAAACACAGCGTACAATATGAATAGATGATACAATGGGATGCCCTCCAGGAAGGACAAACGATTTCATCGGCGGCAGTGCCTCCGTCATGGCATCAATGCGATTTTCAAGAAAAGCTATGTCGTCAGGCAACAGGTCGGGCAATTTCATTTTAGGCTCTTTCTCGCCGTCTGTTGCCAATGCAGAACCAATGGTAAAAAGACGGTCCTGAATTTCTCTTAACTCACCGTTTAATTTCTGGTTTTGTAATTGATCATTGATGTTCCCGATCCAGGAGTTTAATTCATCTACCGTGCCATAGGTTTCAATGCGTATGTCGTTCTTAGGCACCTTGGTTCCGCCAATCAAAGCAGTAGCACCTTTATCACCTGTTTTTGTATAAATCTTAAATGCCATTTCGTATCGTTTATGTGAGGATTGCAGAGAATGTATCACAGTTTGCTGGAAGAAATTAGCGGCTCAAACAAAGCAGTAATAAGAGCATGCTTATGCCAATTCAACTTTTCCGAAACGGTGATAGGGTTTCCTGTAACGCTAAACTAACGAACAAATAATGACCAGTAAAGTTTGTATAGGAAGCAGTTGTTATTTTCTGTGCGGTATTCTTAATCGACAAGGTTATTCTTCACGGCAAAAAATACAAGGCCAGCCGTATTCTTACTGCCAAAGCGTTCCATTAATCGATCTTTAATGGCTTCAACTGTCCGGGGGCTGATATCCATTTTCTGTGCAATTTCCTGCGCTGTAAACTCCATGCAAATAAACCGCAACACATCTCTTTCTTTGTCACTGATGGTTATCTCGCTGTTGAGAGAAGGAATGGCCTTTTGTTTTGAATGGGCTTTTTTGATCAGGATGCGGTTGACAAAATTATTGAGGTAATAACCCTTCTCGAAAACATCCATAATGGCCTTGCGGATTTCCTGCGGTTCAGCATTCTTCAGCAGGTAGCCGTTGGCTCCATTTTCCATGAGGTGCGAAACAAATCGCTCATCCTCATACATGCTCAGTACCAGCACGAACATATTCGGGTATTGCTTGCTGACAATTTTTGTAGTTTCAATCCCGTCTTTTTGCGGCATACGCAAATCCATCAGAACCACATCCGGTGCCGCCTCGGCCAGGCCAGCCAGCAATTCATCTCCGTTCTCCGCCTCCAGTACAAACTTTATGTTCGTATACGGACGAAGAGAGAGAATAACACCTTTTCGAAAAATTTTGTGGTCATCGGCAATTGCCACTTTAATGACATTCATCGGAAATCAGATTTCACTTTAAAATTAAGAATTGTAAAGCATCTCCTCGGGCACGTCTTCACGGGGCACTTCAATCGTAACTTTAAAATAGGTTTGTGAAACATCTTTTTCAAAGTGAATCTTTCCGTGTAAAACCCGCAAACGGCTGGAGATATTTTTTAACCCCAGTCCACTCTTGCTTTTATTTAATTTCTCAAAATCACTTTGAACAAGTCCACGACCATCATGATGAATACGGATATAACAATTATCGTTTTGAAAATTCTGCGTCAAATGTATAAAGCTGGAGCCACTGTGTTTTAAAATATTATTCACCAACTCCTGCACAACACGAAAAATGATGAGTTCCTTCTCCTGTTTAAGGCGCTCTTTATAATCGTGAAAGCGACTGCTGGCATTGATGGCGCCTGAACCGCTGATTTTTTGAAACAGGTCATTCACTGCCGATTCCAGACCAAAATTTTTCAGGGTTGGCGGCATCAGGCTGTGGCTGATGTTGCGGATCAGTTGAATGGTGTCGTCGAGAATCTGGCGAGCCTGGAAGATGGATTGCAACTGTGTGGCTTTGTCCATGTTCACCAGGTTTTCATTCAGGTACAACCGGGCTGTGGCCAGTAACGGGCCGGCATCATCGTGCAAATCCGCAGCCAGGCGCTGACGCTCTTCTTCCTGCAGACGAATAGAGGCATTCAACAAAATCTTTTGCTGCTTCTTTTCCATTTCCTGCAGGCGAAGCTGAAAACGGATGACCTTTCGTTGGTGGAAGATGATAAAAAGAATCAGACCAATGGTGAGGATAAGCATGCCCAAAGTGCCTAAAAATAGCACGAGTGATATTGGACTATCGATATTGGATTGTAAGAGATACATTTTTATAGGGTTAGTTTAGGCTGCTAAGTTCGAAGTCGTTAGGCGGAATTTTACGAGTTGGTTTGGAATTTACAATAACAGCAATTGTAAAAAATACATTCTTTAGAAACCCCATAATATTTGTCAATCCCCAATATTTATGAAGCTCTTTGCTCGAGAGAGTTGATGAAAACAGATAGACAAAAAATGAGCCTGAAAGATATATAACCATACCAATAACAACCCAAAACGGAAATGTACTATAAATGTACAATGTCGTTGTATCGTTTGTTCTTTCGTATAAATAGTAGTAAGAAAAAACAAGGATAATTATTGTTTCGACACCAATAGGAATCGAATCTACAAGCTTTGTATTATCGGTAAAGAATGGATAAATAATATTAAACAGAATAATAGCTACGCCAACAATTGCAATGGACTTTTTTACACTTTGGCGGTCTGTTTGGACATACAGAAAACTGAAAAATGCAATACATTCTACTATTGTATAAGAGACATACAATACATAGCTATACGGATTATTAAAAAGTATAAAATTGATTATTATACTTAAAATCGAATAGTAAAAAAGTATCCGCAGTCCAATTTCGGAATAAGAACTTTTCCAATAATAGATTATACAGAATATTGGAAGCAAGTACGAGAAGACATCCAGAAAATAAAAAAGGTTTTCTATAGTTTTGGTTTTTGGCCAAATATAGAAAACCTTTGGAAAATTTTACAACGATTTAGAAATTAAAATTCCCACCATGTTGCTGCTTCATCGCCGCCGCTTCCCAGTCCACCGGGAGGGAGTGATCTGAAGATTTTTGAAGTTGGTACCATATCAGTAAGTTTTTGTACTGTAAATATGGTCAGCGAATTTTTCGAATACAATACCATACAAATACCCTATAAATAATCATTTGTTTTAATAAGACAGGCATAGCAAGTATTTGCGTAGGAAAACTCTGGAGGCTTACGAAGGAAAATCGAGTGTTTTTGCGCAACATAAACAGTAATTTTACGCAGCAATTTTGGAGAAAAATTCTTGCTTTTTCAAATTTGCAATAGTGGAATGGATCGATTAAAACCCTTTACGGGCCTACATTTGAGCAGAATAATCAGGTTAGGTAAAAACCCTTATACAGTTAAGGTACATACATTTTCAATACCATAAGAAAGGCTTTTTAACAGGCTTCGCATTTTCAAAATTGAACACGCGAAATTCCTATCATACTAACGTATATCTACGGTCGAATTCCCGTAGCCTTTCGATGAACTATGCGTGAACATCGGTGAAATACTTTTACGTCCTCTATGCAGTAGTTGAAAAATCGATTAGCTTTGCGCAACTGCTAAACAAGCAAAACCAATTTCCATGAATACCCAGCTTATAAAAGTGGCCATCGCTGATGATCATAAAATTTTTCGCGATGGCATCAAAATGGCTCTCACTGGCCGCGATCAACTCAAATTTTTATGGGAAGCTGAAGACGGCAAAGATCTGATGCATAAGATTCAGCTCAAACAACCCGATGTTCTTTTGATGGATCTTCGGATGCCGGAACTGGATGGTGTTAACGCTATCAACATGATCCGGAAAGAATATGAAGCGGTTAAGGTCATTGTGCTTACTATGTACGACGATCAGGAGATGATCACCAAGATGATGGAGATGGGAGCCAATGCCTATTTAACCAAAACATCTGACCCCGAAGAAATTTACAAAGCCATCCTCGCCTGCATGAGTGATGATTTTTACTTCAATGACCTGGTGAATAAAGCTGTGTTGATGCGTTTGCAACACAAAAAAAACGTACGCCAATACTATCCTGCACCAGTTAAGTTTTCAGATAAAGAATTGCGCATTTTGAAAAGCATTGCCGAGGACAAAACAACCGAGGAAATTTCGAAAGATGTATTCCTGAGTCCCCGCACCATTGAAACCATTCGGCAGAACATGAAACAGAAAGTGGGTGCGAAAACCATTGCCGGTCTGGTGATGTACGCAATGCGTAACCGTTTAATCGATTGAAAAATTGACTTCGAAAGAAAACAATATTAACGACAGTTTTTTCAGCGGACATTATAAAGAGGTCTGGCGCAAACTCATTCCACCCGGACTTTCAGAGGCCGAATGTTCATTTATAGAAGACGTTGCGAACCTGAAGCAAGAAGACGCTGTTCTTGATCTGATGTGTGGGTATGGTCGCCATGCATTGGAGTTGGGTCGGCGGGGTTACCACGTAACCGCTATTGACAACCTGCAGGCTTATACAGATGAAATCAATGAAATGGCTGCTACTGAAAAGCTACCAGTAAAAGCCATGACCAGTGGTGCGCTGGAGGTTTCGCTGGAGCAAACTTTCAAGGCAGCCATCTGCATGGGCAACAGCTTTGCTTTCTTTAACAGTGAAGATGCAGCTGCCATACTTCAAAAAATTGCTTCTCATTTAACCGCCTGTGGTACCCTTATTCTGAACACATGGATGATTGCAGAAATTGCCATCAAACATTTCCAGGAAAGAGAATGGTATTACGTAGAAGATTATAAATATTTATTGGATTACCAGTATCATTTTTCACCCAACCGCATTGAGTCGGAACATACACTGATTGCACCAGATGGATTAGTAGAAGTGATCAAAGGTGTTGACTACATTTTTACACTACAGGAACTGGAAGCGATGCTGCAAACGGCGGGTCTGAAAATGAAAAGCATTTACAGCACTCCACGCAAGAAGCCTTTTCGAATGGGCGATAACAAAGCGTATATCGTTATCGAAAAAAACTGATTGTTTCTATTGCTTAATTTCCCCTCTGCTATTGTGCCAATTCCTTTGGAGCGGAGGTAGACTTTTTGGAAGTATCGGTGATGTCAGCATGAAGATTGTTCATCATTTCCTTTAAAAGATCAGGTCTTCCCTGGTAATACTTCAAACTTTGCTGAAACCGCTCTTTGGTGACCTTGTGAAGCCCGAAAACCGTATCGTACAGGGCTGACCGTTTTGAAAATAAATGGTAAGTAGAATCTGACATCCGCAAAAAATCCACCATCTCATCAACCCGAACTACATCATACATTACATCCTGCATTTTTTCAGGCGGCAAAACATTCTTTGGCACCGACTCTCCGGAGCAGGACGCCCAAACCAGGCAGATTATGATCCAGTTACGCATTTATTTTAGTTCCTTGTAAGTATTTGCATTGGTGAGATCCAAGCGGGTAAGAATATTTCTTGCCTGCGTTTTCATTTGCCCATCGGCTTTGCTGAAAATGCGTAACAGTTCATTGCTTTTTCCCTGAAAGAAAAACTGAATAGCCATGGCGTTAGGATTTTCCTGGCTAACTGTATTGAGATAATTCAATGCATTCAATACGCCAACACGGGCATCTTTTTCCCGCTCTGAAAATACATCCAAGCCACCGCGATAGTACGAATAAATGGCATCGTGCATCAGCGCAAAACGATTGTCCACAAAACCCTCAATCAGTTTAAACCGGTTCCGTAGTCCATCAAAAGGTTTCCATCCACTGATTTGCCCGCCTTCCGGAGCATTGTTAACGATATTCTGTGCTTTTTGAAAATACGGATCGCCACCACGCAGCGAAAAGGACGCATAATCCATTCCTAATATTAGGTTGACATAATATGCCACAATAGCCGGTAAATTGGCGGTTAACGGGTCGTTGCCCTGCACACGGTTTTCATTAAACTCCACAGGCTGAAACTCGATATACTTAAACGTGACTTCATTGTCCTGAAAGTTTACCAGTGGCGATTCATAAGAAGTGTTGTATGCAGGACGGGCCGACTGCACTGTGAGGGTTGCTTTGTAAACATTGTTGCCCAATTCCTGGTCGATGTTGAGCAGGAAATTACAACGGATTTTTTCCTGGGGCTGGTAGCCATCAGCCGACCACTTACGGTTGTTTACAAAATTCGTCAGCGTTGTTTGCAGGGTCTGAAACGTTTTTTTATCAACCTGTGTACTTACCCGGTTGGCCATTACGGTAAAACGTGCTTGCATTTCCTGCGTCCTGGCCAGTTGCGCAATCAGCAACAGGGCAGGCAATACGATCCATTTCATGGTAATAAATTCGTTATCGTGTCAACAATATCTTTGGCCAATGCTTTCTTTGATTTCAGCGCAATGGCTTTTTCCTCCCCGTTTCGCATGTAAAAAGTAGCTTTGTTGGTATCGTGCCCGAATCCTGCACCTTCATCCTGCAGAGAATTAAGCACAATCACATCCGCATTTTTCTCGGCCAACTTTTTTAAAGCACTTTCTTTTTCGTTGTTGGTCTCCAATGCAAATCCTACCAATACTTGCCCTTCCTGTTTTTGCTGCCCCAAAGCAGCCAAAATATCTTTTGTTTTCCGCAATGTCAAGGTAAGGCCATCGCCAGTTTTTTTTATCTTCTGATCGGATACGGTTTCAGGCGTATAATCAGCCACAGCCGCAGCCATTACTGCAATATCATAGGGTTCTGCAATACAATGTTCGAACATTTCTTGGGCTGTGGTTACATTTATACGCCTGATGCCGTTTGTTGGCAATGAAACTGGTCCCGCAACCAAGGTTACCTCTGCTCCTCTTTGTCGAAGTTCTTCAGCAATGGCGATACCCATCTTGCCGGACGAGTGGTTGCCAATAAAACGTACAGGATCAATGGCTTCGTATGTAGGTCCGGCTGTTACCAACGCTTTTTTACCTTTCAGGGTTGTATGCCGGTTGAAATATGTTTCCAGATAAGCCACAATTTCCTCTGGCTCTGCCATTCTTCCTTCGCCAACCAAGCCACTGGCTAATTCCCCGAATTGGACAGAAAGATTGATACAACCAAAGCTTTCCAGTTTTGCAAGATTTTCCATTGTAGCGGGATGGTGCCACATATCCTCGTCCATCGCAGGCGCTAAAACAACAGGGCAGGTAGCAGACAGATAGGTTGCTAAAAGCAGATTGTCACAGGCTCCATTAGCCATTTTGCTCAACGTATTGCAACTCAATGGAGCCATAAGCATGACATCTGCCCATCGTCCTAACTGCACATGATTGGCCCAAGAGGTTTCATCAAAAAGATCGATCAAAACCTTATTTTTGGAAACGGTAGCCAATGTAAGTTTAGAAACGAAATCGGTAGAGGCCGGCGTCATGATCACTTTTACCTCAGCACCCCTTTTTACAAGCTGACGAACAAGAATGGGCGTTTTATAAGCTGCAATGCTTCCGGAGATACCTAAAAGAACTTTTTTGCCGGCGATCATACATTAAGCATTAGAGGAGAAACGGAGAAAATAAGGTTTAATAAATAAAGAAGGAGAAAAAAAGAGCCTATGCAAACTCTCTCTTTCTCCTTTATCATTTGATCTCGTTATTAATTATTGGAAAAGATCAGCGTCTTCGTTTTTACGATAGTAAATTTTTCCTTCCAAAAACTCAGATGTTGCCAAAATCGAAGGGTTTGGCATTTTTTCATACGCTTTTGAGATCTCGATCTGCTCCTTGTTCTCATGGATCTCTTCCAGCGAATCGGTATGGCTGGCAAACTCATCCAATTTATTGTGCAATTCTTCCTTTACAGAAATATTGATCTGATTAGCTCTTTTTGAAATAATGGCAATAGACTCGTAGATATTACCGGTTTTGCTTTTCAGCTCGTTAATATCACGGGTCTCAATATTGTTGGTAATATTTGTATTAAGTTGTCGTCTTAACAGGCTCATTCGAGTATATTTTTAAGTTGTTTTCAGATTGTTTTACAAAATCCTCGACATCTTTCGCCAGGGGACTTTGCGGAAAGCGGTCCATAAAATCAGCCGCTTCTTCAATTACCTTTTCAAACCGCTCGGCCTTTTTATCCTCCACGCTTAATTCGGCGAAGCGAAAGTAAGATTTTATCGCCATAAGTTTGTATTCGTCGGCTTTGGTACTTTCAGCATAGTCATTTAACATGGTATTAAACGCCACAGCAGCAGCCCGGAACTGCCCAATATCATAATAGAGTTGCGCAGACTGCATATCCTTGGTTTCCAACTTTCCCCGCAATTGGTCGATTATCTCGTTTGCTTCCTTGTTCCGCGGAGAGCCAGGATGGGTATTAATAAAGGTTTGGAACATTCCAATGGCCTTGCGGGTAGCTGTTTGGTCCAATGCTGGTTTGGGCGATTGTTTATAAAACGTATAAGCCCGCATAAAATCAACCTCCTCAGCTCTAGGGCTGGTTGAGAAAATTTCCAAATAACCTTTGAATAAATTCTCAGCATTCAAATAATCTTTCTGATGATAGGCAGTATAGGCGTATTTATAATAGATATCCTCAAATTCCGGCTGCCCACGGAAAGCCGGCATAATGTCTTCGTAAACCTGCTGGGCCAGATTGTATTTTTTATTGGCGTAATACTGTTCTGCCATCCGCAATTTGTAATGAGGATCAGTGCTTTTCAGTACTTTATTGATCGACTGGCAGCCGGTCAAGAGAATGAGACCTAAAAGAAAGACGGCAGGAAACTTCATAAAGGGAGCAAAATTAATCGCTAACGGCAAATATTCGGTAATTTCTTTAAAAGTGCCGCTTACCGCCGTTAAGATTTATCTAAAGTAAAGACAAAAAAAAATCCTGCTTTGCAGCAGGATTTTTTTATCAAAAAAGATGATTTTATTATTCAGCTCTCAGGTCAACCGTTCCGCAGTCGCCACCTTCTTGGGCCAGCAATACTGTGATACGATCGTTAGAGATACCTTCATTTTCAACCAGATATCTGCGAACGTTTTCAGCTCTAGCAGAACCAGCGCTTTGTTTAGCCTTGCTTTCTGTGCAATAACCTACGATTGTGATGCGGCAGTCTGGAGCGTTGCGTAGACGAGCGGCAACACCAGCCAGAAGGCTTCTTTGATCGTTGTTCAGGCGAGAATTGTTACCTGTGAAAGCAATGCTAGGCATAGCACCCATAGCAGTTGCACAGTCATCCTTGCGAATCATATATTTTTCGAAGCAAGTTGAATCCGGACATGGAGCTTTACCTACACCGTCAGCATCAACAGGTTGCCAAGAAGAAGGTGTAACTTTTTCTTTATCGCGGCAGTCAGGAACACCATCGCCATCTGTATCCAGGCTCACACCATGTGAATCTACAGGACAACCAGCCGGAGTAACCTCTTGGTCAAACTGATCAGTTACACCATCACCATCGGTATCAGGCAGAACAGGTTTGGGAAGAATCATCAGGCGAGGCTTGCGGATTTCCTGGTAAGCATAATCCAGAGGATTCAACCACCACAGTGGCTCAACAGAACGGGCACCCAAATTGATGTTCAAGCCAATAGTCAGGTTATTATAGGCATCCTTAGACGGTGTCATAACTGGTTGACCAGTTGTTTGCTCTGCCCAACGCTGACCATCAATCAGATCGCTGTTCGTAAATGTCAAACGGTCTTCAATGGCCAAGTTCAGTCGAGGGCTCAATCGGAAAGCCAATCCAAGACCAACGTGTGCCACAGGCATTAAAGTGTTACCACCCAGTTTTGCACGTTCGTCACCATACGTTTCTGCTTGTGTTTCGTAGCTGTCATCTAACAGATTTTCCAGTGCATCTTTGACATCCTTTCTGTTTTCATAAACGTTATTACCAGTAATGCCAGAGAAATTATAAGGTGCGTTACCATTTAAGGCATTCACTTTAGTATCATATGTCGCAACACCGACACCCAACAATGCATAAACGTTTACATTGGAGCGTGACTTGTGAAACTTAATGTTGTTCAGCGAGAAGATACCTTCCAAAGACAGGTCCTGAACATTCGTTTTGTAATTGTAGAAAACTCTTGATTGCTGAGGGTTTGTGGGTGAATAGGCAGACCAAGCTGTATTGTTGCGATAATTGCCAGCTGCTCTCCAATCCAAACCTTTACCAATACCATACATATAGTTAAGGCGCAGTGAAAACAAGTAACCCAATGCCTTTCTAATATGAACACCAAAACCAGGCGATAAGAACTTCGATGGAACATCACCTCTAACCGTAAACGAACCAACTTTCAAACCCAGTTCCCACATGCTGCGGGGCTTTGCAGGGTAATTATAAGTGCCTTGCATAAACTCTGTTTGCTGGGGCATTCTTCGAGTGGGAACTACAGTGGAATCTGCTACATCGTATCCGGAACCGCTAGTCGTCGTCGTTTGAGCGAAGCCGGCCGAGGCGAACAGGCACAATGCACCTGCTAAAAAAGAGTACTTTTTGCTTGCCATAACTATGAATTAAAATTTAAAAACAATGTCCTAATCAGCGCAAAAATATAAATTGACCGACAATTACCAAACTTTTAAATTTATTTTTGAGGCGATTGCCAAGTCACTATAATTTGTCAGCTCAAATAAGCAATTCTTGTACCACATGGATGAATCTGTTGTTTTGCCGCTGCAATCTTTCAACTACGAATGAAGCTACCCGTTAATTTAATAGAGGATGAGTTGTTACTCTTTGAAAAAAAGTTCAAAGAAGCTGCCCGAAGCAATGCATTTATGCTCGACCGTATCATGCGGTACGTTGTAAAACGTAAAGGAAAGCAGATCCGTCCCATGTTTGTCTTCCTGGCCGCAAAGCTTTGCGGTGACGTCACAGAAAGCACCTACCGGGCAGCCTCACTGGTAGAATTGCTTCATACCGCCACACTGGTGCATGACGATGTCGTTGACGATTCGCTTGAACGTAGAGGTTTTTTCTCAGTTTATGCCCTTTGGAAAAACAAGATATCGGTTCTTGTTGGCGATTATCTCCTGGCTAAAGGCCTGCTCTTATCACTTGATAATAACGACTTTGAGATCCTAAAACTCCTATCCGAAGCAGTGCGAAAAATGAGTGAAGGCGAATTGCTTCAGATGGAAAAATCCAGATCCTTGAATATGGATGAAGACGTGTACCTGGAAATCATTAAAAATAAAACAGCTTCCCTCCTCTCATCGGCCTGTGCGGCAGGTGCCTGGTCGGCTTCCGGCGATAAGAAAATCAGCCAGAAAATGCAGGTATTTGGAGAAAAGGTTGGCATAGCGTTTCAGATAAAAGACGACCTATTTGATTATACGTCGCAAGACATAGGCAAGCCTACGGGAAATGATATCAAGGAAAAGAAACTCACGCTACCCCTTATCTATACACTGAATAATACCGATAAAAAAAAGCGGCGGGAACTAATTTACATTCTTAAAAATGAAAATACCCGCAAAGACAAAATTGCTTATATTGTAGAGGAGGTTAGCAAAAGCGGCGGCATTGATTATACAATAGAAAAAATGAATGCCTATAAGCAGGAAGCACTCGCTATTCTGCACAGTTTTCCGCCATCGCCGGTGCGGGACGGATTTGAAGACCTGGTCAATTTTGTAACGGACAGAAAATACTGAGCAATGGGTGAGAAACGCTGGCGTATCAATCAATACGATAAAGAAAAAGCGGCAGCTCTTTTCAAAGAGTTGAAAATTCACCCAACCCTGTGCGCTATCCTGTTGCAGCGTGGGATTGAGGCCTTTGAACAAGCCAAATCCTTTTTTCGCCCCCAATTGACTGACCTGCATGACCCTTTTCTGATGAAAGACATGGAGAAAGCAGTTGATCGCATCTTACAGGCTTTTTCTGATGGTGAAAAGATCCTTGTTTTTGGCGATTACGATGTGGATGGCACTACAGCCGTTTCGTGCATGTACCAATTTCTGAAAAAACACCACGCACAAACCGAATTTTATATTCCCCACCGCTACCGCGAAGGATACGGTATTAGCAAAAAAGGAATTGACTTTGCGTTCGAAAACAATTATACCCTCATCGTTTCACTCGACTGCGGCATTAAATCCGTAGAATTGATACGGTACGCAAAAGAATTGGGGATTGATTTTGTTGTTTGCGACCACCATCTTCCCGACGACGAACTTCCACCGGCAGTAGCTATCCTTAACCCGAAGCAATGGGATTGCCCATACCCTTACAAAGAATTGTGCGGATGCGGGGTTGGATTCAAATTAATCACCGCTTTATGCAGGGCAATGCATCTCCCGGATGAGATTGCTTTTACCTATCTGGACCTGGTGGCTACCGCAATCGCTGCGGATATTGTTCCCATCACTGGAGAGAACAGGATACTGGCTTATTATGGGCTACAAAAAGCCAACAGAAATCCCAATTTCGGAATTAAGGCCCTCAGTTATTTAAGCAGCTTTCAAAAACAGTTTCATATTACCAACCTAGTGTTCATTATTGCCCCCAGGGTAAATGCAGCGGGCCGGATGGATGATGCCCGCAAAGCAGTAATGATGTTCATTGCCGATAGTTACGAAGAGGCGATGCATTGGGCCGAACAACTGAATGCCGACAATACCACCCGCAAAGAAGCCGATAGCAATATCACAGAAGAGGCCCTGGCGCTTATCCAGGGCGACGAAATACAATTGGGCCGCAAAAGCACGGTCCTCTACCAGCCGCACTGGCACAAAGGCGTCGTAGGCATTGTAGCCTCCCGCCTTATTGACCATTTTTACCGCCCAACCATTGTGCTTACCCAAAGTGGCGACTATGTGGCGGGATCAGCCCGAAGCGTTGCCGGCTTCAATGTGTATGAAGCCATTCATCAGTGCAAAGACCTGTTGTTGGGCTACGGCGGCCACTTTTATGCGGCTGGTATGACCTTGGAACCGGATAAAGTAGACGCCTTCTGCCAGCGGTTTGAAGAAGTGGTAACGGCCACCATTCACCCTGAATTGCTGATTCCTGAAATTGTGATTGATGCTGAGATCCGGTTTTCAGACATAAAAAGGTCGTTTTATGATATTATTTGCCAGATGGAACCCTTCGGCCCCGAAAACATGTCCCCAACTTTTTGTGCCCGCCGGGTCTATAACACCGGTTGGAGCAAGGTTGTAAAAGAGGCGCATCTTCGTTTTGTGCTGAAGCAGGATAATCTGACCATGACAGGGATTGGTTTTAATATGGCCGATAAAATGCCCCTTCTGCTGACTAACCGGCCGATCGACATTGTTTTTAAGATTGAAGAAAATGAATGGAATGGTGAAAAAAACCTCCAGCTCAAAATGATTGATGTCAGAGGCAGCGCTGAATAAGGCAGCCAATCGTCTGTCCAGGATTATCACTTTTTATAATCCAAGCGAAAATTCTCTGTGTTCTTTTAAAACCAGACCAAGATTGGCTAACAGCCATTTTTAACACCTCCGCGCCAAATTTTCTTTTCCTTTCTTTATACCGTCTCGGTTTCAAACCCTACCTTTGCGCTCCAAATTTTATTTTTTAATCAAAAAACAGGGTAATGAACAATTACGAATTGATGGTGATTTTTACCCCCGTTCTGAGCGATGAAGAATTCAAAAACGCTCAGCGCAAATTCGCTACACTGGTAACCGACAATGGCGGCCAGATGGTAGCTGAAAATGCATGGGGGCTGAAATCACTGGCGTACCCGATTCAGAAAAAAACCACAGGCTTGTACTGGGTTGCTGAATTTCAGGCGCCATCCGACTTCAATGAGAAGCTGAAGATCCAGCTTCTGCGTGACGAGACTGTTCTCCGTCACATGACTACTAAACTTGACAAGTACGCCGTTGAGTACAACAACAAAAAGCGCAGCGGCCTGCCTACTGGAAACGAAAAACTGGAGGAGGTGAACAATGGCTAAAGCAAATGAAATCAAATACCTGACCGCCATTAAGCAGGAAAAACGCCCAAAGAAGTTTTGTCGTTTTAAAAAGTATGGTATTAAATACATCGATTATAAAGATGTAGAGTTCCTGAAAAAGTTCCTGAATGAGCAGGGCAAAATGTTGCCCCGCCGCATTACAGGTAACTCACTGAAGTACCAGCGCAAAGTGTCTGATGCCATTAAAAAGGCTCGTCAGATGGCATTGTTGCCGTACGTAACGGATCTTTTAAAATAAAATTTTTAACCTAACTCCTGCCCTGTTGCAGGACGGACAGTGGTTTACGTTGAGCGGACCATTGGCTAAAACAAATTACAATGGAAATTATTTTAATTCAGGATGTTGATAATCTTGGCGGTAAGAACGAATTGGTAAAGGTAAAAAACGGTTATGCCCGTAACTTCCTGATTCCACAGGGCTTTGCCGTTGAAGCCAGTCCTTCTAACAAAAAACAGTTGGACGAAAGGCTGAAAGTAGCAAAGAAGAAAGAGGCAGCCATGCTGGCGCAGATCAACAGCGTAATCAGCAAACTGCAGGAAGCCCCTGTTCGTGTCGGTGCCAAGACTGGTACCAGCGGCAAGATCTTCGGTAGCATTACGTCGCTACAGATCAGTCGTGCCATCCGCGACCAGAAAGGTTACGAAATTGATCGCAAAAAGATCAGCATCAATGATGAAGTGAAAGAACTGGGTACGTATAAAGCAACTGTTGATTTCGGCAATGGTCAAACCGCTGAAATTGATTTGGAAGTTGTTGCTGAATAATAACCACAATTTCTTTTTGAAAACGTCCACACCACAAGTGTGGACGTTTTCTTTTGTATCTTAACAACGTTTTTTATTCTTGTAATTCGATGAAATGATCAAAAATTAGTAGGAACAATTTTTGATAACGGTAAAATACCTCTCATCCTCTTCAGAAAAGCCAATACGTCCACACTGTGAAACCATGATCTAGCTTTTCTTCTAAAACCTATAAATGTTTATCATGGAAAAATTCTACAGTTTGCTAAAGAATGGCATCTTGTCTTTCACGTTTTCATTAGGTAGTTTTATTGTGGCCAATGCGCAGACCTCAGTGTGTGGCAATGTGGTTGAGAATTTTGACAACACGGGTGGCAGCACGGCCGGCTTTACGGGTTCGTTTGGCTACAGTGCGGCCAATGAGGCCCTGCAGCGCAACAATGTGCTGAGCTCCTCGACGTATTCAGTGAGCACGCCCACCTATCAACTCGGCGCCAATGCCACCACCATCGGCTATGGCTTTATTTTGGGCGGCAGCGTGCAGGCCAGCAGCTACCGCGTACAGATCCAGTACATCTCAACCCTAACCGGGGCTGTGGAAACCATCGATGTCAGACAGGGTGTGAACAACTCCGGCAGCCTGGAGTTCAACCTTTCTTACAGCGGCGGTGAGGCCACCGTTTGCGAGAGCATTTCCACGGCCAACCTGCCCGGTTTTCCTGCCGGTGGCCGCTACCGCCTGATCTTTTACTTTGACCCCGCCTCTGGAAGCGGCGCTGCCGACCAGTTTATCTACTTTGACCAGTACCGCACCAATGGTACCTTCTCGCAGATTGCCCTGCCGGTCACCTTTATCCGCTTTGAAGCAAAAGGCCTTAACAACACCGTGCAGTTAACATGGCAGATTGCCGGCGAAGAGAACGTAAACCGCTACGAAGTGGAAAGAAGCCAGGACGGCCGCAGCTTTGCCCGCCTTGCCCAGATCCAAAGCCACGGCAAGGACA